>NZ_PYTV01000013.1:0-116100 GCF_003028475.1 Stenotrophomonas sp. Nf1 | reverse complement strand
CTGCCAGAGGTGGGGCGGTGTCGGATGGCGGGGTGTCAGCCGCATGGGCCCGAGGCGTGCCTCGGGCGGGTTGGGCAGGACGCCCAACCCCGGTCTTGCCGTGTGCGCAGGACAGCGCACACGAGCAAGCGGCTGCCAAGCCCCCAAGGACGGGTTCACGGCGTCCCCGCCATCCGACACCGCCCCACCAAACCACGGAATGCCGCTGTCGCTGTTGCTGTTGAGGTTGCCGGCCAGCGGCCGGCACTACCGCGGGTGCAGGGCGCAGCCCTGCTGCCCCGCTCAGCGGCGGCGGCGCTTGCGATCCACGTACAGGGTCTTGGCGATGCTCAGCACGATGCCGACCGCGATGCCCACCACACAGCCCAGCAGCAGGTTGTCGGCGCCCAGGCCTACGCCCACGCCGACCACCGTGGCGATGATCATCTCGACGTTGTGGGAAATCGGTTCGGGCTTCGGGGCGGACATGCAGACTCCAGCGTCAGATCGGTACATCGGGAGGGGCCGGTGGCCCGGAAACGACGAAGCCGGGTTGCCCCGGCCTCGTCTGGTGTCACCTGCAGCGGGCCGTCAGTGCGACTCGGCCGGGCCTGCGATGGGCGGCAGCGGACGAGCGTCGCCGCCCTTGTCGTTGCCACCGTCCTTGTTCGACTTGTTCCAGCCGGCCGGCGGCGGCGGATCGCGGCCTTCCATGATGGCGTCGATCTGCGGCGCGTCGATGGTCTCGTACTGCAGCAGCAGCTGCGACATCGCGTGCAGCTTGTCGATGTTGTCGGTCAGCAGCTGCGTGGTGCGGGCGTAGGCCTTGTCGAGGATGTTGCGCACTTCCTCGTCGATGCGGCGCGCGGTGTCGTTGGACACGCTCTTGTGCTGGGTGACCGAGCGGCCCAGGAACACCTCGTCGTCCTCTTCGCCATAGGCGATCGGGCCGAGCTGCTCGGACAGGCCCCACTTGGTGACCATGTTGCGGGCCATCTTGGTGGCGCGCTCGATGTCGTTGGAGGCACCGGTGGTGACCTTGTCCTCACCGAAGATCAGCTCTTCAGCGACGCGGCCGCCGTACAGCGAGCACAGCTGCGACTGGATCGCCACGCGGTTCATCGAGTACTTGTCGCCTTCCGGCAGGTACATGGTCACACCCAGCGCACGGCCGCGCGGAATGATGGTGACCTTGTAGACCGGGTCGTGCTCGGGCACCAGGCGGCCGACGATGGCGTGGCCGGCTTCGTGGTACGCGGTCAGGGTCTTCTCGTCCTCGCTCATGGCCATCGAGCGGCGCTCGGCACCCATCAGGATCTTGTCGCGGGCACGGTCGAAGTGGTCCATGCGGACTTCCTTCTCGTTGCCACGCGCGGCGAACAGGGCCGCCTCGTTGCAGAGGTTGGCCAGGTCGGCACCGGAGAAGCCCGGGGTACCGCGCGCGATCACCATCGGCTCGACGTCGTCGGCCAGCGGCAGCTTGCGCATGTGCACCTTCAGGATGTGCTCGCGGCCCTTCACGTCCGGCAGGCCGACCACGACCTGGCGGTCGAAGCGGCCCGGACGCAGCAGCGCCGGGTCCAGCACGTCCGGACGGTTGGTCGCGGCGATCACGATCACGCCTTCGCCACCCTCGAAACCGTCCATCTCGACCAGCAGCTGGTTCAGGGTCTGCTCGCGCTCGTCATGACCACCGCCCAGGCCGGCACCACGATGGCGACCGACGGCATCGATCTCGTCGATGAAGATGATGCACGGGGCGTGCTTCTTGGCCTGCTCGAACATGTCGCGCACGCGGCTGGCGCCGACGCCGACGAACATTTCCACGAAGTCCGAACCGGAGATCGAGAAGAACGGCACCTTGGCTTCGCCGGCGATGGCCTTGGCCAGCAGCGTCTTGCCGGTACCCGGCGGGCCCACCATCAGCACGCCGCGCGGAATCTTGCCGCCCAGCTTGGTGAACTTGGACGGGTCACGCAGGAAGTCGACCAGTTCGCCCACTTCTTCCTTGGCCTCGTCGCAACCGGCGACGTCGGCAAAGGTGACCTTGATCTGGTCTTCGCCCTGCAGCTTGGCGCGCGACTTGCCGAAGGACATCGCGCCCTTGGCACCGCCGCCACCGCCCTGCATCTGGCGCATGATGAACAGCCAGAAGCCGATGATCAGGATGACCGGCAGGAAATTCATCAGGATCGCGCCGAGGGAAATGCCGCTGGACGGCTCCTCCTGCACGATTTCCACATTCTTGGTGCGCAGCACGTTGATCAGGTCACGATCGAACGGTGCGGTGATGGTGGACGACTGCCCACCGCGGGTGGTGTAGGTCAGCTGGCTGGTGCCGCCGCGCATGTCGCCGCCGAAGGCGACCTTCTGCACGTTGCCGCTGTCCACCTGGTCCAGGAACTGCGAATACGACGCGCCCTGCGCCCCGGCCCCGGAGGTCTTGGGCGAGAAGCTCTGGAAGACCACCATCAGCACGACGGCGACGACCACCCATAGCAGGAGGTTCTTGGTCAAGTCGTTCATCCTCATTGGCTCCGGTGTTCCTCTTAGTGCTGGCGTTGCGTTGGGGTCGAACTTGCGTACGTTGCGAGCTTACTTCATGTGGGCGCGTTTTCCCTGACCCAAGGCATACACCTCGGGAGAGCGCTTGCGCGACGCTTCCGGCTTGCGGATGGAAACCTTGTCGTACCGGCGGCGCATGTCGCGCACGTAGTCGTCAAAGCCTTCGCCCTGGAACAGCTTGATCAGGAATGCCCCACCGGTCTTGAGGTGGTTGTCGGCAAAATCCAGGGCCAGCTCCGCCAGGTGCATCATCCGCGGCTGGTCGACCGCGCCCACACCACTCTTATTGGGGGCCATGTCCGACAGTACAAGGTCTACCGGCTGATCCCCGAGCATGGCTTCAAACTGCGATAGGACGGCTTCTTCCCTGAAGTCACCGTGAAGGAACTCCACGCCGGCCAGCGGCGGCATGTCCAGGATGTCCAGGGCCAGCACGCGGCCGGTATCACCGATCTGTCTCCGCACCTGCTGAGACCATCCGCCCGGGGCCGCGCCGAGGTCGACCACCACCATGTGCGGCTTCAGCAACCGGTCACGTTCGAGCAGCTCTTCGAGCTTGTAGGCGGCGCGCGAGCGCATGCCTTCGGCCTGCGCCTTCTTCACGAAGGGGTCGGAGA
Source organism: Stenotrophomonas sp. Nf1 (assembly GCF_003028475.1). Lineage (NCBI taxonomy): Bacteria > Pseudomonadati > Pseudomonadota > Gammaproteobacteria > Lysobacterales > Lysobacteraceae > Stenotrophomonas > Stenotrophomonas sp. Nf1. The sequence continues at coordinate 112,939 of NZ_PYTV01000013.1, read as the reverse complement.
AGTGTTCCTTGAGCCAGCGCTGGCTGCTTTTGCTGCGGGTAGCCATTGAAAATAGGGGCGGATGGGGTCCTCATGATACCCTGATCGCCCCATTCAACCGTCTTTTCCTGCATGTCCATCGCCCTGACCGCCTCCCAGACCCGTTTCCTGCGCGGCCAAGCCCACGACCTGAAGGCCCTGCTGCAGACCGGCGGCAAGGGCGTGACCCCGGCCTTCCTCGCTGAGCTGAACGAAGTGCTGGAGCGCCACGAACTGGTCAAGGTGAAGGTCGCTGCCGAGGACCGCGAAGCGCGTGATGTGATGATCGGCGAGATCGTCGACGCCACCGAGAGCGCGCTGGTGCAGCGCATCGGCCACGTCGCCGTGCTGTACCGCCCGAGCAAGGAACAGCGCCAGATCGTGCTGCCGCGCGGCTGATCGCCCTACCGCCATGCAGCTGAACCACGAACCGCCTGATTACGCCTACAGCCTGCGCGCCGCCGACGGCCGCTCGGCGCGGGTCAACGAGCAGGTGCTGGACAGCAGTTTCTTCCTGACCCCTGACCAGCTGGTCGAGCAGTGGCCGGTAGTGCGTTCGGCCGAGCTGCAGCTGGCCGACCTGGAGCCGATCCTGGCGCTGAACCCGGCGTTGATCGTGCTCGGCACCGGTGATCGTCAGGTGTTTCCGCCGGCTGCAGTGATGGCGGCCTGCCTGTCCCGCGGCATCGGTCTGGAAGTGATGAACAACCCCGCCGCCGCGCGCACGTTCAACATTCTCGCCGGCGAAGGCCGCAAGGTCGCGGCCGCCTTCATTCTGGAAGGCTGAGGTGGCGCCGCCGGGCATGGCCCGGCGCTACCCGTGCGTGGCGGTACAACGAAAGGCCGAGAAGTCCTTCAGCCGCCCGATCAGGCTGCCGCCCTGGCCCCAGCGGATATCCATGACCTTCCAGTCCTGGCCCTGCCTCTGCAGCAGGACCCGGTCGGTCCAGCGATAATCGCCTATCGCCATCTCGACGGGCATCCAGGTGGCTTCGCCGCCCGCGCCGGGCAGCCCTACCTTTACCGTTTCCGGCCGATCCGGCGCCATGAGATAGGGGCTCTGGTCCAGCATGTGCGGCTTTTCGTCGGGCGCAGCCAGCGCGGTACAGGCCTGCTCATAGCCGCGCTGCGCATCGATGGCGGCGCGCAGGGCATCGCCCAGCAGCGGCCCGATCAGCGCTTGATCCGGCCCGCTGTTCTGCAGGGCCGCGTAGAAGCGGCTGGCGACGTCATGGGGATTGCTGGCGGCGGTTGCCAGCGCCGGGACGGCAAGCAACGCCAGAACGGGAAGGCGGCGGATCATGCGGCACCACAGGAGATGGGGTCTGCAGCAGGATGCCGCGTTCGCGGTTGACCGGGAAGATTGGGACGCGGCAATCAGGGTCGTAAACGGCCATTGCCGTTCAGCCTGGGCGAACGCCGGGCATGCCCCGGCCACCCCTGGATCACGCGTGGCCTGTAGCGCCCGAGCCCATGCTCGGGCGGCGCCGCATCGCGGCGAAGAGCAGCCGAGCATGGCTCGGCTCTACAGACCCAGGCAATCGCGGCATCTGTAGCGCCGCATCGCGGCGAAGAGCAGCCGAGCATGGCTCGGCTCTACATAGGCAAGCCCAGCGCTACCCGTATCTGCCTGCGTCAGCGCGCCGGCAGATATTGCTGCGGGTCGACCGGCTTGCCGTTGTAACGGATCTCGAAGTGGACCATGTCGCGGTTCGCACCGGTACGGCCCATCTCGGCAATCTGCTCGCCAGCCTTCACGCTCTGGCCTTCGTTCACCAGGCGCTTGCGGTTGTGGCCATAGGCCGACAGCCACTGGTCGCTGTGTTTGATGATGATCAGCTCGCCGTAACCGACCAGTCCGGCGCCGGAATACACCACCACGCCGTTGGCGGTGGCCTTCACCGCCTGGCCGCTGGTGCCGGCAATGTCCACACCCTGCTTGGTCGCATCACCGGCGACATAGCGGCCAACGATCGCGCCATCGGCCGGCCAGCGCCAGGCGATATTGCTCTTCACCGGCCCCGCCGGTGCCGTGACCGGCGCAGTGCTGCCGGCACTGCCGCCCGGACGCGGCGCGGTCACCACGGTGGTCGGCGCGCGGCCGCCGCTGGCACCCGGCGGGTACAGGCGGATCACTTGCCCCGGATGGATGGTCGAGGGATTGTCCAGGCTGTTCCAGGCAATCAGGTCGGCCGGCGTGATGTCGTGGATACGGGCCAGTGCATAGATGGTGTCGCCTTTGCGCACGACCACGGTCTGCCCCGGCTTGGGCACCGAGGTCTTCGGCGTGGTCACGCCACCACTGCTGCTGCCGCCACCCGGTCGGACCACGGTGGCGGTGCCGCAGGCAGCCAGGGTGGAAACCAGCACAGCCAGCGCGCCGATGCGCACTCCCTTGCTCAGACGATCAGGACTCATGCGAACTTCGACCTCCATACAAGCCAGGCAATCAGCACCACCACCAACGCGGTGGCGATCCAGCCCAGTGGTTCAATCCAGCGGCGCAGCGCCGCTTCGGCACGCGCACCGCCGATACGGATGACCGCGGCCAGCACGAACACGCGCTTGCCGCGACCGATCAGCATGCTCAACAGGTACTGCGGCATCGGTACGCCGACGATACCCGATGCCCACGTGAAGACCTTCATCGGGATGGGCATGAAGCCGCCCAGCACCAGGAAGGTGAACACCGCCCACGGCGACTCGGCCATCTTCGCCTGCACGGTGGTGATGCCCTGCTCGATCGCCGGCAGCATGCCCAGCGCCTCGAACAGCGGCTTGATCGCCTCGAAGGCGAAGTGGCCCAGCGCATAGCCGACCACCGCGCCGACCATCGACCCGGCCAGGCTGAGGGTGGCGAACCACCAGCCACGTTTGGGCTGGGCCACGCACATCGGCGCCAGCATCACTTCCGGCATCACCGGAAAGATGATCGCCTCGAAAAAGCTCAATACCGTCAGGTAGGTCGGCGCGCGTTCGTGCGCCGCCCACTTCATCGCCCGCTCGTACAGCGGCCCGAAAATCTTCATGCAACCCCGCTCCGTGGATTAGTCCAGCATGCCAGACAGCAGCGGCACGAAGGTGACCGGCGCCAGCACGCGTTGTTCGATGCTGTCGTCAGCGCGGCGGTCCAGCTGCACCAGCGACTGCCCGCCCGGGCCGCCGACCGGGGCCACCAGACGCCCGCCTTCGGCCAGCTGCTCCACCAGTGCATCCACCAGCGCCGGTGCGGCCGCGGTGACCACGATGGCATCGAACGGACCGTGCTCGGCCCAGCCAACGCGGCCATCGTCATGCTTGGTACGGATGTTCATGCCCAGCGCGCGGAAGCGCTTGCGCGCCTGCCGCAGCAGGTCGCCGATGCGCTCGACCGTATAGACCTCCAGCCCCAGCGCGCCAAGGATGGCCGCCTGGTAGCCGGAGCCGGTGCCGACTTCCAGCACGCGCTTCGGCGCTACCTGCAGCACGGCCTCGGTCATCCTCGCCACCACCCAGGGCTGCGAAATGGTCTGGCCGTGACCGATCGGCAGCGCGGTGTCCTCATAGGCCCGGGACGCCAGTGCCTCGTCGATGAACAGATGTCGCGGCACCACCCGGATCGCATTCAAGGTGGCTTCGTCGACGATGCCGGCCTCGCGCAGGCGATCGACCAGACGGTCACGCACGCGCTGCGAGGTCATGCCGATACCGACAGCTTCCGGCTGCAGGCGCAGGCGCGGGCTCATGCCTGCGGGTCCAGCGCGGCGCTGAGGCCGCCGACCCAGCTGGCCACCTTCTCCAGTGCCTGGTAGCGGGTCAGGTCGACCTGGATCGGCGTGATCGAGATGTGCCCGGTGCGCACGGCGTGGAAGTCGGTACCGGGGCCGGAGTCCTGCTCACGGCCGGCCGGGCCGATCCAGTAGACCTCATTGCCACGCGGATCCTTCTGCGCGATGCAGCCTTCGGCGCGATGGCGGTTGCCCAGGCGAGTGACTTCGAAGCCCTTGACCTCGCTCCACGGCAGGTCCGGCACGTTGACGTTGAGGATGGTGTCAGCGGGCAACGGGTCGGCCTTGAGCCGGGCGACGATCTCCACCGCAGCACGCGCGGCGGTCTCGAAGTGCTTCGGGTCGTGATTGCGGCTGACCAGCGAGACCGCCACCGCCGGCAGGCCGAGGAAGCGGCCTTCCATCGCCGCCGAAACGGTGCCGGAATAGATCACGTCATCGCCAAGGTTGGCGGCGTTGTTGATGCCGGACACGACAATGTCAGGCTCGAATTCAAGCAGGCCGGTCAGCGCCAGGTGCACGCAGTCGGTCGGCGTGCCGGCCACCGAGACGGTGTAGTGGTCGATGCGCTTGAGGCGGATCGGCAGGTCCAGGGTCAGTGAATTACTGGCGCCGGAGCGATCGCGGTCGGGTGCGACCACCGTCACTTCATGGCCGGTCTCGCGCAGCACCGAGGCAAGCATCCGGATGCCTGCGGCGTCGACACCATCGTCATTACTGACCAGGATTCGCATCTTCGATTTAACCGCTTGATTTTCCAAGAATTCGATTCCATCACCGTGCAGTGTGGGCGGGACCGTCGTGCTTCCTGCGGAAGCCGTCGACCCTGCAAGGGCATCGTCTATTGTGCCGCATGCGAGCCGCCGGTCCTACCCTGCCGGCGGTCACGACCGACATCGAACCGTCATAGGCAGACCCGCGCCGGCGGTTTACCCTGTGCGCATGTCGCCCCCTGAAGACGAAGACCCGGCCGCCCTGTTCCGTGCGGCCATCGGCGCAGTGACGCCGCTGCGCAAGGATGCCGAGCCGGCACCGGCGGCGCCCCGGCCGAAGCCGCGCGCGCGCATGGCCGAGCGCGATGAGGCCGAAGCGGCCGGCGAGTTCGCGCGGCTGCTGCGTGACAGTTCGCCGCTGGAGGCGGGCGACGTGGCCAGCTATCGCCGCGACAACCTGCCGCCACGCCTGTTCCAGCGCCTCAAACGTGGCCAGTACTCGGTACAGGACGAACTGGACCTGCATGGCGCCACCGCCGTGCAGGCGGAAGTTCTGTTGCGGCAGTTCCTGCAGGACGCGCATGCACACGAGTACGGCTGCGTGCGCATCATCCACGGCAAGGGTTTGCAGTCCGATGGCGGTGCGCCGGTGCTGAAGAACCTGGTCGACCGCCTGCTGCGGCTGCGCAACGACGTGCTGGCGTTCCATTCGGCGCCGACCGGGCAAGGCGGCACCGGCGCGGTGCTGGTGCTGCTGGCGCGACGTTGAGGCAAACCATCCACGCATGGCGTGGATCTACTGACTCATCCACGCATGGCGTGGATCTACTGACTCATCCACGCATGGCGTGGATCTACTGACTCATCCACGCATGGCGTGGATCTACTGTGGGCGGAGAGATGGTAGATCCACGCCATGCGTGGATGCTTTTCGCCTCCGCCCCCCTTTCTTCTGCTCAGGCCTGCGAGGCGTCTTCGACCGGGCCGAGCTCGTGCAGTACGGCGGTGGCGTAGCAACCCGGCGGCAGTGCGAACGACAGCTCCAGCACGTCGTCGGCCAGCCACTGGTGCTGCAACAGCGCCGGGCGCAGGCGCAACGCGCGGCGCTCCTGCTTCAGGCGCGCGTCTTCCAGGCCAGCCCGCAATGCCTTCGACTCCTCGTCGTCCAGCGCGGCCAGCTCCAGCTCGCGTGCCGCATCGGCGCTGCGCAGTTCGCCCTCGCCCCATAGCGGTGCGCTGGGATGGATGTCGAACCGCGCCAGGCGCTCGGCCAGCACGTCGGTGTACGGCTCGGGGCCGAACACGCTACGGCTGCCGTCGAGCATCCACACCTCGCCGTCCAGTGGCTGATCCCAGTTGCCCTGCTCCACGCGCGCGGCCAGCACGCGGTTGAACAGCGCCGAACGCGCCGCCGACAACAACAGCGAACGCTGATCCTTGCGCATGCGCCGGCCACCGAACATCGCCAGTGCCGCCGGTACGTTGCCGCCGTCGCGGCCAAAGCGCTGCTCGCCGAACCAGTTCGGCAGGCCGCGCCCGGCAATCTGCTGCAGGCGCTCGCTGATCGCAACGGCATCGCCCCGCACCTCGCGCAGCACCAGCTTGAATCGGTTGCCGGCCAATGCGCCGCGCTGCAGCTTGCGGTTGTGCCAGGTGGACTCGATCACCTCGATCTCGTCACTGGCCAGTTCGGCCAGATCCGGCGCGACGCGCTTGGGCAGGTGCACGCTGAAGCGCTGGGTGGTGACCGCGTGGCGGTCTTTCATGCCGGCGTAGCTGACCGCCATTTCCGGCAGACCCGCCCACTTGGCCAGCAGCTTGGCTACGTGCACGGTGTTGGCGCCGCGCTTGCGGATGTGCAGCAGCAGGTGCTCGCCTTCGCCGCTGGCCTCGAAGGCCGGCAGTTCGTCCACCTGGAAATCGTCGGGCGTGGTGCGGATGCGTGCCGTCAGCAACGGCGTACCGAACGCGAGCGGTACCGGGATCATGCCGCCACCAGCAGCACGACGGCCTGTGCGGCGATGCCTTCACCACGGCCGGTGAAACCCAGCTTCTCCGAGGTGGTGGCCTTGACGCTGACCGCATCCAGCGGCAGCTGCAGCAGACCGCCGATGCGCTCGCGCATCGCCAGTGCATGCGGACCGACCTTGGGACGCTCGCAGATCACGGTGATGTCGGTGTTGCCGACACGCCAGCCGCGCTCGCGCAGCAGGCTGTCGCAGTGACGCACGAAGTCGCTGCTGTCGGCGCCCTTCCAGCGGTCGTCGCTCGGCGGGAAATGCTGGCCGATGTCGCCCAGCGCCAGCGCGCCAAGCATCGCATCGCACAGCGCATGCAGGATCACGTCGCCGTCGCTGTGCGCGAGCACGCCGCAGCTGTGCGGGACGTTCACCCCGCCAAGCATGATGTGGTCGCCTTCACCGAAGGCATGGACGTCATAACCCTGGCCGATGCGGACGGGCGGGAACGGTGCGGTGCTCATGGATGCAACCCTTGCAGCAGGGCCGCGCGGGCAATCAGCTGGCGCGGCGGGAAAGTACGAATTCAAACCGGTCCAGATCGGCCGGGGTGGTGACCTTGAAGTTGTCCTCGCTGCCTTCCACCAGCAGCGGGCGCTGGCCCTGGCGCTCCATCGCCATCGCCTCGTCGGTCACTTCGACGCCGGCGGCGGCCGCCTCGGCCAGTGCGCGGCTGAGCTGGTGGCGACGGAACAGCTGCGGCGTCAGTGCGCGCCACAGGCGTTCGCGCGGCTCGGTGGCATCGATGCCACCGTCGTCACCCGCACGCTTGAGCGTGTCGCGCACGGGTGCGGCCAGGATCGCACCGACCGGATCGGCACGCCCCACTTCGAGCAGACGGCCCAGATCGGTCGGCGACAGGTTCGGCCGCGCCGCATCGTGGACCAGCACGAATTCATCGGCCCGCACCGAGTCCGGCAGCGCCTGTAGACCGGCCAGCACCGAGGCGGCACGGGTCGCGCCGCCGGTGCAGGTCAACACCGGTTTGCCGGCCCATTCATTCCAGCCCGGCCAATCGGCATCGTCCTGGCCGATCACCACCATCGCCCCGGCCACGGCCGGGTGCGCGAGCAGCGCATCCAGGGTGTGGGCAAGCAGGATCTGTCCACCCGCCTGCAGGTACTGTTTGGGCAACGGCGCACCAAACCGCGCGCCACGACCGGCGGCCGGAACCACCACCCAGATCGCCGCGCTCATGGCACGTCCGCCGGATGTTCGCCGGCCTGGGCACTGACGCCCGCAGCGGGCTGCGCCGGAGGGACCGGCGCATCCTCGACCACGCGGTAGAACTTCTCGCCGGGCTTGATCATGCCCAGCTCACTGCGTGCGCGTTCCTCGATGGCGGACTGGCCTTCCTTGAGGTCCTTCACTTCCGCAGCCAACGCATCGTTGCGCTGCTGCAGGCCCTCATTGTCCCGCTCCTGGTTGGCGACCTGGGCTTCGAGCATCATCACTTCGCCCGAATTGCCCGGGCCGAACCAGAAGCGATACTGCAGCCAGCCCAGCAGCAGGGCCAGCACCAGCAGCATCCAGCGCCAGTCGCGCATCGGCTCAGCGCTTCAGCGAAACGAACGCGTCACGACCGGCGTAACGCGCGCCGGCGCCGAGGGCTTCCTCGATGCGCAGCAGCTGGTTGTACTTGGCCACGCGATCGCTGCGGCACAGCGAGCCGGTCTTGATCTGGGTGGCGGTGGTGGCCACCGAAATGTCGGCGATGGTGGTGTCTTCGGTTTCGCCCGAACGGTGCGAGACCACGGCGGCGTAGCCGGCACGGTCGGCCATGGCGATCGCTTCCAGGGTTTCGCTCAGGGTGCCGATCTGGTTGACCTTGATCAGGATCGCGTTGGCGGTGCCCGAGTCGATGCCTTCCTGGAAGATCTTCGGGTTGGTCACGAACAGGTCATCGCCGACCAGCTGCACCTTCTTGCCGATGCGATCGGTCAGCAGCTTCCAGCCGGCCCAGTCGTTCTCGGCCAGGCCGTCCTCAATGGTGATGATCGGGTACTGCGCGGCCCAGTCGGCGAGGAAGTCGACGAACTGTTCGGAGGTCAGGCGCTTGTTCTCGCCGACCAGGTTGTACTTGCCATTCTCGAAGAACTCGCTGGAGGCCACGTCCAGGCCCAGCAGCACGTCTTCACCGGCGGTGTAGCCGGCCTTGCCGATCGCTTCGAGGATGGTGTCCAGCGCTTCGACGTTGCTGCGGAAGTCCGGTGCGAAGCCGCCTTCGTCGCCAACGGCCGTGCTCAGGCCGTGGCCCTTCAGCACCGACTTCAGCGAATGGAAGATTTCGGTGCCGGCACGCAGCGCTTCGGAGAACGAGGTGAAGCCCACCGGCAGCACCATGAACTCCTGGAAGTCGACGTTGTTGTCGGCATGCGCACCGCCGTTGATGATGTTCATCATCGGCACCGGCAGCGACGGGGTCACGCCGGTCTTGGCGGCCAGGTACTGCCACAGTGCCTGCTTGTTCGATGCGGCGGCGGCATGCGCGGCAGCCATCGAAACACCCAGCAGCGCGTTGGCGCCCAGGCGGCCCTTGTTCTCGGTGCCGTCCAGGTCGATCAGGCGACGGTCGAGGCCGGCCTGGTCGGTGGCCTCGAAGCCCTTCAGCGCGGCGGCGATGGTGGTGTTGACGTTGTCGACGGCCTTGCGCACGCCCTTGCCCAGGTAACGGGTCTTGTCGCCGTCACGCAGCTCGACCGCTTCCTTGGTGCCGGTCGAGGCGCCGGAGGGAACCGCGGCGCGACCGAACGAACCGTCCTCCAGGATGACTTCGGCTTCCAGCGTGGGGTTGCCACGGCTGTCGAGGATTTCACGGGCGTGGATGCTGCGGATCGTACTCATGGTCGGGCCGGTTACCTGTATGGAGAGGGGGCGACAAAACGAATGCCGCGTGATTATCCCCGGCTGCCCGCCACTTGCCAAATGGCGCGGGCGCCGTCAGGCCAGACTGGCCCCGATCACCATCAGGATCAACGACATCATCACCACCAGCAGGCCACCGGCGATGGCGGCCAACAGGCCGCCGCGGCGGCGACGCCAGGCCATCACCATCGCCACCAGGCTGCCAACGAAGGACAGCACCAGCATGGCCAGTGCAGCCAGAATCCAGTACTGCATGGCCTGCACGCCATGGTTGCCATCACCGGGCGAGCCGAAACTGGCGGCGAAGGCGAATACGGCTGCCACCAGGCCGGCCCAGGAAACAACAGCCAGCACCAGCGCGATCAGGCCCCAGGGCCGATCACGGGTTGCCAGGGTCGCATTCATTCAGAGCAGCCCGTAGAACAGGACACCGAACCAGAGCGAAAGCAGGATGATCGCCAGGCCAGCCATCACCTTGCCGCGATTCAGGCGCCAGGCCAACACAGCGGCAGCGACGCAGCCCACGGCGCCGAGCAGCTCGGCCACCAGCAGCGCAATGAAATACGCGCGCAGATTGAGTCCGCTGCCCCCATCACCCGGTGGCCGCACGGACGCGGCGCCGATCAGCACCAGTCCGAACAGGCCCACGGTGAACAGCACCGCCAGGCCCAGCGCAATCACGCCCCAGGGCCACTGCCTCCAGTGCCGGCGGCGACGCTGGTTTTCCAGCGCCTGCCACGGGTCACGACTCACGCGAAGCGCGAGAAGCCGTGCTTCTTGGTCACCGCGTCGAGTTCCATCAGGGTCTCGAGCAGGGCTTCCATCTGGTCCAGCGGCCACGCATTGGGGCCATCGGACAGCGCCTTGGACGGATCCGGATGGGTCTCGGCGAACAGGCCGGAGATGCCCACCGCCACCGCGGCACGGGCCAGCACCGGCACGTGTTCGCGCTGGCCGCCCGAGCTGGTGCCCTGCCCGCCCGGCAGCTGCACCGAATGGGTGGCATCGAACACCACCGGGCAGCCGGTGTCGCGCATCACTGCCAGCGAACGCATGTCGCTGACCAGGTTGTTGTAGCCGAAGCTGGCACCGCGCTCGCAGACCATGATCTGCTCATTGCCGGTGGCCTTGGCCTTCTCCACCACCGGCTTCATGTCCCACGGCGCCAGGAACTGGCCCTTCTTGATGTTGACCGGCTTGCCGGCCGAGCACACCTTGCGGATGAAGTCGGTCTGGCGGACCAGGAACGCCGGGGTCTGCAGCACGTCCACCACCGAGGCCACTTCGTCCATCGGGGTGTATTCATGGACGTCGGTCAACACCGGCACGCCGATCTGCTTCTTCACTTCGGCCAGGACCTTCAGGCCCTCTTCCATGCCCGGGCCGCGGAAGGCGGTGCCCGAGGTGCGGTTGGCCTTGTCGAAGCTGGACTTGAAGATGAAGTTGACGCCGAGCCTGTCGGTGATCTCCTTCAGCTTGCCGGCGGTATCGAGCTGCAGCTGCATCGACTCGATCACGCAGGGGCCGGCGATCAGGAACAGGGGCTGGTCCAGCCCGACCTCGAATCCACACAGTTTCATGGCGTTTCCTTGTTGTCCGCAGCACCGGCCGGGCCGGTGCGCTGGGGGTTGAAGCATGCAGGATGGGGGCCGGAGCCCCCATTCACAAGTCAGGCGCGCACTTCGGAAAGCAGCTTGCCGCCCGCCTTGCGCTCACGCGCTGCACGGATGAAACCGATGAACAGCGGGTGGCCGTCACGCGGCGTGGACAGGAATTCCGGATGCGCCTGGCAGGCCAGGAACCACGGGTGCGCATCACGCGGCAGTTCCACCACTTCCACCAGGGTGTCGTCCATCGACTTGCCGGCGATCACCAGGCCCGCGTCTTCCAGCTGGGTGCGGTAGCGGTTGTTGAACTCGTAGCGGTGGCGGTGACGCTCGGCAACCACGTCCTTGCCGTACAGCTCGCGGGCCAGCGTGCCCGGCTTCAGACGCTGTTCCTGCAGGCCCAGGCGCATGGTGCCGCCGAGGTCGCTCTTGTCGTCACGCTTCTCGACATCGCCGCTGGCGGTGCGCCACTCGGTGATCAGGCCGATCACCGGGTTCGGCGACTGGCGGTCGTTCTCGGTGCTGTTGGCGCCTTCCAGTCCGACCACGTTGCGTGCGTAATCGACCACCGCCGCCTGCATGCCGTAGCAGATGCCGAAGTACGGCACCTGCTGCTCGCGGGCGAACTTCGAGGTCAGCACCTTGCCTTCGAAACCACGGTCACCGAAGCCGCCCGGCACCAGGATGCCGTCGACATCGGCCAGCGCGGCCATGTCGGTGCCTTCCAGGTCCTGTGCTTCCAGCCACTTCAGGTTGACCTTGGTGCGCTGGCGCAGGCCGCCGTGCTTGAGCGCCTCGCCCACCGACTTGTAGGCGTCCTGGTGGTCGACATACTTGCCGACCACGGCAATGGTCACTTCGTCCAGCGGATGCAGGGTCGCGTCGACTGCGTCCTCCCACATCGACAGGTCGACCGGGCCGGCCTTGTCGGCCAGCTTCAGCTGGTTCACCACGATCTCGTCCAGACCCTGCGCGTGCAGGCCCGACGGGATGCGGTACAGCACGTCCACGTCCGGCACGCTGATCACCGCGCGCTCGGAGACGTTGGTGAACTGGGCGATCTTGCGGCGCTCCGAATCCGGCACGGCCTGCTCCGAGCGGCACAGCAGCACGTCGGGCTGGATGCCGATCGAGCGCAGTTCCTTCACCGAATGCTGGGTCGGCTTGGTCTTCAGCTCACCGGCCGCACCAATGTACGGCACCAGGGTGAGGTGCATGAACAGCGCCTTTTCCGGGCCGCGCTCGGTGCGTACCTGGCGGATCGCCTCCAGGAACGGCAGCGACTCGATGTCGCCGACGGTGCCACCGATCTCGACCAGGGCCACGTCGTAGCCTTCGGTGGCTTCGTCGATGCAGCGGCGGATTTCGTCGGTGATGTGCGGAATGACCTGCACGGTCGCGCCCAGGTAGTCGCCGCGGCGCTCCTTGCGGATCACGTTCTCGTAGATGCGACCGGTGGTGACCGAGTTCTTGCGGCTCAGGCGGGTGCGCACGAAGCGCTCGTAATGGCCCAGGTCGAGGTCGGTCTCGGCGCCGTCGTCGGTGACGTAGACCTCACCGTGCTGGAACGGGCTCATGGTGCCCGGGTCGACGTTGATGTACGGGTCGAGCTTCATCATCGTGACCTTCAGGCCACGGGCTTCGAGAATAGCGGCCAGTGACGCGGCGGCAATGCCTTTGCCGAGCGAGGACACCACGCCGCCGGTTACGAAAATCAAGGGAGTCATGGCTGCAAGCATCCTGTCTGGAAATGGAAAACGGCAGCACCACGCGCGCCCGGTGGGCGGACATGGGGCTTGAAGGGGGTTTTCCGGTTCGCTGGGGCAGCGAGGGAGGTGCTGGGCCGTGCGGCGGCAGGCGCCGGACGGGGACCACCGTGCGAGGTCGGGGCGGCCGTGCCGGTCACATCGACCGTCACCTGCGACCCGCATTGCTGGCGGCCACGCTTGGCCGTGCCAGCCCATTCGCAAAGGGTGGACACGCACTTACTCCCGGAAAGCCATAGTTTACAGATTGATGGCCGCCAACCCAAGGGGCAGTTGCGATCATCAGCCAAAACAAACGCCCCGCTGAGCGGGGCGTCGGGGGGCGAATCCCTTGCGGCAAGGGCTTCAGAGGGCGGAAGCGTTACTTCTTCTTCCTTGCCTCTTCTTCCTCTTCCTGCTGCGGGGCCGGCTGGCCCTGCGCCTTCATTTCGGCATTGGCCTGGGCACGGCGCTTGGCCTTGGCGTCCGCCTCGGCCTGGGCCTTGTCGGCCTGGGCACCCTGCTGCGGAGCCGGCTGGCCGGCGTTCTGCGCCAGCACCAGCGGCACTGCAACGGCGGCAGCGGCCAGGATCGCAATGGTCAGCAACTTCTTCATGAGGTCCTCCTCGCGGTATGGCTTGGACGTTTCGACCCGATGGGGGTCGCCGGCGTTCAGATTCCAGCGGCTGCCATTTTACCCCCTCCCCGCCGCCGAGGCTGAACCGCAGGCGTGCAAATTCGCCGCACAGACCGCACACTTGCGCGTCGCTCCGCGCTTTAGAAGATAGATGAACGCCCGCTATAACGCCGCCGATATTGAAGTCCTGTCCGGCCTTGACCCGGTCAAGCGCCGTCCCGGCATGTATACCGACACCGCGCGCCCGAACCACCTGGCGCAGGAAGTGATCGACAACTCGGTGGACGAGGCCCTCGCCGGCCACGCCCGTTCGATCGAGATCACCCTGTACAAGGACGGCAGCGTGGAGGTCAGCGATGACGGCCGCGGCATGCCGGTGGACATCCATCCGGAGGAGAAGATTCCGGGCGTCGAGCTGATCCTCACCCGCCTGCATGCCGGCGGCAAGTTCAGCAACAACAACTACACCTTCTCCGGCGGCCTGCACGGCGTCGGCGTCAGCGTGGTCAACGCGCTGTCGACCCTGGTGGAAGTGCACATCAAGCGCGAAGGCGCCGAACACCGCATCACCTTCCGCAACGGCGACCGCGCCACCCCGCTGGAAGTGGTCGGCAGCGTCGGCAAGAAGAACACCGGTACCCGCGTGCGCTTCTGGCCGGACCCGAAGTATTTCGACACGCCGAAGTTTGCGGTGCGTGCGCTCAAGCACCTGCTGCGCGCCAAGGCGGTGCTGTGCCCGGGCCTGACCGTCAAGCTGACCGACGAAGCCACCGGTGAAGTCGATACCTGGTACTACGAAGACGGCCTGCGCGATTACCTGAAGCTGGAGCTGGGCGAGCGCGAATCGCTGCCGGCCGACCTGTTCGTGGGCAACCTGAAGAAGGACACCGAGGTGGTGGACTGGGCCGTGGCCTGGCTGCCGGAAGGTGAACTGGTGCAGGAAAGCTACGTCAACCTGATTCCCACCGCGCAGCACGGCACCCACGTCAACGGCCTGCGTACCGGCCTGACCGAAGCGCTGCGCGAGTTCTGCGACTTCCGCAACCTGCTGCCGCGCGGCGTCAAGCTGGCCCCGGAAGATGTCTGGGACCGCGTGTCGTTCGTGCTGTCACTGAAGATGACCGACCCGCAGTTCAGCGGCCAGACCAAGGAACGCCTGTCCTCGCGCCAGGCCGCCGGTTTCGTCGAAGGCGCCGCGCATGATGCCTTCAGCCTGCTGCTGAACCAGAACGTGGAGCTGGGCGAGAAGATCGCGCAGATCGCCATCGAGCGCGCCAGCGCGCGCCTGAAGACCGAGAAGCTGGTCGTCCGCAAGAAGGTCACCCAGGGCCCGGCCCTGCCTGGCAAGCTGGCCGACTGCATCAGCCAGGACCTGTCGCGCACCGAGCTGTTCCTGGTGGAAGGTGACTCGGCAGGCGGCAGCGCCAAGCAGGCGCGCGACAAGGATTTCCAGGCCATCATGCCGCTGCGCGGCAAGATCCTGAACACCTGGGAAGTGTCGTCCAACAGCGTGCTGGCCTCGGAAGAAGTGCACAACCTGGCCATCGCCATCGGCTGCGACCCGGGCAAGGATGACATCAGCGGACTGCGTTACGGCAAGGTCATCATCCTGGCCGACGCCGACTCCGACGGCCTGCATATCGCCACCCTGCTGACCGCGCTGTTCCTGAAGCACTTCCCGGCGCTGGTCGATGCCGGCCATGTGTTCGTGGCGATGCCGCCGCTGTTCCGCATCGACGTGGGCAAGCAGGTGTTCTACGCCCTGGACGAGGAAGAAAAGCGCTCGATGCTGGACAAGATCGAACGCGAGAAGATCAAGGGCGCGATCAACGTGACCCGCTTCAAGGGCCTGGGCGAGATGAACCCGCCGCAGCTGCGTGAATCCACCATCCACCCGGATACACGCCGCCTGGTGCAGCTGACCGTGGACGACGGCGAGCAGACCCGCTCGCTGATGGACATGCTGCTGGCCAAGAAGCGCGCTTCGGACCGCAAGGGCTGGCTGGAAACCAAGGGCGACCTGGCCTCACTGGAAGTCTGACCCTGGATCCATGGTAGTGCCGGCCGCTGGCCGGCAACCTCGACTGCCGGCCAGCGGCCGGCACTACCGGTTCGGGCGGCCGGCCCCATCCGCCGCCATCGGCAAACCCGGCGGCGCCATAATGCGCGTCCCTCCGTGTGGACCACCGTATTGGCCAGCCACTCGCAGTTGTTCCCCGGCCTGCCGCTGCACAGTGCGCGGCTGGTCCTCAGCCCGATCCGCCGTGACGACGCTGCCGCGCTGTTCGCGCTGCAGTCCGATCCGGACGTGATGCGCTGGTGGAACCATCCGGCCTGGACCCGACCGGCCGAGGCCCGCGAACAGATCGACGACGACCTGGCCGCCCATGCCATCGGCACCCAGCTCAAGCTGGCCGTGCGCGAAACCCTGGACGGCCCGTTGCTGGGCATCTGCGTGGTGTTCGCCGTCGATCGCGACGCCGCACGCGCCGAGATCGGCTACCTGCTGGCGCCCGACCGCCAGGGCCAGGGCTACATGCACGAAGCCCTGCAGCAGGTGCTGGCCTACCTGTTCGGCACCCTGCACCTGCACCGGATCGAAGCCGAGATCGATCCGCGCAATGCGCCTTCCGCACATGTGCTGGAACGCCTCGGCTTCCACCGCGAAGGCATCCTGCGCCAGCGCTGGCGCATCCAGGGCGAACTCTCGGACTCGGCCGTGTATGGCCTGCTGGCCAACGACACGGCGGCAGCCGCCCTGCCCGCTTGACCCAATCTGGCCACAACCGGCCAGTGCGCGCGGGCATGCCTTTGGACACATTCGTCGCAGGACCCGGGCGGCCTAGCATCGGAATCCCCTTCCGCTGCCGATCCGGTGCCATGAAGTCCCTGCTGCACACTGCCGCGCTCTGCGTTGGCCTGCTCATCGCCCCTGCCAGCGTGCTGGCCGCGCCCGCCGCCCAGCCTGATTCGAAAGGCGACACCAGCGAAGCTCCCACATTGCCGGCCGACGCCTCGGCCCGCCAGAGCATGCGTCTGGCCGGGCGCACCCTCGACTACACCGCCACCGTCGGCACCCTGCCGGTACGCGATGCGTCGGGCAAGGTGATTGCCGATGTGGTGTTCACCGCCTACACGATGCCGGGCAAGGACCGGCCAGTGACGTTCGCACTCAACGGTGGCCCCGGCGCGTCGTCGGTCTACCTCAACATGGGCGCGATCGGGCCGAAGGTGGTGACCTTCGGTTCGGAGGGAGACAGCGCCTCGGCGCCGGCCACCCTGCACGACAACCCGGGCACCTGGCTGGACTTCACCGACCTGGTGTTCATCGACCCGGTCGGCACCGGCTTCAGCCGCGCTCGCATCGGCGACGACGAAGCGAAGAAGCAGCTGTACAACCCCGGCGCCGATATTGAATACCTGTCGCGCTCGATCTACGACTGGCTGCTGCGCAACCAGCGCATGGCCTCGCGCAAGTACCTGACCGGTGAGAGCTATGGCGGCTATCGCGGCCCGCGCATCACCCACTTCCTGCAGACCCGGCTGGGCGTGGCGATGAACGGCCTGGTGCTGGTCTCGCCCTACCTGAGCCCGACGCTGGAAGACAACGCCGACGTCTCGCCGATGGCCTGGATGCAGACGCTGCCATCGATCGCCGCAGCGCACCTGGAGCGTCAGGGCAAGCTGACCGATGCGGCGATGCGCGAGGTGGTCGAATACACCCGTGGCGACTACGCCACCGCACTGATGAAGGGCCGCAGCGACCCGCAGGCCACCGAGGCGATGCTGCGCCGGGTGACCGAACTGACCGGGCTGGACCCGCAGTTCGTGCGCCGTGCCGGCGGCCGCCTGGAGACCCAGGCCTACCTGCGCGAAGTATTCCGCGACAAGGGCACGCTCGGCAGCCGTTACGACTCCAACGTGACCGCGTTCGATCCGTTCCCGAACGATCCGGAACAGCGCGCCAATGATCCGTTGCTGGACAGCATCATCGCGCCGACCACCACCGCGATGGTCGACTTCGTGACGCGCGTGGTCGGCTGGAAGGTGGATGCGCGTTACCAGGCGCTGAATTACGAGGTGAACCGGCTGTGGGACCGCAATGGCGAACTGCGCCAGGGCGCGGTGACCCAGCTGCGCCAGGCGGTGGCGATCGATCCGCATCTGCAGGTGCTGATTGTGCACGGCTGGAATGACCTGTCCTGCCCGTTCATGGGTTCGATCCTGACCGTGGACCAGATGCCGGCAATGGGCAGCAACCCGGACCGGGTGCAGGTGCGCAGCTACCCGGGCGGCCACATGTTCTACAGCCGCGCCGACAGCCAGGCCGCATTCCGCAAGGATGTGCAGGCGCTGTTCCAGCGCAACTGAGGGGGTTCCGGCCGGGCCTGCGGCCCGGCACCCCCTGACGGCAACGGCAAAAGCTGGCTTCCTGAGGGCTGGCGAGGTTCCTGCTGCTGACAGGTTCCTGCTGCTATTGGTGGGTGCCGACCGTTGGTCGGCACGGGGTCGGATCCCGTTGCTTGGCAACGGGCTCTGACCCTGGTTCTGCTCTGGTAGGTGTCGACCTTGGTCGACACGATGGGTGCAGAAATAATGTTTTCCCCACGAAAAAGCCCGCCGGAATCCGGCGGGCTTTTTCTTTTCCGGGGTCAGATCCTTTTCCCGCAGGGAAAGGGCTCTGCCCCCCAGGCTGCGGGCATCAGGTCCAGCCGAACAGCTCGAACAGCTTCAGGATCAGGTACGCACAGCCGCCGGCAGCGGGAATGGTCAGGATCCAGGCCCAGATGATGCGCTCGATCACGCCGAACTTCAGCGAACGCGGGTTCTTGGCAAAGCCAACGCCCATGATGGCGGTGGAGATGCTGTGCGTGGTCGAGACCGGCATGCCGAAGTGGGCGGCCAGGGTCAGGATGGTGGCCGAGCTGGTCTCCGCGGCGAAGCCGTGGATCGGGTGCAGCTTGACCATCTTGTGGCCCAGGGTCTTGATGATCTTCCAGCCGCCGGATGCGGTACCGGCAGCCATCACCACCGCACAGGTCAGCACGATCCACATCGCGATGCCATCACCGGCATGCGCATCCGGGTGCATGAAGGCCAGCCACGACGGCAGGTTGTCCAGCGCGCCGGTGGCTTCAGCGCCGATCAGGGTCATGGCGATGATGCCCATGGTCTTCTGCGCGTCGTTGTGGCCGTGGGCAAAGCCCATGTAGGCCGCCGAGGCGATCTGCGCCTTGCCGAAGAAGGCGTTGACGATGCGCGGACGGGCCAGGCGGCCGATGGCACCGCCAACCTTGGCCAGGCCAGCGATCAGCGCCCACAGCAGCACCATCACCACGATGCCCAGCAGGAAACCGGCGATCGGCGAGGTGATCATCGGCACGAACACCTTCCACAGCAGGCCCTTGTTCTGCGCCCAGTTGCCCAGGCGCTCGGACCAGATCAGCGCGTCCCAGTTGTTGTGGGCGGCGGCCAGGCCGGCGCCGCAGAGGCCACCGATCAGCGCGTGCGAGGAGGACGACGGCAGGCCCTTCCACCAGGTGATCAGGTTCCAGATGATGCCGCCCAGCAGCGCGCACAGGATCACCTGCGGGGTGACATCGACCACGTTGGTGTTGAGCAGGCCGGAGGCGATGGTCAGGGCGACGGCCGTACCGGTCAGCGCACCGATCAGGTTCATGAAGGCGGCCAGCATCACCGCCCAGCCGGGCGAGAGCACCTTGGTCGCGACCACGGTGGCAATGGAGTTGGCGGTGTCGTGGAAGCCGTTGATGAACTCGAAGACGAGCGCGGCCAGGATCACCACCAGGACAAGGGTCAACATGCGGCGGCGTCCGTCAGCTGTTCTTCAACACGATCTGGTACGCCACCACGCCGGCCTCGCGGCAACGGTCGATGGCCTTTTCCAGGATCTCGAAGAATTCCTTCAACAGGAACATCTGCAGGTTGTCCAGGCGGCCGGAATAGATGTCGCGGTACAGCTCGAGCATCAGGCGGTCGGCCTCGTTCTCCAGCGAGCGCAGCTTCTCGTTCAGCGCGGTCATCCGGTCCAGGTTCATGTGGCGCAGATCGGCCACCATCTCCACCACCACGCTGGCCGCCTGCTCCAGCATCGCCGCGCGCGGCGCGAAGTCGATGTGCTCCAGGTGGGTCGTGGCCAGCGAATAGCGATCGGCGAACTTCTCGATCTGCTTGGGAATCTTGTACAGGGCCGAGCCCAGCGCTTCGATGTCTTCGCGCTCGATCGGGGTCATGAAGCTGTCCACCAGCGCCTGGCTGATCTTGTCCGAGGCCGCGCGTTCGCGCAGGCGGGCCAGCTTGAAGGCGTCCAGCGCGGGCTGGCGGTCAGCCTCACGCAGCATGGAATGCAGCGCCTTGGCGGCGTCGGAGGCCGCCACGGCAGCCTCATCAAGCAGGGTGTAGAACTGTTTGCCGGAACCGAAAATGGTCTGCAGAGAGAACATTGAGAAACCTGTCAGCCGTCGCGGGAAGGACGGCACCAGACGGAATTATGACGGCTAGATGACCATCTCGGGTATCCCCGCCCCCTTCCCGGGCCTCGAGACCCCCAACCTGAACAGGCGGTTGCCACCCGGCCATGCCCCTTTGCTAAGATGCCAGCGCGCCTTCGGGCGCACCTTATGGACGACGACCCTTATCCCCCTGCGCCGCGCCGGACCCCGTTCCTGAGCGCCTGCCGCCATCGCCAGCACCCGCCCTCCCTGCCACCAACCGGGGACGACGCCCGTGTTTGAAATGATCCTGATTGTCTTCGCGCTTGTTCTGCTGAACGGCTTCTTCGCCATGTCCGAGATGTCGGTCATGACCTCGCGCAAGAGCCGCCTGAAGCAGATGGCCGCCACCTCCAAGCGCGCCGCCAAGGCGCTGGAGCTGTCGGAGAAGCCGGAGAGCTTCCTGTCCACCGTGCAGATCGGCATCACCGTGATCGGCGTGCTGACCGGCTATCTCGGCGGTGAAGCGCTGGGCGACGCCTTTGCCGGCTGGATCCAGGGCCTGATGCCCGGTTTCGCCTATGCCGGCAAGATCGGCACGGTACTGGCGGTCAGCCTGATCACCTTCATCACGCTCATCTTTGGCGAACTGGTGCCCAAGCGCCTTGCGCTGACCCGTTCGGAGGCCATTGCCGGACTGGTGGCCATGCCGATGAGCTGGCTGGCCAAGCTGGCCCTGCCGTTTGTCTGGCTGCTGTCCAAGACCACCCAGCTGGTACTGAAGATTCTCGGCCTGGGCAAGGACGAGGCCGCCCAGGTGACCGAAGAAGAGATCCGCATGCTGGTGGCCGAGAGCCACGAGGCCGGCGTGATCGACGCCCATGAGCGCGACATGATGAACCGCGTCATGCGCCTGGGCGACCGCACCGCCGACAGCCTGATGACCCCGCGCAACCGCATCGCCTGGCTCGATACCCAGGCCGGGTTGGAGCGCAACCTGGAAATCATGGCCGAGCATGAGTTCTCGCGCTATCCGGTGTACCGCGACAACGACCAGGACGTGGTCGGTGTGCTGGAGCTGAAATCACTGGCCACGCGCATGGCGCGCGGTGACAACGCCCTGTTCCAGACCCTGCGCGAAGCGTTGTATGTCTCCGAATCGACCCACGCGATGAAGCTGCTGGAGATCTTCCGCGAAGAACAGCAGTCGATGGCACTGGTGGTGGACGAGTACGGCGAAATCCAGGGCCTGGTGACCATCAGCGACCTGATGGGCGCGGTGGTCGGCCGCCTGCAGGCCGTTGAGAACGCCGACGAGGACGCACTGGTGGTGACCCGCGAGGACGGCTCGCTGCTGGTGGACGGTTCGCTGCCGATCGAAGACCTGCGCGAGCTGATCGGCAGCAATGACCTGCCCGATGCCGAGGACGGCGACTACTACACGCTGGCCGGCATGTGCATCCACTATTTCGGCCGCATCCCGCACGCCGGTGAATACTTCGACTGGGCCGGCTGGCGCTTCGAGATCGTCGACCTGGACGGCGCGCGCGTGGACAAGCTGCTGCTGCGTACGTTGTCCGACGAGCAGGCCGATGAGCTCACCGCCTGAGGCCGACCCGGGCACGGGCGACGACCGCCCGGCCTATCGCAACGAGGGCATCCGCACGCTGCTGGAGATGTTCGCCTCCGGCGACCCGGCCGAGCACATGCCGCTCGGCCAGATCCTGCGCAACCTGCAGCAGAGCGCGTTCGGCGTGTTCCTGTTCGTGGCCATCCTGCCCTCGTTCATTCCGATTCCGGGCATGGGCGGCGCGGTCAGCGGCCCGCTGGTGATCCTGATCGGGCTGCAGATGCTGTGCTGCCTGCGCCGCCCATGGCTGCCCGGCTTCATCGCCCGGCGCGGACCGAAGCGCGGCACCATGCATCGCTTCCTTGACCGCATCGACCGGCCGTTGCGGCGCCTGGACCGGATGCTGAAGCCACGCCTGCCGCAGCTGCTGACACCGCTGCCGGCGCACGCCTTCACCGGCCTGCTGCTGGTGCTGCTGGGCATCCTGCTGTCGCTGCCGATTCCATTCACCAACTTCCTGTTCGGCTTCCAGCTGCTGCTGTTCTCTCTGGCGCTGCTGGAACGTGATGGCGCGCTGATGCTGTTCAACTGGATCGCTGCGCTGGCGGCGATCACCTTCTTCGGCTTCAGTTCGGGGCAGCTGGTGGGCTACACGGTGGATCTGTTCCAGCGCTGGTTCTGAACCGGAACCCGGTAGAGCCGGCCGCTGGCCGGCTGCCACGTTTCCGGGATTGCCGGCCAGCGGCCGGCATTACCCAACCCACCGCGCGCGACGTGATGCAGTAGATCCACGCCATGCGTGGATGCAACGATCACCGCAGATCAATGAACCCGTTGTCGGCCAACGCCGCTGGCTCGTCCTGCACCGCCGACAACACGAACGTCAGCGCCTTGCCCAGCAGCGTGCCCGGGCCATCCCAGTACTCGGCCGAATCCGCACGCACGTGGATCAGGCGAAGATTGGGGTCATCCTTGCCTCCGGGGAAGAACAGCTTCATCACCGGCGACCACAGCTCTTCGATCTTTGCGCGGTCATCGACCACGCATGCACGTCCTGCCACCGACACATAGGTGTTCTTCGACGGCGAGGCATACGCCACATTCACCTGCGGATCGAGCGCGATCTCGGCCACTTTAGGGCTGTCGGCGGTGATGACGAACCACAGCTCACCGTCGAAGGTGACCTGCTGGGTGGCCAATGGCCGGCTGTAAAGGCGGCCATCAACGCCGGTGGTGGTGAACATCGCCACCTCCACGTCCTGGATCAGCTCGGCCAGCAGGGCGATGTGTTCGGCGCGGGTGTCGGCCATGGGGGGCTCCATCGGTGTGGGGCCCCCATCAGACGCGCATTGAGCGCAATGGACCGTGACGCAATTGTTCAGCCCGCGTGGCGGGCATGCCAGGCGTGCATGGCCAGTTCAAACGAACGCAGGCGCGCGCGGTGGTCAAACAGGTTGGCAGTCAGCATCAGCTCGTCGGGCTTGTGGCGTTCAACAAAGGCGGCGATGCCCTCAGCGACCTGCTGCGGATCGCCGAGTACGGTGCAGGCCAGCGCCCGTTCCACACCCAGCTTCTCGTGCGGCTCCCAGAAGGTTTCAATGTCATCGACCGGTGCCGGAATCTTGCCCGGACGGCCACGGCGCAGGTTGACGAAACTCTGCTGCTGGCTGGTGAACAGGCGGCGCGACTCCGCCTCGCTGTCACTGGCCACCACGTTCAGGGCCAGCATCGCATGCGGTTGCTTCAACGTGGCCGAGGGGCGGAACTCGCGGCGGTACACCGCCAGCGCTTCGTCCATTGCATCAGGTGCAAAGTGCGAGGCGAACGCGTACGGCAGGCCCATCGACGCGGCCATGCGCGCGCCGAACAGACTGGAACCGAGAATCCACGTCGGTACGCGCAGGCCGCCACCGGGAACAGCCTGCACGGCCTGGCCAGGCTGCACCGGTTCGAAGTAGTGCAGCAGTTCGCGCACGTCCTGCGGGAACTGGTCGGCGCTGTCGAAGTAGCGGCGCAGTGCGCGCGCAGTAGGCTGGTCGGTGCCCGGCGCGCGGCCCAGGCCGAGGTCGATGCGGTCCGGATACAGCGAGGCCAGCGTGCCGAACTGCTCGGCCACCTGCAGCGGTGCATGGTTGGGCAGCATGATGCCGCCGGCACCAACACGGATGCGCTTCGTGCCTCCGGCCACATGGCCGATCAGCACGGCGGTGGCCGCACTGGCGATGCCGGGCATGTTGTGGTGTTCGGCCAGCCAGTAGCGGCGATAGCCCAGCGCGTCGGCGTGCTGGGCCAGTTCCAGCATGTTGGCAAAGGCGGCAGTGGTGTCACTGCCCTCGCAGACCGGGGCCAGGTCAAGGATCGACAACGGGATCATCAGGCGGGTTTCCGTCACAGGATCCTCCTTCCATGGGGTCGGCCAGGCGTGGCGGCCAGTGACGGTGGCAGGATGCTGATTCCCGTGGGACGGGCTCAGCACCCGCAGGCCTTGATCCGGTAGTGCCGGCCGCTGGCCGGCAGGCAAAGTGTCCTGGCAGCCGGCCAGCGGCCGGCTCTACCGCGGAAGCGTCAGAACGCGCTGGGGCGCGGCTCAGGCAACGGCTGGTCCACCATCGGCTTCAGCTCCGCATCCAGCGCCACACGCTCATCGAACACGAAGCAACGGCCTTCATAGCCTTCCCCACCCACTTCCTCGAAGTAGCCCAGGATGCCGCCATCGAGCTGCAGCACGTTGTCCATGCCGTCGTTGACCATCCACAGCGCGGCCTTCTCGCAGCGGATGCCGCCGGTGCAGAAGCTGACCACGGTGCTGTCCTTCAGCGCCTCGCGATGCGGCGCCAGCGCCTCGGGCAGGTCGGTGAACTTGTGGATCGGGAGCACCAGCGCATCCTTGAAGGTGCCGTACTCGACCTCCTGCAGGTTGCGCGTATCGAGCATCACCACCGGTTTGCCGGCATCGTCGTGGCCCTGGCGCAACCAGCGCTGCACGGTGGCCGGATCGACCGCCGGTGCACGCGGATAATCCAACGGCTGGCCGTCGTCGCGGCGGAAGCTGATGATCTCGTCCTTCACCTTGGCCTTCAGCCGCGCGAACGGCTGGTGTTCGCTGAGGCTGGTCTTGACCCGCAGGTCAGCGAAGCGCGTGTCTTCGCGCAGCGTCGAATAGAACCCATCGATCGCGTCCGGCGCGCCGGCCAGGAACAGGTTCAGGCCCTCGCCCGCCACCAGGATCGTACCGCGCAGCGCCGCCGCCTCGGCACGCGCCAGCAGCTGGTCGCAGAGGGCCTGGGGAGCGTCGATGACGGCGAAATGGTAGGCGGCGGTGTTGGCGATCATCCGGCCATTTTAGCGCCAGAGCGCGCCGGGGTCAGATTCCGCGTTCACGAATTCAGGGGTCAGCGCCCTCTGCGCAGCAGAGGGATCCGACCCCTTACCCGCGCAGCAGCATGAACGGCAGCAGCACCAGCGCCGCCGCAGCCACCATCGCCAGCAGCACCAGCACCACATACAGCGGGCGCCGCCGCAACAGGCTGCCGAAGGTCTCGGCGGTGCCATCGCGCAGCGCCTGCTCGCGCTCGGCACGGATGCGCGGGCCGCGTTCGGCCTGGTAGTCGGCCATCAGGGCCTTGGCGCGGGGATGATCGGCATCCTCGCGCAGCCACAGGCCGCCGTTGGAAATGCCCCACGGACTGGGTTCGGTGCGGTACCAGGCGATGCCGTGCTGGTCCAGCAGGGTGCAGACATCGGCATATTCATCGTCACCGACATTGCGCAGATTGAGCAGGAGTTTGGCCATGCCGCCATGATACCCGGCGCCGATGCGCTACCCTTGCCGCCCTCGCCCTGCGCCCTTCCGGAGACGCCCGATGCGCCGCCTGCTGCTTCCCCTGCTGCTGTCCCTCACCGCCGCTGGCTGTTCGAGCGAACCGGCCGGCCCACCGCCGGGTGGCACCCTGACCACCTTCGAGCGCATCGATACCGTTCCCGGCACCGGCGCTGAAGCCGTCGCCGGCAACAAGGTCACCGTGCACTACACCGGCTGGATCTACGACAACCGCACCGGGAACAAGCACGGCAAGACCTTCGACAGCTCGGTCAGCCGTGGCGAACCGTTCACCTTCGCGCTGGGCGCCGGCCAGGTCATCCGCGGCTGGGATGAAGGCGTGGCCGGGATGAAGGTCGGCGGCAAGCGTACGCTGATGATCCCGCCTGACTACGGCTATGGCGACCGCCGCGTCGGCCCGATCCCGGCTGGCTCGTCACTGGTGTTCGACGTCGAGCTGCTCGATGTCAAACCGTAATGCCACCGCGCCGCGCCGGGTTGCCGTTGTTGGCGGCGGCCCGGCCGGACTGTTCGCGGCCGAGCGCCTGCGCGCGGCCGGTCTGGACGTGGATCTGTACGAGGCCAAAGGCTCTCCCGGCCGCAAGTTCCTGATCGCCGGCAAGGGTGGGCTCAACCTCACCCATTCCGATCCGCGCCCGCTGTTCGACAGCCGCTACCGCGAGCAGGCCACTGCCGTGGGCCACTGGCTGGACGGCTTCGACGCGCAGGCACTGTGCGACTGGGCCGCCGGATTCGGCGTAGAGACCTATGTGGGCAGCTCCGGCCGCGTGTTTCCGGTCGACCGCAAGGCCGCGCCATTGCTGCGCGGCTGGGTGCGCCGCTTGAAGGAACAGGGTGTGCGCCTGCATGCCAACCACCGCTGGATCGGCTGGAGCGATGACGGCGCACTGCGCTTTGCCACCGAAGCGCAGGAAATCCATGTCCACGCCGATGCCACGGTGCTGGCGATGGGTGGCGGCAGCTGGCCGCAGCTGGGCAGTGACGGCGCGTGGGTCGCGCCCCTGCAGGCGCGCGGCGTGGCCATCGCGCCGCTGCAATCGGCCAACTGCGGCTTCGACGTGGACTGGACCCCGTTCTTCGCCCAGCGCAATGCCGGCGCTCCACTGAAACCGGTGGTCGCGCACTGGATCGACCTGGCCGGCCAGCCGCAGTCGCTGCAGGGCGAATGCGTGGCCAGCGATTACGGCATTGAAGGCAGCCTGGTCTATGCCCTGGCCGCCGACCTGCGCGAAACCATCAACCGCGACGGCCACGCCATGCTGTGGCTGGATCTGGTGCCCGGCCGTGACGAGGCGCGGTTGCTGGCCGACCTGTCGCGCGCGCGCAAGGGGCGCAGCTTCGGCGAACACCTGCGCCGCCAGGCGGGCCTGGATGCGGTGAAGGCCGCGCTGGTATTTGAGATCCTCGGCAAGGAAGCCGGCAACGACCTGCCTGCGGTCGCCGCCACGCTCAAGCGATTGCCACTGCGCCTGCTGCGGCCACGGCCGATGGCCGAGGTGATCAGCACCGCCGGTGGCGTGCGCCTGGAGGCGCTGGATGAGGGCCTGATGCTCCGCGCCCTGCCCGGCGTGTTCTGCGCTGGCGAGATGCTGGACTGGGAAGCCCCGACGGGCGGCTACCTGTTGACCGCCTGCTATGCCAGCGGCCTGTGTGCGGCCGACGGTGTGATCGAGTGGTTGGCCGGGCGGTAGGACCGGCCCGGTAGAGTCGAGCTTGCTCGACTGCTTCACGCGGTAGAGCCGAGCCCGCGTTCGGGTTGAATCAAAAGGAGTCGAGCATGGCTCGACTCTACAAGAGCCGTCGAGCAAGCTCGACGCTACGTCACCACGGGCGGCGCATGCTCACTGACGCCAGCGCGACGCCGCTGGGATGCGCGTAGCTCTCCTCGCGCATGCTGATGAAACCCTGCCGCTGGTAGAACGGCACTGCGTTGAGCGAGGCCGACAGCACCACCTCACGCCCGCGATCGGCCATGGCCAGCAACTGCTGCATCAGCGCCTGGCCAATGCCCTGGCCACCACGATCAGGATCGACGAACAACGCATCGACTTCATTGGCGTCGCTGTCAAACACGCCGAATCCGAGCAGGACGCCCTGCGCATCCTCGGCTACCACGCAACCGCCCTGCCCCAGCAGGCGCGCGTACTGCGACGGTGGCGGCGACGCCGACCACGGCGCGATGACCTCCGGCGGATAGTGGCTGCTGCAGGTCTCACGCACGCAGCGTGTGCGCAGCGCCCACAGCGTAGCCACATCGTCGAGGGTGCCGGTCCTGAACTGCATGACATCTCCTTGTAGAGTCGAGCTTGCTCGACTGCGAGAAAAACAGTCGAGCAAGCTCGACTCTACCAAGCAAGGCAGTCGAGCAAGCTCGACGCTACAAAAAGGCAGCCGAGCATGGGCTCGGCGCTACAACAACACGTTATCGCGACTTGCTGGCGCGCAGGGCCTGGATCTTCGGTGGCGGTTGGAACGAATCGATGCGTGCGTCGGCCCAGAACGCATGGAACACCGCGTGGTCCGGCACCTTGTGCAGCAGTTCGCCAGGCTCCAGATAGCGGTACAGCGAAGCCAGCGAACGGATCTCCACCGGCGATACCCGGCGCAGGATGTGCTCGGGCCCCAGTTCGGCCGGGTCGTTCAACCCCGCCGCACACAGCAGCTCCTTCAATGCATGCAGCGTGTGCTCGTGGAAGCTGTGCACGCGGGTGGCTTTGTCCGGGGCATCCAGGTGTTTCCAGCGGGCCGGATCCTGGGTGGCGATACCGGTCGGGCACTTGTCGGTATGGCAGCTGAGCGACTGGATGCACCCCAGCGCGAACATGAAGCCCCGCCCGGCATTGCACCAGTCCGCACCCAGCGCGATGGTGCGCGCGATGTCGAAGGCACTGGTGATCTTGCCGGCCGCACCGATGCGGATGCGCTCGCGCAGGTCGAGGCCCACAAGGGTGTTGTGTACCAGCAACAGCGCCTCGTGCATCGGCACGCCGACATGGTCGACAAACTCGGCCGGCGCTGCACCCGTACCGCCCTCGGCCCCATCGACCACGATGAAGTCGGGCAGCAGTCCTGTTTCGTTCATGGCCTTGGCGATGCCGAACCATTCCCACGGATGGCCGATGGCCAGCTTGAAACCGACCGGCTTGCCGCCAGACAGCTCACGCAGGCGGGCCACGAACTGCAGCAGTTCGACCGGCGTGGAGAAGGCCGAATGCCGCGACGGCGACACGCAGTCCACGCCCATGGGAACGCCACGCGTCACCGAGATTTCGGCCGTCACCTTCGGCGCCGGCAGCACGCCGCCGTGGCCCGGCTTGGCGCCCTGCGAGAGCTTGATCTCGATCATCTTGACCTGGTCGTGGGTGGCGTTGGCAACGAAGCGCTCCTCGCTGAAGCCGCCCTTCTCATCGCGGCACCCGAAGTAGCCCGAGCCGATTTCCCACACCAGGTCGCCGCCCATTTCACGGTGGTACGGCGAGATCGAGCCCTCGCCGGTATCGTGATAGAAGCCGCCGCGCCGCGCACCCTCGTTCAGCGCGCGGATCGCATTGGCCGACAACGAGCCAAAACTCATCGCCGAGATGTTGAACACGCTGGCCGAATAGGGCTTGGCGCAGCTGCCGCCGATCAGCACGCGGAAGTCGTGCTTGGCGATGGCGGTCGGCGCCAGCGAATGGTTGATCCATTCATAATCCACTGCATAGGTACTGCGCAGGGTACCGAACGGCACCGTGTCCATTTCGTTCTTGGCGCGCTGATAGATCAAGGCGCGCTGCTGCCGCGAAAAGGGTACGTCTTCCAGATCGCTCTGCACGAAGTACTGGCGGATCTCCGGGCCGATCGATTCAAGCCCGTAGCGGAAGTGCGCCATCACCGGATAGTTGCGGCGCAGCGTACTGCGCTTCTGCAGCAGGTCCCAGGTTCCCAGTGCCACCATGGCGGCGGTCAGGCCAACGCCCCAGTACCAGGCCGGCCACAACGTGGCCAACCACAGGCAGACAGGAAACATCAGGATGGCGAGCAGGTAGACGATATACCGGTGCATGGCGTTCCTCGATTGCAGCTGCCACCGAGTCTACCGCGCGGCCCGTCGCGCGCGCTTACAGTCGACCGTCAACCACGTTGCGCGGCCAGGCCGATTTCACATCGTAGACCAGGCCTCCCGGTGCCAGCAGGCCACGGATGGCTGCTTCATCCATGGCCTTGAAGCGGGCATGCGCCACCGCCAGCACCACCGCGTCATAGCGGCCGGAAACCGGTTCGGCCAGCCACTGCACACCGGCCTGCGCCAGCGCCGCCGGGCCCACCCAGGGGTCGCTGACGTCCACCTCGGCCCCGGCCTCGCCCAGGCGCTGCGCCAGTTCCAGCGCGCGGCTGTTGCGCAGGTCCGGGCAATCTTCCTTGAACGTCACGCCCAGTACCAGGATGCGCGATTGCGCCGGCGAACGGCCGCGCTCTGCCAGCATCGCCAACACGCGCGCCGCCACATGGGCGCCGACACGGTTGTTGACCTGGCGTGCGGTGTGGATCAGGTCCGGGTGGTAGCCCACGCTCTCCGATTTGTGCAGCAGGTAGTACGGATCCACGCCGATGCAGTGACCGCCGACCAGGCCGGGCCGGAACGGCAGGAAGTTCCACTTGCTGCCCGCCGCGTCCAGCACGTCCTGGGTGTCGATGCCGAGCCGGTCGAAGATCAGGGCCAGCTCGTTGACCAGCGCGATGTTGACGTCACGCTGGATGTTCTCGACCACCTTGGCCGCCTCGGCCACCCGCATCGACGGTGCCGGAAAGGTACCGGCAGCGATGATGCGCTGGTACAGCTGATCGATGACAGCGGCGACCTCCGGCGTCGAACCGGAGGTGATCTTGCGGATATCGGCCAGGCGCCGCTGGCGGTCGCCGGGGCTGACCCGTTCCGGGCTGTAGCCGCAATAGAAGTCCTCGTTGAAGCGGAGCCCCGAGCCCTGCTCCAGCAGCGGCACGCACACTTCCTCGGTGGTGCCGGGGTAGACCGTCGATTCGTAGATGACCAGATCGCCGGCGCGCAGGTGGCTGGCGATCAGCCGCGAGGCCGAGCGCAACGGCTCCAGGTCGGGTTGCTCGTAGGCGTCGATCGGCGTGGGCACGGTGACGATGTAGACATTGGCCGCGTCCAGCTGTGCGGCATCGCTGCCAAACTGCAGCTGCTCCGCGCTGGACAGCTCATCGGCCTCCATCTCCAGCGTATGGTCCTGCCCGCGGCCGAGTTCGGCGATGCGCTGCGGATCGATGTCGAACCCCAGCGTCGGCCAGTGCCGGCCGAAGGCCACCGCCAACGGCAGGCCGACATAGCCCAGGCCGATCACCGCGAAGCGAGGAGCGACCGCCGCTGCCAGCGGCGCGCTCATCGAAGCACCGCGCGCAACCAGCGGGGTGGCACGCGCGTTGCCATGGCTCCGACCAACACACTCATCCGCTGCACCACTCCGGGGAAACCCAGGCCAGAAAGGCTACAGCGTAACGGCCCCGGCGCCCTGCCGCCAAGGCGGCCTCATGAACCCAGCGCGACCGCCGCCGGCTCGAGTTCGCCATCGGCGCCGGTCCAGGCCTGGCGCAGGCGCTCGAAGCCACCACTGCCGTGCAGGAACCCGGGCCAGGCCGCATTGACGATCTGTGTCAGCAGATCCGGATCGATCCGGCGTGTGCCCATCGACCAGCGCGGGAATGCACGCTGCGCCACCGGTGCGCGGCACAGCAGCTGCAGCTGCCCGTGGCTGCGCGCATTGGCAATGCGCGGGAACACCGAATCGATGCCGTCTTCGGGGCCTTCCAGGTATTGCAGGAACCGTCGGCCATCGAACATCAGCACGCCGGTGACGCCGGCTACACGATTGAACGCCGTGGCATCGGCCAGCAGGCGGTCAAGGTCGGTTGTCCGCAGTTCGGCATGGGCCTGGCTGGCGTAGGCAATCGCGTGCAGCGACATGAGGTGGCTCCCCCCCCTGGGAACGATGGCCGGGACTATGACATGAATAGGAGCGGCAGTTAAGCATGCCACCGCCCGGCGTCGAACCGGCCGGCCCGCCACAGGTGGGCTACAATCGGCGCCGCGCTGCGCGCCCGGATGGCGAAACTGGTAGACGCATCGGACTTAAAATCCGCCGACCGCAAGGTCATGCCGGTTCGATTCCGGCTCCGGGCACCAACATGGCAATGCAGCAGGGTGTCCGCGCTTCGGCACATCGCACGCGGAACCTGCAAACGCTCAGATCGCACGCGAATAGCGCGGCTGTTCGTGCGCGCTGCGCAGGTAGGGATCGAAGCACATCGCCAGCAGCCGCAGCAGCGGCCGTCCCGGCTCGCTGGCACGTACCACGCCGTCGTGGCACTCGGCCAGACCATCGGCCTGCAACTGCCGGACCGAGCGCAGATCCTCGGCAAAGTACTGTCCGGCGTCGATGCCATGGCGCTGGCCCAGCGCGTGCAGGTCCACTTCGCCCTGGCACATCAGCTGCTGGATCAGCTCCGCGCGCAGCTGGTCATCCGCACTCAGCGCAACGCCACGCCAGACCGGCAGCTGGCCCTGGTCTACCGCTTCCTCCCACGACGGCAGATCACGCGGGTTCTGGCTGTAGCTGGCACCGATGTGGCTGATTGCACTGACGCCCAGTCCCAACAGATCGGTATCGGCGTGCGTGGTGTAGCCCATGAAGTTGCGGTGCAGCTGCCCGGCACGCTGTGCGCGCGACAGATCCTCTTCCGGCAGTGCGAAATGATCCATGCCGATGTACTGGTAGCCGGCGGCCGAGAGCCTCTCCACCGCCAGGCCCAGCAGCGCCAGCTTGTCCTCCGGCGTGGGCAAGCGGCTTTCATCGATCTGCCGTTGCGCGCGGAACAGATGCGGCAGGTGCGCATAGCCGTAGACCGCCAGGCGATCGGGGCGCAGCGCCAGCACCTGCTCCAGGGTGAGGCCGAACCCCTGCAGGGTCTGTCCGGGCAGGCCATAGATCAGGTCGACATTGACCGAGCGCATGCCGCTGTCGCGGCAGGCGCGCAGGATGTCCAGCGTCTGGCGCACGCCCTGCACCCGGTTGATCGATGTCTGCACCTGAGGATCGAAATCCTGCACGCCCAGACTGGCGCGGTTGAAGCCGAGCCGTGCCAGCATGGCCACGTCACCGGCGTCGATGAAGCGCGGATCGAGCTCGATCGAGAAATCGCGCTGTGACGAATCACTGAAGTCGAAGCGCCGGCGCAGACCTTGCACCAGCGTGGTCATCGCGTCTGCATCGAGAAAGTTCGGCGTGCCGCCGCCCAGGTGCAGCTGGATCACTTCGCGGCCGTCCTCGAACTGCGGTGCGAGCAGATCGGCCTCGGCCAGCACACGCGACACGTAGCTGTGCCCGCGCCCCCGGTCGCGGGTGATGATCCGGTTGCACCCACAGTAGAAACAGGGGCTGGAACAGAACGGCACATGCACGTACAGCGACAAGGCCCGGGCCTGCCGGTTGCTGTCGGCGATCGCCTGGCGCAGCGCCGGGGCGTCGAAGCCCTCGTGGAAGTGCGGCGCGGTCGGATACGAGGTGTAGCGCGGCCCAGGCCGGTCGTGCCGGCGCAGCAGATCGGGGTCGAAGGTCCAGGCCAGGCCGCCGGCAGCGGGAGAGAACGTGTCCATGCCGCCAGCATCGCGCCGGACGGACGGTGCCGCCTTGACCCAGATCAATCCTGGCCGGGCAATCCCAGCACCGGCAGCCCGACCTGCGGCCAGCGCAGCATCTGGTAGCGCTTCCAGAAGGTGTCACCGATGCGCGCGGCCACGTCGTTGGCCAGCTCCTGCATGGGCAGGTTGCCGCACTCGGCGGTGGTGATCCGGAACAGCACCAGCCAGCGGTCGAACAGATCCTTGTCCAGCTCGATGGCCATGTGCTTGGACATCGGCGAACCCTTGAAGCGGCGGGTACCGCGCAGCATCGCCGACCAGAAGTCGACCAGCTGCGCCAGGTGCTCCGGCCAGTCATGCACGTGCGCCTCGAACACCGGACCCAATCGCTCCTCTTCGCGCACACGGGCGTAGAAGTCGTGGACCAGGCGGGTCACCTCCTCCTCGGTGCACAGCTCGGGCGAGGCGACAGGAAGGACAGGCGGCGGTGTTGCGTTCATCGGGGTACCCAAGGCGTGCCGGCAGTGTGCCGCGGCAGAGCGGCATCGCCGTTGATCCAGATCAATGTCGGCGCACTCGGCTGCACCTAGGCTGCCATGCTTGCAGGAAGCATGCCCTGCGGATGCGGCGCCAACCTGGGCGAAGTATACGCGCCGCCCACTTTTCGATCCGGGACAGCATGAACAGACCTCCTCCCAACCGCCGCCAGCAACTGATCCAGCACTGGGGCGCCATCCTCTGGCCCAGCTTCATCGCCGCGGGCCTGGCCTGCGTGGTGTTCTTCGCCTTCGTCGATCCGCTGCGGCTGCAGGCCATCAGCTTCCCGGGGACGGCCATCAGCCGCGAGCTGGGCTATACCGCAGGCTTCTTCATGTTCTGGGCGGTGACGGCCTTGTCCAGCGCCGTCACCTGGTACCTGCAACGACCGCTACCCAGCGACGACGACGACGAGCTGCCGCTGGGATGAACACGACCTGCGCCATTGCATCCCGTCCCTGGCACTGGCGGAGCGCGCTCAGTACCGCCCTGCTGGTGCTGTTCTACGCGCTGCCGTGGCTGCGCTGGGACGGTCGCCAGGCCCTGCTGCTGGACATCAACGCGCGACGCTTCGACCTGTTCGGCTGGACCCTCTGGCCCGGTGACGTCGGCGTGCTGATCGGCCTGCTGGCGGTGCTGGCCGTAGGCCTGGCCCTGCTCACCCACCTCGCCGGGCGGGTGTGGTGTGGCCATGCCTGCCCACAGACGCTGTGGCGGCGCGCCTTCGACTGGATCGCCCACGGCATGGCCCGGCTGCTGCCGGTCCGGGCCGCGCGCCCGGCCACGCAGCTGGCCTGGGCGCTGTTGTCACTCTGGACCGGCATCACCTTCGTCGGACTGTTCAGCCCGATCGCGGAACTGGTCAGCGCCCTGCCCCGCACGGGATGGAGCGGTTGGGAAACGTTCTGGGTGCTGTTCTACGCCGCTGCCACCTGGGGCAATGCAGGCTTCCTGCGCGAACAGGTCTGCCGCTCACTGTGCCCGTTCGCGCGCGCGCAGCCGCTGCTGACCGACCCGTACACGCCGCGCATGCTGTATGACGCCCGGCGCGGGGAACCGCGCGGGCCCCGCCCGTCCGGTCTGGGCGGTGTGCTCGGCCGTGGTCGTGGCCTGCTCGACCCGACCACCGCACAGGACTACGTATTCCGTGCAGCGCACCCGCTGCTGGCCGGGCCGACGCCGACCTTCAGCGACAACCGGTTGGGCGACTGCACCGATTGCCTGGCCTGTGTCCGCGTCTGCCCGATGCAGCTGGACATCCGCCAGGGGCCGCAGGCCGACTGCCTGGCCTGTGGCGCCTGCCTGGAAGCCTGCGCACGGCAGCAACACCAGGCCGGTTTCGGTCCCGGCCTGGTGCGCTACTGCAGTCCACAGGCGATGGCAGGACAGCCGCGGCGCGGATGGCGCCCCCGTACCCTGGTTCTGTTGTCGATGCTGCTGGCGCTGTTGGCCTGGGGCGCCTGGCGCCTGCTTTGAATCAACGCTTCAACGCGACCCGTTGGCGTGCGGCGGAACCAGCTGCGCACGCCGTACGATGCCCAGCTGTTCGATGATCAGCGCCATTTCGTTGGTGACCTCGGTACGCTCGGTCCCCTGCGGAACCAGGCGATCCAGCACCTGCTGGTAGGTATCCCAGAACGCCGGACCGCATCCGTGTTTGTGATAGCTGGCTTCCAGTTCGCGGCGTACCCGTTCAGCCAAGCCATGCATGCCGTATTCCATACGACCTCCGTTGGACTTGTTCTGCATCGTTGACGGTCTACCGACTCACTTGCGTGCTACTGAAAGACTCCCGGGCTTCACGACCGGTTGACTCCAATTAGTCATAGATTTCACGACAGGTCAATTACATCCGCTCGCTTTCGTGATCGAAATTATTAATCGTTCACAAAACTGCATACGGAAGCACCATGGCTCCGGATGGGCCAGACCCGACACGACGCCCGTCACCCGGTGGCCCCAATTCAGTAGGCACTGCCAATGGCCAGGGCCCGCTTCATCGAATTTCCCTACTTTGTTAAGCATGCTTTGCGTTTCACGCTTAGCGCGCTAAAGGCGACATCTTGCGGCGCAGATCACCCGAATTCGGGTTCGGCTGCCTCGACGACCGGGAACAGGTTCGGGTATTGCTGATGAAGGATGTACTGCCGCAACGCAGGAATCGGGCCATCCTTGGGCCATTGCGACACTGCGGATCGGCTTATGCCAAAGAAGCGTGCCAGTTCGGCGTCCGTAAGAAAGCCCAGCCGGTCGCGCACCTGCCGCTTGCTCCAGAATCCAGTCATGATCGGTCCTTCTGCTAATCAGAGCGATTCTTGCGACAAGGCCTCTTTGCGATCCAGGCGTTAAGCTGGCTTGCATAGATGAATACTCTCGGCCAACGACTCGCCATTGCCATGAAGAAAGCCGGGCACCCGCGCCCGGCCGATCTGGCCCGCGCCGCCGATTCAACGACGGCAACCATCAGCAACTGGCTCAACGACCATGTCAGCCCAGCCCATGTGAAGGCCGAACAGCTGTTCCGCATCGCCGATGCGGCCAAGCTGGACGCGCGCGAACTGCTGTACGGGGTGAGCGGCGGTGGGGTCGGTGAACGCGGCAACGCCTACATGCCCAGCCAGGCCCATCTGGATGTCTGGCAGGACGCCTACGAGCTGGTCAGCCACCTGGTCGAGGAGAACGGCCTGGAGATCGACCACCGTCGCCACGCCGCACTGGATCTGCTGGCGTTCGAGCTGTTGATGGACGGCTTCAGCCGCAGCAAGGTGGCCCGGGTGTTGAAGACCTCGATGTCCTGAACGCGCTGACGCTTGCACGCCGGCACTGGTAGCATGGACCTCGATGGGGATGGGGCTCCCCCGATAACCGCCTGAGAAGGCTGATGGCTCCTGCCAGGACGAACGTGGCGTTCGTCGATGGCAGGCCGTGCCTGCCTTCGGCGTTCGCCATCAACACTGCGAACCCGCTCTCGAGGCATGCGATGCAATCACTGAACAACTATCTTCTGGTCTTCGTCGGAGGCGGTGTCGGCGCCTGCCTGCGCCACGCCTGCAACCTGATCGGCGCACGGGTGGCCGTGGGCAGCCCGTGGCCGTGGTCCACGTTCCTGATCAATCTCAGCGGTGCACTGCTGATGGGCGTGGTGGTGGAGGCCTTCGCACTGCGCAATGGCGCCTCGCCGCAGCTGCGCCTGCTGCTGGCCACCGGCATCCTGGGCGGTTACACCACCTTCTCCACCTATGCGCTTGAAATCGGCCTGCTGCTGCAGCGTGGCCAGCATGGGTTGGCCGCGTTGTATGCCGGCGGCTCGGTGGCCTTGGGCGTGGCCGGCCTGTTCGGCGGCATGAAGCTGGCCCGGCTGGCGCTGGGCTGAGGCTCAGGCCGCGCTGGCGCGGTCCTGCCCGCGCCACTGCCGGGGTGACTGCCCGGTGTGCGCCTTGAAGGCCCGCGACAGTGCCGCCTCGCTGCCGTAGCCCACCTCATCGGCGATCCGCTTCAGCGGCCGGCCCTGACGCAACGCTTGCTGCGCCAATCCCACCCGCCAGCCCTGCAGGTACTGGCCCGGCGTGGTACCCATCGCCTCGCGGAAGCTGGCCGCAAACACACTGCGCGACATCCCGGCCACCTCGGCCAGATCTTCCAGCGTCCACGCCTGCGCCGGCGCTTCGTGCATCGCCACCAGCGCCAATCGCAGCCGCGGATGGCCCAGCCCGGCGAACAGGCCACCGCGCATCTCGCCGCCTTCCATCAACTGGCGCAATACCTGGATCATCACCACCTCGAACAGGCGGTTGACCATCGCCGCGCGCCCGCAGCGCTGCTCGAACGCTTCTTCGAACAACAACTCCAGTGCCGCATTGCCACCGTACAGTTCGGCCAGCGGCAGGCAGATGAAATCGGGCAGCGCCGCACTGATCGGGTTGAGCCGGCCGCCCTCGAAATGCAGGTTCGCGCAGGCCATGTCGGCACCGTGCTGCGGATCGGTGCTGAAACGGTGTGGCATCGGGCGCGGATACAGCAACAGGCTGGGCACATCGACCTGCACGGTCTGCTGGCCGTGGCGGACCTGCAACGGCCCCCGCCTCACCAGGTGCAACTGACCGGCCTCGTCCTCGCCCTCCAGGCTGTTGATGCCGCACAACGCACCGGCATGGAACACCGAGGCGGTGACCGCGAAACGCTCCAGCAGGATGGCGAGGCGGTCAACCATGACAGGACTCCAGATCACGCAGATAGCGTTCAATACGGCAAATCGTATCGGAATCAGCGCCGTATGGGGCGACACTGGCCTGGCGATGGATCAAGCGCTATACACGCCAGACATCCCACGCACGGAGGCACCGATGTCGAACCGCATCGCCCTGACCCTGCTGCCGCTGCTGCTGTTGGCGGCATCCGCCCACACGCAGGCGGCCTCGCCGCCGAAGATCGCGCAGCTGGCCTGGCTGGCCGGATGCTGGCAGCTTGATGGCCACCCCGAAGGCGCCGGCGAGCAGTGGTCCACGCTGGCCGGTGGCACGCTGTTCGGCAGCAGCCGCAGCGTGCGCGACGGGCGCACCGTCGGCTTCGAGTTCATGCAGTTGCGCCAGCACGATGATGGTCGTCTGGTGCTGACCGCCCTGCCCTCCGGCCAGAACCCCACCGATTTCAACGCCACCCAGGTCGATGACACCGAGGCCGTGTTCGAGAATCCGGCCAACGACTTCCCGCAGCGCATCCGCTACCGCCGCCTGGACGAACAGCGCGCGCACGCACGTATCGAAGTCGCGCAGGACAACCCGGAACAGGCGGCGGATTTCCCGATGCACCGCGTTGCCTGTGGTGGACCATCACCCACCCACTGAAACGCAGACGCCCCGGACCGGCCGGGGCGTCTGCAGGCGATCAACACCACTCGGGCATTCACCCGGCCAGCGTGCCTTCCAGTGCCTTCAGGCCGTCGCGGTAGATGCCCTCGAACAGCGCGGACGCCTCTGCGTCGCTGACGCCGACCGGGGTGAACTCACCGGACCAGTCGATCCTCGAACCATTGCCCTGCTCGACCACACTCAGGGTCGAACGATAGCCGGTAACCGGGAACGGTGCCTGCAGGATCGAGTAGGTGTAGCTGCGACCGGCCTGGTCGAAGGCTTCCAGGCGCTCGACGATGGCATCGCCATCGGGATTGGCCAGATGGCGCACGCGACCGCCTTCGCTGAGCGTGCTCCGGGGAATGTACGGAAGCCAATCGGGCAGCGAATCGAAGCCGCCGATGAGGTTCCAGACCTGGTCGGCCGGGGTCGGTACGGTGATGGATACAGATGCACTTGCCATGGGAAGGACTCCTTGGGGGCTCAGATGTTGTCGATCGGCAGCGGGGCGTTGGCCGCAACAAGGCCCTGGGCGCGCAGTTCCTGCCAGAACGCCGCCGGGATGACTTCCTTCAGCGCGGCATAGTCTTCGGCAATGCGTTCGGGACGGCTGGCGCCCGGGATCACCGCAGCCACCGCCGGATTGGCCAGCGAGAACTGCAGG
Source organism: Stenotrophomonas sp. Nf1 (assembly GCF_003028475.1). NCBI lineage: Bacteria > Pseudomonadati > Pseudomonadota > Gammaproteobacteria > Lysobacterales > Lysobacteraceae > Stenotrophomonas > Stenotrophomonas sp. Nf1. Next base: position 74,016 of record NZ_PYTV01000013.1, on the reverse strand, counting down.
GCGGCCGCCTTGATGCTGATGCCGTACTCGCCCGCGATGGCCTTGATGCGCTCGACCTTGGCCAGGATCTCCGGCGACGCCTTCTGGTACTCGAAGTGGCTGCCACCGGCCAGGACACCGGAGCTGTACGGGCCGCCGACCACAATGCCGGTGTTGCGCTCGGCCGCCTTGGGCATCACCCGCTGCAGCGCACGCTCGTGGTCGAGCAGCGAGTAGCGTCCCGCCAGCAGGAAGCCATCCGGACGGACTTCGTCCAGGTCCAGGGTCAGCTCGATCGGCTCGACACGGTTGACGCCCAGACCCCAGGCCTTGATGACACCTTCATCGCGCAGGCGGGTCAGCACCTTGAAAGCGCCGCGGCGTGCGGTCTCGAAGTAGGACAGCCACTCATCGCCGTAGAAATCCTGGGCGATGTCGTGCACCCAGACGATGTCGAGGCGATCGGTCTTCAGGCGCTTGAGGCTGTCGTCGATCGAGCGCAGGGTGGCATCGGCCGAATAGTCGTTGACCAGCTTGTTGGGGCGGCCGGCGACAAACAGGCCACCCTTCTCGCCAAGGTCGCGAGCACTGGTGTCTTCCACTTCGTCCAGGATCAGGCGACCGACCTTGGTACTGAGCACGAAGTCATCGCGGTTGCGCCTGGCCAGCGCGTCGCCGAGCCGGATCTCGGCCAGGCCGGCGCCGTAGAACGGGGCAGTGTCAAAGTAGCGGGTGCCCTGTTCCCAGGCCGCGTCCACCGTGGCCTGGGCCTCGGCTTCGGGGATGTCACGGAACATGTTGCCCAGCGGCGCGGTACCGAAGCCGAGGGTCTTGCCAGCCAGCAGCGTGTTGATGCTCATGGGGTTCCTCTTGGGGAGGTTGTTGAGGTTGAGGCACAGGCTAGGCTTGCCCCTCAAGACTGTCCAAGACATAATTTCTCAAACTTGAGTCCTGAGTGGTCTTATGCTCGATCTCCGCCAACTGCGCTACTTCGTGGCCGTCGCCGAAGATGAACACGTCGGTCGCGCGGCAGAGCGCCTTCACATCTCCCAATCCCCGCTCAGCCGGCAGATCGCCCAGCTGGAGGAACGGCTGGAACTGCAGCTGTTCGAACGTTCACAGCAGCGCATCCGGCTGACCGCCGATGGCCGCACCTTCCTGGCCGAGGCGCGGGCCCTGCTGACCCACGCCAACCGGCTGGAATCGCTGGCGCGCCGGCTCGGCCGCGGCGATGAAGGTGGCCTGTGCATCGGCTATCTGGAATACGCGATGCATTCGGGCGTGTTGCCCGCCGCCCTGCGCGAACTGCGCAGCGATCGCCCGGCGGTGCACATCGCGCTCTACAACCAGCAGTCGGACGTTCAATTGGAAGGCCTGCGGCAACGCAGCCTGGATATCGCCCTGGTCTGCGAACCGCCGGCGTTCGACGATCCGGATCTGGAGGCCACACAGGTACTGAACGACCCGATGCTGCTGGCCGTGCCGGCCGCGCACGCACTGGCCAATGCAGAAGTCATCACACCTGCGGATCTGGCCAGCCAACAGTGGATCGGCGTGATGCACAGGGAAAACGCACTGCGCCACGATACCTTCATCGCCGCGTGCGCGAAGGCCGGGTTCACCCCCACCATCGCCATGGAAGCGACCGAGCCACTGGCCGCGCTGGGCCTGGTGGCCGCCGGCCTGGGCCTGACCACCGTGCAGCAGAGCCTGGATCACCAGGCGCCGGACGGCGTGGTGCTGCGCGAGCTGCCGTGGTTCAGCTACCGCACGCCGTTGTGGGCGGCCTGGCATCGCATCAACCTGCGCCCGCTGGTCGAGACCTTCCGCAAGACGCTCGTACGGACCGCCACCGAAGGCAAACCGGCCTTCGGCGACTGAACCGAGGGCATTATGCCGGGCCGTGTTCCGTATGCCGGATCACCACGAAGCCCTCTTCCCTGGCCGGTGCCACGAAGTGACGGGTGATCTGCTCGAATTGCTCATCGCTGGCCTGGAACGGATGCTGGCCGCGTGCATTGCGTGCGCGCAGTCGCGCTTTGCAGGCCGCGTCGGTGATATCGAGAAAATGCAGCTGGTGCGCGGCGCCGGTCGGCTCAAACAGATCGCGCGCCCAGGCGCGTGTCGCCGGCGTGTTGAAGGGGAAATCAAGCACCACCGAAACGCCGGCCTGCAGCAGTGCACGCAGATGATCGGTCAGCACGCTGCGCAGCGTAGTGGCGCGCTGCAGGTAATCGGCGATGGAACGGATTTCGCCCGGATACAGCGCAGCCAACCATGCGTCCTCGCTGATCAGCACGTGGTGCGGCCTCGCCGCCAATTGCTGCGACAGCGTGGACTTGCCTGCGCCGATCTTGCCGCACAGCAGGTGCAGGATCGGGGTGTTCCCGGTGGATGAAGGGTGTTGCATCTGCGATCTCCTCGGTGGATTCCAGTTCCCGGGAGAACGCTGCATGCAATCCGCCTTCCCGGGCGGGTTGCATGGCCGTGACGGCCGCGTGCTACCCCGCCTTCCCGTGGGGAATGCGGATAATCGACGCGGTGACGTGCAGGGCCATGCAGCCAGCGTAGAGCGCCACCTGGTCACGCTGCAATCCCCTGCGGCAGTGCAGCGCGCGCAAGGTTGCGCCGCGCTCTATGCTCGGCGCCATTCCCGGATGGAATGATCACGATGCGTCGCTTGCTTCGACATGCCCTCGCCCTCGCCCTGCTGTTGCCTGCGACATCGTTGCTGGCGGCACCGCCCACGACACCACGCACCCTCAGCGGCGGACTGCAGGGGGCGCCGTGGCGGCTGGATGTGCCTGCAGACTGGAACGGCGAGCTGGTGATGCTCGCCCACGGCTATGAACCTGTGGGCGTTCCACGCACCACACCGATGACCGCCAATGACAGCACCGCAGCGCTGCTGAGCGCAGGTTACGCCGTCGCGCAGAGCGCGTATTCCAGCCAGGGCTGGGCGGTGGCCGAAGCGATCAATGACACCGAACGCCTGCGCGAACATGCCGCGCGCGAACTCAAGCACGTGCGCCATACCTGGATGCTGGGATTCTCGATGGGCGGTGCGGTGACCATCGGCAGCCTCGAGCGCTTCCCGCAGCACTACGCCGGCGGCGTTTCGCTGTGCGGCGCCAACCTCAGCGGCGAGCAGATCGCCGCGGACCTGCTGACGACACTGGTCGCATTTGATTATTTCTTCCCCGCCGCCGAAGGCCTGCCGCGCAGCGGCCTGGTTTCGCGGGAAGCGGCAGCGCTGCCGCAGGGCGCGTTGTACCAGGGCATCGCCCTTGCCCTGCAACGCGATCCCGCGCGCGCGGCGGTGCTGGCGCAGCGGCTGCAGGTCTCCGGCGATGCACTGGCCGGCACCATCAGCCTGCATGCGCTGGTCCTGCACGAGCTGGCCACGCGCAGCGGCGGCCTGCCGGTCGGCAACCGCAACGTGGACTACAGCGGCTTCGGTGACGATGCCGCATTCAATGCCGGCGTGCAGCGCCTCGACGCGGTGCCTGCCGCGCAGGCCAGGGTGCGCAGCACGCTGGCGCTGACCGGCGCCCTGAAGCGGCCTCTGGTGATCCAGTTCAACCACAACGATCCCACCATCGTGCCGCACATGCAGACGCTGTATCCGCAACTGGCCAAGAGTGCCGGCGCTGCGCCGTTGCCACAGGTGCTGCCGGCGGTGGGGGAAGGTCACTGCGGCTTCTCCGATGCCCAGGTCGTCGAGGCGCTGAAGGCGGTGCAGCGCTGAGCGCAGCATCGTGCCGCAGTGCGGCGGGACAACGCGGCACCGATTGCTATGGTGGTCTGGCCCATTGACGGGCAGACAAAGGACTGACGTGATGATCAAGACGACCTTGAAGACCGTGATGCTCCTTGGCATGGCCATGACCGGCCTGGCCTTCGCCGCAGATTCCTGCGACTTCTGCACGCTGAAGTACGAACAGTGCCTGCGTGCGACGCATGGACCGCTGGGCAAGACCTCCGAGCAGTGCGACGCCGAGTACCGCCTGTGCCGCGAAACGGATTGCCCGTCTCCCTGACCGGCGTCCGGCCGGCTCCTGCGGGAGCCGGCTCAGCCCGCCACGTTGGCAAACGCTTACGATACAGAGACCGGTAGCGCCCCTGCCGCCGCCTCTCCCTGCTGAAGCAACGCACACGATGGCCTTCTTCGAACGACTGAGTGACACCCGCTACCTGCCGACCGAACACACCGGCGGCGCCTGGAACATCCGCGAACAGCACATCGCCCCGGCCATCGGGCTGCTCGCCCACCACCTGGAACGCGACGCCGCCACGCGTGGCCACGGCTTCCTGATCGCGCGCCTGTCCTACGACATCCTCGGCACCATTCCGATCGAAGCGATGGAGGCCGAGGTACAGGTGCTGCGTGCTGGCCGCACCATCGAACTGGTCGAAGCCACGCTGCGCCACGACGATCGCGCGGCGCTGCGCGTACGCGCCTGGCTGATGCGACCGAACGATACCGGCGCCATCGCCGGCACACCGATCGCCCCGATCGCACCGCCGGACTCCATGCCGGTGTGGGACCCGGGCACGGTCTGGCCGGGCGGCTTCATCAAGAGTGTGGACATCCGTCGCCACGAGCAGGGGCCGGGCCGCGCCACCTACTGGGCCCGCGCCAGGCATGCGCTGCTCGATGACGAGCCGGTCAGTGCGCTGGCCCGTGCCGCCACCCTGTTCGACCTGTCCAACGGCATGGCGGTGCGCGCCGACCCCAGGACTGTCGCCTTCCCCAACCTGGACCTGACCGCGCACCTGTTCGGCATGCCTGAAGGCGAATGGCTGGGCTTTGACACCTCGGTGTCGTTCGGCCAGCAGGGCCTGGGCCTGACCAGCACGGTGCTGCACGATGCACGCGGCCCGATCGGGACGCTTGCCCAGGCCCTTACCGTGCGTCCGTAACCGATAGCGGGCGGCCTCAGCCGCCCAGCGTGCCCATCGTGAAGGTGTAGCCGGAGCTCATCAGGAATTCGCGCATGCGCATTTCCGCGCGTCGCGGCGAGGCCAGGTTGGCCGGGGCATACAGCGCGTAGACCACGCCGGCACCTTCGATGGCCTCGCGGCGCACGCCGCAATGGCGGGTTTCCGATGCGACCACCCATCCGTCCCTCAAACGGTCCGGCCCGATCGACTGGCCGTTCATCAGCCGGAACGTCAGCCAGCGTACTTCCGCAGAGGATTTGTTCATTGCCGGCCTGCCGGCTGCATGCCACGGTCGTTCATGTCCTTGCTCGCCATTGCAGCTCCCTAAGACTTGGAACCTGACCATAGCGCCTTGCCATGTCGTGGGGAAATGAGACTGAAAAGCAGGCCTGTGGGCGCCCGCCGGGCTATGCTGCACGCCCACTCGGCCGCGGCCATCACCTGCCGCCACGACAAGGATCGTCATGCATCGCTACCTCCTGCTCATCACGGCCGCTTCCATCGTCGCCGTTCTCGGCATGCAACCGGTTCGCGCGGAGGACGGTACGCCCGCAGGCGCATCCTCGGCGTGGACACTGGTGCGCAAGGAGGCCACCGACGAGAGTGCCGGCAGATGCGCGGTCTTTCCGCGTACCCCATCACGCCCCTACCCGTTCTTCATCTTCGAGCCGGGGCTGGAGCCCACCATCGGGGTGTCGTTCAGTGAGGTCGGCAACACCGAGATCGGTGTAAAGGTCGATGCCCATCCGGAAGCAAGCGATCGAAGGATCATCCTGGATCGCGACACGGCCGTGATCCTCGAGCAGATCCGTACCGGTGGCCAGCGCATCACCGCGCGCGACAGCGTTGCACGCAATACGTTCAGTACGCAGGGCCTGCTGCCGTTGCTGGATGCTTGCGCGATGCAGGCGCAGCCCTGACCGGTCGGCGGGTGCAGGCCAGCACGCTGCTGCTCCTGTCTCCTGCCGCGCGCGCTAACGCCACGCGGCGACTGCACCTAGGCGTTACTCAGACAGTTTCCCCTTGCAGATCGAGCACGGCCGCAGTCCAGGGACGCGCGCCCAACGGGGCGACCATGCCGCCCCGATACACGAATCGGCGCGCGTGTCCCTCTTCGATGAAGCAGGTCTCGTTCTGCATCGGCACATAGCCGGCCGAGGCATAGTGCCGGTGATCCAGGGCGAACAGCACGGCGAACGCGATGCCGCGCCTGCGCAGTTCGGCATGGGCCGCCTCGATCAGGCGTGAGGCAACGCCTTGCCGGCGGGCATCGGCACGCACCACCACACCACCGATCAGGCCAATGCGTTCGGCCTCGCCGTCCAGCAACACGTCCCGCTCGTAGACTGCGAGGTGGGCGACCACATGATCGCCCTGCAGGGCCAGGACCAGTGCGACCGGCCACGAACTGCCGTAGCCGTCGCCCTGCATGTCCGGGAATGCCTGGCGCAGCAGGTCCACCGCCTGGCGATGGTGCTCCGGCGCAACGCTTTCCCAGCTCGATACCTGAATGTGCATGGCCTTCCTTCCTGGAGCGGATGCCCCGCACATCGTGCCACGGGAACATGACCGGGCACGCAGCAATGCCTGGCCTTCAGGGCAGGCAAGCGCAGAGGGTGACTGACGCAGCGTGCACGGGCGCGCGGCCCGGGCATTGCGCGAAAACAAAAAAGCCCTGACCGGAGTCAGGGCTTTTCAATTGGAGGCCTCAAGCGGAATCGAACCGCTGTAAACGGATTTGCAATCCGGTGCATAGCCACTCTGCCATGAGGCCAACGTACTGCGCGTCAGGAACGTAGCCCTGACAAGACAAAACCCCAAGATGGGGCCTGTCGGAACATGGAGCGGGAAACGAGACTCGAACTCGCGACCTCAACCTTGGCAAGGTTGCGCTCTACCAACTGAGCTATTCCCGCGTAAGCCGACATGGTACCGGAAATCCGGAACACACACCAGCGATTTCACCTTTCTGACTGCGCGCAAAGCCTTGTGGCTCAACGTGCCCCGCCTTGCCGTGGCGGGAGAAAAACAAGGCCCCTGTCGGGGCCCTGTAGAATCTGGAGCGGGAAACGAGACTCGAACTCGCGACCTCAACCTTGGCAAGGTTGCGCTCTACCAACTGAGCTATTCCCGCAGATTCATTCGACCTGCGTCGAAGGAGCGCTATTGTGTCCAAATTCCTTCACGTCGTCAACAGTCTTCACACGACGCGGTCATGGCCCTGCGCCGTGGGGTACGCTGCCCCGCCCGGCCCGGTTCGCCCATGCTCCTTCGCGGTATGCCCCTGCTGATCGCCCTGCTGCTGCATCTGCTGGTGGCGCTGCTGTTGTGGACACTGATGCCGTTGGGCATGAGCTGGTATCGCGACACCATCGGTTTCACTTCGCATCGCGACATCGGCCTGGGCATCGCCCAGTTCCATCTGTTCTGGATGCTCATCGGTGCCCAGCCGCTGATCGCCGTGCTGCGGCCGCTGCGGGCCAAGCTGCTGGTCCTGGCAATTCCGTTGGCTTTCGCCACCTGGACGCTGATGCACAACCATCCGCTGCGCATGCTCTATTTCACCGTCGGGCCCGGCCTGCTGACACTGGCTGCCGTCTTTACCAGCCGGCGTCTTTCATCACCCGGACCTTCGCTGCCCAGCACGGACACCGCAGATGCCTAGGCGCTACATCCGTTTGTTCTGGCTGCTGGTCGCACTGACCTGGCTGGCCCTGATCGCCGCACTGGTCAATGCCGGCTTCACGCCCGACTACTGGCTGCTGCGCCGCCTGGAAGGCGCCGAGCTGCCCTACCCGACCAGCACCGTGATCCTGTTCGCGCTGCTGGGTACCGTTGAACTGGTGGTGGCGGCACTGATCGTGCGGCCCTGGCGGTTGAAACGCCTGTGGCTGCGCTTGCTGATCGCCTTTGTCCTGCTGCTGGCATGGTCGGTGCCGTGGGTGCTGTCGGCGATGCATCAACCGCCCGTGCACGGCATGCACCTGCTGTGGTTGCTGCTGCTGGACGTCGGCCTGCTGCTGGCGCTGTGCCTGGTCTCGGCAGTGAGTCTCCTGCGAAGACTTCGCGACGGGAAGAAGGTCCGGAAGAGCGCTCCGTAGCGCATTCGATCCAAGGGCTTCGCCACCTCATTTTCGGATCTCTTGCATGGATTGCTACCGACCTGAGCGGCAAGGTTGAGTATCCGACAGCGAAGAACGCCCGAATCGTGCTCCTGCCCAACGCACTCCGCGACTCCCATGTCTTCTGGCTGCTCGCATCATTGATCTGGCTGCTGCTTGTCTGCGCGCTCGTCCATGCAGGATTTCAACCCGATCACTGGCAGTTGCACCACACCGATTCCGGCACAGGGCCCTACCCCACCGGCTCAGTCATTACCTTCGCACTGATCATCGCTGTAGAGATCGTCGCGCTGGGCCTGATGCTACAGCCCTGGCGATTCCATCGCTTGTGGCTGCGCATGCTGATCGGCATCCTGCCGTGGTTTGGCTGGACCCTGCTGTGGGGCGCGTCGGCCATGCATCAATCGCCCGTGCGCGGCGTGCACATGCTCTGGTTGCTGGCCGCCAGCGTCATTCTGCTGCTGGCGCTGCTTGTGATCGTGCCGGTCTCCGCCTGCCCTCGGCTACGGCGTTGGCTCAACCGCTGACCGCGCCTGCTTCCGGAACTCCACCCGCACGTGCTGGCCGAAGCGCGCCTTGGCCTCGCCATCGAACTCGAGCACGCACTCCACCACCTTGGCTACGCCACGCCCGGCGTCTTCAGGCAGGCGCGCCTGCGCGAACACCGGGCTGATGCGCACCACGCGCGCCAGTGGCAGCGGGGTGGTGTTGCCGGCGCCATCGCTGTCTGGCACCACGGTGGCCTGCATGCCCACCTGCACCGCATCGGCGTAGGCGGCACTGAGTTCGGCGCGCACCTGCAGCGGGCGCGCCGGCAGCAGCGAGATCGCCGGCTTGCCGGCCTGCACGAAGGCACCGGGGCCCGGCACCTGGCCGACCACGGTGCCGGCCTCCGGCGCACTCAGCGACATCTGCTGCAGCTTCAGCCGGGCGTGCTCGAGTTTGTGCTGGGCCAGGTCGACCTGCGCAGCGGCCACGTCGGCATCGACGCGTACACCCGCCAGCTGCTGCCGGGCCGCGTCAGCCTGCTGGTTGGACGACACGCCTTCGCTGGCGCCGGTGGCCAGGCGGCTGGCGTTACGCTCCAGTTCGCGCATCTGTGCCTGGCTGCCCTTCAACCGGTCATTGGCCAAGGCCAGATCGGCGCTGGCCATCGCCACCTCCTGTTGCAGCAATGCACCATCCAGCGACAGCAGGAGCTGTCCCTTCTTCACCAGCGCCCCCTCCTTCACCGGCGCGGCGCTGATCGAGCCATCCAGCGGCGGCGCCAGTGCAATCAGCCCACCTTCGACGTCGATGATGCCGCGCGCGACCGCGACCTTCCCGGCCGCGCTGCCGGCCTTGCCTGCAGGCGTTGCCGCTGGGGTGGGGGAGTCCTTGGAGCAGGCGCCGAGCAGCAACGCTGCGGACAGGGCCAGGCTGAGCGAAAACAGGTGCGATGTTCTGATCATGGGGCGGACTCTACGGTTTCATTCTGGCGGCGATCGTCACGGACCATGCCGTCTTCCATGGCGATCACCCGATCGGCATGCCGGATCAGGCGTGGATCGTGGCTCACGCACAGCACAGTGGCGCCATGTGCACGCGCGTAGCGATGCAGGATGTCGATCACGCGTTGGCCATTCTCGGCGTCCAGCGCGCTGGTCGGTTCGTCGGCGAAGATCAACGTGGGCGATTTGGCGAACGCGCGCGCTACCGCCACCCGCTGCTTCTCACCGCCGGACAGCTGCGCCGGGCGCATATGGCTGCGATGGCCCAGGCCGACCTCTTCCAACGCTCTGCGCGCCAACGGTTCGCTATCGCGATTGCGCATTCCCCGGTAGCCCAAGGGCAGCTGCACCTGTTCCAGCGCGGTCAGCGCCGGGAACAGATTGAAGCCCTGGAACACGAACCCGACATGATGCAGCCGGAACCGCTCCACCTCGCTGCGGCTCATGTGCCCCACATCCTGGCCGAGCGCATGTACGCGACCACCATCGGGCGACGACAGGCCGGACAGCAGCGACAGCAGCGTGCTCTTGCCGCAGCCGGACGGTCCTGAGACCAGGGTCAGTTCACCGGGATAGATGTCCAGTGACAGGCCGCGCAGCACCGGCACCTGCACATCGCCGGACAGGAAGCCCTTCTCCAGTGCGTCGGCCTGCAGGGTTGGCGCAACGGCGCGTGTGGATGTCATCGGCCGGCCCTCAGCGCAACAGCAACGATGGATCGGAGCGGACGACACTGCGCACCGCCATGATGCTCGACAGCATGGCCATCACCGCGACCAGCGCCACGCAGCCGAGGATGACCATCGGCGTCAGCTGCACCGGCACGCGCTGGGTCTGCGCGATCAACAGCACCACGGTGCTGAACGCCGCCGCCAGCAACATGCCGACGCCACCAATCAGCAACGCCTGCTCGAACACCACCCGCGCCAGCGCATAGCGACCGGCACCGAGTGCATTGAGCGTGGCGTACTCGCGCACCGAACCGGCCACCACCGAAGCGAACGACTGGTTGGTGATCACCGCGCCAACGAAGCAGACGATGACCGCCATGAACAGCACCGCGATGCCAGCGCCGGTGTCGAACAACCAGTACTGCTGCGAGCGGCTGGCGAACTCGGGCGCCGTCCAGAACTCGACCGGTGTGGCCTGCCCCATCGAGGCGGTCAAGCGGTCGCGCACGCGATCGGCCAGCTCCGGCGAGCGCAAGCCCGCCACGAAATAGGTGCTGCCTTCATGCGGATCGGTGCCGGCAATGGCACGTGCGGTATCCAACGAGGCCAGCACGTTGACACCACCAAGACCCCGCAGACCGGGTTGTGCGGCGACCACACGCACCGCCTTGCCGTTGATCCAGGCACGGTTGTTCTGCAGGTCAACGCCCAGCGTATCCAGATCGGCACTGTCGACGATCACCGCGCCCGGCTCGCGCAGTTGTGCACGCAGGTCAGCCGGCAGGATGCGCGCGAACATCATCGCGTCGTCGGCGGTGGCGATGCCGGACAGGTACACCGATACATTGCCGGTGCCCGGCGCACTGGAGCGCCACTCGCCATCAACCCACTCGTAGGGTTCGACGCGGGTGACATCCGGGTCCATGCGCAGGTGGCTTTCCACATCGGCGCTGATGGCATGACCGTAGTTGACGCTCTGTGTCCCGGGAAAGCCGGCCCAGATATCGGCCGAGGAGGCTTTCACATAGATCGCGGCGGTACCGAAGATGCCCAGCACCAGCGCCGCCTGCACGATCAGCAGCACGCCGGCAAAGCACATCGCCATCACCACCGGCAGGAACCGGCGCCACTCATAGGCCAGGGTCTTGCGGGCCAGCGCGATCATTGCGACGCGTCCTCGGCCTCGACCGGCAGCGGCGCGCCACCGAGGGCGCGGTACAGCGAAGCAAACGCCAGCACGCGCGCACCCTGCGCCGCGATCAGATCGCCCTGCGAGGCCAGCGCGGCACGCTGCGTGTCGAGGCCCTCGAATTCGCTGGACAGGCCCAGCTGCACCTGCCGTGCCTGGCGCGTGACCTGCTGTCCGGCAGCATCATTGGCCGCACGCAGCGACTGGATGCTGCTGTCCTGTCGGGCCAGGCTGCCCAGTGCGCCTTCCACTTCGCTTACGCCTTCCAGCACCGCCTTGCGGTAGCCCAGCAACGCGGCGTCCAGCTGCTTGTCCTCGGCCTGGAAGCGCGCACGGCGCTGGCCCCAGTCCCACAGCGGTATATCGATGTAGGGACCGATCGAGGGGCTGGAATCAGAGTTGGAGCGCGCATTCTGGGTGAGGTTGTAGGCGTACAGGATCGAGCCGCCCAGACTGACCCGCGGGTACATCGCCGCGCGCGCGGTGCCCTTGTCGGCCGCAGCCTGCAGCACCGCCGATTCGGCCAGCAGGATCTGCGGGCGGTGCCGCAGCAGGTCCGCTGGCACCTGCTGCAACGCGAATGCACCGAGCTTCGGTGGCGTGCGGTACGCGCGCCACGCCGGGTCCGGGCCATCGCGGCCGAGCAACAGCGCCAGTGCACGCGCTGCGCTGTCTGCATTCTCACGCGCCTGCGCCGACGCCGCGCGCGTGGCCGCCTGGCGCGCCTGCAGGCGTTCCAGCTCGCCCGGCTCATCCAGGCGCAGGCGCTGCCGCACCCGGGCCAGCTGTTCGCCACGATCGTCCACGGCCTGCTGGCGGGCCAGCAGGTCCTGCTGCGCCTGTGCCACGGTCAGATCCAGATAGCTGCGCACCACATCGGCAATCACCGCCACCTGCGCCGCGCTGCGCAATGCTTCGGCATTGCCGGCCGAGGCCTGCGCCGCCAGATGCGCGCTTTCGGCAGCACCGAACAGGCCCAGGTCCCAGATCGCTTCAATACCGGCATGGAAATACGTATCGACGGCGGCGGCGTCCTGCACCTGCTTGGCGCTGGCCGAGATCTCCGGCAGGAAGCGCGAGTCGGCGGTGCCGGATACGATCCGCACCGCCTGCAGGCGCAGCGTGGCCTGCTGCAGGTCGAGGTTGCCGGCGATGGCCTGGTCGACCAGACCATCGAGTGCCGGGTCGGACAGTACCTTCCACCACTGCCGCGCATCCACCGCCACGCCCCTTCCCGGTGGTGGCTGGGTCCAGGCGCTCGGTGTACGGTCAGGCAGGTCTGGGACGGGCACCGACATGCAACCGGCCAGCGCCAGACTGGCCAGCAGTGCAGCCGGACGCAGCGCCCCCCGCAAGGTAAGTCCGCGCCCGGTCCTGTGCACTGCCACTGGAGTGATACGCCTGACCACCAGCCCGCCAACGTGTTAAGGGAGCACGCAGGCTACCGTGCGATTGTGGAGCGAACATGGAGAAATGGTCCGAAAAAGGTCACAGCACGCGTGCGGTTCAGGCAGCGCGACCCCAGTCTTTCACTCCGCTTTCAATGCGTTCCCGGCACGGAACACTGGACGACTTTCACAGCGTATTGCACATTGCGGCATCGTCCTGTCTCATGCGGCCTGCCTGTGAATCGTCCCCGCCGCTGGCGAGTGGCTGCCTTGATCACCACACTGATTGTCGCCGCACTCGCAGTCGCGTTGAGCACCCCACTGGCCTCGAACGCCGTTCTGCTCCTGATGGAGCGCAGCAACTTCATTCCCGGTGAATCTTCGATCTTCACGTTCGAGCCGTACGCGATCAACGACGGCTCATCGAACTACTGGCTGTATGGGAAGGATCGAAAATACTACTACCACTTCACCTCCGAGGAAGACGTCCCCTACGTCTACATCCCGCTGGAGAACAGCTGCCCCGGCTTCGACCCCCAGGACGCCAGCACCTGGTGCAGCGCCCAGGCCGTCAAGGCACGCTGACGGAGCGATGGTGCACCGGCTGTGGCAAACGAAAAACGCCCCCTTGCGGGAGCGTTCTTCTTGAATCTGGAGCGGGAAACGAGACTCGAACTCGCGACCTCAACCTTGGCAAGGTTGCGCTCTACCAACTGAGCTATTCCCGCAGATTCCGTTCGACCTGCGTCGAAGGAGCGCTATTGTGTCGATATTGCTGCACGGCGTCAACAGGAAATTTCACCTGCATGGCCGGGCAGCGTTCAGGCACCGGGGGCGCGCTTCCTTGCCTTGGGCGGAAGGCCTGTAGACCACTGACCGGCGGGAGGGACCGTGTTGTCAGGCCACCACGATGCGCAGTGGATCGGCCGAGGCCAGGATCTCCGCGCGCTCACCCGTGGGCGGATAGATCCATTCGGTATTGATGCGGGTCTTGAGCGCCTTGGCCTCGGCACCGTACAACACCACCTGGCGGTCCCAACCCTCGGTGTAGACCGCGCCCCACGACCCCAGGTCCAGGCAGGTCACGTACTTGGGCTGTGCATACGGAATCATCGTTTCATCGATCAGGTCGGCCGCAGCGTTGTGGCCGGCCGAGCGCCCCAGGTTCATCGCGTGCTGGCAGGACATCATCGCCACGTTGCCCTCGTCATCGGTTGCGGCATGTGCGCAGTCGCCCGTGGCAAACACCGCATCCACGCCCGGCACCTTGAGATGGCGGTCCACATGCAGCCGGCCGACGGCGTCGCGCTGCCCCGGAATCTGCGCGGTCAACGCACTGGCGCGTGCACCGGCCGTCCAGACCACAGTGGCGGCGTCGATGCGTTCTCCGTTTTCGAGCGTCACACCCTCCGCATCCACGCGAGCGACGCCCGAGCCCAGACGCCAGGACACACCCAGTTCCTTGAGCGCCTGCGTGATGACCGGGCGCGGGCCTTCACCCAGCTCCGGGCCCAGCGCATCGGCGCGCTCGACCATGATGACGTCGACTGCGGCATCGGCACCGAGCGCTTCGCGCAGGCGCGCCGGCATTTCCGCTGCGGTTTCGATACCGGTGAAGCCCGCGCCCGCGATCACCACCGTATTGCGCGCCGCGCTTGGCGTCCGAGCGGCAAGACCCTCCACATGCGCCTGCAGGCGCGCTGCATCGGCAATCTGGTCGACGTTGAAGGCATGCTCCTGCAAGCCGGGAATGGACGGGCAGTTCAGACGACTACCGGCGGCCAGTACCAGGCGGTCGTAGTGCAGCGTCTGCGCGCCGGCATCCGCACCCGCACCGACCACCTGTACCTGTTGCGTGGCCACGTCGATGTGCTCAACGCGCCCGGCCAGGTAGCGCACACCGCCCGCATCGAAGATGGCCTGCAGCGGCGCCTTCATGCGCTCCGGTCCTTTCTCGTACAGGCGTGGCCGCACGTGCAGCTCCGGCGACGGCGCAACCAGCACGATCTCCACATCACGGCGCGCGGCCTGGTCGAGAAGACGGGCGGCGGCGAGCGCGCTCCACATGCCGGCAAAGCCGGCGCCGATGACAAGAATGCGTTGGGACACGGAGGAAGTCCTTCTGGGAATCGGGGGTTCGGGCGCCCAGGTGCGCGGAGGGCATGGGCGGAGGTGACGTGCCGGGCTGGCGCAGCACATAACGCGGATCATATGAGTCCGCGTTATGTGGCGCAAGCACCGGAAATCGACGGCGTTCAAGCATGGGACGTCCAGTCGGGCACGCCTGGCCTGCCACAACGTCAATGAAATCAACGCCCTGCAACAGGCGCCGCCGGCTTGCGACCGGTAACTCAGGCCCCTATAGTCCGCGTTATATTCTTCTGGACCGGTCCCATGGCCCACATCGGAACGGGCGTCGAGTACGCCCTGCACTGCCTGCTCTGGCTGGTCCCGCCGCTGGAGCAGCGGCCAAGCAGCCGCGACCTGGCCGAACTGCAGGGCGTGCCTGCGGCCTTCATGGCCAAGATCTTCCCCAAGCTGGAGAAGGCGGGCATCGTCGAGTCCACCGGCGGCATCCGCGGCGGCTACCAGTTGGCGCGTGCACCTGAAGACATCAGCGTGCTGGATGTGGTCGATGCCGTTGAGGGGCAGAAGGCGCTGTTTGACTGCCAGGAAATCCGCGGGCGCTGTGCACTGTTCGATGGCGCCCCACCCCGCTGGGCCAACCGCGGGGTGTGCGGCATCCACGCGGTGATGATCAATGCGCAGAAGGCCATGCGTGCGGAACTGGCGCGTTCCAGCCTGGCCTCGATCGCCGAGGGCGTTCAGGGCAAAGGGCGCCCGGCGAGCTTCGCGGGTGATGTGCAGGCGTGGTTTGCCGACCGCCAGGTCGCGCGGGAAGAAGCGCGCATCACCGGCATGCGTTCGCGCGCATCGGTGCAGGATGATGATTGATCTGCACCGGAGGGCTGGCATCGTTCCAAAGGCTGGTGGGTTCTTCCGCGCTGCTCAGACACCTTCCCTTGCATCAGCTTTGAACATGGGCGTTTGCTGTGCCTTTTCTGACTATTTGCATAGACCCTTTCGATCCAGTGCAGCAAGGTACGACAATCCATTCGCGATGAGCGCACCGCCAAAAGGTCGAGCAGACGCTGATTCGGGCTTTTGAGCCAGCAGGGTTCATTGGTCAGCAAGACGTCTGGATTACAGAAGATGGTCGCCGGCCACTGCATGAGGAATGAGATGATCAGGCTTGAGGACATTGCCAAGGATCTTGGTGAAACATTCCCTCATCGCAAAGTCTGCCTTGAACTCAAGGATGTTCCCCAGAATGTCGCATTGCCCAGAAGCTGGGAAAATTTCGGTCTCAGACCTGAAATGGCCCCGGTCTTTCCTGATGGCTGGAATTCATTCTCCAATGAGTTCCCATCAACAGTTGCACTGCTCAACGACTGTCTGCTGGGCACCGTGCTGCTGCTAGGCGATGAAGTTGAGCTGGCGTACATCTTTCACGACGGAAACGGCCTCTACTACTACGTAGGCGGAACGCCCATCGGAAGCGAATCCACAGAGACCTTTGAATTCAAGCATCTACCCAGCAGACTGCAGGACTTCTACCGCGAAGTGCACGACGGTTACACCTTCTTTCCTGCGCGCTCCATGGGCCCGCAACACCTTGGCGACCAGTCAAGGGTCTCCGAGCTGGCCGATGAGGCAGACGACTCTTTTGCGGCAGGGTGGATCACCGTGTTCTCGAACGGTGGCGGAGACTATGTCGCAGTGAACGCCGACAGCCATGGTGATTCAGATGGCCTGATCTGGTGGCATGAGAATCCTGCAACTCCGGAATTCGACATTGATGTATTCAGAGCCATGGATGCATGGATGAACACCTTTCTGGAGGACACCAAGCCCCGAGAGCAACTGGTTGGCAAACCCAGTTGACTGCCCCCCTGCTTTCATTGGCTGCAAGACGAGCCAAGGGTCAAGTCTGGCGGGCGATGGTGGATGTTGGTAGCCACCACATCGAGCATCTTTCAGACCCTGGCCGAAGCCGTCTATAGCCGCCTTGGAGGACCACAACGAAAAAACGCCCCCTTTCGGGAGCGTTTTTCTTGAATCTGGAGCGGGAAACGAGACTCGAACTCGCGACCTCAACCTTGGCAAGGTTGCGCTCTACCAACTGAGCTATTCCCGCTTGGGAGGCGAAATTCTACCTGTTCCAAGGATGGCGTCAAGCGCTTTTTCAGGGTCTGCGCGGTACCTGGCACTTCGTATCCACGCATGGCGTGGATCTACTCCAACGCCCACGCACATCAGTAGATCCACGCCATGCGTGGATGGAGCGCGCCATGATCCGGTAGATCCACGCCATGCGTGGATGGAGGCATCGACGGGGTCGGATCCCGTTCCTGCGGAAACGGCTCCGACCCCAGCATCGCTCAGCCGTTGCCCAGCTTCTTCTGCCGCGAACGCTCGCGCGCGGCGCGCTCATCTTCGCGCAGGCTCGGCCAGGCGGCGTGCAGGTACTGCAGGCCCGACCACAGGGTCAGCACCGCGGCAATGGCCAGCGTCCAATCACCGATGTGGAATACCGGCCAGCCCATCCAGATATCTTCCACCGGCACGTTCGGCGCCACCGAGTACAGCAGGCACAGCAGTGCGACCATCTGTGCGGTGGTCTTGATCTTGCCGATCATCGCCACCCGCACCTTGGCGCGCTGGCCCAGCTCGGCCATCCATTCGCGCAGCGCAGACACCGCAATCTCGCGGCCGACGATCACCGCCGCCCAGAACGCCATCCAAGGTGTCGGGTGGCCCTGCACTATCAGGAACAGCGCCACCGCCACCATCAGCTTGTCCGCAACCGGATCGAGGAAAGCGCCAAAGGCCGACTCCAGCTGGTAGCGGCGGGCGATCCAGCCATCGAGCCAGTCGGTGATCGCGGCCAGGCCGAAGATCGCCGCCGAAGCGAAGTTGGTCCAGGTGTAGGGCAGGTAGAACACCAGCACCAGCACCGGGATCATCACGATCCGCAACAACGTGAGCCAGGTGGGCAGGGTCAACTTCATGCTTGCGTGCTTCTCTCTCTACTCGGCCGCATCGGGCGTGGCCAACCCGTGCAGGTTAGCGTAGATACGCGCCGCAAGGGCGTCATTGATGCCTTCCACCTTGGCGATTTCCGCCTCGCCGGCGGCCTTGAGGCCGACCAGACCGCCGAAATGCTTGAGCAGGCTGGCACGGCGACGCGGGCCGATGCCGGGGATGTCCTCCAGCTTGCTGGTCATCCGGGCCTTCTGGCGACGGCCGCGGTGGCCGGTGATCGCGAACCGGTGTGCCTCGTCGCGCACCTGCTGGATGAACTGCAGCGCCGGATTGGCGGCCCCCGGGCGCAACTCACGGCCATCAGGCATCACCAGCGCTTCGTGGCCGGCGCGGCGCTCCACGCCCTTGGCCACGCCCACCAGCAGCACGCCTTCCACGCCCAGGTCGGCCAGCGCCGACTGGGCCTGGGCCAGCTGGCCGGCACCGCCGTCGATCAGCAGCACATCCGGCAGCACGCCCTGCTCTTCCACCGCACGGCGGAAGCGGCGGTCGATGGCCTGGCGCATGGCGGCATAGTCATCGCCCGGCTCGATGCCGCTGATGTTGAAGCGGCGATACTGCGCGCGCACCGGCCCGGCCGCGTCGAACACCACGCACGAGGCCACGGTGGCTTCGCCCAGCGTATGGCTGATATCGAAGCATTCCACCCGCTTGACCGGCTCGGCCAGCCCCAGCATGTCGCGCAACGCATCGCTGCGCGCGTGCTGGGCATTGCGGCTGTTGAGTTCCGTGGCCAGCGTCAACTGCGCGTTGCGGCTGGCCAGTTCCACGTAGCCGGCCCGCTCGCCGCGCACGTTCCACTTCAGCTGCACCTTGCGCTCGGCCGAGGCCGACAGCGCCGCTACCAGCAGGTCGGCATCGGGAATCTCGCGGTCCAGCAGGATCTCGCGCGGCGGCTCGAACTCAATGTAGTACTGCGAGACGAACGCGGCCAGCACTTCCTCCGCGCTGTCCTCGCCATTGGTGCGCGGAAAGAACGGACGGGTGCCGAGGTTGCGGCCGTCGCGGAACGCCAGCAGCAGCACGCAGGCCTGCGAGCCCTGCATGGCCACCGCCAGCACGTCCAGATCGGCGGCGCGGCCATCCACATACTGGCGGGTCTGCATGCTGCGCAACGAGGAAATCAGATCGCGCAGGCGCGCGGCCTGCTCGAACTCCAGCGCCTCGCTGGCGGCCTGCATCTGCTCACCCAGCTCGCGGGTCAGCTCATCACTCTTGCCTTCCAGGAACAGTACGGCGCGTCGCACCGATTCGGCGTACTCGGCCGGCGCCACCAGTTCCACGCAGGGCGCGCTGCAGCGGCCGATCTGGTACTGCAGGCACGGCCGCGAACGGTTGCGGAACACGCTGTCCTCGCAACTGCGCAGCTTGAACAGCTTGTGCATCAGGTTGAGCGTCTCGCGCACTGCGGTGACGCCCGGGTACGGCCCGAAATAGCGCCCGGGAATGGCACGCGGGCCGCGATGCAGGGCGATGCGCGGCCAGTCTTCGCGGGTCAGCAGCACATGCGGATAGGTCTTGTCGTCGCGCAGCGAGACGTTGTAGCGCGGCGACAGCGACTTGATCAGCTGGTTCTCCAGCAGCAGCGCCTCGGCTTCCGAGCGCGTCACGGTCACGTCCATGCGCGCGATCTGCGAGATCATCGACATGATCCGCGCATTCTTCGGGCTGCCGTTGAAGTAGCTGCCCACACGGTTGCGCAGTGCGCGCGCCTTGCCGACATACAGCAGGGTGTCGTCGGCGGCGTACATCCGGTACACACCGGGCGCCGTGCTCAAATGGGCCGCGAAGGCCTTGCCGTCGAAGGCCGGGGCGGAAGCGTCGGTCATTCGCTGATCGGTACTTCGCTGAGCACGCCGCTGTCGGGGTCGAACCGCAGTACGGCATGCGCATCGGTCTCGGCGATCCACACCGCGCCCGCACCCACTGCCAGGCCCGCCGGGCCGTGCAGCCGGCGCGGCAATGGCTGGGTGGTCAGTTCACCGCCGCCCAGGCGCAACGTGCGCAGATGGCCGTTGCCGGTATCGGCGATCCAGAGCAGGGGCGCCTCGGGGCTCAGCGCGATCGCCTGCGGGAACTGCAGGCTGGCCTGCGCGCGCGGGCCATCCTCATGGCCAAAGCGCCAGGCTCCCTGGCCGACCAGGGTCTGCACCAGATCACCGCGCAGCTGCAGCGCGCGGATCGACGAGCCCAGCGCATCGGCCACGTACAGCACCTGCTGCACCACGGCCAACGCGGTCGGCTGGGCGAAGGCGGCCAGGTGGCCACTGCCGTCACGCTCATCGATCGACCCACTGCCGGCGCGCCACTGCAGGCTGCGCTGGCCCAGATGGAAACTCCAGATGCGGTTGTCGCCAGCCATGGCGATGTGCAGCTGGTTATCGGCAATGGCCAGGCCGGTCGGATGGTCCAGCGAGACCTGCCGCGCCTGCGCGACCGGCCCTTCCACCGGCGCACCCGGGCGACCGTTGCCGCACAACGTGTCAACGATACCGGTCAGCAGGTTGATACGGCGTACGGCATGGTTGCCGGTGTCGGCCACGTACAGCGAATCGCGTTCCAGCACCAGCGCCTGCGGACGGTGGAACGCCGCCTCGGCCAGGTTGCCGTCCATGAAATCGGCGGTACCGAGGCCGAACTGGCGCAGGATGCGCCCGCCATGGCTGCATTCCAGGATGCGGTGATGGCCACTGTCGGCGATGTACAGCCGTTCGGTGCTCACTGCCAGGCCGAGCGGGAAGCGCAGCGGATGGCGCGGCTCCGGATGCAGTTCGCTGCCGCCACGGGGCGGCGCCAGAGGCGCGCCCTGGCACAGCGCGTTCAAGGCGCGCTCCAGGTCCCCGGGGGCGCCCTGCCCGACCAGCCGCTGCTGTTCGCGGCCCTGTGCATCCAGCAGCACCAGCGTCGGCCACGCGGTGATGCCGAAGCGGCGCCAGCCGTCCCAGTCGGTATCAAGCAGTACCGGCATCGACAACCCCTGCCGGCGCAGCAGTTTCAGTGCGGCATCGGCCTCGCGCTCGAAATCGAAGCGCGGCACCTGCAGCACCAGCGGCTGCAGCTTGCCGGGGTGTCGCGACAACCATTGGCCGAACTCGGCCAGGCGCTGCGCGCTCCACGCGGAGGCGGCATTGACGAACAACAAGGCCACCGGCCGACCGCGCAGTTCGGTCAGCGTGCAGGGCGCGGCATTGAGCCAGGCGGCAAACTCGGGCAGGTCCGGGACGGGCTGGACGTTCATGACCCGATTATGCCGGAGTCGGCGTCATGCAACAGTCGTGCCACCGCACGTTTTGCAGCTTCGTCCACCAGCGTCCAGACCTGTTCGAACTGCTCGCTGCCCCCGGTGTAGGGGTCCGGGATCGCGCCCGCTCCCTGCCCGCCCGACCACGGCAGATACAGCGCCAGGCGCTCGCGCTGGCCGGCCGACGCCAGGCGACCGGCATCACGCAGGTTGGCCTCGTCGGCACACAGGATCCAGTCGAACCGGTCGAAATCGCCGGCCTGCAACTGGCGTGCACGCAGCCCGCCGATATCCACACCATGACCGGCCGCGCAGGCGATCGCGCGCCGATCCGGCGGCTCACCCACGTGCCAGTCACCGGTGCCGGCCGAATCGACCTGTACCCGCCCGGCCAGCGGCGAGGCGTCCAGGCGGGCGCGCAACGCGCCTTCGGCCATCGGCGAACGGCAGATGTTGCCGAGGCAGACGACCAGCAGTCTCATCGTGCGGCCAGCGCCTGCAACAGCGCCTCGGCGCGCTCCAGGTCTTCGGGCGTGTCGATGCCCGGCGGGAACGGCTCGGGCGAGATCGCCACGCTGATCGGATAACCGGCCTCCAGCACGCGCAACTGCTCCAGCGATTCGACCTGTTCAAGCTGCCCTGGCGGCATGGCGGCAAACTGCTGCAGGAAACCGGCACGGTAGCCGTAGATGCCGATGTGGCGCAGCCAGGCATGGCCTTCCGGCAGCGCCTCACGACTGCGCGCGAAGCCATCGCGGTGCCAGGCGATCGGGGCGCGGCTGAAGTACATCGCTTCGTTGCGCACGTTGCGCACCAGCTTGACCACGTTCGGGTCGAACAGCGTAGGCGCGTCCTCGACGGTGGTGGCCAGGGTCGACATCGGCGCAGTGCCGTTGACCAGTGCCTCGGCCACGGCGCGGATGCCCGCCGCTGGCGCGAACGGTTCGTCACCCTGCAGGTTGACCACCACGGTGTCATCGGCCCAGCCGGCAGTACGCGCGCATTCGGCCAGGCGGTCAGTGCCGGACGCGTGCGACGCAGCGGTCATCGCCACCTTCACTTCGGCCAGCCCGGACAGCGCATCGGCAATGCGCTGATCGTCGGTGGCCACCCACACCTCGCCGGCACCGGCCTGCAGTGCGCGGCGCGCCACGTGCAGCACCAGCGGCTCACCGCCCAGCAGACGCAACGGTTTTCCCGGCAACCGCGAAGCGGCATAGCGGGCCGGGATGGCGACAACGAAATCGGTCATGCGGGCGGTACTCGGCAGGCTCGTTACAACGGGAATGCGGCCGGCGGCGTGTGAATGCAAGCGCCGCCGCGCCACTCAGTTGGGTCGCAGCTTGTCCAGGCGATCGGTCAGCGCCACCCAGAACGCGGCGGGCAGCTCAGCGCGCAGTGGCACCGCGTAGTGCCAATCGTTGCCGAACGCACGGCATTTCACCGCATCCTTCTCGGTCATCAGTACCGGCAGCTGGCTGCCAAAGGACAGATCCTGCGGCTGGTAGGCCTGGTGGTCGGCGAAGGCATGCGGCACCACGCCGATGCCACGCGCACGCAGCATGTCGAAGAAGCGCTGTGGATGCGCGATACCGGCCACTGCATGCACGCGCTGGCCCTTGAAGTACGACAGCGGGCGCGCGCGACCGCCGGCCAGCGGCTGCGCACTGTCGATCTGCAACGCCATCGGCCACTGCCCGAAACCGCAAGCCTGAGCCGCGCTTTCCGCCTCGGCCTGGCCGAGATTGACCACGCGGAAGTCGCATTCGCTGGCGCGGCTGACCGGTTCACGCAGCGGCCCGGCCGGAATCATCAGGCCATTGCCATAGCGGCGCTGCGCATCGACAACTTCGATCTCGATATCGCGCGCCAAGCGGTAGTGCTGCAGGCCGTCATCACAGACGATCACATCACAGCCGGCCTCGACCAGCGCCCTGCCAGCGGCCACCCGGTCGCGGTCCACGCGTACCGGCACGCCGGTCTTCCAGGCGATCAGCACCGGCTCGTCGCCGCCCTTGGCGGTCGGCGTATCGGCCTGCACCCACAGCGGTGTGTCGGCGTCTTCGCGGCCGTAGCCACGACTGGCCACACCCGGTTTCCAGCCGGCCGCACGCAGGCGTTCAACCAGGGCGATGGTCAGCGGTGTCTTGCCGGTCCCCCCTGCGGTGATGTTGCCGACCACGATGACCGGTACCGGCAATGCGTGGCGCTTGCGCCAGCCGCGCCGGTAGGCACGCCGGCGCAGCGCGGTGACGCCGGCATACAGCGGTGCCAGCAGACGCATCGCCCACGGAACCGGCGTGCCGTCATACCAGTACGGCGGGGTCTGGGTACCCTTGCCTGCCATCAGTCCTGCCTTTCGCGGAACTGCATGCTGTGCAGGTGCTGGTACAGCCCCCCCATCTCGAGCAGCTCGCGGTGGGTGCCGCGTTCGACGATGCGGCCGTGGTCCATCACCAGCACCTGGTCGGCATGTTCGATGGTCGACAGGCGGTGGGCGATGACCAGCGTGGTGCGTTCCGGCATCAGGCGCTGCAACGCATCCTGCACCAGCCGCTCGGACTCGTTGTCCAGCGCCGCCGTGGCTTCATCGAGGATCAGGATCGGGGCATCACGCAGGATCGCGCGGGCGATCGCCAGGCGCTGACGCTGGCCGCCGGACAGCAGCGCACCGTTTTCGCCGACCGGGGTCTGCAGCTGCTGCGGCATGCGTGCGATGAATTCCCACGCATTGGCCGCTTCGGCCGCGGCGCGGATCTGTGCGTCGGTCGCTTCCATGCCATAGGCGATGTTGGCGGCGATGGTGTCGTCAAACAGCATCACCTTCTGCCCGACGATCGCCACCTGCCGGCGCAGATCGGCCAGCGGGTAATCGTCCAGGGCCACGCCGTCGAGGGTGATGACACCGCCACTGGGCTCATAGAAGCGCGGCACCAGCCGGATCAGGCTGGTCTTGCCGCTGCCGGAGCGGCCGACGATGGCCGTGACGGTGCCCGGCCTGGCGACGAAGCTGATGTCGTCCAGGGCGATGCCGCTGTCTTCGCGGTAGCGCAGCATGACGTGGTCGAATGCAAGCTCACCCCGCACGCGCTGCACCGTCGTGCGGCCCTCGTCGCGCTCCACCGGCATGTCGAGGATGCCGAACAGGCGCTCGGCGGCAGCCACACCGCGCGAGATCGAGGTCTGCACGCTGGTCAAACGGCGCAGCGACGGAATGATGGCCATCATCGAGGTCATCAGACCCATGAACTGGCCCGCGTTGAGCTTGCCAGCCAGCGCTTCGCGGGTGGACACCCAGACGATCACCGCCAGCGCCAGTGCGGCCAGGAACTGCACCACGCTGGAGGCGGCGGCGCGGGTGACTTCCACCTTCATGTTCAGCGCCAGCATGCGGTTGGCCAGGCGCGAGTAGCGCGAGATCTCGTGCTGCTGGGTGCCGTGCACCTTCACTTCCTGCTGTGCCGCCAGCGACTGCTCGGCGGTCTGCGCCATCGTGCCCATGCCATCCTGGATGCCACGGCTGATGCGGCGGTAGCGCTTGCCCACATAGGACACGATGCCACCGATCAGCGGCACCACCAGCAGCATCGCCAGGGTGACCTTCACGCTCATCTGCAGCATCACCGCCAGCATCGCGATGATGGTCAGGGTATCGGCCACCACGGTCTTGAGCGCATCGGCGCTGGCCTGGGTGACCTGTTCGGTATCGAAGTTCAGGCGGCTGACCATCACCGGCGTCGCTTCGGTATCGAAGTGCGACGACGGCAGGTGCAGGTACTTCTGCAGCACCTGCTCGCGCAGGTCGCGCACCACGCTGCGGCCGGTCTTGGCCAGCGTGTAGTCGCTGACCCAGGTGGCCACGCTGCGCATCAGGAACAGGCCCAGGATCGTCAGCGGCAGGATCACCGCCATGCGCGGTTCGGGGTTGACGAAACCGCGGTTGACCAGCGGCTCCATCAGCTTGGTGAAGTGATAGCCGGCCAGGGCCTCGACCACCATGGCAATGACCGCACCCACCATGAACACCCAGTAGGTGCGGGTGTAGCCCAGCAGACGTTTGTAGATCGGCCACACCGGCGCGTGATGGGAACTCATGGACGCACCTCTGGCGCAGTTGCAATGGCGATACG
The DNA here is from genome assembly GCF_003028475.1 of Stenotrophomonas sp. Nf1. Lineage (NCBI taxonomy): Bacteria > Pseudomonadati > Pseudomonadota > Gammaproteobacteria > Lysobacterales > Lysobacteraceae > Stenotrophomonas > Stenotrophomonas sp. Nf1. The sequence goes on along the minus strand of NZ_PYTV01000013.1, from coordinate 48,756 downwards.
ACGGAAACCGAGCTGACCGAGCGCGTCCTGCGCGGTCACCACAGCCTGGTAGGGAGTGCGTGCATCGGCGCGCAGCAGCACCGGCTGGCTGCGATCACTGCCGGCGACGGCGGCGATGGTCTGCTTGACCGACTCGACGTCGCTGCGCAGCACTTCCTGGTCATTGATGAAATAGCGGCCCTCGGCGTTGATCAGCACGCTGAGCGAACGCGGCGGTTCGTTGTTGGGCTGCTGGCTGGCGGTCGGCAGTTGCACCTGCAGCGTCGAACGCGCGTCGAAGGTGGTGGTGACCACGAAGAAGATGATCAGCACCAGGATCACATCGATCAGCGGAACCAGATCGATATGCGGATCATCCTGGGATCGGTCGTTGCCGATACGCATCGATCAGGCCTTGGCCGTGGCGGGGCTGGCCGCACGTGCTGCCGGCGCGGCGTTCATCACGCCGGGGCGGCCGTCGAGCGTGTCCAGCAGCGCGCTGGCTTCCTGTTCCATCTCCACCACATAGCCATGGATGCGGCCCTTGAAATAGCGATGGAACATCAGCGCCGGAATGGCCACGATCATGCCGGTAGCGGTGCACACCAGCGCCTTGCCGATGCCGCCGGCCAGCTGGTTCACGTCGCCCACACCATGGTCGAGGATGCCCAGGAACATCTGGATCATGCCGATCACGGTGCCGAGCAGGCCCAGCAGCGGGCCGGCCGAGGCGATGGTGCCCAGCGCATTGAGAAAGCGCTCCATGCGGTGCACCAGATGGCGGCCGGTGTCCTCGATCCGCTCGCGGATCTGGTCACGCGGACGGTTGCGCGCTTCCAGCGCGGCCGCCAGCAGCGCGCCCAGCGGCGAGTTGGCGCGCAGGGTCTGCAGGTGCGCCGGGTCGAGCTTGCCGCGCGCGGCCCAGTTGCGCACTTCCTGGCCGAGGCCCGGCGGCAGCACCTCGGTCCGCCGCAGGGACCAGAAACGCTCCAGGATGATCGCCAAAGCCAGTACGCCCAACAGCAGCAGCGGCACCATCGGCCAGCCACCGGCCTTGACCAGTTCCCACACGTTTCAACCCTCCGGCCCAACGGCCGCTTGTTCGATCGGCGATAGGATAGCAGCCGACCGTGCCCGCCCAGCGGCATCCCACCACCGGGACGCGTGGATACGCTGTTCACGCAGCTGCAGCCCCTGTGCGCCAAGCCATACGCGGATCGCTCCGGACTCGGCGGTGGTCACCACCTCGGCCCCCTGCGCCCGCCAGCGCCGCACCACCTCCGGCCGCGGGTGGCCGAAGCGGTTCTGGTGCCCGGCCGAGACCAGCGCCAGCCGTGGCGCCACCGCCGCCACCCACGATGCGCTGGAACTGCCCCCACTGCCGTGATGGGGGACCAGCACCACATCCGCACGCAACTGCTGCGAAGAGGTTGCCAACAGCGTCGTTTCGGCAACCCGGCCGATGTCGCCGGGCAGCAGCACCACGCCATGGGCGCCCGCCACGCGCAGCACGCAGCTGCGCTCGTTCACGGGCTGCCGGCTGCCGGCCGCGGGATGCAGTACCTGGAAGTCGACGCCATCCCAGTGCCAGCGCAGGCCTGTCTGGCAGGGCCGGGCCCCGGCGATGGCGCTGCCGTCGGGCGCCAGCAGCGCCAGCCCCGGATGCTGCCGGCGCACAGCGGGCAGATTGCCGGTGTGATCCTGGTGGTCATGGCTGAGCACCGCCTGCTGCGGCATGGCTTGGCCCAGCGCACGCAGCGCCGGCACCAGGGTGCGTTCACTGCTGTCGCCCCCGGCCGGTGGTCCGACGTCATACCAGAGCGCATGCCGCGCCGTGCGCAGCAGCACCGCCGTGCCCTGGCCGACGTCATGCACCAGCAGTTCGAGCTCGCCCTGCCGCGGCCCTTCATGTGCCGGCCACAGAAGCGGCAGGCACAGCAACGCGCCCGCCAGGCCACCGCCTGCGCCGCGCGGCAGCAACCACCAGAAAACACCCAGCAGCGCCGCCGGTACCGCCCATGCGGGTGCCTCGGCCAGCCACCACATCGCCTGCGGATGGACCGCAAGCGGCTGCAGCGCTCGCCAGCTGAGGTCGAACAGCCACGCCGCAGCCCGCCATGCCCAGCGCCCCGTGCCCTCATGCAACGCCTGCAGGCCGGCACCCAGCAACGACAGCGGTACCACCAGCAGGCTCCACCAGGGAATGATCGGCAGATTGACCAGGGGGCCCAGCCGCGCGGTGCCGCCAAACAGCGCGATGCCCAACGGCAGCAGCCCCAGGCTGGCCACCCCCTGCGCGGCAAGCAGGCCGTGCAGCCGTTCGCGCAACCCCTGCGGTGACGCCTGCGGCAGGCACCACAACAGCCACAGCACCCCGCCGAAGCTGAGCCAGAAGCCGGCCGACAGCACCGACAGGGGCGACGGCAGCAGCAGCGCCAACGCCGCCAGCGACACCCCGTGCGCCACACCGAGCGGGCGCCGGCTGCCGCGCGCCAACGCGAGCAGGCCGATCATCACCGCCGTACGCACCGTAGGCAGCGCGCCGCCAGCCAGCACCGCGTAACCGGCAGCGGCCACCGCCGCCGCGCCGGCCGCCGCCTGTTATCGGGGCCAATGGCGGCCCAGCTGCGGGCAGAGCCACCACAGCAGCCGGCACAGCAGCACACCCAGCCCCGCGACCACGCCGACGTGGAATCCGGAAATGGCGATCAGATGGGTCAGGCCGAGCGCGCGGAGCTGCTCCCAGTCGGCATCGGACAATCCTCGCGTATCGCCCAGCGCCAGCGCCTGCACGAAGCGCGCGCCGGGGCTGACCACCTGGGCGGCGATCGCGGCGCTGCTGCGCTCGCGCCAGGCTGGCAGGCCAAACGCGGGTTGCAGCTCGCGTGCGCCAGCCGGGTCGCGCACCGTGGCAGTGCCGGCGATGGCCTGCAGCAGCGCATGGCGCTCGCCATCGAATCCGCCGGGATTGATCCTCGAGCGTGGAGGCCGCACCCGCAATGCCAGCTGCCAGCGCGCGCCTGCCTGCAGCTGCTGGCGTCCACCGCGGTGGCCTGCGGTCGTGCCCCGCCATGGATCATTCCAGCTGACCTGCAGGCGCTTGCCCCGCAACAACGGCAGACGGTCGTCATCGTCCACGCGCAGCAGGAAACGGGTCTGGCTGGAGCGATGCTGCGGCAGGTCGATGATCCGCCCACGAACCACGACATCCTGCGCCGATGCGCCCGGCGCAAGCTGTTGCTGCAATGCCCAGTGCCCGTGCAGCGCGGTCCAGGCCAGGCCGAACAGCGCAGCCGCCGGCACCCGTCCTCGCCAGCGCAGGATCCAGCCGCACAGCGCGCCCACCGCCACCACGGCACACAGCCACAGTGGCGGCAGTGCCGGCAGCTGCACGCAGGCCAGCGCGCCCAGCACCAGGCCGGCGGCGCAGCCGCCCCCCAACACCGTTGCACCGGATCGATCGACAGCCATGGCCGCAGCCTGCGGCTGCGGGCCGTCGCCTGCCTATCAGCGGTTACCGCGTTCCGAGGTCAGCGCCGAACGCTGCCGCGGTGGAAGTTGACCCGGAAACTGGCACCGCCGCCGGCGGCTTCGCCGACACTCACCGAGCCGCCGTGATGCTGCACGATTTCCTTGACCAGATGCAGGCCCAGGCCGCTGCCGCTGCCGGCCGCGCGCAAACGGTGGAACGGCTCGAAAATCGCCTCGCGGTCTCCCACCGGAATGCCCGCGCCCTGGTCACTGACCTCCAGCAGCGCGCGCGTATCCAACCGCACGCAGATGATGCCGCGGCCACCGCCGTGGACGATCGCGTTGTGCACCAGGTTGGCGATCACCCGCCCCAGGGCCAGGCCATCGCCATGGATCCAGACCGGCACGTCCGGCGCATCGACCTCGAACCCGTAGCCGGCACCCACCACCAGAGGCGCCAGATCGGCGGCCGCCTCACGCACCAGCAGCGCAAGGTCGAGCCGCTGCAGTGCGCCCACGTTGCGATCCAGCCGCTGCAGGTCGAGCAGGTGCTCGGCAACGTTGCCCAGCCGCGCCACGTCGGTCAGCAACTGCGACTTCAGCTCGCCCTGTGGCAGCTGCGACAGGCGCGCCTGCACCACCGCGATCGGGACACGCAGTTCATGCGCCGCATCGGCGAGGAACTTGTCACGCGCCGCGTAGCCCTGCTGCACCTTGTCGATCGCATCATTGAACGCTTCCACCAGTGGCGCCACTTCGGTGGACACCAGCTGCGCATCCAGGCGTGCGCCCGGTTGGCCGATATCCAGCTCCTTGGCCTGCTGCGCGGAACGGCGCACGCCACGCATGGCGCGATGGATCACCGTCGGCATCACCAGCAGCGTGACCACGATCAGCGGCAGGAAGAACCACAGACCGATCAACCGCAGCACCATCAGCGCGCCATCGAGCAGGCCGCCCTTCGGCGCGCCGCCCACCATCACCGTGATACGGCGCCCCTCCTCGTTGCGGATCATCACCCGCGCCACATCCAGATAGGGCGGTACCAGTGAACCGAGCTCGGTGGCGCCCAGCGTCGGCAAGCGGGCCAGCAACGGCGCGTGCACTGCCGGCAGGGTGCCGCGCTCGAGCCAGACACCCTTGTCATCGACCGCAGCGAACCACAGGTTGCCGCCGGCCTGCGCATCGAGGGTGTTCCAGCGCGCCTCGTCCAGCACCAACCGGCCGTCTTCGCTGTGCACCGCCTTGGCCACCGCCTCGGCCATGAACATGTCCATGCCCCAGGTGTCCTTGTCACCCCAGGTCAGGATCAGCGCAACCACCGCAAACAACACGGTGAACGCCTGCGCAAGGAACAGGCGCCAGGCCAGGCCCAGGGTGATGGAACGGATCGGACGGGCCATCTCAGGCCTCCGCCAGCAGATAGCCGACGCCCCGGATCACGTGGATCTCCACGCCGGCACCGGCCTGTTGCAGTGCCTTGCGCAATTTGGAGATATGCGCGTCGAGCGCGTTGGACTGGATCTCATCATCGAAGCCGTACACCGCCGCCTCCAGCGCACTGCGGGTGACCGTGCGCCCCTGCCGCATCGCCAGCGCCTGCAGCACCAGCACCTGCCGGCGTGGCAACGGCAATGGCTGGCCTTCGACCCGCGCCTGCAACGATTCGAAGTCGAATTCCATGCGCCCCAGCCGCAGGCTGGGCGTGACCATCGCCGAGGGACGCCGCGACACCGCGCGGATGCGCGCCATCAGTTCTTCGATCGCCACCGGCTTGACGAGGTAGTCATCGGCGCCGACGTCCAGGCCCTCCACCTTGTCCGACAGCGTGCCCTTGGCGGTCAGCATGATCACGGCCAGGTTCGGCCGCAGCGCACGGGCTGTGGCAACGAAGCCGGCACCATCACCATCGGGCAGCTGGCGGTCGAGCAGCATCAGCTGGTGCACCGGCTCGCGCAGCGCGAGGGCCGCTTCAGCCAGGCTGGCGACCACGTCGGCGACCACGCCCTGCCGCTCCAGGCCCGATTGCAGGGCACGGGACAGATCGGGATCGTCTTCGACCAGGAGGATACGCATGAGGGGCTCGGCTACCGGAAACGGTGCCGATCATAGTGCCTGCCGCCGTAATTTTGCGCCGATTGCAGCCGGCCTCGCTGGCGCAATGTTCTGACAATGTTGCGCCTGCACCATGCACAGCCATCCCCGCACAGTGGTCGCCCACGGACAAGGACACCCCCATGGCCTCCGTCTCCCCCACCAGCGAAGCGCAGGCAATCCTGCGTGCACCCGACCTGGACAGCGCCGAGCGTGCCTACCTGGGCCTGATGCCCGATCTTGAACACGTGAATGCGCTTGCCCGCCGCGCCCTGGGCCTGTCGCGCGCCGCCGATGCGGCACGCGGCTACGCGCTGTCGATGACCCTGGTTGGCCTGCGCCTGCAGGAGCTGGAGATGGGCGAGGCCAGCGCGAAGGAACACCGCCAGGCCACCCTGCACAGCCTGCGCCAGGCCTTCAGCGCCTGACCCAGCAGACACCCCGCGGCGCGGGGCGTTGAACGCAGGCGACCGTCGTCAGCGCAGCGTGCTCCAGGCCAGCACCGCCGACAACAGTGCCACCCAGATCACGGCCTTGAACGTGCCTTGCAGCATGTTGCCGCCGAACAGCAGTTCGAACAGCGGGTTGGGCCTGGAAACCGGAACGTGATCGCTCATGCAGCTGCTCCTTGTGATGACCGCGATTGCGCGGTAGCGGCAAGTCTACGCCTGCCCGGCCCGGATTCATCGCCACCTGGCTGGCTTTGGCGGCGCAATCCCGCTGTTCGTCGCAGACCGGCTGCGACCCCGGCGGCGGCGTGCCAGCCTGCGTGCACTTTCCCGCTGGAGCACCGTGCCATGCCGATGCTTGCCCTGATGCTGCTGTTCACCGGCCTGTTCGGCGACCACGGCGGGCCCGCCGAAGTGGCAGTGCGTCAACAGATCCAACTCAACGAGACGGCCAGCGCGACGCCACAGCGTGATGACACCGCGTCCGCGCTGCAGCTCTTTCCGCTGCGCGAGGACCGGGTACTGCGACTTGGATGCCAGGGGCGCACGAATGGACCGGCCGAGCGCGCCTATGTGGCGCAGCTGTGGCAGCGTGTGGATGGTCAGTGGCGGATGCAGCGCGCGGTCAGCGTGGATGCCACGATCTGGCAGCACTGAATCAACACGCCTTGTAGTTGCCTGGAACGTTCCGCCCGAGCAGCATCAATCTGCTACTTGCGCTGCCTTTTCCCCAGCAAGGACGCAACACAGAAGGCGCCTCCCGCCAGGAGCCATGCCAGGCCCATCACCCTGTTGTAACCCGCCTGCCCCACCAGAGACAGGATCGACCTGTACAACCCACAACTGGCGCCACACGGCCCGACCCCAACCAGCGCACCATTCATGACAGCGACTCCGAAGGCGATGGTGAGCAGACCGACGGCAACACCAAAGATTCTAAGCAGTGCAATCATCGGCTACCGCTCCGGCATGTTACGGGCGCCCCAGCCTCAAGATCATCCAGATTGATGAACATCCTTTCCTTCGGAAGCGATATCCGGGCCAGAACGCTTCTCTTTGATCTGCTCAAGTTCATGATTCCTTCCCGGAGCGCGGAGTGCGCCCCCTCACCTCGACATCTGAGGCCATTCCCGTCGCTCAGCATTGCCTGCTTGATGACGGCTACAACTGCCCCCGCTCAAGCAGGTCGAAGTCATCCCCTGCAACCGGCCAGTGGATCAACCCGGCCTCAGCAGTTTCAATAAGAACACCTGAATTCAGGTATGCCCACTCGCGCTCTGGGTAATCTTCCGAATACAGACCCGAGTCAATGACTGCCACAACAATTCCCGTCATTCCCGCTCCCAGGTCCACCCGATCGCCCAGCAGTATCGGGCTTCCACTGAAGTACATCATGACGCTCCCCTTTGGCATGCACACCGCCGCCCCTGGACCCATTTGGGCTGCAAGCGGGTGCAGCGCCCCAACACTCAATGCCACACTTTCGGTCTAAAGCCGAGCGCAACCAGAGTAAGGGGAGAAAGATCCCTGAAGCAGGCTGGAACTCTGACTTCCGCACAGTTGCGTCAGCCTCGTCCGTAAGTCGCGCATATGGAAGGCATGCCCGGGCGCGAAGCGTTGCAGATGGCGACAGGCCAGAAGCGAAACGCAAAAAACCCGGCACCATGGCCGGGTCTTCTGTTCACGTCGATCCTCGCCGAGGATGTCGTGGTGGGCGGTACAGGGTTCGAACCTGTGACCCCTACCATGTCAAGGTAGTGCTCTACCGCTGAGCTAACCGCCCATCTTGTTCTTGCCGCCCAAAGGCTGGCCTTGCTACGTAAAAACCCGGCGCCAGGGCCGGGCTTTGCAGTTCACGACAGCCCCCTTCCGGAGACTTCGTGGTGGGCGGTACAGGGTTCGAACCTGTGACCCCTACCATGTCAAGGTAGTGCTCTACCGCTGAGCTAACCGCCCGTTTTGCATCTGCAAGGCCGCGATTGCGTCGGTGCAGGCCGCGTATATTACGGACGCCGGCCGTTAAGCGCAACACTTTTGTGAAGATGATGCTGCACTGCCGCGTTCAGCCGAGGCTGGCCTCCTTCAGCTGCCGGATCTGGTCGCGCACGCGTGCGGCGTCCTCGAACTCCAGGTCCTTGGCGTGCTGGTACATCTGCTGCTCCAGCGCCTTGAGCCGGGCCGCCAGCTGGGCCGGGCTGAGTGAACGATAGTCGGCACCCTCCTCGGTCACACCCGCCCTGCCCTTGCCCTTGCCCTTCTTGGCCTCCTTCTCCGCTGCATCCGAGCGGGCCCCCTCCAGCACGTCCACGATCGGGCGCGCCACCGAGCGCGGCACGATGCCGTGCTCCTGGTTGTACTCGACCTGCTTGGCACGGCGGCGGTCGGTCTCGTCGATCGCCGCCTGCATGGAACGGGTGATCTTGTCGGCGTAAAGGATCGCCTTGCCGCGCACATTGCGGGCGGCGCGGCCGATGGTCTGGATCAGCGAGCCGGTGGAGCGCAGGAAGCCCTCCTTGTCGGCATCAAGGATCGCCACCAGCGACACTTCCGGCATGTCCAGGCCCTCGCGCAGCAGGTTGATGCCGACCAGCACGTCGAACTTGCCCAAGCGCAGATCGCGGATGATCTCCACGCGCTCGACCGTGTCCACGTCCGAGTGCAGGTAGCGCACGCGGATGCCGTGTTCGGTGAGGTACTCGGTGAGGTTCTCGGCCATGCGCTTGGTCAGCGTGGTGACCAGCACGCGGTCGCCGGCCTTGATGCGTTCGTTGGCCTCGCTCATCAGGTCGTCAACCTGGGTTCCCACCGGACGGATCTCCACCACCGGATCGATCAGGCCGGTCGGGCGCACCACCAGTTCGGTGATCTCGTCACCGGCCTCGCGGTACTCGTACGGCCCTGGCGTTGCCGACACATAGATGCTGCGTGGGCAGCGCTCCTCCCACTCCTCGAAACGCAGTGGGCGGTTGTCCAGTGCCGACGGCAGACGGAAACCGAACTCGACCAGGGTTTCCTTGCGCGAACGGTCGCCCTTGAACATCGCGCCGATCTGCGGAATGGTCACGTGCGATTCGTCGATCACCAGCAACGCATCGGCCGGCAGGTAGTCGAACAGGGTCGGCGGCGGCTCGCCGGCATTCTTGCCGGTCAGGTGCCGCGAGTAGTTCTCGATGCCGTTGCAGAACCCCACCTCGGCCATCATCTCGATGTCGTACTGGGTACGCTGCGCCAGGCGCTGCGCCTCCACCAGCTTGTTCTGCGCGTACAGCTGCTCCAGGCGTTCCTTCAGTTCGACCTTGATCGTCTCGATCGCCGCCAGCACGCGCTCGCGCGTGGTTGCGTAGTGGGTCTTCGGGTACACGGTGAAGCGCTGCATGTTGCGCAGCGTCTCGCCGGTGAGCGGATCGAACAGGGTGATCTTCTCGACCTCGCCATCGAACAGCTCCAGGCGCAGCGCCTCGCTGTCCGATTCGGCCGGGAACACGTCGATCACTTCGCCGCGCACGCGGAACGTACCGCGCTGCAGTTCATATTCGTTGCGCGTGTACTGCAGCTGGGTCAGGTGATTGATCAGGTCGCGCTGGTCGATGCGCTCGCCCTTGGACAGGATCAGGCGCAGCGACAGGTAGTCTTCCGGTGCACCCAGGCCGTAGATCGCCGACACCGTCGCCACCACGATCGCATCCGGGCGCGACAGCAGGGTCTTGGTCGCCGCCAGTCGCATCTGCTCGATGTGCTCGTTGATCGAACTGTCCTTCTCGATGAAGGTGTCCGACGACGGCACGTAGGCCTCGGGCTGGTAGTAGTCGTAGTAGCTGACGAAGTACTCCACCGCGTTGTGCGGGAAGAACGCCTTGAACTCGCCATACAGCTGCGCGGCCAGCGTCTTGTTCGGCGCCATGATCAGCGTCGGCTTCTGCACGTTCTGGATGACGTTGGCGATGGTGTAGGTCTTGCCCGAACCGGTCACGCCGAGCAGGGTCTGCTTGGCGATGCCGGCTTCGAAGTTGCTGGTCAGCTTCGCGATGGCATCGGGCTGATCGCCCGCCGGCGAGTACGGCGAGACGAGTTCAAAACGGTCGCTCATGGTGTTGCCAGTTCCCGGGAAACGTGAGTATACGAGGCAAGGGGTGACGGCAGGCTGAGGGGTTTTCCGGCATGCCAGGACGGCGTTGGCCGATGGCGGCCGAACGCGCCCGGGCGGAGGCTGGGCCCATGCCTCGCCGCCTCCCTGCCCCCACCGCCCGGCCCGCCCGTGGCTTCCAGCTGATCGAACTGCTGCTGATCGTCATGCTGCTGGCGGTGGCGCTGGCACTGGCCTGGGGCCCCTGGCAACGCGCGCTGCGCCACCTGCAGGCCGAGAGCCTGCGCCGGGAGCTGGTCGCCAGCCTGTCGCTGGCACGCAGCACGGCCATCACCGAACGCCGCCGCGTGTCCGTCTGCGGCTCGTCTGATGGCCACCAGTGTGACCAGGCCTGGAGCCGGGGCTGGCGTGTCCGGATCGAGCCACGCACGGCCGCCGAAGGCCCCGGCCGGCTGCTGCGTACCCACACCAGCCGCCAACACCGGGTCGAGCTGCGCGCCAGCGATCATCGTCCCGAGGTGCAGTTCCGGCCGGATGGCCGCAACGCCGGCACCAACCAGTCCATCGTGCTGTGCGTGGACGGCTACGAGCACAGCCGCGTGATCATCAATGTCCCGGGGCGGGTGCGCAGCCAACGGCCACGACAGCCCACCGCCTGCTGAGCGGCCGGCCACAACGAAAAAAGCCGCGATTTCTCGCGGCTTTTTCGAATCTGGCGCCCGAAGTTGGACTCGAACCAACGACCCCCTGATTAACAGTCAAGTGCTCTAACCGGCTGAGCTATTCGGGCGGGGTGCGCATTTTAGCCAGCGTTTGGCGGCCAGCGCAAGCCCTTTTTTCACGCGCGATGACCCAGCCTTACCAGCACTCCGCGTTGGTCTTCTTGTCCGGTGTCTTGCGCCCGGCCTGATCCAACGTCAGCGTGCCGCACACATCCTTGTCCTGGCCGGTTTCCGGCACCGCCTGCAGCGTGTACGTGCTGGCGGTGGCCTTGCCGCTCAGGGACAGCGTGTAGCGCTTGGCGCCCTGCCGGGGCGACTGGTCGAACGGCAGCGAGAAACCGTCATAGCTGTTCTGCACCGTGTGGTAGCGCTCGAGCAGCTGTGCGATCTCTACCAGATCGGCCTTGGCCAGCGCCCGGTTGGTCTTCAGCACATGGCGCTGATACGACGGCAGGGCGATGGCCGCGAGCACGGCGATCACTGCCACGGTGATCATCAGCTCGATCAGGGTGAAGCCGGCGGTGGAACGACGCGATGCAGGGGTACGCATTGGCATTCTCATGTTCATGATGGTCAGCGGATCTGGCGCCAGGACTGCCGGCCGCAGGCACGCTGGCCGTAGGCGGTATCGGCGCCCGGCGTGTTCAACGCCACAATGCAGCGGTCGATCGAGCCGTCGACCGAGCACTTCGGATCGCTGGCATCGCACCCCTTCAGCGTGGTGCTGCTGACATTGGTGCCCAGCACCGGCGCGCCGCTGGCGACGTCGCCGCCGCGGGTCAGCGCACCGGCGCCGCAGTTCGCACCACACAGCGGATTGCCGCCGCCGGGCTCATCGGTCAGCCCGCTCATGGCCGGCTGCCCGGTGAGCATGTTCAGCCGGTAACGCCAGTTGACGCCACCACCGGTGCCACAGACCGTCTGCCCCGGCACGTAGGTGGTGAACATCACGTTGCCGCCCTGCAGCGTCGGATAGCCGAAGAAGCGCTCACCTTCGACGTCGGTACCGACGATCAGATCCACATACCAGCCGCGCTGGGTCGCGTAATCCACCGGATTGCCGGAGATGTCACGGAAGCCGCTGCCCGCAGAACTGACGGTCTGGCCCACCAGCACATCGCGGCCGCTGACCGCACTGGAGAGATTGTCCCAGATGCCGTACAGGGTCTGCACCGGGGAGTTGCGGGTCACCGCATTGTCATCGGCGGTGAAGTAGCGCCCGGTGCCGAAGAACAGGCTGACACCACCGCCCGGACCGGCCGAGACTTCGATCGAACCGGTAATCGGCTGCACCACCGCACTGCGGATGGCGGTGAACAACGGCGAACCACTGAGCCCCACGTTCCAGGCCGTGGTGTCGCCACCGCGCAGGTCGAAGCGCCAGATGTTGCCCTGCATGTCGCCACCGTACACGGTGTCGGCCAGGCCGTTGCTGTTGTACAGGCCCACCGCGGTCACGTGATTGAGGCCGTTGGCGATCGCGTACTTGGTGCCGGCCGGATACAGGCGCTTGAGCACCTGCCCGGTCTGGATGTCCACCACGTACAGCACCGGACGACCGGTACTGGAATTGACACCATTGCCGAACAGGGCGACGAAGCGCGGCGGACCGTCCGGATCGGAACCGGCCACCGGCACCACTACTGGCTTGCCGAAGGCGAAGCCCATGTCTGACTCGGTCTTGCCGGAAATCTCCCACAGCACGTTGCTGGAGGTGAATCCGGTGGGATTGCTGATATCCAGCCCGAACACCGAACCATTGCCGACCGAGGTCGCCGAAGGACCGCGGCTGGCACCGCCACCACCGGTCGAGCCCACCAGCACCGTATGCCAAGCGTTGCCGTAGTAGACGTCGGACGAGGTCAGGCCGCCATCGACGTAGTAGCGATGGCCGTAGGCCGGGTTGGCCAGCTCGGCCATGTGCTGCAGCGACGCCGAGGGAATGAAGGCGAACTGCTCGGTGCCTGCAGCCGTGCCGGTACCGGCATTGAACCCGTGCAGCATGCCGTCATTGGCGCCGACATAGGCCATCGATGGTGGGCCGCCGGAGGCCTTCTTGGCCGTCAGGTAGGCGTCATAACGCGTGCCCAGCGTGGTCTTCCAGCCAACCCCGCCCTGCGCCTTCCAGGAGGTATAGCCGTAGTCGTCCTTGTTGGACACGATCTCCACGCTGGAGTTGACGATGTCGCCCAGCAGCACGCTGCGCGGGCGGAAGCCACTGACCGGCGAGCCACGCAGGTAGCTGACCAGATCGGCCACGGTATGCGAACCGAACCAGTTGGGGATGGTATTCAGGCCCATGTTGCCCAGCTTCTCGGCACGATCACGGCCGGGCACGTTGTCGGCGGTGAAATCCGCCGCTGCTGCCGCCACCAGCTGGTTGGACTTGTTCACATAGGTCGGCGCGGTCGACATCACGATGGTGCGACCGGAGGCGCTCATCCGGGTCGACGCACGCCACAGCTCCGCACCGATGCCGCCGGTGGCGGTGACCTGGCTGGCGATGAGATCGCCGGTCCAGTCGTTGGAGCCGGAGGCCACGGCGTAGTGCGCGGACACGGTGAAGGAGCCCGCATTGACGCGTGCGCCGGTCGCGCTGCCGCCCACTGGTGCCTCGCCGGCTGCGGCGCTGTCGAAGATCGCCTCCAGTGCCGACTTCAGCTTGGCCGGATTGCGCGCCAGGAAGTAGTTGTCCGGCACGCCGGCCACCTTGCTGTCCCACTTCTTGCCTGCCGGCACGCCGTACTTGGCGGCGTACCACAGGGGGCTTTCCAGCTGGCCGGCCTGGCCGGTCCCCAGACGGTAGCGAAGCACGATCGCGCCAGTCCATTCCGCAGGCGGCGCCGAGGAGGTGGTCAACACCGAGCCGTTCTTGTCACCCGGGCGCAGCACCAGACGCTGCACGTTGTCGGCGGCATTGGAACCGACGATGGTATAGCCGGTCAGCATCGCGTTGCCGGCGTAGGCCGACAGGTTCTCGATGCGGACCAGCACTTCATCGGCAGCCACCGTGTTGCGCACCGCGTTGTTGTTGCATTCGCCACTGGTGGAGCGCCAGCAGATGTTGCGGAAGGTGGTGTTGTCACCCTCGTTGCAGGTCTCGCCCACACAGTAGCTGAGCATCGACACCACGTCATTGTCGTGGTCGTTGCCCCACAGCGAATCTTCCCAGACCAGCGAGAAGCTGCCGGCCTTGCCGTCGGCGCGATAGGTGCGCCCGTAGACGAAGTTCGGCGACACCGTCGACGTCTTGGTGCCGATGCCGACCGAGCCCAGGAAGCAGCTGCGCCAGCCCGTGCTGGAAATCTTCGCCGAACCGGTGTTGTTGGCCTGGCACAGCGGCGCCAGGGTGATCTTGCCATTGCCCACCGGGATCTCGAACTTCGGCAGGCTCTCGGCCATGGCCACGGTATAGGTGGTCGCGGTCAGCTTGTACGAATCCGGCTTGTCCTGCACGCGCGGGCGCAGGTCGTTCTCGGCGGCCGACTTGGCCAGGCCGGCCATCAGGTAGCTGCCTTCGGTGGAGGGCACGTCCGGGCAGATGCCGCGCACCAGCGACAGTCCGGTCACCTGGGCCGCCCGGCAGATGTCTTCGTGCGTGTTGATCGAGGCATAGCGCTCGGTCAGGCCGATGCGACCGGCCATGTAGTTGCCGCCGGTGATGTTCTCCAGATTGCCGATGGCGTCGGTCGAGCTCGCTGCGGTCGGCAATCCACTGACCGAGCCGATGTTGTCGCTGTCGAACGACGGCAGGCCCGAGGACATCACCAGGATGTTGCAGGTGGCGCAGTAGGAGTTGCCGCCATCATTCGGCGAACGGTACGGGTCCTTCCAGGACACGGCATTGGGCAGGCCACTCAGGTCGCCGCTGGCGCTATAGATGCCCTTGGTCTCGCCCTTGATGTAGCGCAGCGCTTCGGCATACATCTCGGCCAGCGGGTTGCCCCATGCGCTGCAGGTCTTGGACGCATTGCCCGGATCGGTCAGGTTGCCGTTGCCGCCGAAGCCCTGGCGGTTGAGGATGCTGTAGGCGTTGCAGTCGTTCCAGTTGTTGCTCCAGTTCCACTGGTCGATGCGGAAGTTGGAGATGGTATTGATGATGCCTTCGGCGCCACCGGTCAGCGAGTTGCAGAACTGGCCATTGGACAGATTGATCTCATCACCAGCCGCGCAGAACGAGGTGCCGTTGCCGGCAATCTTGCCGATGTTGCGGCGGACCACGCCGCCATCGCGCGGGTTGGCGTAGGTACCGGTGACCAGGCCGAAGCGCAGGCGCCCACTCTCGCCATAGGACTGCAGCAGGCCGGCCGGCTTCAGGTAGTCGTTGGCGCCATCGTTGTACTTGCGGCAGAACGCTTCCTGGAACGTGCCGCTGCCGGACGCGCACACTTCCACGCGCACATTGAGGTCGGCCACGACCGAACGCGGCGAGTCGTCCTTGCCTTCATCCGAGCGCCCGGCGATGCACTGGCGGCTGGCGGTCGAGGCCCACTCGCTCCAGCTGCCGCTGGCCACGCGCATCAGCGGCGCACCACCGCTGGCGATGGTGGCGTTGCAGAACGAGGTGGTGGTCTTGTACGGCGTGAAGTTGCCGATGTCGCTGCCGCTGTAGACCTTCACCCAGGCATGCAGATCGTTGGGGATCTGCGCGCGCTCCAGCACGGTCCTGCTGTTGGAATCGGTGATGCGGTGGCCGCCGTACAGAACGTAGCGCATCACATCCAGGCGGCTCATCGTCGCCCAGTTCAGGAAGTTGCCCGACCAGGTACCGCCGCAGGTGTGCTTCAGGGTACCGGTGGCCTGCGCGCTGGCCTTGAACTGGCCACTGCTGTACGTGTAGCAGAGGTTGGAGTCGAAGTAACCCGAGTAGTCGAACTTGTCCTGGTAGGTGGTATCGAGCGTGCCGTCCTCGTCCAGGTCGCTGTAATCGCTGTAGGCCTTGTTGAACAGCTGCTCGTCGCGCGACATCACCATCATCATCAGCGGCGGCTGCGTCTTCTTGCTGTACAGCGGTTCCTGCGCGATGTCGTAGTCACCGAGCGCAGCGAACAGCGGGTACATCAGGGCCCCGACGCCGGCCAGCACGGCCACAGCCGCGCCCCGGCGCAGCCAGGGTGTCGAGACGATGCGGGAAAAGCGGCGCGGAGTGTTCATGGAATGTAGATCGTGTCGATGACAGCGCTGGAAGAAGGATTGGCCGGATCGTCACTGGCCAACACGGTGATCTGGTAGATGTTCTCGGTTTCTTCGTTCTTGCGGCCGCCCGTCTTGATCGGCCCACGGGGCACGCACTTGTCCAGACGCCGGGTGTTGATGGCGGTAGCCGTAGTCTTGCCGTCGGCCCAGGTCGCCGGATCGAACACCGGGCTGCATTCTTCCTGGTTGGCTTCGTAGATCTTGCCGCTGCCGATCGCGGCCTGGATCACCGCCTCCTGCGAACGCGCACTGGATTCGGCATTCTGGAAGGCCTGGTTGGAGCGCAGGTAGTTGGCCGCCATCCGCTCCTGCATGCCAGTGACCTGCATGCCGGCAATGCCGATCAGTGCCAGCAGGATCAGCATGATCAGGGCAACGTACAGCACCGCGCCACGCTGCTGGCGGGGCGATGCGAAGGAAGGAGTGCGTGGGCGCGGGTGCATGGCGGCCTCAGTTGCCGAAGAGGCGGTTTCGAAGGGCGATGGTGGTCTGGTAGACCGTGCGCATGCGACCGTCGGTCGGGGCGGTGAACGTCACCCCCATCGAGATCAGCGAAGCGTTCTGGTCGGCCTGCGGTGCGGCGGACGGATCAGGACTGGCCATCACCAGCCCCAGCTGCACCGCACCGACGCGACGCCAGCCATTGCCGGCGGGAATGGTCGAGGCCTGCACGGTTTCCGCGGTGCCCTGACGGTCGATGAAACCGGTCGGGTACGGCGTGGTGAGTCCGCGGTCCTGGCCATACAGCAGCTGCATGTTCTCCACGCCATCGACCAGCGCCTCCGGCGCGCCGGCCACCAGCGCGCCGTTGGGCACGGCGCTGAAGCGCACGCGGTACAGCGAGGAGCGCGCGCTCGCCGCGTCGTAGCCCACGTAGTACAGGGCGCTCTCGGCGCGGTGCAGCATCGCCTGGCCGGCCGTGACCGGACGGGTGAAGTTGCCGACGTTGTTGGGTGTCTCGCCGAAGGTGACGGTGCCTGCGGCCGCATCCACCGCACGGGCCTGGAACACCGTCGCGCTGGCGCAGTCGGCCGCGCCATACAGGCCCGGGTTCGAGACACCGCTCTTGAGGACCGCCAGCCGCGCCTTGTCGAAGGTGAACACCGGCTGCCCGTCGCTGCCTGCGTTGCCGGTGATCGGCACCCCGTCGGGCATCAGGTAACGCAGGGCGATGATGTCGCTGCCATTGACACGGTTGGGCGTGGCGGCGGCGAACTGGGCCGGCAGCGCCGGCTTGAAGGCGGTGCCGCCGGTCCCCGGCGTGGCGCTCAGCGTCACCGCGTCGCCCGGCGCGGTCGCGGTCGCTTCATAGCCCTGGATCGAGGTCTGGAAATCCAGTGCCGGATGCGGTGCGGCCGCAAACGTGGAGAACAGCGAAGGGTTGTCCGGCGAATTGCGTGCCTGGTCGTTGACGCAGCCGAAATGGCCGGCCATGCGCACTTCCCGCTGCAGCGTGTCCATCGCGAAGCGGCTGTTCTCCTGCACCCGCGCCAGGCCGTCGGACAGCTGATAGGCCGCGCGTGACGCTGCAAACACCTGCACCACGCCCAGCATCACGATCAGGCCGATGGTCAGGGCAATCATCAACTCGACCATCGACAGGCCAGTGGCAGACCGGGGGAAGGACGGCGCGCGCATTACAGGCCACTCCTGGCAGTGAAGGTGGTATCGCCGGCATCGGCTTTCCAGCGCTCGTCACCCCAGCTCACGCTGACCGTGTACTGATCGCCGTTGCGCACCACGCTGCCGCTGGCGCCCTCGCCCAGCGCCTTGCCCAGGCGGCAGCGCCAGTCCAGGGTGAAGGCGTCGCGACTGATGTCCTTGCCGGTGGGCGGCAGGCAGTTCTTGGTCGAGGTGGTCGCCGCGTAGTTGCCCACATAGGAGGGCGCCCGCGCGCGGTTCACGCGCAGCTGGTCGAGCATCTCGTAGGTGAGGTTGGTCGCCTGGGTCCGGTAATTGGCGCTCTGCACGAAGCGCACGTTCATGGTCTGCATCAGGGCAAAGCCCAGCAGGCCGACGCCAAGCACGAGGATGGCGATCAGCACTTCGATCAGGCTGAAACCACCCTGCGCGGTACGTGGCGAACGGAAACGGGGCGCTTTCACTTGCAGTCCTCCTTCAGCAGCCGGACCTGCCCGGTCGGCGAGATGCGCAGCGTCCGTTGCAGCGGCTGCTTGCCGCAGGTGTCCGGGCGCAGGGTCAGATCCAGGCTGGCGTCCGCGCGGTTGCGCCCGCGCGGATCGAAACTCACCGACAGGTCCGGCGTGCCGACCGCGCTCACGCCCGGTTTGCCGGCGCTGTAGCGCAGCACGGTCTCGCCGGCGCTCAGGCCGCCGTCACCATTGCGGTCTTCCCAGACCAGCCAGCCCTCGGCCCAGCTCTTGCCGTCGCAGGCGCTGCCGGCAGCGGAGGCGCAGACGCCGGCGCCGCGGCGGTTGCGCACCGCCTCGCTGCGGGCCAGCGACAGCGAGGCAATCAGCTCGTTGCTGGTGGTCGCGATGCGGTTGGAGCGGATCGTGCTCTGGAAACTGGGAAAGGCGATCGTGGCGAGCACGGCCAGAACCATGACCGTCACCATCAGCTCAACCAGCGTGAAGCCGTTTTCCCGGCGAAAAGACATTGGACGCTCCCCAGCGTGTTGATGGCCACGATGGGCCATCGCCCTGCCCCCGGCAAGCGGCGGCAGGACGAACGGTCAATTCGGGGCGACAGGCGTCAAAGGGTTGACAGACCCTGCCCTGCAGGCCGCCTGCAATGGGGTCGGAGCCCGGCGGGATCCGACCCCGGGCGTGTCAGGCCAGCACCTGGTAGCAGGGCTGATACTCGCCGGAGATCTTCATCCGGCGCTGCTCGACGAAGGCGCGCAGCAGCGCATCCAGCGCCTGCATCATGTCCGTGTCGCCATGGATCTGGAACGGGCCGAACTGCTCGATCCGGCGCATGCCGTCTTCCTTCACGTTGCCGGCCACGATGCCCGAGAACGCCCGGCGCAGGTCGGCCGCCAGCGCGTGCGGTGCACGGCCGTGGTGCAGGTCCAGCGCGGCCATCGCTTCATGGGTCGGCACGAACGGCTGCTGGTACTCCCACGGAATCTCGATGGACCAGTTGAAGAAGAACGAATCCTTCTGCGCCAGGCGGTGCTCGCGCACGCGCTTGATGCCGCTGGCCATCTTCTTGGCCACCGCGACCGGATCGCCGATGATGATCTCGTAGCGTTCGGCGGCCGCATCGCCCAGGGTCAGGCGGATGAAACGATCGATCTGCTCGAAGTACGGCGCGGCCACGGTCGGGCCGGTCAGGATCAGCGGGAACGGCAGATCCTTGTTCTCCTCGCGCAGCAGGATGCCCAGCAGGTACAGGATCTCCTCGGCGGTACCGACGCCACCGGCGAACACGATGATGCCGTGGCCGATGCGGACGAAGGCCTCCAGCCGCTTCTCGATGTCCGGCATGATCACCAGGTGGTTGACGATCGGGTTCGGCGACTCGGCGGCGATGATGCCCGGCTCGGTCAGGCCGATGTAGCGGGTGACCGTTTTGCGCTGCTTGGCATGGGCGATGGTGGCGCCCTTCATCGGGCCCTTCATGGCACCCGGGCCGCAGCCGGTGCAGATGTCCAGACCGCGCAGACCCAGCTCGTAGCCGACCTGCTTGGTGTACAGGTATTCATCGCGCGAGATCGAGTGGCCGCCCCAGCACACCACCAGGTTCGGGTCGCCCGGGTTGAGGATGCGCGCGTTGCGCAGCAGGCCGAACACCGCGTTGGTGATGCCCTCGGACGATTCCAGCTCGGCCGCGTAGGCCGGGCCCATCTCGATGGCCATGTAGGCCAGGTCACGCACCACGGCGAACAGCAGTTCGGCCACGCCGCGGATGATCTCGCCATCGACGAAGGCCATCGCAGGCGCGTTGGAAAGATCGATGCGCACGCCGCGATCCTGCTGCGCCACCTGGATGTCGAAATCCGGATAGAGATCGCGCGCCGCGCGCGGATCGTCCGAGGCACTGCCGCTGGTCAGCACCGCCAGCGCGCAGCGACGCAGCAGTTCGTGCATGCCGCCGGCGGAGGCATCGCGCAGCCGTGCGACTTCAGCGCGCGAGAGTACGTCCAGCCCGCCGCGCGGGTAGATCCGCGCATCCTGCACCGGCAGCGCACGGGCCGCCTTTTCGTTCGTGGTCATGTCCAATTTTTCGCTTCCTTCAAGGTTTCCGACTGTACTGCCGCCCCCTTAAAAAGCAAAACGGCCGGGAAGCCCGACCGTTGGATGTGTGCCGACCGCGTTCACCGTTCCGGGACCGCTCTGCGGCGTTGGCGCCGCGCACATTTCTGGATGCTACGCCGTTGCCCACCGACCTGCAAGGACTTTCGGCGCAAAGGAAAACGGCCGGGTTTCCCCGGCCGTTTCCGTCTACAGCGTGGCTACATCAGTGCATCAGAACTGGTAGCGGAAGCCCAGCTGCACCGACCACTGCGAGACACCGACGTCAAAGCCGTCTGCGTCATTGTTGGCCACTGCCGGCAGGTCAGCGCCGCGGAAGTTGTACACGTACTTGCCGTCCTTCATGCCCTGCAGGGTGGCCACACGTGCATCGGCGAAGAAGCCGTAGTCGTAGATGTTGCCCCACTTCTTGTTCAGCATGTTGCCGACGTTCTGGATGTCCACCCACACTTCCGACTTGTGACCCTTCATGAAGCCCGGCAGCTGCTGGCTGATACGGATATCGAAGGTGTTGATCCAGCCGGTACGGAACTGGTTGGCCGGAGCGTAGCTACCGGCGTACTTGGCCAGCTGCGGGTTGGCGGCCAGCCAGTCGTAGAACGACTTCTCCATGGCCGCATCCGGGGTGAAGGTGCTGCCCACCAGGTTGCCGAACAGCACGTCGCCCGGATTCGGGACGTAGAACAGGTCGTTGGCCGAACGGCTGTCGCCGTTGGCATCGTTGACGTACACGTAGCTGTACGGACGGCCGCTGCGGCCTTCGTACACCAGACCAACCTTGGTCTCGTAGTCGCCGAAGAACTTGTGCTTCCAGTTCAGCGAGCCCGACAGGCGGTCACGGATCTGGTAGCGCGAGGTGTTCTCGGTTTCGCTGTTGGCGTTGAAGGCGTACTGGTAGCCCCAGCCCGAGCTGGCGGTGGAGCTGGTCAGCGAGCCCACTTCGGTGGCGTCGGTGTAGGTGTAGCCGATGTTCCAGGACCAGTCGCTGGCTTCCGACCACGGCTTGCTCAACGACACGGTGAACTGCGAGGTGCGGCCCTTGTCGGTGTTGGCGATTTCATACACCGAGTCGTAGGCGCCATTGCGCCCAGCGCGCGCGTCGCTGTTGGTCCAGAGGTTGCCGTTGCGCGCCGTTGCGTAGTACAGCTCACGGCCGTCCGGACCCAGCTGCTGCACCGGACCCAGGTTCAGGTTCTTGTAGTACAGCGCGTCCTTGACCTTGGTGACCAGCAGCTCGGCCGAAGCCACGATGCCGTACCACGGGGTCTCATGGTCAAAGGCCAGGTTGGCCTTGTACACCGACGGCATGTTGAAGTCGCTGCCGACGAAGTTGACGTTCTGACGGTTCGAACCCGGGGTGGTCGGGACCGGCTGGTTGTCCTTGTTCGGGTTGAACGGCAGCGTCGGGTCGTTACGGGTGTAGGTATAGACCGAGTTGTTGAAGCCGGTCGCCGAGTAGCTGTTGCTCAGCCACACCTGCGGGGCATCACCCTGGAACAGGCCCACGCCACCGCGCAGCTGGGTCGGGCGCTCGCTGTCGAAGGTGTAGTTGAAACCAAAGCGCGGCTGGACCAGGAACTTGTTGCTCAGCACCTTGCTGTTGTCGTTGCCGAAGAACGTCGAGGCCGCAGCGTTGTAGGCCGGGGCCGGGCTGGTGTCAGCACGGTCGGCGCGCACGCCCAGGGTCAGGGTCAGGTTGTTGTTCACATACCAGGTGTCCTGCACGAACAGGGCCAGGTTGCTGTACTTGTAGTCCGCCGGAATCGAGCCCGGGGTGCGCTCCGGGTTGTAGTTGTAGCTGCTCCAGCGGCCAGCGGCGAAGTTGTCCAGGCCGTAGAAGGTGTAGGCACCCCACGAGTTGGCGCCGAAGTAGTTGTAGATGTCGTTGGTGTCGTACGACGCACCGAACTTGACGTCGTGGTCACCCAGGGTCCAGGTACCGGCGGCGTAGTAGTTCCACGCCTTGGTTTCCAGGATGTTGTTCTGCGAGTTGACTTCGGTACCCAGGTACAGCGAGTCACCCGACGGCGCAGCCTGGGTGCCGCCGAAGAAGATGCGGATGCTCGGCGCATCGGTGGACACGTTGCGGATCGCCGAGTACTCGCGGTACGACGCCTTCAGTTCGGTCGAGAAGTTCGAGGTCCAGTCGCTGAACAGCTGGGCGACATAGCTCTCGTTGGTCTTGTCATGCTGGTACCAGTACGAGCTCAGCGAGGCCGAGCTGGTGGTCATGCCGTTGATGCGCAGCTTGCTCTGGTCGATCTTGCTGTAACGGATGTTGGCACGGTGGTTTTCGCTGATGTTCCAGTCCAGCTTCAGCGCGTACTCTTCCATCTCCGTGTCGCCGTTGCTTTCCAGGCCACCGGCATTGATGCCGTAGCCCTGCGCGATCTGCTGCGCGCGGGTCACGTCGGCCAGGGTGAACTGCGGGTTGCTCTTGCCCAGCGCGGTACCGCTCAGGTCGGCGCCCGGGGCGGCCTGCTTGAACTTTTCGTAGTTGGCGAAGAAGAACAGCTTGTCCTTGACGATCGGGCCGCCCACGGTCATGCCGTAGGTTTCTTCCTTGGTGAAGCCCTTGAACGGCTGGCCTTCCGGGTTGTCGCCGAACCAGTCGCCATCACGGTAGGTGCCGTACACCGAACCGTGGAATTCATTGGTACCCGACTTGGTCACCGCGTTGACGGTGGCACCGGCGGCAGCAGCGATGCTGACGTCGTAGTTGGACAGGTTGATGTCCAGCGCTTCGATGGCTTCCATCGCGACCGGCTGGCGGCGGGTCGGCATGTTGTTGCCTTCCAGGCCGAAGGTGTCGCTGGCCGAGACGCCGTCGATGTTGATCGAGTTGAAGCGCGGGTTCTGGCCGCCGGCCGAGATCGAGCCCGAGGCGCGATCGATGAAGGTCACGCGCGGATCCAGGCGCATCAGATCCTGGATGTTGCCGCCGATGGACGGCGCAACTTCGATCTGCTGCTGGCTGATGTTGGTGCCCGAGCCCATCTTGGTGGCGCTGAACACTTCCGAGCCGCCGCCGACGGCGGTGACCTGCACGGTGTCCAGGTTGGTCGCGCCGGCCAGATCGCCGGTCAGCGTCGCGTTGATGGTGCCGGTCTGGTTCACGCCCAGGTAGACGCCATCTTCGGTCTTGGTGCCTTCACCCGGCTTGGTGATGGTGATGCTGTACGGACCGCCCACGCGCAGGCCGCGCGCGTTGTAGCGACCGGCCGCGTCGGTGGTCGCACGCGAGACGGTGCCCGACTCACTGTGGGTGATGGTGACTTCAGCGCCGGCAACGGGCTGGCCGCTGCGGGACACGACCTGGCCGCCGACACCGGCAGAGGTGCTCTGGGCGAAGGCGGGAGCGGCAGCAAGTGCAGCCACGAGACCAAGGGTAAGCTTGGACATCCGGAGTGGGTGGGTCATTTTTCGGTAGCCTCGATGCGAGTTGGCGATGGCGGAAAAAAAGCGCATCCAATCAGCCCTGCGGGTGGCTGGTCGGAGAGTTATCTGGGGTTCCCTACCGCCTGGCTGAAGGCAGCCATAACGGTTAACACTAGATTAACACGCTACGCCTTCAATGTGACGGTTGTGCGACAAACGGCACCGGATCGCAACGCAATCGTGACGGGATCTTCATTCCGCCTTACGGCCACCTTCACGCGGCGGCCGGGTCACCGCTGGCATCGAGGATCTGCCCCCGCCAGGCGCCACCGGCGCTGGACAGCAGGGTCACAGCCGCCGCTGCGGCGGCCTCCGGGCCTTGCGCAGCCGGATCCTGGTCGACCGAGTAGGCGCGGGCCCGCAGGGCCGTGCGCAGGGGGCCGGGATAGAGGCCGCTGACCCGCACCGGGCTGCGTCCGAGTTCGTCATGCAGGCTGCCGATCAGCCCGCGCAGGCCGTGCTGGGCCACGCCGTAGCCGCCCCAGTAGGCCTGCCCGACCCGTTCGGGCGCATCCACCGCGAATACCAGGGCCGCGTCCTCGCGCTGCCGCAGCAGCGGCAGGCAGGCCTGCGCCAGCCAGGCCGGGGCAGTCAGGGTGACATGGACCGCGCGGGCGAAGCTGGCCGGGTCGGCCAGCTCGAATGGGGTCAGGCCAGGGAAATGGGCGGCGCAGACCAGCAGGCCGTCCAGCCGCCCCAGCTCGCGCTGCAGGGCCTGGGCCAGCTCGGCATAGTCATCGGGTCCGGCCCCTTCCAGGTCCAGCGGGTACAGCAGGGGTTCCGGGCCAACCGCCTGGACCTGGGCATAGACGCGATCCAGCCGGCGCGGCTTGCGCCCCAGCAGCACCACGGTCGCGCCGGCTGCAGCGGCCGCGACCGCCGCAGCGCTGCCCAGGCCGCCGCCAGCGCCGGCCACCAGTACCACGCGGTCCTGCAACGGACGGCCATCGAGCGCCCCTTCCGTCGGTGACGTCGATGGCCTGGCACTCATCCCTGGGTCGCCTCTTCGACGATGCGCTTGAGCTCGCCGGATTCAAACAGCTCCATGACGATGTCGCAGCCGCCGATCAGCTCGCCGTTGATGAACAGCTGCGGGAAGGTCGGAAGATTGGAGAAGCGCGGCAGGTTGGCACGGATCTCCGGCTCTTCGAGCACGTTGACGGTGCGCAGGGTCACGGCGCCGGCGGCCATCAACGCCTGCACCGCGCGGCTGGAAAAGCCGCACATCGGATACTGCGGAGACCCCTTCATGAACAACACGAGCGGGTAACGATCGACCTCGGCCTGGATTTGCTGCATTACCGCCACAACCTCACTCCTTGCTTCGCCGGACAAACCGACCGTGATGGTCGGCTAGACTGCCCACGGTAGCCGCCATTGTAAGCCGATGGAACCAGCTGCCGCCGCCCCCTGGCCACGAACCTGTCCATGCCCGTCGAATTGCCCGCCCTGCCCTACCTCTCCGGCTCCCTGCAGCCGCACCTGTCCGCCCAGACCGTGGAGCTGCACCACGGCCGGCATCACCGCGCCCATGTCGATGCAGTCAATGCCGGCATCCTCGACACGGAGTGGGAAGAGGCGTCACTGGAAGACATCGTCCGCCACAGCCAGGGCGCGCTGTTCGACGCAGCGGCGCAGGCCTGGAACCATGGCTTCTACTGGCAATGCCTGCGCCCGCGGGGCGGCGGCGAACCGCAGGGCCGCCTCGGCGAGCTGATCAAGCGCCAGTTCGGCGACCTGCAGCGCCTGCGCGAAGAGTTCAACCGCACCGCACTGGGCCTGTTCGGCTCCGGCTGGGTATGGCTGGTGCAGCACCCGGGCGGGCAGCTGGGCATCCAGGCGACCCGCAATGCAGGCACCCCGCTGACCGGCGAAAGCACGCCACTGCTGGGCTGCAATCTGTGGGAACACGCCTACTACACCGACTACCAGAACGACCGCGCGCGTTATCTGGACGCGTTCTGGCAACTGGTCAACTGGGAATTCGCCGAGAGCCAGCTGCGCTGAGGCAACTGCCCGGCCACAGGTAGTGCCGGCCGCTGGCCGGCAACCCCGCAGGCACACAGAGATGCCGGATCTGCCGGCCAGCGGCCGGCACTACCGGAAAGCAGCGGCTGGCGCCCTGCTTCAACGCGGCATCCACGTGCACGGTCTGGACGCGTTCTGGCAACGGGTCAACCGGGAATTCGCCGAAGCCCGCCCACAGGTAGTGCCGGCCGCTGGCCGGCAACCCCGCAGGCGCACAGAGAAGCCGGATCTGCCGGCCAGCGGCCGGCACTACCGGAAAACAGAACGGTGCCTCACGCGTTCTCGTGCGCCGCCACCGCGTCCATCACCCGCGCCGAATACACCAGCGCCGCACCGGCATTGAGCGATACCGCCACACCCAACGCTTCTGCGATCTCCTCGCGGCTGGCGCCCTGCTTCAACGCCGCATCCACGTGCACGGTGATGCAGCCATCACAGCGGGTGGTCACCGCCACCGCCAGCGCGATCAGTTCACGGGTCTTGGCATCAAGGTGATTGGTCTGGGCACCCGCGTTGGACAGCGTGGCATAGCCCTTGAGCGTGTCCGGCGAGAGTTTGCCGATCTCGCCGATGCGACCCTTCAGTTCCTTGCGGTAGGCATTCCAGTCGAGCATGGTCGTGACTCCTGTGAAAGGAGCTCCACGCTATCACCGGCAGTGTTGCGCCGATGCCTGCACCGGCGCGTCACAGCGTTGCAATGCCGGCCAGCGGCCGGCACTGCCGGGCTCAGCGGTGGCGCAGCACGTGCACCGCCGGTGCCACCTGCGCCTGCCGGTCCAGCTCCAGGCCGACCTGCTCCAGCGCATCGGCCAGTGCAGCGGCATCGTCGTCGCGCAGCGTGGCGTGACCGACCTTGCGACCTTCGCGCGGCTGCTTGCCGTAGTCATGCCAATGACCACTGGCCTGGCCCAGCACCGGCAGCGGATCGGGCATCGCCCCCAGCCAGTTCAGCATGCAGGCGTGGCCGAGCATGCGGGTGCTGCCCAACGGCAGGCCCAGCACGGCGCGCAGATGGTTCTCGAACTGCGAGGTCTCGCTGCCTTCGATGGTCCAGTGGCCGGAGTTGTGAACGCGCGGCGCCATCTCGTTGGCCAGCAGTTCGCCATCACGGCAGAACAGCTCCAGCGCGAACACACCGACATACTGCAGATGCTCGGCGACGCGACGCGCATAGCCGACCGCGGCGTCGTGCTCGGCGGCGGACAGCACCGCCGGCGCCACGCTGGCCGACAGCACGCCGTCGACGTGCCAGTTGCCGGTCACCGGCCAGGCCTGGAAGCTGCCATCACGGCCACGCACGGCGACCACGCTGACTTCGCGCTGGAAGGCGACAAAGCCTTCCAGGATCAGCCCGGTGCGCTCGACCTGGGCGCCGAG
This sequence comes from Stenotrophomonas sp. Nf1, assembly GCF_003028475.1. Taxonomy (NCBI): domain Bacteria; kingdom Pseudomonadati; phylum Pseudomonadota; class Gammaproteobacteria; order Lysobacterales; family Lysobacteraceae; genus Stenotrophomonas; species Stenotrophomonas sp. Nf1. The sequence goes on along the minus strand of NZ_PYTV01000013.1, from coordinate 21,698 downwards.
CGCCTCCCATGCGGCGTCGATGTCGGCCGTGCTGCGCAGGCGGAACTGACCCTTGCCGTCATAGCCCAGGCGGCGGGTCTTGAGGATGCACGGCAGGCCGAACTCGGCGGCCTTGGCGGCCAGTTCGTCACGGCTGCGGATATCGGCGAAGGCCGGCAGCGGAATGCCCAGCTGCTGGAACAGGGTCTTCTCGCTCAACCGGTCCTGGGCCACGGCCAGCGCCGACGGCGGCGGGTAGACCGGCACCTGTTCGGCCAGCCACTGCGCACTGTCGGCCGGCACGTTCTCGAAATCGAAGGTGACCACATCCACCTTGGCGGCGAAATCCGCCAGCGCCTGGCGATCGTCGAAGGCGGCGACGGTGAGCGGGGCCAGCGGCCCGCTGCAGGCGTCGGCGGCCGGGTCGTACAGCTCAAAGCGCAGCCCCAGCGGTGCACCGGCCAGTACCATCATGCGGGCGAGCTGGCCGCCGCCCAGAATGCCGACGGTCAGACTCATTGGCGCGGGTCGTCGTGAGCCATCACGTCTTCGGTCTGGCGCGCACGGAAGGCATCGAGCGCCTGGCCGATCGCCGGCTGGTCGCTGGCCAGCATCGCCGCGGCGAACAGCGCGGCGTTGGACGCGCCGGCATTGCCGATGGCGAAGGTCGCGACCGGGATGCCGGCCGGCATCTGCACGATCGACAGCAGCGAGTCCATGCCGTTGAGGGCCTTGGACTGCACCGGCACGCCCAGCACCGGCACGGCGGTCTTGGCCGCGATCATGCCCGGCAGGTGCGCGGCCCCGCCGGCACCGGCGATGATCGCGCGCAGGCCGCGCGGGCCCGCCTGCTCGGCGTAGCTGAACAACACATCCGGCGTCCGATGCGCGGACACCACCTTCACTTCGAACGGAACACCCAGGGCTTCAAGCTTCTGGGCGGCGTGTTGCATGGTTTCCCAGTCGGAACGGGAACCCATGACGATGCCGACAAGCGGCGCGATCGGGTTGGGGGTCATTGGCCGTCACCTGCCTTAAAGACGTATTCTAGCCGTCTTCCACGCAAGACGAAGAACCATGGATCGCAAGCTGCTCGACCTGCTGGTGTCGCCGGACACCCGCCAGCCCCTGTCCCTGCTGGATGGCAAGGGCCTGGAAGCCCTCAACAAGGCCATTTCCGCCGGCGCGGTGAACAAGGCCGATGGCAACCCGCTGGCGCAGCCGCTGCGCGAGGCGCTGATCACCCGCGACCGCAAGCAGGTGTTCCGCGTCGACGACGGCATCCCGGTGCTGCTGGCCGAGGAAGCCATCCCGACCGCGCAGATCGCCGACTTCCCGGCCGCATGAGCACGCTGCCGACGCCGGATGCGGCCGTGGTCGCCGCCGATGTCGCGCGCGCGCTGGCCGAGGATCTGGGCAGTGGCGACGTCACCGCCGCCCTGCTGCCCGACCAGGCCGACAGCGCCTATCTGCTGTGCAAGCAGGACGCGGTGATCGCCGGTCGCCCCTGGTTTGACGCCACCCACCGCGCGCTCGACCCGGAGGTGCGCATCGAGTGGCGCGTTGCCGAAGGTGACACGGTTACCGCCGGCACTGTGCTGGCCCTGCTGCACGGCCGCAGCCGCAGCCTGGTCAGTGCCGAGCGCACCTCGCTGAACTTCCTGCAGACCCTGTCCGGCACCGCCACCACCACCGCCCGCTACGTGGCCGCGGTGGCCGGCACCGGCACGCGTATCCTCGACACCCGCAAGACCCTGCCCGGCCTGCGCCTGGCGCAGAAATACGCGGTCCGTTGCGGTGGCGGCGAGAACCACCGCTTCGGCCTGTACGACACGGTGATGCTGAAGGAGAACCACATCCGCGCCGCCGGTTCGCTGGCTGCGGCGGTGGCTGCCGCGCGCCGCCAATGGCCGGCATTGCCGCTGGTGGTCGAAGTGGAAGATCTGGCGCAGCTGCGGCAGGCGCTGGAAGCCGGCTGCGAACGCATCCTGCTGGATGACTTCAGCCCGGATCTGCGTCGCGAGGCGGTACGCATCACCGCCGGCCGCATCCCGCTGGAAGTATCGGGCAGCGTCGGCCTGGGCGGCCTGCGTTCGATTGCCGAGGATGGCGTGGACTGCATTTCCATTGGTGGACTGACCAAGCATGTGCAGGCCATCGATCTGTCGTTGAAGCTGGGCCCGCCGCCGGGTTGAGGCCGGGCTTGGGGTCAGATCCCTTTTCCCATGGAAAAGGGATCTGACCCCGTTCTCACACCCGGCGTTCACGACGGCGCTGCGACGCTGCGGTCATCCCCCACAGGAGCCGCGCATGCGCCGGATGCTCTTGCCTGCCTGCCTGCTGCTGGCTGCCGCGCCGTTGTCCGCTGCCGCCGCAGAAGCCTGCGACGTGCCGCCCCGCTTCGGCCTGAGTCCGTTGGCGGTGGCCATCCGCAACACCGCCTGCAACGAACACCGGCTGTGGTTCCGCCCCTTCATCGACCGCGATGGCCGCGCCGCCAGTCTCAGCGTTACCGAAGCCGAAAGCGATCATCTGGCTGACAATGGGCTGATCGCCTGGCGACGCGTTGCCGGCTACTGGCGTGACAGCGGCACGCTCAATGCAATGGGCAGCATCGCCGGCGCCAGCAGTTGCCTGGCGCCCCTGGGCACGCGCTACACCGACAGCGACTGCCGCGCGTTCCTGGTCGACAACCCGTGGTCGGCAGCGTTCATTTCCTGGGTGATGGTCCGCGCGGGCGTGCCGGGCTTCAACACCTCGCCACGCCACATCGATTACATCCGCGCCGCCTATCAGGCGGGCCCTTCGGGCGTGCCGTATCGGCTGGTCGACCCGGCCACGGCCAAGCCGGCGCCGGGTGACCTGCTGTGCTTCCTGCGCGACCGCAGCAGCACCCTCAGTTACAGCGGGCTGGTGCAGGCGCTGGGCAACGGCTCGGTGGGCCACTGGAAATCGCACTGCGAGGTGGTGGTGGCCGCCAATCTCGGCGGCGACCAGACCCTGTATCTGGTCGGCGGCAACGTGATGAACACCGTGGCGATGCGACTGCTGCCGCTGGACCGCACCGGGCTGATCCAGCTGCCGCCGGCACGCGAGCGCAACAGCACCGGCATCGATCCCAGCTGCACGCCGGGCCGCGAGGACGAGTGCAGCTTCAACCGCCAGGACTGGGCAGCGCTGCTGCAGCTGACGGCAACGGCGCCGCTGCTGATGGCCCCGCCCACCCCCATCACTCCTGCTGCGCCGGCAGGCTCGCCACCGCTGCCGGCGCAGGCACCAGCCGGCACCGTCCGGCCCCCTGCACCGGCGGCGGGTCAGGGAAGCGCTCCTGCGGCAACACCTGCACCGGGGTGGTGACGATCATCCCGTCCGGGTAGTGCAGCTCGACGAAACTGGCCGTCCAGCCCTGGCCGGGCGTCTCAAGCGCAACCTCCATATGCCCATCGGCGGCCACCGCCAACGCCGTCGGGGCATAGGCAATGCCGCAGGCGTGGCGGAAATCCCGTGCATCCGGGTTGTAGGCCTGCCACAGCACGGCACTCACCGGCCGCTCCTTTCCTGCCTGCACGTGCATCCGGGCGGTTGCGGCCTCCCAGTGCGAATGCACCTGCGGCAGCGGAAGACCGGAACGCCAGCGCCTGAGGGCCGGAACCAGCATTTCCAGGGTGTGGCGGCGGATACCGCCGTGGTCGCTGTTGGGCGCCACCCGCAGCGTGGTCGGACCCGGCATCGCAGACAGGTAGTGGATCGTCGCATCCGGCGGGAAGAAGTCGTCGCCGCTGGCATTGACCAGGAGTTTCGGCAGCGCCAGCCGGGACGCGCGCGGTCCCTGCAGGTAGGTGTACGGGTCGACGATGCCCATCAGATCGGCAAAACCCTCGCTGCCGATGGCATCGGTGATGCGGTGTTCCACATAGGGAGCCAGCGCGATCGGCCAGCGACCGCCGTAGACGCGGCCGATATGCGGGGCCAACGCCTGCCAGTGCATGTCGATGACGAACGGCGCCAGATGACTGACGCGCTCGTCCACCAGTGGCAGCAACCAGCTGGCCCAGGCACGCTTGGAGGCACCTGTGACGATGTAGGACGGGCGCTGTGCCACAGCCAGTTCCCGGTCGGCCAGATCCATGGCGCGGATCGCCGATACCGCCATGGGCAGGTGCAGCGGCCAATGCGCATGCGCTGCGGGCGCATCCAGGTAACGCCGCCAACTGGCGGCGACCAGATCGTCCTCGGTGCGCAGCACAGGATCGCCCGGCAGCACCATCGCCTGCGGCGGAACGTCGGCGATCGACACCACGGCCATCCCCAGTGTGCGCACCAGCGTTTCCAGCACGTCGTCGGGCAGATCATTGGCGGCGCCGGCCGGGCGGCCGCCGCCGTCATGCGCCACGCCATTGTTGATGACCAGCAGTGCAGGACCGGGTTGGGCCACATCGGGCTGCAGCAGCTCGACCCGATGACGCCAGACCGCTCCCTGCTGCGGGTCTGGCCAGGACTGCGAGGCCAGCACGAAGCTTCGTCGCTGCCCGCCGTCGAAGCGCGTGCGGGCGACCGCCTCATATGACCATGGCTGTCGTGCCTGTGTCTGGTGATACGCCGGCCAGGCCTGTGCAGGATTCGTCGCAGCCCCGGCAGAGCCTGCCGCCGCCATCAGCATCCCCACCCCCCATTTCATCAGTGCCTGCATGCGTCGCGCTGCCATTGCCGGGAAAGCACCGACCCTGCCCGTCATCGCCTCGAAATTCGAGAGGCATTGGCGACACCCTCTTGTCGGCATTGCCCGTGCCGCGCTGGTCCATGCGCCCGTTGCGATCGCCTGACCATCCATCTGCGTCAACGCGCTTGATCCAGCGCCCGTTCGCCGCCATCTTTGCCGGATCGACACCTGACGGCTGACGCCATGCCCACCCTGCTGCTGTTGCTGATTGCCGGCGGAATCATCTACTTCTTCTGGAACGCGGCACGTTCGGCCGCCGAGCGCGCCGTTGAACTGGGCCGCAACGCCTGCCGCGCCGCCGATGTGCAGTGGCTGGACCAGGCGGTGCACGCCACCGGCCTGCGCCTGTCGCGCGGCGAAGATGGCCGGCTCGGCTTCGAGCGCACCTTCAAGTTCGAGTATTCCTACGACGGCATCGATCGCCACGTAGGCCGCATGGTGCTGCGCGGCGACCAGCTGATTTCATTCACAGGGCCGGGCGCGGCGCGGATCAGCCAGATCCGGCCGGACGTGGATGATGCCGAGGATGTGTAGGCGTTGAAGGTGTGCCGACCAACGGTCGGCACCCACCGATGCCTGGCAATGTGCCGACCAGCGGCCGGCACCTACCGTTACTTGACCACGCGCAGGGTCGGACGCCCCTTCGGCGGCGGGCTGGTCGGCGGCGTATCGTCCGGCGGCGTGCTGTCGTCATGCAGCAGCTCGTCGCTGGTCGGCGCGGTCTCGTTGCCCGGAATGTCATCCGGCAGTGCCATGCCCTGCCCGGTCTCACGGGCGTAGACGGCCAGCACGGCGCTGATCGGCACCTGCACCGGGTAGCTGGTACCGGAGAAGCGCGCCGAGAAGCTCACCATCTCGTTGTCGATCATCAGCCGCACGACGGCACGTTCGGCGATGTTGAGCACTACCCGGCCATCCTTCACCGCCGAAGGCGGCACCTGTACGCCGGGAACGCCGGCGTCGACCAGGATGTGCGGGGTCAGCTGGTTGTCGTTGATCCATTCCACCAGCGCCCGCAGCAGGTACGGGCGGTGGCTGGTCATGTGGAAGAAGTCTTCGGTCATGCGTGAAGTGTACGCGCCCGGCGCCCCCGACGGGGCGGATCGCCTGCACACCGGTCGGCGTGCAGACGGGTAGACCACCGCCGGATCAGACCGGCAGGTCGCGCAGCTTCTTTTCCTGATCGGTCAGGCTGCGGACGAACCCCGGGTGGCGGAAGATGCGGTTGCCGTAGTCCTCGATCGCCTTGCCGTCCTTCGGCAGCGGCACATCCAGCGACTGCAGGCGCCAGATGATCGGCGCCATCGCGCAGTCGGCCAGGCTCATTTCCGGATTGAGGAAGAACTTGCTGGCCTTGAACAGCGGCAACGACGCGGTCAGCAACTCCTTCAGGCGCTTGCGCCCGGCCTCGGCCTGGGTCTTGTTGCCCAGCTGGATGGCCTGCACCTGTGGCACCCAGTCGTGCTCGATGCGCAGCATCGCCAGGCGGATGCGCGCGCGCGAAAGCGGATCGACCGGCATCAGCGGCGGATGCGGGTAGCGCTCGTCCAGGTACTCGCTGACCACCGACGCGGCGTACAGCACCAGTTCCCGCTCGACCAGGGTCGGCACCGAGTGATAGGGATTGAGGTCGATCAGGTCTTCAGGCGGATTCTGCGGATCGACCGGAACGAAATCGAAAGACACCCCCTTGGCCGCCAGCACCAGGCGTACGCGGTGGCACAGTACGTCGTCGTTCGAGGAAAACAGCGTCAGTGTATTGCGCATGCGTACGCTCGCCGCCATCAAAGGCTCTCCTACGACAGGAGACCGCCTGCCGCATCGGCGCCGCCAGCACCGTGCCAGCGGTCGACTCCTCCCCGAGTGTGCAACCGGCCATCACAAAAGCCAATAGGCTTGCGTGATCGCCGGCGGCAGAATCAGTGAACGTCCTTCCAGTATTCCTTCTTCAGCAGATACAGCAGGAAGGTCAGCAGCGCCAGGAACAGGATCACCCAGACGCCCAGCTGCTGGCGCTTGAGCGCGGCCGGCTCGCCGGCATATTCGAGGAAGTTGGTGATATCACGCACCGCCTGGTCGTACTGGCCGGGGTCGACCGCACCAGGCGTTTCGATCTTCAGGCCTGTCACCGGCGGGTCCATCCCCGGCGCCTCGGGCTTGCCATGCACGGCGTGCTGCAGGCCCTGCATCTCCCACAGCGGGTTGGGCATGGACGCATTGGCGAACAGGGCGTTGTTCCAGCCCAGCGGGCGGCTGCTGTCCAGGTAGAACGACTTGAGGTAGGTGTAGACCCAATCGCTGCCCCGTACACGCGCGATCAGGCTGAGGTCCGGCGGCATCTTGCCGAACCACTTCTCGGCGTTTTCCTTGGGCATCGCCACCGGGATCGGATCACCGATCGCCGAGCCGGTGAAGTTGAGGTTGTTCATCACCTCTTCCTCGGTCAGGCCCAGATCCTCCGCCATCCGTGAATAGCGCAGGTACTTCAGTGCATGGCAGCCGGAACAGTAGTTCATGTACAGCTGCGCGCCGCGCTGCAGCGACGCCCGGTCACCGAGGTCGTTGCCGGCCTGCAGCAGCTTGGTGCCGCCTTCGGCGGCGGAGGCCAGGAAACTGCCCAGCATCAGGGTGGCCGCCAAGGCCAGCCGGACCATCCAGCGCTCAGTCATGCGTGGTCACCCTCTCCGGTACCGGCTTGGTCTTGTCCAGCCTTGTCCATAGCGGCATGGTGATGAAGAACGCGAAGTACAGGAAGGTCAGCACCCGCCCGATGTAGGTCTCGTGCACGTCGGTGCCCGGGCCGGAGCCGATCACGCCCAGCCACACGAAGCACACCGCCAGCACGCCCAGCATCACCTTCGAGATCCAGCCGCGGTAGCGCACCGATTTCACCCGCGCCTTGTCCAGCCACGGCACCAGGAACAGGATCGCGATGGCCGAGAACATCACCAGCACGCCGCCGAGCTTGTTCGGCACCACACGCAACATCGCGTAGTACGGGGTGTAGTACCAGACCGGCTTGATGTGCTCCGGGGTCACCAGGCGGTTGGCCTCGGTGAAGTTGTCATGCTCCAGGAACAGGCCGCCGAAACCGGGCGCGAAGAAGATGATGAAGGCGGCGATGATCAGCAGGAAGCCGGCGCCAACGCCATCCTTGAGCGTGTAGTACGGGTGGAACGGAATGCCGTCGGCCGGGGCGTTCGGCGACCAGCGGTTGCCCTTCGGGCCCTTCTTGATCTCCACGCCATCGGGGTTGTTCGAGCCCACTTCATGCAGTGCGCCCAGGTGCAGCACCACCAGCAGCAACAGCACCAGCGGCAGGGCGATGACGTGCAGCGCAAAGAAGCGGTTGAGCGTGGCGTCACTGGGCAGGTAGTCGCCCATGATCCATTCGGTCAGGCCGTTGCCGATCACCGGTATCGCGCCAAACAGCGAGATGATCACCTTGGCGCCCCAGAACGACATCTGGCCCCAGGGCAGCACGTAGCCCATGAAGGCTTCGGCCATCAGCACCAGATAGATCAGCATGCCCAGGATCCACACCAGCTCGCGCGGCTTCTGGTAGCTGCCGTAGAGCAGGCCACGGAACATGTGCAGGTAGACCACGATGAAGAACAGCGAGGCACCGGTGGAGTGCATGTAGCGGATCAGCCAGCCCCACTCCACATCACGCATGATGTATTCGATGGAGCCGAACGCCTCGGCGGCGTTGGTCTTGTAATGCATCGTCAGGAAGATGCCGGTGACGATCTGGTTGACCAGTACCAGCAGCGCCAGCGAACCGAAGTAGTACCAGATGTTGAAATTCTTCGGCGCGTAGTACTCGCTGACGTGCTTGCGGTACACCGGCATCAGGCCCGGCGCGCGGGCGTTGACCCAGTCGGCCACGCCGCTGGCGGTACGGCTGAGGATATTGGCCATCAGGCAGCCCCCTGCGGATCGACACCGATGATGATGGTGTTGTCGTCCTGGTAGTGGTGCGCGGGCACCTTCAGGTTGATGGGTGCCGGCACGTCCTTGAAGACGCGGCCGGACATGTCGAAGCGCGACTTGTGGCAGGGGCAGAAGTAGCCGCCTTTCCACTGCGGGTCATACGGTTCGGGCCGGATCTCGGCGACCATTTCCGGCGAGCAGCCCAGGTGCGTGCACAGGCCGACCAGCACCGAGATGTCCGGCTTGATCGAGCGCAGCTCGGGGTTCTGCTTGAGCACGTAGTCCGGCTGCTGGTCCTTCTCGCCGGACTCGGGGTCCTTGAGGCGGCCATCCAGCCCGTGCAGCGCATCAAGGATGGCCTTGGACCGTTTGACGATCCAGATCGGCTGGCCACGCCATTCCACGATCAGGCGTTGGCCTTCCTGCAGGGCGCTGATGTCGGCCACCACCGGTGCGCCGGCAAGCTTGGCGCGGGCACTGGGGTTCCAGGACTTGATGAAAGGAACTGCGGTGAATCCGACGCCGACGGCGCCCACCACGGCTGTGGTGGCAGAAAGAAAACGCCGACGTCCGGTGTTGACTGGATCGTGTACCCCATCGTTGGCCATCCGGCACTCCGATATTGATTAGGTAGCTTTAAGGCTGCCAGCGGATCCGGTGGGGGCCAGAGCCGCATTGAATCTTGGGCGAGTGTAGCGGAACCGTCGCGCGCCACACAACGCGGTGCAACAATATTTTGAAGCGCGTGCCGACTGACAGTCGGCACCTGCCTGTTCGAGGGGTTGCCGGCCAGCGGCCGGCACTACTGGTGACTCAGGGCGGTGCGGTAACGCTCGGCCAGCTGGCCGACCCGGCGCACGTAGTACTGGGTTTCGCTGTAAGGGGGCACGCCACCGTGGCGGTCGACCGCGCCTTCGCCGGCGTTGTAGCCCGCTGCGGCCAGGGTCAGATCGCCGTTGAAGCGCTTCAACAACCACGCAAGATACTGCACGCCGCCGCGGATGTTCTGCCCGGCGTCGTAGGAATCGCTTACGCCGAAACGGGCGGCGGTGGGCGGCATCAGCTGCATCAGCCCCTGCGCGCCGGCGCGGCTGAGCGCGGTCGGGTTGTAGGCCGACTCGGCATGGATGATCGCGCGCACCACCGCCTCCTCGACACCGAACTCGCGCGCGGCCGAGGTGATCTCGCTCTGGAAGGCCGTGGTGTTCAGACGCACCGTGCCGAAGTCGACCCGCGGGTTGACCCCGCAGGCATAGCAGCGCTCCATGAAACTGTAGCGGATGGTGCGCACCGGGCCGAGGTTGGCGACCTGGGTCGGGCGTGCGCTGGTGTAGTGACGTACGCCATCCTTCATGAAGGAATAGACCTGGCCACTGACCATGCGTCCGCCGCGAGACGCTGCCGGCGCGGGTGCGGCGGCGGGCGGCGGCGTCGGTGTGGCCACGGCCGGCGCGGCGGCACTGGCGGCGACCGCGACCGGATTGCGCTCGATGCTGGCCACCGTGGCCGTCGCCGGTTTTGGCGCCGCCAGCATGGGACGCGGCGCCGGGCGGGTGTCGCGGCTGTAGCTGATCGTGCTGCAACGGGCCCCGGCCACGCGCTTGCTGACATAGCTGGTGACGCCATCGGCGCCCTGGCACTTGAACAGGGTTCCGGCGCTGGCCGGCGCAGCGGTCAGCGCAGCGATGATGATCGCCGTTGTCCCCAGTATCCCCTTCATGGCGGCGAGTGTCCCAGCTTCGCCGGAACTTGCCAAGCCACGCGGCTCAGCCTGTGACCGGCGGCACAGCCAGCACCTGCCCCAGCCCGTCCAGCCGTTGGGCGAGCTCCTCACGCAGGCTGGGCGGCGTGGTCCACAGCGCCACCGGTACCCGGTCCAGGCTGAGAATCTGCGCCAGCATCATGCCGCGGCTCTCGGCACCCATGCGCAGCAGGCAGTGGTCGGGGCCATCCGCTTCCAGTACGCCACACCACGGCGGGACGCGGCCTTCCAGGTCGGCGCGGCTGCCGGCCAGGCGCACAATGGCCTGCAACGCGAACGGCGCCTGGCTGACCGCCTGCCGCACCATCACGTCCGGCGGTGCCGGGGTGCGCCGATGCAGGCCTGGCTCGGTGCACTCGCGCACCGCGCCCATCCGGTCCACGCGCAGGGTGCGCCAGTCCTGCCGCCCCAGGTCCCAGGCCAGCAGGTACCAGCGCCGTCCATAGTTGACCAGGTGCTGGGCCTCGACCTCGCGCTGGGTGACCGCATCCTGCGCGCTGCGGTACTCGAAGGCCAGCCGCGAGGCCTGCCGGCAGTGCTGGGCCAGCCGGCCGAGCAGGCGTGCATCGGTGGCGGGCAGATCGGACAGGGTGGCGGTGGCCGCATGCACTTCGCCCGCCTGCTGTCGACGGCGGGTCGGCACCAGCGGGTCGAGCTTGGACAGCAGACCGCGCGCGGTGTCATCGATGCCGGCGACGGTGGCCGAGGCCGCACGCAGGGCAATGGCCAGCGTGGTGGCCTCCTCCTCGTCCAGCAGCATCGGCAGCACCGGCGCACCGGCCCCGAGCTGATAGCCGCCGCCGACCCCGGCCGAGGCCTGCACCGGGTAGCCGAGTTCGCGCAGGCGCTCGATGTCGCGGCGGATGCTGCGCCGGTCCACGCCCATGCGTTCGGCCAGTTCGGCCCCCGACCACTGGCGGCGGGCCTGCAACAGGGCGATCAGGCGCAGCAGGCGATGGGCGGTATGGCGCATGAAGGATCGAGGACAGAAGTCGTCCGCAATAGTGCCTCAGGATGGCCTCCAGTTCACCACCCACTGCAAGGAGCACTGCCATGACCTCACGCCAGATCACCCTGTACCACGCCGCCCGTTCGCGCTCGAGCGGCGCGGTGGCCCTGCTCGAAGCACTCGGTGCCGACTACCGCATGCAGGTGCTGGACCTGAAGGCCGGCGCCAACCTGGCCCCGGCCTACCTGGCCATCAACCCGATGGGCAAGGTGCCGGCCATCGTCCACAACGGTGCGCTGGTCACCGAGCAGGTGGCGATCTACCTGTATCTGGCCGACCTGTACCCGGAAGCCGGGCTGGCGCCGCCGATCGGTGATGCCCTGCGCGGCCCCTACCTGCGCTGGATGGCCTTCTACGGCGCGTGTTTCGAGCCGGCGATGATCGACCGCGCGATGCGCCGCGACCCGCCGCCGCAGTCGATGTCGCCCTACAACGACGCTGAGACCGTGCTGCAGGTGATCGAGGCCCAGCTGGCGCAGGGGCCGTACCTGCTGGGCGAGGTGATGAGTGCCGCCGACGTGCTGTGGGGCAATGCGCTGGCCTGGACCACGGCCTTCGGCCTGGTGCAGCCGGCACCGGCAACGGCCGACTACATCGCCCGGATGAGCGCGATGACCGCCTTCGACCGATCGCGGCAGATCGATGCGGAGCTGGCGGCGGCGTAAGGGCGCCCGCCGGGCTTCTTTTGTAGAGCCGAGCCCACGCTCGGCTGCTCTTACCGCTCCCCATGGGGCAGCCAGGCATGGCCTGGCTCTACTGAAACCAGCCGAGCGTGGGCTCGGCTCTACAAGGGCGCGCGGCGGGCGGCGTGGGATGCGGGTAGAATTGCCGCCTTTCCCGCCACCCGAATGGATTAAGCGCCATGACCGGGACGCCAGACGTCTTTCCGCCCGCCACGCCGGGCGGTACCCCGCTCGTTGCCCTGCCCACTGGTCCGCGCAAGTCCGACCAGGTGAAAGGCAAGCTGTACATCAAGACCCACGGTTGCCAGATGAACGAGTACGACTCGGCCAAGATGGCCGACGTGCTCGCTGCCAGTGATGGCCTGGAACTGACCGATACTCCGGACGACGCCGACGTCATCCTGGTCAACACCTGTTCCATCCGCGAGAAGGCGCAGGAGAAGGTGTTCAGCCAGCTGGGCGTGTGGAAGGGCCTGAAGAACAAGGGCCGCGAGGTCATCATCGGCGTCGGCGGCTGCGTCGCCTCGCAGGAAGGCGAGGCGATCATCAAGCGCGCGCCGTTCGTGGACCTTGTGTTCGGCCCGCAGACCCTGCATCGCCTGCCGGAACTGATCCGCGCCCGCCGCGAGCAGAAGCGCCCGCAGGTGGACATCAGCTTCCCCGAGATCGAGAAGTTCGACCGCCTGCCGGAGCCGCGCGCGGAAGGTGCTTCGGCGTTCGTGTCGATCATGGAAGGTTGTTCCAAGTACTGCTCGTTCTGCGTGGTGCCCTACACCCGCGGCACCGAGGTCAGCCGCCCGTTCGAGGACGTGGTGGTGGAAGTGGCCCAGCTGGCCGCGCAGGGTGTGCGCGAAATCAACCTGCTCGGCCAGAACGTCAATGCCTATCGCGGCCCGTATGGCGACGGCGAGTTCGCCGACCTGGGCCTGCTGATCCGCACCATCGCCGAGATCGACGGCGTCGGCCGCATCCGCTTCACCACCTCGCATCCGCTGGAGTTCAGCGATTCGCTGATCGATGCGTTCCGCGACGTGCCGCAGCTGGCCAACTTCCTGCACCTGCCGGTACAGGCCGGCAGCGACCGCGTGCTGTCGGCGATGAAGCGCGGCTACACCGCGCTGGAATTCAAGTCGAAGATCCGCAAGCTGCGCGCGGTGCGCCCGGACATCTCGATCAGCTCGGACTTCATCGTCGGCTTCCCCGGCGAGACCGACGCCGACTTCGAGAAGACCATGAAGCTGATCGAGGACATCGGCTTCGATCACAGCTTCTCCTTCATCTATTCGCGCCGCCCAGGCACGCCGGCTGCGGATCTGGAAGATACGATCAGCGATGCCGAGAAGCACGCGCGCCTGTCGCGCCTGCAGGAGCGCATCAATGCGCACGCCGCCGGCATCTCCGAGAAGATGGTCGGCACCGTGCAGACGGTGCTGGTGGAAGGCCCCTCGCGCAAGAACCCGAACGAACTGACCGGCAAGACCGAGAACATGCGGTCGGTGAACTTCCCGGCGCCGGCACGGCTGATCGGCCAGTTCGTGGATGTGGTGATTACCGAAGCGCTGACCAATTCGCTGCGCGCGCGGGTGGTGGCCGAATAAAGTCAGGGTGTGCCGACCAACGGTCGGCACCTACCGGAATCGATGCCGGCCAGCGGCCGGCACTACCGGATGGCATGCCCTCAATCCAGGCGCTTGCGGAAACGCAGGATCGCCAGCGTCATCATCACCACGATGAAGGCCAGCAGCGCCAGCGCGTCGTGCCACAGCTCCCACAGCGAAGCACCGCGCAGCATGATGCCGCGCACCAGGCGCAGGAAGTGGGTCAACGGCAGCACTTCGGCCAGCCACTGCACCGGCCGTGGCATGCCGGCGAACGGGAACATGAAGCCGGACAGCAGGATCGACGGCAGGAACAGGAACAACGTCATCTGCATCGCCTGGAACTGCGAGCGCGCGCGCGTGGAGATCAACAGGCCCAGCGCGAGGTTGGCCAGCACCAGCAGCACCGCGGCCAGGTAGATATCCAGCAGGCTGCCGCGGATCGGCACCTGGAACAGCCAGGTACCCAGCACCAGCACCAGCGTGGTCTGCAGCAGGCCAATGGCCGCATAGGGCAGCACCTTGCCCACCATCAGTTCGCTGCGCGATACCGGCGTGGCAATCAGCAGCTCCATGTTGCCGCGCTCGCGTTCGCGGACCACCGCCACCGCTGTGAACATCACCAGGGTCATGGTCAGGATCACCCCGATCAGCCCCGGCACGATGTTCACTGCCGAGCGCCGCTGCGGGTTGTAGAAACTGGTCACGCTGACCTGGCCGCTGGCGATGCTGCCTTCGCGCAGCGGCCGTGTGTTGCTGGTCGGGCGCGTGTCGAGCGGCACCTGCGCCAGCTGGATCGCCGCGCTCTGCACCACGGTGTCGCTGCCATCGACCAGCACCTGTACCGCTTCGCGCCCATCGAAACGGCGACGCTCGAAATCTGCCGGCACCACGATGCCGACACTGATCTCGCCGCGGCGCAGCGCCTGCATCAGCTGGTCCGGACTGTAGGCTTCGCTGCGCGGGGTGATCACACCGGTGGCGACCATGTCCTGCACCAGCGCGCGCGAGGCCGCGCTGTTGGCCTGGTCGGCCACACCCGCATCAAGGTGGCGCAGGTTGAGATTGATCGCATAGCCGAACAGCAGCAGCTGCATCACCGGAATGCCGACGATCATCGCCAGCGTGATGCGGTCGCGGCGCAGCTGCCGCAGCTCCTTGAGCATGATCGCCCACAGCCGGCGCAGGTTCATGCCGCCGGCTCCCGGCCACGACCGCGGGTGGCGGCGACGAACACGTCTTCCAGATTCGGCGCCACCGCCTCGATGCGCGCCTGCGGATCGGCACCGGCCAAGGCGCGCTGCAACGTGGCCATGTCGGCCGCGTCTTCACTGCACAGTACGCGCAGCTGCGTGCCGATCTGCGCCACGCTCAGCACCCCGGGCAGTTCGGCCAGCGCGCGGCTGGCCTGGCGCGGCTGCGAAGAGGTGACCTGCAGCGTGCGCCCCTGCAGCCGCGCGCACAGTTCGGCCGGCGTGCCATCGGCCACCAGCGCGCCGCGATCCAGAATCGCCAGCCGGTGGCAGCGCTCGGCTTCATCCATGTAGTGGGTCGAAACCAGCACGGTGGTGCCGGCGTCGGCCAGTTCGAACAGCGCCTCCCAGAAATCGCGGCGCGATTCCGGGTCGACCGCACTGGTCGGTTCGTCGAGGAACAGCAGCTCGGGCCCATGCACCACCGCACCGGCCAGGGCCAGACGCTGCTTCTGCCCGCCGCTGAGCGTGCCGGCCAACTGCGGCTGCCGGTCCTGCAGCCGATACTGCTGCAACAGTGCATCGACGCGCTGTCGGGCCTGCGCGCGCGGCAGATCCTGGATGGCGGCAAGGAACTCCAGGTTCTCGCGCACCGACAGGTCTTCGTACAGCGAAAAGCGCTGGGTCATGTAGCCGATGCGGCGGCGCAGTGCTTCTGCCTGTTCCGGCACAGCGAGGCCCAGCACCTCGATCTGCCCCGCGCTCGGCTCCAGCAGGCCGCACAGCATGCGGATGGTGGTCGACTTGCCCGAGCCGTTCGGGCCGAGGAAACCGTAGACCTGGCCGCGAGGCACGGTCAGGTCGACATTGTCCACGGCCAGCAGATCGCCGAAGCGGCGGGTCAGGCCCTGCGCATGCACGGCAATGTCGTCGCCGGTGTTCAGAAGCTCACCCGCACCGGCAACCCGGCCGGCAGCTTCTGCATGTCGGTCGCCTCGTCCACTTCGATCTCGGCCAGGTAGCTCAGCCGCGCCACGTCGTCACCGGTCAACGCGTAGTACGGCGTAAATGAAGGCTCGCTGCGGATCGAGCGCACATGCCCCTTCAACGCAGCGCCCTGCCCTTCCAGATGCACCTGCGCGGCCTGCCCGACCTTGACCTGCAAGCGTAGCGGCTGCGGCAGGTAGACGCGTGCATAGGGACGCTCGCCGACCAGCATCACTGCCAGTGGTGCGCCGATCGGGGCCTGGTCGCCCTGCCGATAGGGCAAGGCGTCGACCACGCCATCGCGGGGTGCGCGCAGCTGCAGCTTCTGCAGGTTGACGCCCTGCACCACCTGCTGCGCCTGCGCAGCGTCCGCCGCCGCCTGGCCCTGGGCAATGTCCTGCGCGCGGCTGCCATGCACCAGCTCCAGCCAGGCCTGCTCGGCGGCGCGCACGCTGGCCTCGGCATTGCCGGCGGCCGCCCGCGCGCGGTCCAGCTCGGCGGCGGCGATCAGGCGCTGGCGTGCCAGCGGCTGCACCCGCCGGTAGTAGGCACTGGCCTCAGCGGCCTGCGCGCGCAGTGCGGTCAGCTGCGCCTGGGCCTGCGCGATCTGCTCCTGGCGCGGGCCGATCTTCAGTTCTTCCAGCTGCGCCTGTGCACGCGCGGTGTCGGCCTGTGCGGCGGCGAACTGGGCGTCACCGCGGGCCGGGTCCAGCTGCATCAGCACGGTGCCGGCTTTGACCTGCTGGCCTTCGCGCACCTCCACCGCTGCAATCACTTCGGCCGCCGGGGCCGGCACGGTGACCCGGTCCCATTCCAGCGTTCCCAGTGCAGTCGGTGGCGCCTGGCCACAGCCTGCCAGCAGGGCCAGGCCCACCAGTCCGAACCCACGCATGCCGTTGCCCATGTCCATCCCCTCCAGCGACGGCGCTACGGTGCCATCTGCCCCGTGCACCCGCGATGATGCCGATCCGCCCTGGCGGTTTTTTCGCCACGCCCTGGCAGGCCTTGTGCCGCCGGGGTCTGGCCCACCTATCCACAGGTTGATTCGGCATCATTCCACAGCTGGTGTGGAAAAGCGCAGGGGGATGGCCGGAATGCTCGCCTGGCAATGGAACGTGCGCCGGCGGCAGGATGGATCGCGCAACGGGGTGATCACCGAAACGCTGAGCACCCCGCTGCGCGCCCGTTGTGGTGGCCTGATTGCCCAGATCGGATCCCGCTGGAGCGCCGATCCCACCAGCACGGCAAGCCACAGCGGATGTGGAAAAGCTGCGACGTCAGAGCGGAGAGCCTGCGGCCAGAGGCCGGTCACGCCATCCATAGGCATCCTTGAGGAAACCACTGACCTCGTTGTTCTGGTAGGCGACAACGCTACGATCACTTTTACCGCAGTGCATCTCATCGCGTGATTCCGCGCCCGCCGCGATTTTTCCGCACACCAGCACGTGCTCGGGACGTCCTCGCCGGTCGAAGTGAAACACCCTGTAACCTTCGCCCGACCCCTGGAGCACGCGTGCATCGAATCCGTCTGCAGCGATGGCGTCTTCCGGCATCGGTACGTCAGGATTCACCCTGCCATTGATGACCTGCACCAGGCGTCCAGCCTTATCGTAATCCTCCTGGCGATAGACCGGCCCGGAATCGCTGGCCCAGGCCCGCCGGCGCAGTGCGTGGGAATCTGCATCAAACACTTCGTGAACCCGCATCTTCTCCGCAACGCGATGACTACGGATCCGGGGATAGGTCGACAGTTGCGAGAACCCATTCATTCCCACCTCGGCGGGAATGGTGACGTTGACGAAGTCGTACCGCAGGTCTGCACCCTTCACGCCCAGCCGGGTAACGGCATCCTGATAGAGAGGCTGCGCATCGGCCGGCAACAGATCCCCTTCGATGCTGTTGATCGCGTAAACCCCCAGTTGCTGATCCATCCGGGCCATCGCATAGGTCTCATATCCGTAGACGCTCCGCTCGGACGGCCTAATGTACTCCGCAACGCCGGTCCACCCGGACGTACCCCTGACCGATGCCAAGACATTCCGTCCCATCGATGGCGACGGCGGCGTTGATCTGACAGAGGCGTACATCCGGCCATCTTCATCGAGCAGGTATCGTTGCACCAGAGCGTTGCCTTGATCCATCTGATCACAGGTCAATCCCTCTCCACCTTGGCGCAGACTGGCCGAGGTTGGCTGCGCCGACCATGTCGGGCGACTGTGCTTGTCATACTTCATGCAGTTCAATATCTGGCTGAACAACGTGCCATCCGATCCACGCCCGTGCTTGCGGATCTCGACAAGGCGTTCCTGGTCGTCGTAGAGATAATCACGAGCTTCGGCGAGCACGAAGTCCTTGGATATCGTCCGGAGAAGTCCGGCAGCTGCCGTTCTAGCTGAAGGATCAATCTCGACGTCGGTAGGAGGGGACAAAGGCACCTCGCGGGACACCAGGCCGGCCGCTTCGGAATTCCAGCTATCAGATCTTTGGCTCCGCCACAGCTCCTCGCGGCAGACACGCTCACCGGCCCCGCCTTCCGACTGGACGTACACAATGCTCCCACCCAACAGCGAGAAGGGAAGCGTGCGTGAGGCCGAATTCGAACGACTGAGCCTGATCTGCGGAAGCGAGAGCCGACCATCAGCCATGGGCGATGCTTCTCTCAGCTCCGTTGCATAGTCATCGATCAGAGGGGACGTCAGAACGCTGATGTACTCCATCTTCCAAGGGGAAACCCAAGGATCGTCTGCCACCTTATCCCCACAGGCCCAGGCCGAGGAGCTGAGCACGACACACGCCAGCATCACGCCCGCTGCCCGCCGCCCCGCCGCTGACCACCCGCGCTTCTGCTGATGTTCCGCACCTATCGACTTCATTTGACTGCCTCCTGGCATGCACCCTTGTACGTAGAGCGCTTTACTCGTTACTCGCCCGGCAAACCGAGCTTCGTGGTACCGAAGCCGTACTTGGTTTCCATCAGCGTCTTCACCGGGCCCATGCCTTCCACGCTCATCTTGCCGTCCGGCGTACCGCAGCGTGTACCAACCTGCGTCCTGGCGTACTGCAGCTCGGCTTCGCGACTGCGCTTGGGCCGAGGATCGGGCTCCCACCAGGGGAAATGGGCATAGGGCTTGTTGGTCGAGACTTCGTAGCGCCAGCACACGAACGACAGGGTCTCTCTACCGGCAGCGTCATAGTCGTACACGCGGTAAGAGCTGTAGCCATTGGTGAGCGGCGTGAGCTTCAAAACGCCCTTCTCAGCGTAGGCGCGCAGGTTTTCGGTGTAGCCGTCGTCACCAGAGACCGGGCCGGACAGAATCACCCGCGTAAGCTTGCCCTTTGCGTCGTAGTTTTCCTGACGATTCAGGTCCAGCGTGCGCCACTGGCGTTCGCTCGGATGCTTTGCCTGCGGTCCGAATACTTCGAAAATCCTGCTATCCGAACGGTGCAGATACTCACGCACACGGGTATAGCCTGTGACTCCTTCAAAGTACCCCTTAGCGACCTCTGGAGGAACACGCTCACCCGGGAACGTGTACCGCACCTCCTGCGACACGCTCCGACTGCGCTCTGCGAAAACTGGAGTGGCGTCAGATGGAACCAGCGTAGCGGAAGGGCTTTGCACCCCTACAAGCCCTCGCTTTTCGCTGCCATAGAAGCGAATGCCGACGATCCGTTTCAATTCAGCATCGTCGACATTGACGAAGCCCCCCACAGTCCAGGCACCATCGGTCGCCTCCGTTCCAAGGCCGGTGTCCTCGCGGTAGGGATCCTCACCTGGCTTACGGGTGGCCTGCTTGACTACATCGGAAGCGCGCAATCCATCCGGCCGATAAGTGAAGTACCGAGTGGTAACGCGGGATGGCACATCGCGGAGCTGTGAACACTGGAACTCTGGCTTATCCGAGACAATCAACCCAGAACTCTCATTTGCCACTTCTATGCGACCATTTTCGTCGTAGAGTGCACAGAACGTTGTGACCCTACGCCCTTTCGCATCAACATTCTGAATCGAAGTCAATCCACCAGCCGAGTCATAATGGAGCTCATAGCTCCTGTTCAGCTCGAAATAGGGATACACCGGCCTCACAGCAGGATGCAGGCTCTCAGGCGGCGCCTGCCCAATCAATTTGGATTCCCGCCTCTTCCACTCTTCAACGCGGCACAGCCGTTGCCCTTGAGCGCTTTCTTGCAAGTAATAAATAGCACCACCATTCGAGTTGAACGGCTGATTGTGCAGCTCACCGAGGTTTGGTTCGACACTGATCCGTACGTAGGGGGCAACTTTGTTCGCGCGACTAAGGCTGGCGCCTACCGCATCCACCTCGTCCGATGGGCTTGGCCTGAACTTGATCACCATCCCACCATCCTGAAACCGGAGGCCCTTCTCATTTGACGAACCGCAGTCTGCAAGCGCGGTTTGCACTCCACACAGGGCCCCCAAGGCCACCATCGCCCTCAACAGTAGATGCCCACTCATACCTGCTCTCCGTGCCCCCAAGAACCATGTCGACCCGAGTACGCTAGTTCAGTTGACCGATTTCCCTCAATAGGTACGACCGCGATGATCTCGTTCGGCATCGCTGCAGCCGGATCATCCATCTCACTCCCCCAGAGAAGTGGCATGGTCACCCAGAAGCCCTGAATCCCGCGGCGCGTTTGGGTACCTCTGAGGAAATCCGTCGCCTTACGCACGTCATGCCGCCCCACTGCGCCGTTCACGTAGTCGTTCACAACACTTGGCTCCTGCATGAAATCTGGCTGCAGATCTGCCGGCTGCGCGTAGAGCATGCGCCTCACGTGCCCTTTGTCACTAAGACCTGCCGCCGGGAATCCATGAAACACAGAGTCGTAGCGAGGGAATGAGTCGCGAGGGACATTCGTGAAGACACGCTGATAAGCTTCCGAATTGGCATCCGCAAGGCCCCTGATTCCCGTCCAAGTTCTTGCACTTGCCGGTTTGTCGACCTCCAGGGTTGGAACTTTTTCGCTGAACCATGGGTAGTAGTCTTCGGTTGCATTAGAAAAGACGAATTGCTTCCCCCCCTTCTCAGGCTTCGTCTCAAGCGCCTGCCCCAGGAACTTCCTCCAAAGCTTCATCCGCAGATCCCGCGCAAACTTCCGGGTTATCACCTGCAAGCCATTGCCCAGGTCCATCGACTTGGCCGCACCATCCACGATCACTGCGGCTATCTCGGTATCGCCCGTGCCCAGCAGGCTGCGGTCGTTGCAGTTCGCACTTCCAATGATGGCCACGGCGTCGTCCACGATCAGCAGCTTGGAGTGTACGTAACACTGCTCGGTCACCACGTACAAGGGGGTGGCCTGGTCCGCGCCGATCGTATGCGGTGCGTAGTGGTTCTTATGGTTGACGTCGGCAAGGACCCCATAGCTTCTCAGGTTCATTACCGACAGATATTCCTTCCAGCGCCCGGCCTTCACCTCTGCCTGCAGATCGGCCTCTTCCACGCTCGCTTCGCGGATGTCCTTGTCGCGCGCGATCAGTGAACGGCAGATACTCCGGATCAGGCTGCGGTCACCGCGCAGCAAGGTCTGTTGCACCCAGTACTGCTGCTTCAGCACGGCACCGTCGAACAGGCTGCCTTCCGGATGCACGGGCAAGGTGATGTACACATGGAAGCCCTGCCCTGCCACGATGGCGCGGCGGATGCGCGCGGCGATGGCCGCCACCAGCGGGTTGCTGGCCGCAGACTTCACGCCCTGCTTGCGCTTCACCAGGTCCTGCACGACGCCGGTTTTGCCGATCCGGCCACTCATGGCCACGCCCTTGTCGACGTAGCCGACCTTCTTCTTCTCCGCTTCGGTCATGGGCCGCC
>NZ_PYTV01000012.1:0-117487 GCF_003028475.1 Stenotrophomonas sp. Nf1 | reverse complement strand
TGCAGACGCAGCTGGCGTGGCTGCCGGGCGTCGAGCGTGATCGCCCGCATCAGTGCGACAACAGCGGCTTCCGTGCCCATGCAGAATCTCCCTCGGGTAGTGGGAGAACTGTTGGGCAGGGCGCCGCTGATTGCCGAGTGTTAAGCAAGACCTGTGCTTCACATCACGATTTCCGTCATCGAACAAGCTCTTTGCGACAAACCTGGGGAGCGACAGATCGGCAATTGCGACACCGCCCTCAACAGTTCCGCCGATCCTGTCGAAGGCGACACCGCAGCGCATGTTAGAAGCAGAGATGTAAAGACCACTTGCAGCGCCCCTCCCTTCGCACTGCGCCCATTGACCTATGGCACCAGACAACGCTCAACCTGCAGCGAAAGCGCTTCGCAGGCGTCGAACAGGCCATCAACCAGTGCTGCGGACGGACAGCTGCGCGGGTCATCGTTCTCACGCGCGACATGCGCGGCATGCAGCACGGCGCTGAGCGCGGCAATGCCTGACGCACTGCGCGTGGCCAATGCCAGATCGAATGCACGCGCGGGCGTGAGACGGGTTTCCGTCCAGGCCTGACCGTCGGCGCGACGTTGCTTGCCGTAGCGGTCGAGGAAGTCGAAGAACGCGGAGCGCGGAATGGACTCGGCCGCATCGCTGAGGGCATCTTCCATCTTCTCGGCCAACGCATTGGGAAGATCGCGCACGGCATCGCCGAGCAGAGCATGCAGGCGGGGATAGTCGGGGAGCAGGTCGGACATGACGGCAACCTCACAGGTATGGCCACCTGCAGATGCAAGGTGGCGGACGGTGCGGGTTGGCGTGCCGGATACGAGATACGAAAGCCGGCGGATCGCTAGATCCCCACGCACCGTCCACCATGGACTGGCAAGCGGTGCATTGTCGGGATTGCAACTTCTGTCGCAAGCCCAACGCCGTGTATCTCGTAAGTTCGGGACGCCAATCCCGGCCAGGGCGGATGCCTTGGCAGCGCCATCGTTGCCGCGTTGCTTCGCTGCTGAAAAGTAGGGAAATACCACACCGGCTCGTTATCGCGCCGGGTGCGTCAAAAGATGGCGAATGGACATCGGATGGCGCTCGGTTCGATCGCTCCCCTATCCGCCGCCGCTCTCGCAAGCAAGGCAAACGCGACACTTCACGGTTGCCCGCCATTTCCAGATGGGCCGCTGCGCGTTCCGTTGCAGGCATACGCGCATTGCTCAGGAACTGTCGCAACTGACAGAGCCGCACGTCGCAATCGAGCCGCTCGCGTCAAATTTCCTGACGCAGAAGCGTCGCGTCCTTTACGCGCCGAAAGCTGAAACACCCTGCCACAGCTGGTTTTCCCCGTATGCATGACCTTTGCACGGCCGCACGCGCCGCCGAACTGGATCGCATCCTGCATTTCGTTCTGGAACGGAAGCGAAACATGGCAAGGAACTGGATTGTGGTGGGCGACCCGACCTCCAGCGGTGGCCGCGTGATCACTGGCTCAAGCAGAACCGACATTGACGGCATGAGCGTTGCCCGCGTCGGTGACAAAGCGACCTGCCCGACGCTGCATCAGGGCGAGTTCTCCATCGTCGAAGGCGATATCACGACCACCATCGACGGCCAGCCGGTTGCACTGCATGGCAGCGCGCTGGCCTGTGGCTGCCGTGTCCTGTCTACCCAACAGACCCGGGTGTACGTCACCACCAACGGAGGCGACGGCCGGACGCTCGCAGGTAATGCCCGCCCGACAACCGAACTCACCTCCGCCCTGCAACCCGCAGCCTCGCCATCTCCCCGCACTTTCGACCAGGCAATCCGATTTGTCGGCAGTCGAGGAAACCCGCTGGCCGAACTGCCCTACACGTTGTATCTGGACGATGGCAGGGCCGTCTCCGGCACCACCGATGCACAGGGCGGTACGGCGCGGATCTCGACCGCGCAGAGCCAAGCCGTGGTGCGTGCGGAACTACGTCCGCCAACGGTGCTGACAGGGTGCTGTGTGCGCATGGCGCCCGGCACCGATGGTGCACCGGAGATATTCGATCTCGAGGGTGTGATCACCACGCCACAGGACCTGGGCGTTTCGGTCGTGGAGGTGAGCGCCCCCGGCCATGAGCGGAGCCTTACGTTCGGCGAGATCGAGATGGCACGACTGGTGTTTGGCGACTCTGTCGACTACAGCCGGGTAAAGGTTCACAACCATGGCTACTGGCTGTTTTTTGGGTTCCAGCACAAGGACACTGGCGTCACGCCCAATGGCGAAATGTACTTTCCGAAGGGAATCTATCGCGACGACTACTCCTTGGATACCTTGAGACTCCAGGCCTTCTTCATCCACGAGATGACCCATGTCTGGCAGTACCAGCTCGGCTATAACGTCAAGCTGGTGCGAACACCCCGTCCGAACATGAGTTACGACTATGTGCTCGACAAGACGCGCCTGCTGCATGACTACAACATGGAGGCTCAGGGCGACATCCTGGCGGACTACTTCCTCGTAACATTCCGTGGCTCACGGTCGAGCATGAGCAATTCGCGGTATCACGCGACGGTGGATATCGAAGCATACTTTGAACATACCCTCTCCCAGTTCCATGCCGACATCTCAAGCAGGAACAACTTACCGAGAACAACCCGATGATGCGCACACAGATCCCGGCGATTCTATTGGGACTCCTCCTTCCCACATTGGCCAGCTGCTCATCACCGCCAGGTCGCTATCAGCAGGCGACGATACAGAACCAAAATGGCCTACCGTGCTTCGGCGTACCCGACACCAAAGAGACGCGCGGCAACGCGCCGATTGTCACCGGCGTGTCAGTGACAGAAGTAGGCTCGGGTGGTGCACCGATATGGGAACACGATTTTCTGCGCGAGAGGGCGAATGAACCCTCACTCCCTCCCAACCAGTGCCTCAAGTACGGCGATGGCTCGGCGTCTGCACCGATGCTGCGTCCAGGCAAACGGTACCAAGGCGAAATATGGGGCCGAACTCCAGGCATACCCGGCAGGAAGGGCGAAGCCGAGGCCCGTGTCTTCAGTGTCTGCTTCCAAATGGTGGAAGCGAGCGGAAAGGGTATAGAGCCCGTCGTATCGAATTGTTCGACCGCGCTGCCCGCCGGGCCACCGCCTGTTCGGATGGAAGACAGATAGCGAAGGTCCCACAGGGAGAACTCCATGAAACGAATACAAGCATGGATGCTGTCAGCTCTACTGCTGCCGATGATGGCCAGCGGTTCAGCGCCCCCTGGCCGCTACCAGCAAGCGACGATTTGGGACCTCAATGGCATGCCATGCTTCGGCGTAGCCGACACGCGCGAGGCACGTTCCGCCCCCCCTCTGATCGCGGGCATTACGGTGATGGAGGTGGGTTCGGGGGGCACGCCAATCTGGGAGCGCGTCTTCCTGCGCGCCGGAACTACCGAGCCCGCGCTGGGTCCCGATCAGTGCATCGGCTACGGTTTGGGGGGAACGCCCGCCGGCCCCTTGCGCATGGGCGCGCACTATCAAGTGGAAATCTGGGGTAGAACGCCTGGCACACCAGGCAATAGTGGCGAAGCGCAATCACGCTGGTATCACGGCTGCTTCCATGTAGCGGAAGTCATTGGCAAGAATGAAATAAGAACGGCGGTATCGGATTGCTCGACCGCACGCTCGTCTGGACCACCAGCGACGCACTTGGACGGGAAGAATAGGATACTCCGTTGACTACCAGGTGGTCCTTTCCGGATATACGCCAGACAACCCAGACAATGGAGCCGTGGGACAGAAGCGTGTATTCGGCGCCTGCTTCCACCTGCGTCAATCCGCCGATGGCCGCGAGTTGAAGCCTGTCGTGGTGGCCTGCGGGAAGGTGCCTCCATCTCCGCTGCCCCCGTCATGAGCGGAGGACCAACGGCTTGCGCGGCTCAGAGCACGATCGAATGAATCGCTGCGGCAGAAGCTTCACCGCACTTCCGGCCTCGCCGGCGCCCAGCCTTCAGCTGTCCCCACGCGCGCCCTGGTAGCCGCGATAGGTTTCACCCCATTCCCGCATCGCCAGCAGCACCGGCACCAGCGTGCGCCCGAATTCGGAAAGCTCGTATTCCACCTTGGGCGGCACCTCGGGATAGACATGGCGGATCACGACCCCATCGGCCTCCAGTTCCCGCAGCTGGCTGGTCAGCATCGACTGGGTGGCGTTGGGTACCCGCCGCGTCAACTCCATGAAGCGTCGCTTGCCGGCCATCAAGTGAAAAAGAATGATCGGCTTCCACACACCACCCATCACCGACAGCGTGACTTCCACGGCGCAACCGCTCTTGCCATCCCAACGCCTGCTACGCATGCATACTCCGGAAAACCATAGTACCTATGAAAAAACATCGTTCTTGTTGCGATAACGGTGCGAGCCTAGCATGGGTCCATCCACTGAACGTGAGGCCCTTCCATGAGTTTCAAGGCACTACTGACCCGTAAAACCGACGACGGCGTTTCCACGCAACTGGTCGATTTCGATGAAGCGGACCTGATGGACGGCGACGTGCTGGTGCAGGTCGAGTACTCCACGCTCAACTACAAGGATGCGCTCGCCCTCACCGGCACGCGCCCAGTGATGCGGACGTTCCCGTTGATTCCGGGCATCGACCTGGCGGGCGTGGTACTGGAATCCGGCAACGCCGGTTTCCAGCCCGGTGACCGGGTCGTGTTGAACGGGTGGGATCTCAGCATGGGCCACCACGGTGGCCTGGCCCAGCGCGCCCGCGTGCGCGGCGAATGGCTGAACAGGATTCCCGGCAACCTCACCACCCGCGATGCCATGGCCATCGGCACTGCCGGCTACACCGCCATGTTGTGCGTGCTGGCGCTGGAGGACGCGGGTGTGACCCCGGAAAAGGGCGATGTACTGGTGACCGGTGCCAATGGCGGCGTGGGCTCGATTGCCGTGGCCATCCTTTCCAGGCTGGGCTACCGGGTGGTGGCCGCCACCGGGCGCCCGCAACACGCCGAGTATCTGCGCAGCCTGGGTGCAGCCGAGATCATCGACCGTGCGCAGCTTTCAGAACCGCGCGACCGACCCGTCAGTGCCGAGCGCTGGGCGGGCGTGGTGGATGTGGCCGGCGGCCCGACGCTGGTCAATGCCATCGCCGAGACGAAGTACCGCGGCGCCGTGGCGGCCTGCGGCCTCGCCCAGAGCGATGCACTGCATGGTTCGGTGCTGCCCTTCATCCTGCGCAACGTGACCTTGGCCGGCGTGGATTCGGTGAACGCGCCGCAGCACGTTCGCCAGCGCGCCTGGGATCGCCTCGCCACCGATCTGGACCCGCAGAAACTGGAAAGCACGGTGCAGCAGATCGGGCTTGCCGAAGTGCTGGACGTCTATGAGCAGATCATTCCGGGTAAGGTGCGCGGACGGATCGTGGTGGATGTGAACGCCTGACGCCTGTTACGTCAGCGGTGGTGCAACGCCACCGCTGGCAGCTGGCCTGCCCAGCCAGACGCCCTGCGCACGGCACCAAGCCCCCTTATCATGGGGGCGTAAGGGCGCTTTACGCCCAGTGACGTACGCAAGGCAGTATCTGGATGTCTATGGAATGGCGCCCCTCGGGCTGGGGCCAGCGTGTGACCCGCTCGCCGGACTGGCGACTGCGGCTGGATGGCGAGCATGTCGAGCTTCTGATTGGGGGCCGGCAGTACTCGCAGCGCTTGGATCACGATCAGCGCGTGCGGGTGCTTCCGGGCGTGTTCTGGGCCAAGGTAGCGCTGCAGACCGAGGATGGCCAAACGCTGTCTGTGGATGGCCTGCCGAACCGCCAGGCGTCCCGCCTCTCGGCGGCTGTCCAGAACGTGCTCTTTGCGCGCACCACGCGCGGGCGCAAGGCGCTCTTTGAGGAGATCCTGGAGCAGATCCAGTCATGGCTGAGCGCGGCGGACGCGCTGACCGATCGAGGTCACGCCAGCCGCCGCTGGATCACCCACGAGCAGCAGCAGGCGCTGCTGGCTGAGCGGCCGGCTCTGCCACTGCCGCCAGATGAGCTGGAGAGACTGTTCCTTGATGCGAGCGTGCACGACGACCTGCACTGCAGCCGCCATCTGGCCGCACTGGAAGCGCTCAATGACTGGCATCGGGATTGGCCCGCTGCCTGGGCCGAGGCCAACGAGGCCATGACCCAGCGCGAGCTGGTGCTGGCCAAGCACCTGCTGGACCACGTCGAGAGCAGGCCACTGACCGAAGAGCAGGCGCGCGCGGTCATCTGCTTCGATAACCGGGTACAGGTGGTGGCCTCGGCCGGCTCCGGCAAGACCTCCACCCTGGTCGCCAAGGCCGCCTACGCGATTGATCGCGGCTTCGTCGAACCCGAGCGCGTGCTGATGCTCGCCTTCAACAAGGACGCGGCCGAGGGACTGGAAGCGCGTGCGCAGCGCGCGTTCCAGCGGCTTGGCATGACCGATGCCGTGGTGGAAGCGCGGACCTTCCATGCGCTGGGCCTGGCCATCATCGCCAAGGCCACGGGGCGCAAGCCCGATATCCCGGATTGGGCCACTGACGCCACGCTGGGCTTCAACAGGCTCGCCGAACTGGTGGACGACCTGAAGGACCGCTCGAGCCACTTCCGCACCCAGTGGGACATGTTCCGCCTGGTGTTCGGCCGCGACCTTCCCCCGTTCGGCGCCGAGATGCTGGCCGACGGCTACGACCGCGATGGCACGCCCTACATCCGCACCCTGCAGGGTGAGCGGGTGAAGAGCCTGGAAGAATGCGTCATCGCCGACTGGCTGTTCTACAACGGCGTGGCCTACGACTACGAGCGGCGCTATGAGTTCGATACCGCGACCGACACCCACCGCCAGTATCGCCCGGACTTCTATTACCCCGACGCCGCGCTGTATCACGAGCACTTTGCGCTGGATGCCGACGGTCAGCCGCCGAAGCACTTCGCCAACTACAGTGAAGGCATGCACTGGAAGCGCCAGCAGCATGCTGCGCGCGGTACCTCGCTGGTCGAAACGACCTCGTTTGGCCTTCGTAGCGGCCACGCGCTGCAGCACCTGGCCCAGGCGCTTGGCGAGTCTGATGTCGAACTGGACCCGAACCCGGACCGAACGCTTCCCGAGCAGGGCGCAAAGCCGATGCCGGACGCTGACCTGATCGGGCTGATGCGCACCTTCATCGCCCATGCCAAGAGCAACTGCCTGACGCTGGAGGACATGGCTGGGCGCCTGCGGCAGATGCCCGAAGACCAGTTCAAGGAACGGCACCGGCGTTTCCTGGAGATCGCCGGACCGGTCTTCCAGGCCTGGGACAACGCGCTGGCCGACGAGCGCGGCATCGACTTCGAAGACATGCTCAACATGGCCGCAAGGCTGCTGGAACAGGGCCGCTACGAGTCACCCTACGAGCTGGTGATGGCCGACGAATTCCAGGATGCCTCACGCGCCCGTGCGCGACTCTGCCGCGCGTTGGTCAGCCGACCCGGCCGCCATCTGTTCGCGGTGGGCGATGACTGGCAGTCGATCAACCGCTTCGCCGGTGCCGATGTTTCAGTGATGACCGGCTTCCCGGAGTGGATGGGGCAAGGCCAGGTACTCAAGCTGGAACAGACCTTCCGCTGCCCGCAAGCGCTGTGCGATGTCTCCGGCCGATTCATCCGTCGCAATCCAGCGCAGATGGCCAAGGCGGTTCGCTCGGCGACGCCGGCGGTGGGTCCGGTGCTGCAGGCCTTCCAGCTGGCCCGCCGTGAGGAAGTGCAGGACGGAGTTCGCCAGTACCTGGCCACGCTGCACCAGCAACTGCTGTCCGGCGCACTGCCTCGCGGCCGCACCGGTCGCGTGACGGTGTTCATTCTGGGCCGCTACCGGAATGAGCGCAGTGCCTTGCCTGCGGACTGGAAGAGCGCGTTTGGCAGCACGATGGACGTCGAGTTCCTGACCGCGCATCGTTCGAAGGGGCGCGAGGCGGATTACGTGATTCTGCCGGGCATGGTGAATCGTGGCTTCCCGAGCCTGCGCTCGGATGATCCGGTACTTTCGCTGGCGATGCCCGAAGGCGATCCCTTCCCGCTGGGCGAAGAGCGACGGTTGTTCTATGTGGCGCTGACGCGTGCGCGGCGCTCGGTGGCGATGTTCACCCTGCAGGGCAAGCACTCGCCGTTCCTGGATGAGCTGGTGCAGGACGGCGTGGTGGAAGTGACGAGCCTGTCGGGTGTGGCGATCAATGAGGAACGCTGCCCGGCGTGCAAGGTGGGGGTGTTCGTGGAGCGGAATGGGCCGCATGGAGCTTTCAGATCGTGCTCCAGCTATCCGTTGTGCCATAACAAGCCCAGGGGTGGCCGTCGCGCATGAGTGCCTCTTTCTGCGTCTTCGTGGCGATGCGCGTACTGGCCTCACGATCATTCTGAGCTTCGCCCACGCCGGAGATCGACCCTCCATTCCGGCTGCTAGACTTTGCCGACTTTCAAACGGACGACCCCATGGAACGGTGGTATCTGGCAACACTGCTGGCATTGATCCTGCACCAGATCGATGCCGCGTTCTGGCAGGAGTGGGCCCTGTTCGGTGTTCCCGGCGGCGTCCAGGGGTTTCTGGTTTTCAACCTGATCGCCGTCGGCGCGCTGCTGCATGGCTATCGCCAGGTGGTGCTGGCCAAGCCCTCCGCGCGGGCCTATGCCCGCCTGTGCGGGGCAACAGGCGCCGGCACCGCCATGATTCATGTGGGCTTCGCCGCAGCCGGCCGTGACGAGTTCCTGCTTCCTCTCTCCATCGCAACCCTGGCGGCATGCCTGGTGGCTGGTGTCGGCCTGCTCGTGCAAAGCCGTCGTGCTACGGCGGCTCACGTGCAGATCGATGGCGCGGACTGAAGAAACGAAAAAGCCCCTGTAAAAACAGGAGCTTTTTGCAAAGACTGGCGGAGAGAGTGGGATTCGAACCCACGGAAGGTTTAACCCTTCGCCGGTTTTCAAGACCGGTGCCTTAAACCGCTCGGCCATCTCTCCAATCGGGTCCCGGTCGCCCGGGCAGCGCCGTATTCTCGCACGTGAAGGCCATTTGCCCAAGACCACCCTTGCCCCCGCCCTGCGCATGCGGCACGGTGGGGGCTCGACCGCATCCGGAGCCCCCATGGCCCACCTCGACCTGGCCAACCTGCGCACCATCCTGCTGGACGACACCCAGTTGGCCGCGGTAGCCCTGCATCGCACCCTGGCCGGCCACCTGCCGGTCAGCAGCGGGCAGCTGGTGGTCTGCGATCCGCTGGTCCAGGCCGAGGCGCCGGCGCTGGCCGACTACACCGCGCCGGCCGGCCGTCATCCGGTGGAGATCATCGTGCACAGCGGCCGCCCGGCGCTGGCCGTGGTCTGGTTCAAGCCTCGCCAGGCTCTCACTGCATCGGCCCTGCATTGGCAGATGACGCGCTGGACCACGCAGGACCTGACCGGCCTGGATGAGGACAGCTTCATCGGCTATCCGGTCGACGCCGGCATCGGCTGCTTCATGGATACCGACGCCCAGCAGGCGCTGCTGGCTCTGATCGAGCAGACCGCCGGCGAGGAAAACAGCGCGTGGTCCGATGCACTGATCGATCATGACGGCCTCGACGAAGGGGCCGAGTACCGCCCGTGGGGCGAGGATTCGCCGCATGGGTTGGTGGTATTCACCAGTGGCTGGGGCGACGGCGTGTATCCCAGCTATTGGGCGCTGGATACCTCGGGCCATCCAGTGGCGCTGGTCACTGATTTCCTGTGCATCCAGAACGGCGACGGGCGCGACGAGCGTGAGATCGCCGACCAGGCTTATCGCGACAGCCTGCCACCGGAAGAAGCCGAGGCCCTGGCGCGACTGGTGGCCGCCGTCGAGCGCGATGATGCCGACACATTGCGTGTACTGCTGAAGGACGCACCACAGCGCGCCAACCAGATCGAGCCCGGCTGCGGTGGTACCGCGCTGTTCGAGGCGATCCGCCTGGATCGACCCCAGGCGCTGCGGGTACTGCTGCAGGGTGCTGCACTGCCGGCGATGCCCGAGCGCCTGCACATGAGCAGGGTCACCAGCTATCTGGAGTACGCACGTTTCCTGAAAAAGCCACGCAGCGCCGAACTGATGGCGGTGTTGGAAGCGCCGGTGATCGCGGATCGGCCAGAACCGGTGGCAGCGCCGCGACGCAGCTTCTGGGACCGGCTGTTCGGGCGGAAGTGATCGGCACCTGATACAGCAACGCCGGGCATGGCCCGGCGCTACCGTTGATATCGCTCAGCCGGCATCCACCGCCAACGCGCCCAGCGCACTGGCCTTGATCCGCTCCTTGGCCTTCTCGCACGCACCATCGCAATGCAGGCGCGAGGCCTCCAGCTGCGGCGGCAGGTGCTCGGCCAGGAAGTCGATGAACACGCGCACCGCCGGCAGCAGGCCGCGACGCGAGGCGAACACGGCATGGCACACGCCCTGCGGCAGCGACCAGTCCGGCAGCACCACTTCCAGCTCGCCATTGCGTACTGCATCGGCGCACACGGTTTCCGGCAGCATGGTGATGCCGAAGCCGTCCTTGACCATGCTCTGCAGCAGCGGGAAATCGAAGCCGGCCACGCGCGGCTGCAGGTCGACCCGGCGCACCTCGCCTTCCGGGCCATGCAGCTCCCAGCGCTGGCGCGCTTCGTCTTCGCTGATGCTGAGGGTGACGTGCTGGGCCAGCTCCTCCGGGTCCTTCGGGCGACCGGCGCGGTCCAGATACTTCGGGCTGGCCACCAGCAGTTCCTGCACCTGGCCGAAGCTGCGCATCACCAGGCTGCCGTCGTCGTCCAGCCGCGAACGCACGCGCAGGGCCACGTCGTAGCCTTCATTGATGATGTCCACGCGGCGGTTGCTGATGTTCAGCTGCAGGCGCACCTTCGGGTACTGCTCAAGGAACTTGGGCAGCAGCTTGGGCAGCTGCATCTGCGCCAGCGACACCGGCACGCTGGCACGCACCACGCCACGCGGTTCCGCACTGAGGCGGTCCACCACTTCGCGCGCAGCCTGCGCCTCGGCCAGCATGGTCTGGGCGTGGCGGTGCACGCTGGTGCCGACGTCGGTGACCGCGAAGCGACGCGTGGAGCGCTGCAGCAGGCGCACGCCCAGGTCGGTCTCCAGCTGGCTGATGCGGCGGCTCAAGCGCGACTTGGGGATGCCCAGTGCGCGCTCGGCGGCGGCGAATCCGCCGTGGTCGACCACCATCGCGAAGTAGTACAGATCATTCAGGTCATGCATGCCCGAGTTCCATATCTAGAACAATACGTGGCATTCAATCACCTTTATCCCGTCTTTGCAACAACCTATCGTTCTCTCCGTCGGCGGGGCCTACCCGCTTCTTCCTTCCAGAACATAGGTGACTGCCATGAAGCTTCTGCATCTCGACGCCAGCGTGCTTGGCGAGAACTCCGTCTCCCGCCACCTGACCGCCGCCGTGGTGGCCCGGTTCAAGCAGCAGATCGAAGGCCTGCAGGTCGATTATCGCGATCTTGACGCCAATCCGGTACCGCATCTGCGCAGCAGCTCGCTGGCCAAGGCCGACGCGGCCGAAGCCGCCGATGCTGAACAGGTGCTCGAGCAGTTCCTGGCAGCAGACATCGTGGTGATCGGTGCGCCGATGTACAACTTCAGCATTCCGTCCACCCTGAAGGCCTGGATCGACCGCGTGGCCGTGGCCGGGCGCACCTTCAAGTACACCGAGAACGGCCCGGTCGGCCTGGCCGGCGGCAAGCGTGTGATCGTGGTCAGCAGCCGTGGCGGCATCTACACCGATTCGCCGGCCGACTTCCAGGAGCCGTTCCTGCGCCAGACCTTCGCCTTCTGGGGCATCAATGACATCGAGTTCGTGCGTGCCGAGGGCATTGCCTACTCGCCGCAGCACCGCGAAGACGCCATTGCCGGCGCGCTGGCGGCACTGCCGTCGCACGAGGCCGCCGAATCCGTCGCTGCGTAAAGCGTTCCAGCGCTCGGCGCCCCTCTCTCCTCGTCTGGGCGCTGAACGCGGGCCGGGATCCCCTCCCCCATCCCGGCCCACCCTGGCGGCCCCGCTCTGCGGGGCCGTTTTTTTGTGGACCGATTCCCGCACGCCGGGCCATGCCCGGCGGAAACGGTACAGTGGGTCATGGACTACATCGTGACGGCTGCGCACCGCAGCGAATTTCCGCATCCAATCACCCTGCGCCGAGGCCAGGCGCTGGTGGTGGGCGAGCGCTACGCAGGCCCGGAGGGCTGGGAGGATTGGTTCCTGTGCCAGGCCGAGGGGCAGCAGCCCGGATTCGTGCCGGCACCGGTGATCGGTCGTGATGCGCAGGGTGACGCGTATGCCACCGAGGCTTACTGCGCGCGGGAGCTGGATGTGGATCCGGGGCAGAGGCTGCGCGCAGTGCGCACGCTCAATGGTTGGGCATGGTGCGTGCCCGAGGCGGGCGAACCAGGATGGGTGCCGCTGGAGAAGCTGCGGGTTGTGGGGTGATCGCGGGGGTTCATCCACGCATGGCGTGGATCTACTGGAGCCTCGTTGGATTCACACTGGGCACCATTCGGTCAAATCCACGCCGCGCGTGAATGCCCGAGCATTCGGTAGATCCACGCCATGCGTGGATGCGATGCCATGCAAGCATGGCACCCACCAGAGCCACAGCAGTGCCATGCAAGCATGGCACCCACCAGAGTCGGTTGTCAGGCGATGGTTTCCAGCCCGCCCATGTACGGGCGCAGTGCTTCCGGCACGGTGATGCTGCCGTCGGCGTTCTGGTAGTTCTCCATCACCGCGATCATCGCGCGGCCAACCGCCACGCCCGAGCCGTTCAGGGTGTGCGCCAGCTCCGGCTTGCCGGTGGCCGGGTTGCGCCAGCGCGCCTGCATGCGGCGGGCCTGGAAGTCGCCGCAGTTCGAGCACGAGGAGATCTCACGGTAAGTCTCCTGCGACGGCAGCCAGACTTCCAGGTCGTAGGTCTTGACGGCCGAGAAGCCCATGTCGCCGGTGCACAGCAGCACCTTGCGGTACGGCAGGCCCAGCTTTTCCAGCACCACTTCGGCGCAACGGGTCATGCGCTGGTGCTCGGCGTCGCTGTCTTCCGGGCGGCTGATCGAAACCAGCTCGACCTTCTCGAACTGGTGCTGGCGGATCATGCCGCGCACGTCGCGGCCACCGCTGCCGGCCTCAGCACGGAAGCACATCGAATGGGCGGTCATGCGCAGCGGCAGCTGCTCGGCATCAACGATCTCGTCACGCACGATGTTGGTCAGCGGCACTTCCGAGGTCGGAATCAGGTAGCGCGTGGAGTCACCCACCGCAGTCTTGAACAGGTCGTCCTCGAACTTCGGCAGCTGGCTGGTGCCACGCAGCGAATCGGCGTTGACCAGCAACGGCACGTTGGTTTCCTCATAACCGTGCTCGCCGGTATGCAGGTCGACCATGAACTGGGCCAGGGCGCGGTGCAGGCGCGCGATCGGGCCACGCAGCACGGTGAAACGCGAACCGGACAGCTTGGCCGCGGTCTCACCGTCCAGCCAGCCGTTACGCGCGCCGAGCTCGACGTGGTCCAGCACCTTGAAATCGAACTGGCGCGGGGTGCCCCAGCGCGACTGCTCGACGTTGTCGTTCTCGTCGGCACCGGCCGGCACGTCATCGGCCGGCAGGTTCGGGATGCCCATCGAGATCGCTTCGATCTTCTCGCGCAGCTCGTCCAGCGCCACTTCCGAGGCCTTCAGCTCGTCGGCAAAGGCCGCGACCTCGGCCATGATCGCCGAGACGTCCTCGCCCTTGGCCTTGGCCTGGCCGATCGCCTTGGAACGGCTGTTGCGCAGGCTCTGCAGCTCCTGGGTCCGCACCTGGATGCGCTTGCGATCAGCCTCCAGGGACTCCAGGGCAGACACGTCGAGCTCGAAGCCGCGGCTGGTGCGCAGGCGTTCGGCGAGGTCGGCGGGCTGGTGGCGGAGCAGGGCTGGATCAAGCATGGCAGGTGTCGTGGTGGGTATCAGGGATGGGATTATCGCCTGTTATACGGATTTCTGCCGCCCGGTTCATTCCCGGCGTGGCAGAATCGGGGCATTCCGTACTGGTCCGGTCCATGTCTGCACCCCGCTCGTCGTCCGCCAAGTCGTTCACTGTGCATATCCCGCGCAACGCGCTGAAGATCGCCGGCATCGCCTTCGGCGTCGGCGTGCTGCTGTTCGTGGTGGTCTGGCTGACCGGCCGCGACAAGGAGTTCTTCCGCGCCGACCCGGCCGCTCAGACCCCGCAGGAGACCGCCCAGGTGGAACCGCTGCCGGAACCGCTGGCCGCCGCCGCCGGGTCCAGCGACATGCCCGATGCCAAACCGGCGCCGGTGGAAGAAGAAGCGCCGAAGCTGGTGGAAACCGCCCCGCCGCCGCCGGCCCCGGTGGCCGAAGCAGCCCCGGCCGCCACGGGTCCGGCGCCCGCCGTGGCCGCCAACAGCCAGCCGATGCCGATTGCCGGCCAGTCGCCACCGCCGACCTACCCTGCCGCTGCCCTGCGCGCCGGAGAGACGGGCAGCGTGGTGGTACGCGTGGATGTGGACGCCACCGGCTATCCCAACAACGCCACCGTCATCCAGCGCAGCGGTTCACGCGAGCTCGACCGTGCCGCCACCGATGCCGTGCGCCGCTGGCGCTTCACCCCGGCACACAGCAATGGCCAGCCCGTTCCGGGCAGCATTGAAGTGCCGTTCGACTTCAAGACCCAGTAACTGAATGTAGTCCGGCAGGCAAACTGAACCCTGCCGGTGGTGTTGACGCAGCACTGACACTTCCGCACGGCGGCTCGGGCAACACTCTGCACGTCGTCAATTGACGGAAGGAGTTTGCGATGACTGCCACCACCCACGAGAACCTTCATTCGACACACGACAGCCACGCACAGCAGCGGCCGACGTCGCCCTGGATGTGGATCGCACTGATCGTGGCGATGTTCGCTGCCGCACTGCTGTGGCTGCGTCACGCCAACCAGGACGACGTGGCACCGGCGCCGGTGGGCGAGCGGATGCTGCCGGCTGCGGAGCAGCCGCTGGCCGATGCGGCCGTGCCTGCCAACGGGCAGGCGGCTCCTGCCGCCACCCAGCGCCGTGCAGCACCGGCGGTGCGTAACCGCGAGGCGCGCCCGCTGGCCAGCAACAGCAAGCCGACCTACCCGGCCACGGCACTGCGCAATGGCGTGCAGGGCAGCGTGGTGGCCAGCCTCAATGTCGATACCCGCGGCCATGTGACCAATGCGGCGATTGTTTCGCGCAGTGGCGAACGCAGCCGTGATCTTGATCGTGCGGTGCTGAGCACCGTGCAGAACTGGAAGTTCCAGCCGGCCATGCATGAGGGCCGTGCGGTAGCGAGCGTGGTGCGGGTCCCGGTGGACTTCCGCACCGAGCAGCGTTGATCGCGGACGAGGGGTTCGTGATGTTTCGACGGAGGCTTCGGCCTCCGTCCTTTTATGCGAAGCATCGTGCCAACCAAGGTTGGCACCTACCGGGCAACGCGGTGCGGCGGTTGCGGTGCCGATCAGGCCAGGTTGAAGCCGGCACTGCGGGCCAGGCCGTCGAAATCCGGGAACGAGGTGGCGACATTGGCGACGTCGTTGATGCGCACTTCGCCATCGCTGATCTGGCCGGCAATGGCGAACGCCATGGCGATACGGTGGTCACCGTGGCTTTCGATGGTGCCGCTGCCCAGGCGCACACCGCCGTGCAGGGTGGCACCGTCTTCGGTTTCATCCACCTGCATGCCCAGCGCGCGCAGGCCGGTGGCCATCGCCGCAAGGCGATCGGATTCCTTCACCCGCAGTTCGGCCGCACCGGTCACCACGGTCTGGCCTTCGGCGGCCGCCGCCGCCACGAACAGCGCCGGGAACTCGTCGATCATGTCCGGCACCAGCGCCTCCGGAATACGGGCGCCCTTCAGCGGCGCGTAGCGCACCACCAGATCGGCCACCGGCTCACCGCCCTGCTCGGCCGGATTCTCTTCGGTGATGTCCGCGCCCATCAGGCGCAGCGCATGCAGCAGGCCGGTGCGACGCGGGTTCAGGCCGACCTGCTTCAGGCGCAGCGCGGAACCGGGAATGATGCTGGCAGCCACCAGGTAGAACGCCGCAGACGAGAAGTCGGCCGGCACCACGATATCGGTGGCGCGCAGGCGCTGGCCACCACGCAGGCGCGCCTTGCCCGGTGAGAATTCGATGTCCACGCCGAACGCCGACAGCATGCGTTCGGTGTAGTCGCGGGTCGGGTGCGGCTCGGTCACCGTGGTTTCGCCCTGTGCATACAGGCCAGCCAGCAGCACCGCCGACTTGATCTGCGCGCTGGCCACCGGCGAGGCGAAATCGATGCCGTGCAGCGACTGGCCACCATGCACGTGCAGCGGCGGCGTGCCATCACTCTCGGTGTCGATCTTCGCGCCCATCTGCGACAGCGGGCCGGTGACGCGACGCATCGGGCGGCCGGACAGCGATTCATCGCCGATCAGCGTGCAGTCGAAGGCCTGGCCGGCCAGCAGGCCGGCCAGCAGACGCATGCCGGTGCCGGCGTTGCCACAGTCCAGCGCCGCATCTGGCGCCTGCAGGCCGTCGATGCCAACACCATGCACGATGCGCTGCGACGGGCTGGGCGTTTCGATGCGCACGCCGAGCTGGCTGAAGATGCGCGCGGTGGCGCGGGTGTCTTCGCCTTCCAGGAAGCCGTCGATATGCGAGGTGCCATCGGCCAGCGCGGCAAACATCACCGAGCGGTGCGAGACCGACTTGTCGCCGGGAATGGTCAGGCTGCCCTGCAGCGGCTGGCCCTTGCGGGCAATCCAGTGTTGCGCGTTGCTCATCGTTCGATCATTCCGTAAACGCCGGCCGCGCCGGCGATGCATCAGGGGGCAGCGGCCACGGCCGCCGCGACAGCAGCACTCAGGGCACGGCCACCGGATAGGAGCCGAGCACCTTGATCTGCGCCGAGTGCGCTTCCAGTTCGGCCAGTGCGGCCTGCATCGGCGCGTCGTCGATATGGCCGGCCAGGTCGATGAAGAAGCCGTATTCCCACTTGCCATGGTGCGACGGGCGCGACTCGATGCGGTTCATGCTGATGCCATGGCGGGCGAACGGGCTGAGCACATCGAACAGCGCGCCAGGCTTGTCATGGATGAACACCAGCACCGAGGTGCGGTCGTGGCCGGAGGTCGGGAAGATGTTGCGGCCCACCACCAGGAAACGCGTGGTGTTGTCGGCATCGTTCTGGATCGGCTTGGTGACCACCTTCTTCAGGCCGTACACGTGGCCGGCACTCTCGCCGCCGATGGCCGCCGCGTCGTCGGCATTGCGCGCACGGCGCGCGCCTTCGGCGTTGCTCGACACCGGAATCTTCTCGGCCTTCGGCAGGTTGGCGCGCAACCACGCCGAGGTCTGCATGAACGACTGCGGATGCGCGTAGATGCGCTCGATGTCCTCGATGCGGCCGCTGCGCGACATCAGGTACTGCTGCACGCGCAGTTCCACTTCGCCACAGATCTTCAGGTTGGAGGTCAGGAACATGTCCAGGGTGATCTGGATGGTGCCCTGCCCCGAATTTTCCACCGGCACCACGCCGAAATCGGCATTGCCGGCTTCCACTTCCTGGAACACCTCTTCGATGCTGGCCATCGGCAGGCCCAGCGCCGAACGGCCGAAGTGCTTGAGCACGGCCTGCTGGCTGAAGGTGCCTTCCGGGCCGAGGTAGCCGATCTTCAGCGGCTCCTGCTGGGCCAGGCAGGCCGACATGATCTCGCGGTAGACATGCACCAGCAGCTCGTCGCTGAGCGGGCCTTCGTTGCGGTCGACCACCATGCGCAGCACCTGCGCTTCGCGCTCGGGGCGGTAGTAGTCGACGGCGGCGGCCAGCTTGCCCTTGGCCTTGCCGACCTGGTGGGCGAAACGCGCGCGCTCGGCGATCAGGTTCTGGATGTCACGGTCGATCTGGTCGATCTTCGAACGCACATCGGCC
The DNA here is from genome assembly GCF_003028475.1 of Stenotrophomonas sp. Nf1. NCBI lineage: Bacteria > Pseudomonadati > Pseudomonadota > Gammaproteobacteria > Lysobacterales > Lysobacteraceae > Stenotrophomonas > Stenotrophomonas sp. Nf1. Next base: position 99,554 of record NZ_PYTV01000012.1, on the reverse strand, counting down.
AGTGCCAGCGGCGCCAGGGTCGGCGCCGGGTTCGAGGCGGCCTTGGACTTCGCCTTGCTCTTGGGCGCCGCACTGTCCTTGGCCGGTTCGGCCTTGCTCGGGGCCTTCTTGCTGGATTTGCTGCTTGCCATCGGAATTCCTTGTTGCGGGGCACGCACCCGACGGTGCGCGCCGTTCATTGCTCAACCGTGACGCTGCTGGAAATCGGCCATGAAGGCGACCAGCGCCTCGGCCCCGGCCAGCGGCATGGCGTTGTACAGCGAGGCGCGGATGCCGCCGACCACCTTGTGGCCCTTCAGTGCCAGCAGGCCGGCGGCCTTGGCTTCGGCCACGAAACGGGCATCCAGATCGGCGTTGGGCAGGAAGAACGGGATGTTCATCCGCGAACGTGCGGCGTGCGCGACTTCGTTGCGGTAGAAGCCACCGGAGCCATCGATGGCGCCGTACACCAGCGCGGCCTTGGCGGCATTGCGCCTGGCGAACTCGGTCACGCCACCTTCGGCCAGCATCCACTTGAACACCAGGCCGGCCAGGTACCAGTTCCAGGTCGGCGGGGTGTTGAGCATCGAGTCGCGGGCGACGTGCGAGCGGTAATCGAAGATGTCCGCGCGCGGTTGGCCACTGCGTTCCAGCAGGTCGCGGCGGATGATCATCACCGCGATGCCGACCGGGCCCAGATTCTTCTGCGCGCCAGCGTAGATCACGCCGTAGCGGCGCACATCCAGTGGCTCGCTGGCGATGGACGAACTGAAATCGGCAATCAGCGGGACGTTGCCGGTGTCGGGCACATCACGGAACTCGACGCCGTGGATGGTCTCGTTGGCGGTGAGGTGCACGTAGGCCGCATCGGGCGAAAGCTGCCAGTCCGCGCGCGGCGGCAGCGTGCGGTAGCCATCGGCCTCGCTGCTGGCGGCGATGTTGACGTCCACGTAGACCCCGGCCTGCTTGACCGCGGTCTTGCCCCAGTGGCCACTGACCACGTAGTCGGCACGCTGGCCGGGGCTGGCGAAGTTGAGCGGGATCAGCGCCTGTTGGGTGGTGGCGCCACCGGACAGGAACAGCACCGCATAGTCGTCGGGGATATCGAGCAGGCGGCGCAGGTCGGCCTCGGCCTCGGCGGCCACGGACATGAATTCCGCGCCACGATGGCTCATTTCCACGATCGAAGCGCCGGACCCGTGCCAGTCCAGCATTTCCGCCTGCGCCTGGCGCAGGACCGATTCCGGCAAGGTTGCAGGGCCGGCACTGAAGTTGAACGCGCGCGTCATGTCACACCTGTGAGGCAAGATCCCTAGTATGCCGCACTGCACCAGCCTTGCGGCCTTGTGGCGCAAGGGAAATTTGGTTGCATTCGTATCCATTGGCCCGCAGCAATGTTCCGGTAGTCGCCGACCTTGGTCGGCGTACGCCGTCAGGCATCATGCCCGTCGGAGGAGCGTGCCGACCAAGGTCGGCACCTACCAAAGTCAAGCGTGCCGGCCGAGGTCGGCCCCCACCAAAGCCAGGCGTGGGTAGCGCCGGGCCAGGCCCGGCGGACGCAGGGTTCAGCGTGCGCCGAACCAGAGCAGCAGGCTGAGCAACGCCGCCAGCAGCAGCGCGCTGACCAGCAGCCACGGCCAACGCCGGACCCTGCGCGGCGCGACGGGCAGCACCGGCGCCTGCTCGATGTCCTGGCTGGCCTCATCCTCGTCCGGCAATGGGCGCCGGCGCGGGTCATGCGGAACCTCCAGCACGAACCGGTGCTGGCCATCGAACACCACCTGATCGCCAGCCTGCAGCCAGCAGTGGCGAACGGCCACGCCGTTGACCCGGGTGCCATCGGCACTGCCCAGGTCGCGCAGCAGCACGCGCTCGCCATGCACTTCCACGCGGGCGTGCTGTTCGGCGAACGCGGGGTCGTCGATGGCGATGTCAGCGTCGTTGCCACGACCGATCAGGCGCGCCCGCGACAGCGTGAAGCTGCGCCCATGGTGCAGGCCACCGACGCCACGCAGCAGGCGCTGCTGTTCGTCGCTACCCTCGTCACTCTTCGGCGCAGGCGCCTGCAGCAGGCGCTCGACCTCGCCCTGCAGCACCATCTCCACGCCATCGACGTACACCGCGTCGCCTGCACGCAGCAGGGCCATCCGCCGTACCGGCCGTCCGTTCACATGGATGCTGCGGATGCCGTTGCCGACCTGCAGCCACAGCCCCCGGTCATCCATGCAGAACTGCGCCAGCAGCAGGGCGCCATTGCCGCCCTCGCCCAGCCTGACGCTGCCGTTGGCCTGGCGCACGATACGCTGCACCCCGGGCCGCAGGGGCTGGTCGGGCTGTTGTTGTTGGCTGAAGTGGACAAGCAGGTTCTGCACGCGGCGCAGACTAGCAGGTTGCTCGCCAACGAAGAAGAACCGGTGATGAGTGCTTGGCGCGACGGCCCCCGATGCGCACAATGCTCGCCCTCATTGATCATCCCCGCCCTGCGCCAGGAGCCTGCATGTCCACCATCGATGTCCGCCACGCCCACGCCCTGCCCGACGCACAGGCACGCGCGGCGATCGAACAGGTCGCCGCCAAGTTGTCCGAACGATTCGGCCTGAAGTCGTCCTGGACCGCCGACGTACTGAACTTCTCCGGCAGCGGCGTGGACGGTGCGATCGAGCTGCAGCCGGGCGCCGTACGTGTCACCGCCAAGCTGGGCTTCCTGCTGTCGGCGATGAAGGGCATGGTGGAAGGCGAGATCCGGCGCGTGCTGAAGGAAAAGCTGGGCTGAATCCCTGCGGCGGCCGTCACGGTCGTGCAACGCCATCGCGCGCTACTCTCGGGGCAGGCCCAACTCCCACGGGAAGTGCGATGAACCGTTACGAAAACGACGACCGCCGCGACGACGACGCCTCGTTTGGCGACCAGGCCGAGCGCTTCTCGCGCAAGCTGAGCGATTCGGCCCAGCAGGTCTGGCTGGCCGGGCTCGGTGCCCTGGGCCGCGCCCAGGCCGAAGGCAGCCGCTTCTTCGATGGCCTGGTGAAAGAAGGCGAAGCCTGGGAGGCCCGCCGCCGTGAGCGCCAGGGCGACCAGGGCCCTGGCTGGCGCGACAACGTTGAATCGTCACTGGACGACGCGCGTGAGAAAGCCTCTGGCACCTGGAACAAGGTCGAGAAGGCCTTCGACGACCAGGTGCAGGGGGTGCTCAAGCGCCTGCATGTGCCCACCGCCGACGAAGTGACCGCGCTGGAAGCCCGCATCGATGCCCTGCATGCGCGCCTGGCCAAGCTGGAGACCCGGGCCGCTTCGGGCAGCGACGCGCCCGCGCCGGGCAGCCACCAGTCGCCGGACAGCGTGCCCTGACCGACGATTGTTGCAATGCAGTAAAATCTGGTTGACAATCGCGAGCAACCCGCCAATCGCTTCGGCTGCCGTTTGTTCCCTCCCCTCACGGCTTCAGGATTGGCGGGTTTTTCGTGCCTGCACTACGCCGATCTGAGCGATTGATCACATTTGGTGTCAGGAACCTCCTGACCCAGCGGGGCGGTGCGCCGATTACACTGTCGTCTTCCGCATTCGCCCCTTCCGCGCACCTCCCGCATGCTCCCCTGGATCCTGGCCCTGCTGTCGGCCCTGCTTGTCTGTTCCCTGGCCGTTGTCTATCTGTGGTGGATCAAGCGGCGCCAGAAGGAGATGCAGCTTGGCCTGCAGGCCCTGGCCGGCATGCACTGGCGTGAGTTCTCGGTGCTGGTCAAGCGCATGCTGCGCGAGCAGCGCGGGCTGCGCGAACTGAACGATCCGGCCGAGGATGCGCGGGAGCCGAGCAGCGATTTCGTGCTCAGTGATGGCCCGAACCAGTGGCTGGTGTCGTGTAAGCATGGCCTGGCCTACCGCATCGGCACCGCCGCGGTGAACGAACTGGGCGCCGCCGCGCGCCTGGCTGGTGCCAGGGGCGGCATGCTGCTGACCGAAGGGCGGATCGAACGCGACGGTCGCGCCGCCGCCGAAAAGCAGGCGGTTGAGGTGCTGGATGGCCCGCGCCTGTGGCCCCTGTTGCAGCCTTATCTGCCGGGTGACATCGACACGCGCGTGCGTGCGGGTGCGCGCCACGAAGCGCTGCGCCGGATCGCCATCGCCGCGCTGGGCTCGGTGACGCTGGGCCTGCTGGTGGGTGTGAGTCTGCAGGGCCTGCATGTGGACCGCACCGAGCCCGTTGCCGCGGCGCCGGTCACCCCGACCGTGGCCGCTGAAGCGGCCCGCGAATCCGCTCCGGTGGCCACGCCGGCCGCCATGGCACCTCTGCCCGCGCCGGAAACCCTCGATGCGCGCAGCAACCCCAATCCGGATGCGGCCACGCTGGACCGTTTCCAGGCGGATCTGTCGCGCGCGCTGGCCGGCAAGCCCGGCATCGCCAGTGGCGTCTGGTTGACCCGCCAGACCCTGGCGATCAACCGCACCGGCGAACTGGATGTGGTATGGCCGCAGGTCTGCGAGGAAGTGCTGCACTACCCGGCCCTGCGCAATGTCCGCATCCAGCTCAATGCCCGCCCCGGCGTGGACGAGCCGGTGCGCTGGCGGCAGTGCGCCACGTACTGATGGGGACCGACATCCACGCATGGCGTGGATGCCCCTGTAGCGTCGAGCCACGCTCGACTCATCGCGCATCGCGCGAACAGCAGCCGAGCGTGGGCTCGGCTCCACATGGCGCCTGCTCAGCCCAAGGCAGCGAGACGGGCGATGTAGCTGGAGCGGGATTCACCCGCAGCTCTGGCCTGCGCATCCAGCCTCGCCAGGATTCTACGTGGCAGGCTGATGTTGACCCGCTCGATGGTGTCGTCCAGCAGCGCCGGATCAATGCAGATGTAGGCAAGAATCCAGGTCGTATCGCTGGAAGCCTCGGCAACGATCTTCTGTGGCGCAGAAGGATTGGGAATCGAGCGCCCCTCATCCAGGGCCGCATCGATCCAGGCAAGCGCAGATTCCTCGGCCGCACTAAGTGCATCGTCAAGCGTGTCGGCCGCCGAGAAGCACCCCGGCAGATCGGGAACGATGACACCCCACGCGGTGCGTTCATCGCCGGCCTCAATCAAGACTGGATAGCGCATGGGACCTCCTACGTCAGTCCTGCGAGCTTCCGCAACGCCTGAACCAGCCCCTTACCCAGATCCTTTCTGGGGTGAGGCACGGTGATGATGTGAGGCCGCTGCGGGTGCACGAATACATGATGGGATCCGCGGATCCTGCAACAGGTCCAACCTGCCGCCTCCAGATCCCGGATGAGGTCCCTGCTCTTCATGCAGGGACGATACACATCGTACACACGCATCAACAGAGTTCAAGACGACAGCCGTTCCGGACCCATAGATCCACGCCATGCGTGGAGGGAGCTCCTACCGCGCGCCGGGCGCGAAGCGCGCCACCAGGTCCCAGGCGTCCCCCAGGAACACCTGGCGCACGCGGGTGATCGGCTGCTCGCCGCGCCAGGTCAGGCGCTCGATCACCAGGCAGGCGGTGCCGGGCTTCACATCCAGCAGCTTGGCGCTGGCGGTGTCCGCGCCCCAGGCGCTGATGCGGTGCTGCGCGCGCGTCCACGACACGTTCTGCAGCAGCCAGCTGCCCGGCGCGGTGGTGTTGAAATCAACCTCCAGCACCTCGGGAACGCCCACCGGGCTGATCAGGCGATGCTCCAGCGCCAACGGACGGCCATCGGCCAGATGCAGGCAACGCATCGCCAGCAGCATTTCCTGGCCGGCCAGCTCGATCTCACCGGCATTGCCGGCCTCGGCCCGGCGCAGCTCGCGTTGCAGCAGGCGGTAGCCGTACTGATGGCCGCGCGAGCCAACCTCCATGGCGATATCCGGAATTTCCAGCGCCACCTGCTCCAGATGCGGCGGCTGCCGCGCCACGAACGAGCCTGCACGGCGGCGGCGCTCGATCATGCCGCTCTCGGCCAGCGCGGTGAGTACCTTGTTCACCGTCATCCGCGAGCAGCCGTACTGCTCCATCAGCTCATGCTCGTACGGGATGCGGAACCCCGGCGCCCACTCTCCACTGAGAATGCGGCTTTCCAGATCGCTGCGGATACGCTGGTTGAGCGTGGCGGACTTGCTGGCCTTCACGTGGTGGGGTCTCGGTGGCGGGGGGCGATCAGCCCAGCACGCCCTTCAGGGCGGCGGCGAAGGCGGTGGTGATCGCCTCGCGCTGCAGGTGGCGGCCTTCGGCCACACACTGGCGGCCATGGCGCCAGACCGATCGCAGCGCGCCATTACGTGCGGCGAACACCCAGCTGTCAAGCCATGCGTCACCCTGTCGCGCCTGCAGTGCCGGGTGCGCGGCGTCCAGCTCGACCAGATCAGCACTGGCGCCGACCTGCAGGCCGGCCGCCACGCCCAGCGCCTGCGCGCCGCCGTGCAGTGCACCTTCAAACAGGAAGCGGCCGGTGCTGCGGGTGGCATCCGGGGCCAGCACGTTGCGCCCGCGCAGGGTCAGGCGCTGGCCATATTCGAGCAGGCGCAGCTCTTCGGCCGCGTCGATCAGCACGTTGGAATCGGAGCCGACACCGAAGCGCCCGCCCTCGCGCGCGAACGCCTGCATCGGGAACAGGCCGTCGCCCAGGTTGGCTTCGGTGATCGGGCACAGCCCGGCCACGGCCTGGCTGGCCACGATGGCCGCGCGCTCGTCATCGGTGATGTGGGTGGCATGCACCAGGCACCAGCGCGCATCCACCGGCGCATGGTCGTACAGCCACTGCACGGGGCGCTGGCCGCTCCAGGCCAGGCAGGCCTCGACTTCGCGCACCTGCTCGGCGATATGGATATGCACCGGGCCGTCAGTCAGCGGCAGCAGCGCACTCAGTTCCTCACCGGTGACCGCGCGCAGGCTGTGCGGCGCGATGCCGAGCACGGCGTCAGGCAACGCGGCCAACGCCGGCCTGGCGGCATCCAGCAACCGCGCGAAGCCGTCCACATCGTGGATCAGGCGGCGCTGCGCCGGATTGGGCGGCGCGCCACCGAAATCGGCGTGGGCGTAGAACACCGGCAGCAGGGTCAGGCCGATGCCGGTCTGCGCAGCGGCAGCGGCGATGCGCGCGCTCATCTCGGCACGGTCGGCGTACGGCTGGCCGTCGGCATCGTGGTGCAGATAGTGGAATTCGCCGACGCGGGTGAAGCCGCTTTCCAGCATTTCCATGTAGGCCTGGGCGGCGATGGCCTGCACCGCGTCCGGGCGCAGACGGGCCAGGAAGCGGTACATCAGCTCGCGCCAGCTCCAGAAGCTGTCACCGTCACCGCCGCCGATCTCGGTCAGGCCGGCCATGCCGCGCTGGAACGCGTGGCTGTGCAGGTTGGGCAGGCCCGGCACCAGCAAGCCAACGCGGGTATCACCGTCCTGCGCGCCCTGCCCGGTGCTGATCGCGGCGATGCGGCCGTCCTGCACCTGCAGGCGGACATCACCGGCCCAGCCTTCGGCCAGCAGGGCGTGGGCGGCATGGAAGCAGTGCGGGGAACGCGAATCGGACATGGCTGGACAACCCGAAATGGACGCCTATATTGTATAGACATATAAGCACAGCCGCGTTGTGGATGCCATGCACGTCGATACCCTCTGGTCCAACGTCCACCTGATCACCCTCGATGGCGAGGGCCTGGGTGTCATCCGCGATGGCGTACTGGCCTGCACCGAGGGCCGCATCGTCCACGTCGGCGCCGCCGGCAGCGATGCCCACCTGCAGCCGACCACCCGCATCGACGGTGAAGGGCGCTGGATCTCGCCGGGCCTGATCGACTGCCACACCCACCTGGTCTACGCCGGCAACCGCGCCAACGAATTCGAGCAGCGCCTGCAGGGCGTCAGCTACGCCGAGATCGCCCGCGCCGGCGGTGGCATCGTCTCCACCGTGCGTGCCACCCGCGCCGCCACACCCGAGCAGCTGGCCAGCGAAAGCCGCCTGCGCCTGCTGGCGATGCGCGCCGAAGGCGTGACCACGATCGAGATCAAGTCCGGCTACGGCCTGACCCTGGCCGACGAGCGCAAGCAGTTGCAGGTCGCACGTGCACTGGGCGAGGAATGCCGGGTCAACGTGGTCACTACCTTCCTTGGCGCGCACGCGATTCCGCCAGGCCGCGAGGCACAGGAATACACCGACGAGGTGTGCAACGTGATGATTCCGGCCATCGCTGCCGAAGGCCTGGCCGAAGCGGTGGACGTGTTCTGCGAGAACATCGCCTTCTCGCCGGCGCAGGCGCGGCAGGTGTTCGAGGCTGCCCGCGCGAACGGGCTGGCGCTGAAGATCCACGCCGAACAGCTGAGCAACCAGCACGGCGCCGAACTGGCCGCTGGTTTCGGCGCGCTGTCGGCCGACCATATCGAACATCTGGATGACGCCGGCATCGCCGCGATGGCCGCCGCCGGCACCGTCGCCGTGCTGCTGCCGGGCGCGTTCTATTTCACCCGCGATACCACCCTGCCGCCGATTGCTGCATTGCGCGCGGCCGGCGTGCCGCTGGCACTGGCCACCGACAGCAACCCGGGCACCTCGCCGCTGACCAGCCCGCTGCTGGCGATGAACATGGGCGCCACCCTGTTCCGCCTGACCGTGGACGAATGCATCGCCAGCTTCACCCGTGAAGCGGCGCGTGCACTCGGCCATGGCGAGCGCATCGGCCGCCTCGCCGTCGGCATGGACTGCGACCTGGCGATCTGGGACATCGACGCCCCCGCCGACCTGGTCTATCGCATTGGATTCAACCCGCTGCACGCGCGCGTGGTGCGCGGGCAGCCCGACCTGCCTGCCTCCTGGAGCAACACATGAGCAACACCCTGGTTCTTCGCCCCGGCCATGTCACTCTCGCCCAGTGGCGGCAGGTCTATCGCGGTGTGCCGCTGGCACTGGACCCGGCCGCACTGCCGGTGGTGCGCGCCAGTGCCGCCGCCGTGGCCGCCATCGTCGCCAAGGGCGCGCCGGTGTATGGCATCAACACCGGCTTCGGCAAGCTGGCCAGCGTGCGCATCGAGCGCGAGGACCTGGCCACCCTGCAGCGCAATATCGTGCTCTCGCATGCTGCCGGCGTGGGCGAGCCGATGCCGGCCAGCGTGGTGCGCCTGATGATGGCGCTGAAGCTGGTCAGCCTGGCGCAGGGCGCTTCGGGCGTGCGCGAGGAAACCTTGCTGCTGCTCGAAGCGATGCTCATCAAGGGCGTGCTGCCGGTGGTGCCGGCGCAGGGCTCGGTGGGTGCATCGGGCGACCTGGCGCCGCTCTCGCATCTGGCCAGCGTGATGCTGGGCGTCGGCGAAGCATTCATCGGTGATGAGCGTCTGCCGGCCACCGACGCACTGGCGCGTGCCGGCCTGCAGCCGATCGAACTTGGCGCGAAAGAAGGCCTGGCGCTGCTCAACGGCACCCAGTTCTCCACCGCCTATGCGCTGGCCGGCCTGTTCGAGATCGAGACCGTGTTCCAGGCCGCGCTGGTGACCGGAGCACTGTCGGTGGAAGCGGCCAAGGGTTCGGATACTCCGTTCGATCCGCGCATCCATGCCATCCGTGGCCAGCGCGGGCAGATCGCCACCGCTGCGACCCTGCGCACCCTGATGCAGGGCTCGGACATCCGCGAATCGCACCGCGACAACGACGTGCGCGTGCAGGACCCGTACTGCCTGCGCTGCCAGCCGCAGGTGATGGGCGCGGCGCTGGACATCCTGCGCCAGGCCGCAACCACGCTGGAAATCGAAGCCAACGGCGTGTCCGACAATCCGCTGGTGTTCACCGATACCGGCGAAGCGCTGTCCGGCGGCAACTTCCATGCCGAACCGGTGGCCTTCGCCGCCGACATGCTGGCGATGGCGGTGTGCGAGATCGGCTCGATCAGCGAGCGCCGCCTGGCGATGCTGGTGGACCCGGCGCTGTCCGGCCTGCCGGCGTTCCTGACCCCGCGCCCGGGCCTGAATTCCGGCTTCATGATTCCGCAGGTGACCGCCGCCGCGCTGGTCTCGGAAAACAAGCAGCGCGCCTACCCGGCCAGCGTCGATTCGATCCCGACCTCGGCCAATCAGGAAGACCACGTGTCGATGGCCGCACACGGCGCGCGCCGTTTGATGCAGATGGCCGAGAACGCGGCCAACGTGATCGGCATCGAACTGCTGGCCGCCGCGCAGGGGTGCGACTTCCATGCGCCGCTGCGCTCCAGCGCTGCGCTGGAAAACGTGCGTGCCACCCTGCGTGCACAGGTGCCAACGCTGGAAGAAGACCGCTACTTCCACCCGGACATGGTGACCGCCACCCACCTGGTGCGCAGCGGTGCGCTGGCTCGTGGCCTGAGCGACCTGTTGCCGACCGTGGAACCGCAGGCATGAATGCCCATCCCGAATGGCTGACCGTGCACGAGGGCGATGCCCCGTTGATCGTCAGCTTCCCGCACACCGGCAGCGAGCTGCCTCACGACCTGATCGGCCACTACCACTCGCCGTGGCTGGCGCGCCGCGATGCCGACTGGTGGGTGCACGAGCTGTACGACTTCGTGCGCGGTATGGGCGCGACCACGGTGCGTTCGGCGATCTCGCGTTCGGTGATCGACCTCAACCGCGATCCCAGCGGTGTCTCGCTGTATCCGGGCCAGAACACCACCGGCCTGTGCCCGCTGACCACCTTCGACAACCAGCCGCTGTACCACGCCGGGCGCGAACCGGATGACGCCGAGATCGCCCGGCGCCGCGACACGTATTTCCTGCCTTACCACGATGCACTGGCCGCACAGATCACCCGCCTGCGTGCACGCCACGGCACCGTGGTGGTGTACGACGCGCATTCGATCCGCTCGCATATCCCGCATCTGTTCGACGGCGAGCTGCCGCAGTTCAACCTGGGCACCGCCGGCCCGTCCGGCGCACCAGACACCTCCTGCGACAACGCATTGAGCGATGTGGTGGAGAACCTGCTCAGGATCAGTGGCATGAGCCAGGTGCGCAACGGCCGCTTCAAGGGTGGCTGGATCACCCGTCACTACAGCAACGTCGCCGGCGGCGTGCACAGCCTGCAGATGGAGCTGGCCTGCCGCGGCTACATGCACGAGCCACTGCCCGACCAGGTGGACGAACACAGCTGGCCCACCCCGCTCGACCCTGACCACGCCGCACCGCTGCGCCACACCCTGGCGCAGGTGCTCAATGCCTGCCTTGAATTCGCTACGAACCGGAGCGCCGCATGACCCGCAACGACCCGTCCCGCACCATCGCCGCGCCGACCGGCACCACGCTCAACGCCAAGAGCTGGCTGACCGAAGCGCCGCTGCGCATGCTGATGAACAACCTGCACCCGGACGTGGCCGAGCGGCCGCAGGAACTGGTGGTGTACGGCGGCATCGGCCGCGCCGCGCGCGACTGGGAGAGCTTCGATGCGATCGTCGAAACGCTCAAGCGCCTAGACGACGACCAGACCCTGCTGGTGCAGTCGGGCAAGCCGGTGGGCGTGTTCCGCACCCACGCCGATGCACCGCGCGTGCTGATCGCCAATTCCAACCTGGTGCCGCGCTGGGCCAACTGGGACCACTTCAACGAGCTGGATAAGAAGGGCCTGGCCATGTACGGCCAGATGACCGCCGGCAGCTGGATCTACATCGGCGCACAGGGCATCGTGCAGGGCACCTACGAGACCTTCGTGGAAATGGGCCGCCAGCACTTCGGCGGCGACCTGACCGGCAAGTGGCTGTTCACCGGCGGCCTCGGTGGCATGGGGGGCGCACAGCCGCTGGCCGCGGTGATGGCCGGCGCTTCGTGCCTGGCCGTCGAGTGCCGCAAGAGCAGCATCGACATGCGCCTGCGCACCGGCTACCTGGACACCTGGACCGACAACCTGGACGAAGCGCTGCGCCTGATCGACGAATCCTGCAAGGCCGGCACCCCGAAGTCGGTGGGCCTGCTGGGCAATGTGGCCGACGTGCTGGCCGAACTGCTCAAGCGTGGCGTGAAACCGGACCTGCTGACCGACCAGACCTCGGCGCATGACCCGGTGAACGGCTACCTGCCGCAGGGCTGGACCGTCGAGCAATGGGACGACAAGCGCGTGTCCGCGCCGAAGGACGTGGAGAAGGCTGCGCGCGCCTCGATGGCCAACCACATCCGCGCCATGCTCGGCTTCCACGCACTGGGTGTGCCGACTGTGGACTACGGCAACAACCTGCGGCAGATGGCACTGGAAGAAGGCGTGGCCAACGCGTTCGACTTCCCCGGCTTCGTGCCGGCCTATATCCGCCCGCTGTTCTGCCGTGGCATCGGCCCGTTCCGCTGGGCGGCACTGAGCGGCGACCCGGAAGACATCGCCAAGACCGATGCCAAGGTCAAGGAGCTGATTCCGGACAACCCGCACCTGCACCGCTGGCTGGACATGGCCGCCGAGAAGATCAAGTTCCAGGGCCTGCCGGCGCGCATCTGCTGGGTCGGCCTCGGCGACCGTGATCGACTGGGCCTGGCCTTCAACGAGATGGTGGCCAACGGTGAACTGAAGGCACCGGTGGTGATCGGCCGCGACCACCTGGACAGCGGCAGCGTGGCCTCGCCGAACCGCGAAACCGAGGCGATGGCTGACGGTTCCGATGCGGTGTCCGACTGGCCGCTGCTGAACGCCCTGCTCAACACCGCCAGCGGCGCGACCTGGGTGTCGCTGCACCACGGCGGTGGTGTCGGCATGGGCTTCTCGCAGCATGCCGGCATGGTGATCGTGTGCGACGGCACCGAGGCAGCGGCGAAGCGGATTGGCCGCGTGCTGTGGAACGACCCGGCGACCGGCGTGATGCGCCATGCCGATGCGGGCTATGAGATCGCGATCGACTGCGCGAAGGAAAAGGGGCTGGATCTGCCGGGAATTCTGGGCTGATCCAGGGGTGCCGGCCGGCGGCCGGCACTACCGGAAACATCGGGTTCTGCCGGACACTCTCGGCTGATCCACGGTAGGCGGCCAGCGAACGCGTGGTAGTGCCGGCCGCTGGCCGGCATCGCACCCACCCACCGATGGCCCTTGACCGGGCCACAATGGGGTTTCCATAGTGCGGCCTCACCCTTGGGTTGATCCGTCATGAACCGACTGCTTCGCTATAGCGTTGCCCTGCTGTGCCTGCTTCCGGGCGTCGCGTTCTCAGCCCCGTCCGGCGTGGCCACCCGGTTGGACACGCAACTGCAGACCAACCGCGAACGCTACGGCATCGCAGGGCAAGCGGTGCTGGTCGCCCACAACGCACAGGTGCTCTACCAGGGCGCCAGCGGCGATCGTGATCCCGCTAGCCATGCACCTGCCACCGTCGATACGATCTTCGCAGCGCAGTCGATGGCCAAGCTGCTGACCAGCACGCTGGTGATGCAGTTGGTCGACCAGGGCGAGGTGGATCTGGATGCACCGGCCAGCCGTTATGTACCGGACCTGCCGGCCGCCTGGCGAACGATCCCGGTGCGCGACTTCCTCAATCACAGTTCGGGCATCGGCGAGTACTACGACCGGGTCGACAACCGCTGGGTGAGCAAGGGCTACAGCGGCGTTGCGCCGGATCTTGCGGCTGCGCTGAAGGTGGCCGCCGCCGCGCCGATGCAGTTCGCCACCGGCAGCCGCGTGCAGTACACCCAGGCCAACTACCTGGTGCTGACGGCGTTGCTGGAGGCGCATTACCGCAAACCCTATCCGGTCATCGCGCGCGAGCGCATCCTGCAGCCGCTGAAGATGACCAGCACCTCGTGGGGCGTGGCCAGCGTGCCGGCCCAGCGCGCGGCGGTGCCGTACATCGGCAAGGACGGCGCATTGCAACCGGCCAACGAAGACCCGTGGCCGAACTACGGCTGGGGCCACGCCGACCTGCAGACCACCGTGGGCGACATGAACCGTTTCCTGCAGGCACTGGCCACCGGCAAGCTGCTGCGCACGGCCACACTGGAAACGCTCTGGCAGCCACAGACGCTGAGCGGCGGCGGCAGCAATTTCTTCTCCACCGGCTGGGACACCACCCGCAGCGATGGCTACACCCAGGTTGGTCACGATGGCGGCACCCGTGTGCGTGCGCGGCTGGCCTACAAGGGCACGCTGGCCGACGGCTACTGGGTGTTCGTGTACCTGACTAGTGGCAGTGCGCGCAATGTGTGGTCGAGCACGTTGGTGGAAAGCACGATGGCGGTGGCCGCACCGGGGGAATTCCCGCATGCGGTGCTGTCCGAGCGGTTGATCGCTTATGCGCTGGACGATGATGCAGACGCTGCTACGGCGCTGCGTGCGTGGTTGCGCGGCAGCAGCGGCATCGCGGCCAACGAACTGGAACGCGCGATCAACAGCGATGGCTACGCCATCCTCGCGAGCCTCGGCGCGCGCAGGGCGTTGAAGGTATTCACCCTCAACACCGAGCTGTATCCGCAGTCGGCCAACGCGTGGGACAGCCTGGCCGAATGCCACGCGGCGCTGGGTGAGAAGGAAACCGCCGAGCGGCTCTACGCAAAGTCGAAAGCGCTGTCGAAGCCTTCGCCGTAAACCGATTGTAGAGTCGAGCTTGCTCGACTCCGTAGAAGAGAAGCAGTCGAGCAAGCTCGACTCTACGAAGCGCGCGGGCGGCCATACGCTGCCGATGGGTGACGTGGCACGCCCGACCTGTTAACTTGCGCGCCACTTTCGTGGTTTACAGCATTTCGCATGTCGCTCTCGTCTCACCGCCCCACCCCGTCGCTGCTGTTCCTGGCCGTTTCCTTCAGCCTGGCCGTCACTGCCCAGGCCGCCCCGCAGGCCACCACTCTCGATGCCGTGCAGGTCACCGCCGCCGATGCCAGTGCGCAGGCACGCGCGGAACTGAAGCGCGTGCCGGGAGCCAGCAATGTCATCGACGTCGCCAAGGCTGACAGCCGCCTGTCCAGCAGCGTTGATGTGCTGGCCTACCAGCCCGGCATCAGCGCGCAGTCCCCGGGCAACGAGGGCACCAAGGTGTCCATCCGCGGCTCAGGCATCAACCGCGGTCCGGGTGCGCATGCGTCTGGTATTGCAGTTTCGATCGACGGGCTGCCACTGACCGGTCCAGGTGGCACGCCCTATGAACTGCTGGAACCGTTGTGGCTGTCGCGCGTGGAAGTGCTGCGCGGGGCCAACGGTTTCGAACGCGGCGCGCTCGCGCTCGGCGGCGCCATCGATTACGTCAGCCGCAGCGGCCGTGATTCGGCGGGCGGGCAGTTGCATTACGAGGCCGGCAGCCGTGGCTACCAGAAGCGCGGCCTGAGCTGGGGCGGCGTCAGCGGTGATGTCGACTACTTCCTGGCCTACACCGACACCGAATTCGACGGCTACCAGCGCCACGCGCGCGGCGACGGCAAGGGTGCGATGGCCAATGTGGGATGGCAGATCACGCCCGATCTGCAGACGCGCTTCTTCGTGCGCTACCGCGAAACCAACCACGAAACACCCGGGCGCCTGACCCGCGACCAGATCCGCAACGACCCGCGTGCGGCCAATCCGGCCAACCTGGCCATCGATGCGCGCCGCCCGCAGCCGGGCAGCACCTGGCTGGGCAATGTCACCACGCTGCAGATCGATGAGGATTCCTCATTGCAGGCCGGGTTGGTCTATCACAAATATCCGATGGACCTGAACGAAAGCCTGTACCGCCAGCAGCTGGACTACGCCAACCTCAACGCCACGCTGGATTACCGCCATCACCACACGCTGTTCGGGCTGGACAGCGACACCACCATCGGCCTGCGCGTCACCCACGATCTGGATGCCGACGTGCGCGAGTCGCTGCGCTTTGCCAGCAACGGCCATGCCGCCGGCACGCGCACGCGCGACTTCCGCCACCACGGCACCGACAGCACGCTGCACGTCAGCAATACCCTCGCCTTGAACGACCGCCTGCGCATGCAGACCGGACTGGCACTGATCAACACCCGCCGCGATGTGCAGGTGACCTGGCCAAGCAGCGGCGGCCGCCTGCGCGATCATGACTGGGACTACGCGCCGCGACTGGGTTTCACCTGGCAGCACAGCGCGCAGACGCAGTGGTTCGGCAACCTCAGCCATTCGGTGGAAGCGCCGCATCCGTGGTCGATGATCTGGGGTTCGAACCAGTATTTCGGGCCGGGCAATGGCCCGTCCACGGGCCGCCAGCGCGCGCCGGTGCCGATGCAGAACCAGACCGCCACTACGCTGGAACTGGGTGCACGTGGCGACGCTGCGCTCGGTCGTTGGGAACTGACCGGCTACTACGCGCATGTGAACCACGAACTGCTGAGCGTGGAGCTGCAGCCGGTGCCGAACCTGTTCATCGCAGAAAACAACGCCAGCCCCACCGTGCACCGTGGCATCGAAGCCGGCCTGGACAGCACGCTGTGGCAGGCCGCGCCGGGACGCCTGTCGTTGCGCCAGGCGTACACCTTCAGCGACTTCCGTTACCGCCACGATGCGCGCTTCGGCAGCAACCGCCTGCCGGGCCTGCCACGCCACAGCTACCAGGCTGAGCTGCGCTTCGATCACGCATCCGGTCTGTACGCCGCGCTGAACACCGAATACGCCTCACGCATCGCGGTGGACTATGCCAACAGCTACTGGGCCGACAGCCATGTGATCTTCGGCAGCCGCATCGGTTACGACGCACCCGATGGCCGCTGGCAGGCGTGGGCGGAGATGCGCAACCTCGGCAACCGTCACTACGCCGCCACGGTCACACCAGGCTATGACGATGCGGGCAAGGATGTGGCGCGCTCGACGCCGGGCGAAGGCAGTGGCGTCTATGCGGGCGTGCGTTGGCGCTTCGATTGAGCCACGCCACGGCGCGGTCACAACCCGCGGAAGACTTCCAGCAGGCTGGCCGCGCCCGGTACCAGCTGCTGGGCCAGCCAGCCCACGATCGCAAAGAACAACAGCAGGCCCAGCAGCGGCCAGAGCGTGTGCGTCACGCATACCCGCCACCAGCCCTGCTCCTGCATGCCCTGCATGCGCCGGTACAGGCCACCGGCAATGGCCGCGTCCACCAGCAGTTCGGCCATCAGCAGCGGCGCCGACCACACCACCCACACGCTGGCCAGCAGCACGGCAGCCACCAGAGCGTCGATGCCGAGGACGGCCAGCAATGGCAGCCCGGCTTCGTCTTCGGCCAGTCCGGCCAGCGGCACCTCGCTCACCTCAACCTCGCTCTGCGCTGCCGGCTCATTCCACGAGGCAGACGCACCGCCACCACCGGAACGGCCGCCGACACTACTCCACGGCGATTGCGCGACGCTGCCGTGTGCCGATGGGGTGCCTCCGCCCACCTCCGACGACAGCGCATCGAGCACGTTTTCCCACCGCCAACGGATCCAGATCCACATCAGCAGCAGGAACACACCGTAGGCCAGCAGTACCGCCAGCGGGTAGCGCAGCAGCAGGACCTCGACACCGGCCAGCCGCAGCAGATGCGAGACAAGGAACCCGGCGGCTCCGGTCAGCGCAACGATCAGGGCCATCTGCAGCCGGGGCCAGCCACGCTGCTGCAGGTGCCGCCGCGCACGCACGACTTCGCTGCCGCGGCTCCTGCACAGCTTCAATGCGCTGATGGAAAAATGGCGTGGGTTCTTCATGCCGCCCCCCGTAGGCGGGAGGCAACGCGGTCAGCGATCTCGGAAACCTGATGCTGCATGCGGACGTCCTTGCCGGGCACGCGTAGGCGGTGATGGCCGGATTCTATCGCGACACGGCGCCGCGTCGAGCGCGCGCGCAGCTTCATTGATCAGGCAGCACCGGGCGTTACGCGCTCGTCCACGCGTGGCGTGGATCTACCGGATACGGCCGGATGATCAGGGCGGCGTAGCCGCTTTCAGCAGCTGCGCGGCCACCTGGTCGAACGGGGCGATATCCTGCAGCGCGCGGCTCATCGCCACCGCACCCTCCACGCTGGCAATCACCAGGCTGGCCAGGCCGGCCGCGGCGGTCGCGTCGTGGCCATCGGCGATGAAGGCAGCCGCCAGGTGCCCCTGCCAGCGCACGAACACCTCGGCGGCGGCCACACGTGGCTGGCTCGGTGCGGCATCCATCGGCTCTTCCACTGCGGCCGCCAGCACCGGGCAACCGGCACGGAACTGCGTGCGCAGCAGGCGTTCGCGCCACATCGCCAGGAACTGCTGCAGGCCCTGTGCCGCGCCGCCCTTCAGCAATTCCACCAGCAGCGCCTCCACCTTGTCGCCGGCCATGTGCGTGGCGCGTGCCAGCAGTTCCTGCTTGCCACCTGGGAAATGATGGTAGGTGGAGCCCAGGGGCGCGTCGGCCAGCTTGGTCACCTCGCGGATGCTGGTCGCGTTGAGGCCGACCCGTGCCAGCATCTGTGCCGCAGCATCAATCACCCGTTGCGGGGCGTCAGAGGGTCGCGGGCTCACGGCGGGGTTCCTTGCCAGGACAGTCGTCATAGATTAGCGTACCGACCGTTCTATAACAGTCGTCATAACCATGAATCTCTGGTTCCGCCTGCTCCACCTGCTGCTGTGCAGCCTGTTCCGGCCGAAGCTGGAAGCCCCGTTCGGGGTCTCGCGGCTGCAGTTCCGCGTGCTGCCCAACGACCTGGACAGCAACCTGCACATGACCAACGGCCGCTACTGGAACATCTTCGATCTGGGCCGGCTGGACCTGATCCTGCGCATGGGCCTGGGCCGGGTGGCGCTGCGTGAGAAGTGGGCACCGATCGTCGGCGCCGGCACCATCCAGTTCCGCCGCGAGCTGAAGCCGTTCCAGCGCTTCACCCTGGAAACGCGCCTGGTCGGCTGGGTCGGCTCGCGCGGCATCATGGAGCAGCGCGTGCTGATCGGCCGCGAACAGAAGATCGCCACCCGTGCACTGCTGGTCACCGGCATCTACGACCGCCGCGCGCGCCAGTTCGTGGGCATGCCGACGATGATGGAAGCCATCGGCGTGGTCGCGCCGCCGTCACCGCCGCTCAGTGCCGCCGCCGAAGCGCTGCTGGCAGCGGATGCGGCGCTGAAGCGGGATGACGCCTGAGCCGCATCAGACCCTGGGCATGTTCTTGGTCACGCAGTGGATGCCGCCACCGCCGCCGGCAATCGCGTCGATATCCACCTGCTCGATCACGCGGCCGGGGTACAGATCCTCCAGCAATTCGCGGCAGTAGCCATCTGCCGCATCGTCACCGAACTGCGGCGCGACCACCGCGCCGTTGATCGGCAGATAGTTGATGTAGCCCATCGCCAGATCGTCGTTGTCACGGGTATGCACGTTGTCGCGCCCGTCCAGCGGCGGCGGCAGCGTGTGCACCTGCAGGCGCCGGCCATCGGCGTCGGTCGCATCGCGCAGGATCTCAAGGTGTTCGCGGGTCAGATCGTAGTCGTAGGACTCCGGATCGTTGTCGAGGTTGGCGATCACCACGCCGGGGCGCACGAAGCGTGCATAGAAATCCACGTGCGCATCGGTGATGTCCTCGCCGGCGATGCCGGGCAACCAGATCACCTTGCGCAGGCCGAGGTGGTGCTTCAGCTCGGCCTCGATATCCGCGCGCGACCAGTCCGGATTGCGGTTGCGGTTCACCCAGCAGCTCTCGGTGAGAATGGCCGTGCCGTGGCCGTCGACTTCGATGCCGCCCCCCTCGCCAACCAGATCACTCTCCAGCAGCGTTGCGCCGGTCACCTGCGCCAGCCACGGTGTCACCGCGCCATCGCTGCGCGCGCTCTGCTTGCCGCCCCAGCCGTTGAAGTTGAAATCAACCAGGCCCAGTCCGCCTTGGCCGTCGGTGACGAAACAACCGCCGTAGTCGCGCACCCAGATGTCATCGAGCGGCACCTCCAGGAATTCGATGTTGTCGCGGCCGCAACGGTCCTGTGCCTGCTTCCGCTGCGCGGGGCGGCACAGCACGCTGACCGGCTGGTGGCGAGCGATGGTACGGGCCAGCCGCGCCACGGCGCTGTTTACTGCATCGGCCTGCGCCCCCCACACCCGCGGCTGCGCCGCGAAGGACAGGAAAACGCGCTCCTGCGGGCCATGTTCATCGGGCATGCGCCAGGCGCCCGCGCCTGGGGCCGCTGCCCCAACACGGCCCGGCAGGCCGGCCAGGCCCAGTGCCGCCAGGCCGCCAAGCCCGGCCGCACCGGCCAGCTGGGTAAGGAAGTGACGACGGTTAGGCATGACGGGCTCCACGGGGTTGGGGGTCAGACCATGCTGCGCTTGCCGACGCATAAGAACAAACGATAGATTCAGCCATTAATTGAACAGTTCTGCTTATCTGAGATGCTCAAGCACTGGCCCCCGCTGAACGCCCTGCGCGGCTTCGAAGCCGCCGCCCGGCTGGGCAGTTTCCAGGCCGCGGCCGAGGAACTGCACCTGACCCAGTCGGCGATCAGCCAGCAGATCCGCGGGCTGGAGGCCTCGCTGCAGCAGCCACTGTTCTTCCGCCAGGGCCGCAGTGTCACCCTCACCGACGCCGGCATCGACCTGCTGGAAACCACCCAGTCCCTGCTGCGGCAGCTGGCCAGTGGCATCCGCCGGCTTGATCAGTACCGCAAGCCCAATCAACTGATCGTCAACACCAGCCCGGCCTTCGCGCGGCATTGGCTGGTGCCACGCCTGGCGCACTTCCATCGCCTGCATCCCGATGCCGACCTGTGGCTGCTGACCAGCGAACAAGCGCCGGACATGACCGCGCAGACCCTGGACATCGCGGTACGCGATGACCTCGATTCACAGGCGCACTGCCAGCACCGCGTGCTGCTGCAGGACCGCCTCTATCCGGCCTGCCACCCGGCGCTGCTGGCCACGCCGGTGCATGAGCGCCTGACCCTGCACGGCGAGCGCGAGATGGACTGGAGCCAATGGCAGGTGCAGGGCGGTGCCGACGTCGGCCAGCGTCGCGAGGGCATGAATTTCTCCGAGCCGGGGCAGCTGCTGGACGCCGCCTGCCAGGGGCTGGGCATTGCTCTGGTGAGCGAGCTGCTGGCGGCGCGGGCCTGCCAACAGGGACAGTTGCAGGCACTGGATGACGCGCGCGTGCGCGGCCCGCGCTGGAGCTGGCTGGTGCATGAGGACAGCGCGGCCGATCCGCTGGTGATCGGCTTCTGCGGGTGGTTGCAGGCCAGCCTGTCCGCCAGCGCTACTTCTGTTTCAGTGCACGGCTGACGGCCGCTTCTGCCAACGGTGCCATGCGCGCGTAGCCCTGCGCCGTCGGATGCACACCGTCCTCGGCCAGCTGCGGATCGAGGCCGCCGGCCGCATTGGCCATCGGCGTGTAGTAGTCCAGGTAGACCAGCTGCTTCGCCTCGGCATAACGCTTCAACGCCGCGTTCAACGCACGCACCTTCGGTGCCGGCGTGATGCCCGGCATCCACGGGTACTCGCTGACCGGCAGCACCGAGGCCAGCACCACGCCGATGCCGTGCGCGCGCGCCAGATCCACCATCGCATGCAGGTTGTCTTCGATCATCGCCTGCGTGGAAGGGCCGGTGTTGCCGGCAAGGTCGTTGGTGCCGGCCAGGATCACCACCGCCTGTGGCTTCAGCGCCAGCACATCCTGCGGGAAACGCAGCAGCATCTGCGCCGTGGTCTGGCCACTGATGCCGCGGTTGAGCCAGCCTTTGCCGGCAAAGAACGAGGCGCTGCCTTCCCTGCCCCAGCCTTCGGTGATGGAATCTCCGTAGAACACCACGCGCGGCTGGCCGGCCACGGCGGCGGGCAGCTGCGCGTTGGCGTCACGGTAGCGTAGCAGCTGCGGCCAATCGGCCAGGCGCTGCTGCATGAAACGCACCTCGTCCGCGCGTAGCTGTTCAACCGGCTTCAGCAGCAGCGGATTGACCGCCACAGGTTCAGCCGCCTTCAGCGGGGCGCTCAGCGCCATGGCAACGGTGATGGCAGTGGCCAGCAGCATGGATCCACGCATGCGGGTTCTCCAGGAAACCAGACCCGCAGTCTAGCGCTGCCTGCCCGGCTCATCGCGAAGCCGAGCGCGCCGCGACGCCGGTCACCTTGGCCGGCATCCACATGCCCGGCGTCCAACCGCTGGCGGCCAGGATCGCCTTCGGGTCATCCTGCTGGACCAGCGCGCGCACCGCCTCGCGCTTGTCCTTGGCCTGCAGGTAGTACGCCTTGGCGATGCGGTAACCCACCCAGTAACCCAGGTCGTAGGGCTCCTGCGAACCGGGCGTGTAGTTGTACAGCCACGGCGACAGGTCGGTGCTGTCCAGGTCGAGTGCGAATGCGCTTTCGATATGCACTTCGCGGCCGCGCGTCCACGCCGCGTGGCGCCCATTGCCAACGTTGCCGGAGATCAGTTCGGTGATGAACTCGGCAATCCCTTCGCCCAGCGAAATGCGCAGCACCGTCGCGCGTGGGTCACCCGGTTCGACATCGATCAGGCCGGTCTGCTGGATGTGCACGTACTCGTGCGCGATCACGTGCACGAAACGATCCTGCACGTTGGCATTCATGAAATCGGCCGCACACAGCGCTTCCAGGCCGATGATCACGCCACTTTTCGAGGTCAGGCCGACCGGCCGGCCGCGGCCCACCGCGATGGTCACCGGAGGAAATGTGGTCTGCGGGTAGATCGCCTGCAGGTTGGCGAACACCTGCACCAGGCGCTGCTTCACCGCCGGCAGCTCGGCCAGGCAGTTCCGTCCCTGCGCGTACAGCGCCGGCTGGTTGGCGATGGCCTCGGCGATGCGTTCAGCGGTGACCCGGCGCGCCTTGGCCAGCTCGGCCAGGCCGGTTGAGCCCTCGGCCATGTAGCCGCGCAACTGGGCCACGCTGGGCTTGCCATCCGCACTGTCGTAAATCGCGTAGAAGCGGCCGACATCCTCGGTGAGGATCTGCGGCCCCGCCGGTGCGGCGGCGGCCACGCCCACCGCCCCGGCACAGGCCAGGGCCAGCAGGCCGCGCAGGATCATGTACATCGCTCCGTCCTTGGTGGTGTGCATGCAAGGCGCGCAATTTACCACTCTGCCCGACCCGCCGCAGCAGGTGGATGCGGCAACCCCTGGGCTATGCCAGACTCCCCCGGGCAGCCAGCCACGGATGACGGAGCACGCACCATGATGATCGTTCCCGCCTACTGGGCCGAAGCCCGCGTGCAGGCCCGTTTCCGTGGCCGTGCGCTGGTCGTGCGCCGCTTCGGCTGGTCCGATGAGGGCCCCGCCGAAGCCCAGGCACATGCCGATGCCCGCGCCAACGAGGCACTCAACGCCATCGTTGCCGGCCAGCCGCTGCCGCGCCGCGAGGTGCGCAGCAATTACGGCGTGGAAGGCGTGCCGATCCGCGAACAGATCGTGCAGCGCGATGGCGACGTGGTGATCACCCGCAACAGCTACGGCGCGTTGTGCCTGAACAGTCCGGATGTGTTGTTCACCGACATCGACCACGCCCCTGCGCCGGGCGGTTGCGTGATGCCGGCCCTCATCGCCGCCGCGGTGCTGCTGGCCGGCGCCATCACCGGCACCCTGCTCTGGCATTGGCTGGCGGGGCTGGTGCTGGGCGTGGTGGCACTGCTGCTGGTCAACGCGGCAGTGCTGGCACGCCGGCGGCAGCGCCTCGCCGCCGCCGGCGGTGCCGAAGGCATCGCACTGCAGCGGGTGGCGGCCTTCAGCGAACGGCACCCGGACTGGCACCTGCGCGCCTACCGCACCCCGGCCGGCCTGCGTCTGCTGGCGATGCACGCGACGTTCCCGCCCGAAGACGAGCAGCTGCAGGGCCTGTTCAAGGCCCTCGGCACCGATGCACTGTACGCACGCATGTGCCGGCTGCAGCACTGCTTCCGTGCGCGGCTGACCCCCAAGCCATGGCGGGTCGGCCTGAAGTACCGCATCCGGCCGCCGGTGGCGGCCTGGTCCGCCGAGCAGGCCAGCAACCCCGACCGCCTGGCCTGGATCGCCGAGTACGAAAAGAAGAGCGCCGGCTTCGCGGCCTGCGCCTATCTGCGCAGCTTCGGTGATACCACGCGGGTGCATGCCAAGGCCGAACATGTGCGCGAGCTGCACGACCGGCTGTCGCACGCGCAGGACCGCCTGCCGCTGGCGTGACGGCGGCGCAGGCTCAGTCGGCGCCCTGCACGAACGGCTGCCCGGCCAGGGTCATGCCCACCCGCACCGCGATCTGCTGGCCGCTCTTTTCGAAGGTCGTCGCACACTGCGTGCCGCCCTTCTGGCATCGAATCTCCGGAAAGCCTTCCAGGGGTTCGGCAGCGCCCGCCGCCGCGGTTGGCTGCCACCCGGCAGCATCCAGCAGGCGCTTGGCCTTGGCGTAGGGCATGCCGGCGATGATCCCCAGCTGCGCCAGCTCAGCGGGCAGCGGCTGGGCGTGAGCGGTTGAAACCAGGGCCAACGACAGCGTTGCAGCAAGAATGAGAGCGTTCATTGCACCGACCTGGAACGGGCTTCCAGGCGCAGCCTAGCCGATTTGCAGGGCGCCGGAATGTGCCGGTAACACGCCGTTACCAGCCCGCCACCGTTGATTGCAGAACACGGGCCGTTGATTACCCGGCAGATCCCCTGCCCCGCGCTCCACACTCCAGCAACTCCCTCGCCAGATCGCTGCGCAGCCGGTCCTGCAACCAACCGATCTGGACCGGACGACCTGATCGCTTCACTACCATGGTCATCAATGGGCCGTCATCGGTCCACATGCCTTCGAAATGCCGTGCCATGCGCCGTCGCAGGCCCTGCGTGGCCAGCGCCCGTCGTGCCCACTCCTGTTGTGGGGGAAACGTGCAGCCGGACACCGGAATATGGTGCTTCGTATTTCACCTCGACGCTCATCTGCGGCTGGGCAGCCATCGCCACTGACGAGACGGACGGCACGGACAGGGCAAGGGCCAACAACCATGACTTCATGGGGCGTGCCTGCGTCTGCAGTTGCAGCGAACGGAAGCCGAGCATGGCGCGGCGCTACGGGATGCAGCTGCGTCGTCGAGCAAGCTCGACGCTACGGGATGCAGAAAGGCCGCCCGCAGGCGGCCTTTGCTGCGCCGTCGAGCAAGCTCGAGGCTACTTGGCGTTCTTCACGTAGGTGTCGAACCAGTTCAGCATTTCCGCCACCAGCTGCTCGTTCGATTCCAGCGCGGTGTACCAGTGCGGCTCGTTGGGCAGCATCACCAGGCGGGTGGTGCCGCCGTTGCCGCGGATTGCCTGGTACAGCTTGCGCGACTGGAACGGCTCGGTGCCGGGGTTGGCATCGTCCTCACCGTGGACCAGCAGCAGCGGCAGCTTGATCTTGTCGGCATAGAAGAACGGCGACGCCTTCAGGTACACGTCCTGCGCCTGCCACACCGAACGACGCTCGTTCTGGAAGCCGAACGGGGTGAAGGTCTTGTTGTACGAACCGCTGGTGGCCACGCCGGCCTTGAACAGGTTGGTGTGCGCGATCAGGTTGGCGGTCATCAGGCCGCCATGGCTGTGGCCGGTCACGCCGATGCGGTTGCGGTCGACCACGCCCATGTCCACCGCCTTGTCCACCGCCGCCTTGGCATCAGCTTCGAGCTGCTCCAGGTAGGTGTCGTAGGCGTTCTTCGGGTCGCCCACGATCGGGAACGAGGCGTTGTCGATGATCGCGTAACCGGCCAGCAGCATCAGGCGGTACGGCTGCAGACGGGTGAAGGTCTGCTGCGAACCGGACACCTGGCCGGCCTGTGCCGCGTTGGCGAAGTCTGCCGGGTAGGCGTACAGGATCGCCGGCACGCGCTGGCCTTGCTTGTAGCCCGGCGGCGTGTAGAGGGTGAACGACAGGTCCACGCCGTCGGCACGCTTGTAGGTCACCAGCTGCTTCTTGATCTGGCGCACTTCCGGGGTCGGGTCGGCCAGCTGGGTCAGCCCAGTGGCACTGGACGCGAACTGGGCCTCGCCGGCCTTCGCGTCGGCCACCGCCTCACCCTGCTGGCGGATGAAGGCATTGGGCGGATCGATCACCGACTGGTGCCAGGTCAGATAGCGGCCGGGCGTGCTGCTGAAGCCGAGGAACTGCTCGTACGCATCGGCGCTGCTGCGGAACAGTCGTTCGCTCTTCAGCGAGCCCAGGTCCAGGCGGTCCAGGAACGGGCGGTCACCCTGCGGCGAGGCGCCGCGCCCGCTGAGGAAGACATGGTTGCCGTCCTGGCGCACGACCTGAGCACCGGTGGGCAGGCGGGTGAAGACCAGGTTGCCGGGGTCGCCGTACAGCTCATCACTGGACATGTCCCACAGGAGGCGGCCTTCCTTCTTCGGCTGGTCCACATCGACGATGCGGGTCTGCACCCAGTGCCGGTTCTCGTCATTCTCGTACTGGAACGCCACGGCCGGATCGGCAGTCCATGCGTAGCCCTCGAAGCGCTGCGCGGTGCGGGCGATCTCCACCGGCTTGCCGTTGAACGGCGCCTTCAGCATCAGCACACGGTCGCGGTGCGGCACGCTGACCTTCCAGTCACCCTTGTCCAGCGCTTCGGCATAGACCAGGGTGGCCGGATCGGTGGCGCGCCAGTCGAAACCACGCGGGCCTTCCGGCACGCCGTGCACCGGAACGCGGTCAGCCAGCGGCAGGCTGGCAATCGGCGTGGCCTTGCCACTGGTGATGTCCAGCACGGCCACGTCGTTGGCAAAGCGCTGGTAGGTCACCGCATGCGAGTACGGTGCCTTGATCGATTCGGTCAGCACATGCACGCCGTCGGGCGCGGCGCTGACGTCGTTGAACAACGCCGGCTGCCCGACCGGACGCACGCTGCCGGCGGCGGTGTCGACCACGGCCAGCTGCGAGGCACCGTAGTAGGCGAACAGCTTCTCATCATGCACGCTGGTCAGCGTATCGCGCGCCTCATAGGTGCTGCTCTCGCCGCTGCTGCCCAGCGATTCCTGCGCATCCGGGCCCGTGGGTACACCGCCGTTGGACGGTGCCGGGCCCTGGTTGGCTGGCACCAGCTTCACCAGCAGATTCTGGCTGCCGCCCAGCCACTGCACGGTGTTGCCGAAGATCGGGTTCAGCTGCACGTTCGGGATCTGCTTCACCTGCCCGGTGGCGGCGTCGCCCACCCACAGCTGCACGCTGGTATCGACCGCATTCTGGAAGGCGAAATGGCTGCCATCGGCCGACCACAGCGCGCCGGTGGCGCAGCCCTGCGGCAGGTTCACCCGGGTTTCCTTGCCTCTGCCGATGTCGACCAGGGTGAAGTCGGCCACGCACGCCGGAATGCCGTAGCCACCCGGGGTGTCGTGACGGCTGCGGTTCTTCGGTTCCAGGCGCACGCCGGCCAGCTTCAAGTACGGCTGGGCAACCCGGCTGATCGACGGATAGGTCTGCGCGGTGGTCAGCAGCAGGCGCTGGCCACCCGGGGCCACGTTCGGCGCCGGCGGCGGTGGTGCCTTCAGCACCTTGAGCAGGTGCTCCGGCGGTTTCGCGTAATCGGCAAGCGCCGGGCCAGCGGCCAGCAGGCCGGCAGTGGCAACGGCAACCGCCGCCGCCAGCGAGGTTCGACGGATCAGCATCCTTATCCCCTGCAGTGTGAATGGAGCCCTAGGACGGGCAAGAGCCCGAATCTAGCACCGCAGCAGGTGGGGGGAATGGGCCGGAAGGACTAGTGGCCGGATGGAGCAAAGTCGAACACACCCGGAGAGGCCGGCGGCGGGCCGGCATCTGCCAGGCATGGCCTCGCACTACTGCTGGGCGTGCAGATCCCAGGCGGTCAGGTAATCAGGGTCGACCACGATCATGCCGCTGTTGCGCATGCGGTATTCGCCGGGCGCGGCCCGCTGGTACTGGTCAAGCATGGGCGGCAGGTAGTGCTCATGACCATCATCTTCGTCGGCCAGCACCACGCCTTCATCGGCGCTGATGCGCAGCACGGTGCCGGCGTACTGTTCCAGACCCTGCACCTGGCCGTCGCCGCCATAGCGGGTGACGCCGACCAGCACCACCTTGCCGATCATTTCCTCGGCCTTGGCATCGTCCAGGGGCGGCAGCATGGGAGTGAATTCGTCGCTCATCGGTGCACCTCCAAAGCCTGTGGGGACATCGTGGATTCGGCAGCCTCCCGCGTTGCCAATGCCAACGGCGACGCAGGGGTCCATCTCGGGGCGCAAGTGCCTGGATCGCAGGACCGGCCGGGCCATACCGGGGTCGCGATGTGTGAAAGGTGTCTGGAACTGCGGGGAAACGGCCATCCGTGCCGGGGGCGTGACCGTGTCAGGTCAAGGTCAACACCACGCGTTGCGTTGCATACAGGGTGAAGCATGACAGCTGCACTGTAGCGGCATGACGGCCTCCTGTTGAAGGTCACACGCGGGCGTGTTGCTCCGTTGGAACGCATGCTGCCACCCCGCGCGGAAGGAAGAAGTGAAGATTGCCGGCGGTCGCTACACGATGATTCGCGCGCTACCTGTTCGTTAAGCCTGGGCCCTGCTCGTCTCCGGCGCGACGGCCCGGGCGCCACGCTAGAATGCGCCCATGCGCACCGTACATGCCCTCCGTTACATCACCCCGCTGCGGGAAGGCGGCTCCCTGCCTGCCGTGGTCGAGACCGACGACGACGGCATGGCCGTACTGAAGTTCCGCGGTGCCGGCCAGGGCCCGAAGGCGCTGATCGCCGAGCTGATTGCCGGCGAGATGGCGCGCACGCTGGGCCTGCCGATTCCGGAGATCCTGTTCGTCGAACTGGACCGCGAGTTCGCCCGCACCGAGCCTGATCCGGAGATCCAGGAGCTGATCCGTGCCAGCGAGGGCCTGAACCTGGGCCTGGACTACCTGCCCGGCGCGATCAACTACGACCCGGCCGCGATGCCGGTGGACGCCGATCTGGCGTCGCGCATCGTCTGGTTCGATGCGTTCACCAGCAATGTCGATCGCACCACGCGCAATCCCAATCTGATGGTGTGGCACCGCCAGCTGTACCTGATCGACCACGGTGCGGCGATGTACTTCCACCACGACTGGGCCAATGCCGGCGATGCCTGCGAGAAACCGTTCGTGCTGATCCGCGACCATGTGCTGCTGTCCTTCGCCAGCCGTATCGCCGAGGTCGATGCCGAACTGGCTGCACGCCTGACCGATGCCGAGATCGAGCGCATCGTCGGCCTGGTGCCCGACAGTTGGCTGGTGAACGAGCCTGCCTTCGACAGCCCGCAGGCCTATCGGCAGGGCTACATCGACTATCTCAAGCATCGCCTGAACGTGCGTGCGGTGTTCGTGCAGGAGGCCATCCATGCCCACGCTGCACACGTATGACTATGCGGTCATCCGCGTGGTACCGCGGGTGGAACGCGAAGAGTTCATCAACGTCGGGGTGATCGTGTCCTGCCCCGGTGCACGGCACCTGGAAGCGGCCATCGAGATCGATCCGGCACGCCTGCACGCGTTCGCACCAACGCTGGACCAGGAGGCACTGCAGCCGTGGCTGGATGCGATCGTGGCGATCTGCCGCGGCGATGCCGGCGCTGGGCCGATCGCGCAGCTGCCCGCACGTGCACGCTTCCACTTCCTCACTGCCAAGCGCAGCTCGATCGTGCAGATGTCGAGCACGCACGTGGGCCGCACCGCCGATCCGGCCGGCGTGGTCGAGCACCTGATGACGAAGATGGTGCGGGTGCCGGCCCCGACCGGATGACGTCGACTGGGTGGCGTCCAATGGGTAGAGTCGACTGCTGGTCGACTGCCGTTCGCGGAAAGATCGAAACGCCCGCGCTTGGCGCGAGAGTCGACCAACGGTCGACTCTACATCCATCGCCCCACGCTCACTGCAACGGCAACCGCCGCGCGATGTAGTTGACCACGTTCCCGATCGCGTCCGGATCGACATTGGCCAGGCCAACGATCACATATCCCTGCGCAGGCATCACCACGATGGCGCTGTTCGACCCCGGCGCACCGCCTTCGTGGCCATACTGGTGTTCCCTGCCCTCGCCCTGCACCACGAAGCCAAAGCCATACCAGCGCTTGTGATTCTGCCCCGTGGTGGCCTGCTGCAGCAGTGCCGGCGAGACCAGCTTTCCGCCGCGCAATGCCTCGGCGAACTTCAGCATGTCGGTGGCCGTGCTGTAGCCGCCACCGGCGGACATGCCGCGCCAGGGCAGCGACTTCGTTTCACGCACCCATTGCCCGTCCTTCTTCGTGTAGGCGACGGCACGCTGTGGCACCTTCATCGTTTCCGGTTCGAAGCCGGTGCCGGTCATGCCAGCCGGTCGCAGGATGTGCTGCTCCACATAGGCATAGTACGACTGTCCTGAAACGGCCTCGATGAGGCGCCCCAACACGATGAAGCCATAGTTGGAGTAGCCGTCCTGGCTGCCGGGCGTGAACTGCGGTGCATCCTCGGCGAAGCGCTGCACGTAGTCATCCAGCGTCTTCAGCGAGGCCGAATACTGGTCGAAATCATCGCTGAAAAAATCGCCAAGGCCACTGGTGTGGGTCAACAACTGGCGGACAGTCACCTCAGCGGCGACGGCCTTGTTCGGATAGTCTGGCAAGTGCTTGCCGATCGTATCGTCCAGACCCAGCTTGCCGGCCTGCACCAGCTGCAGGATGGCCACCGAGGTGAACATCTTGTTGGACGACGCCAGCCGGAAGCGCGTATCCGCCCGCACCGGAATACCGCCTTCGCGATCCGCCTGGCCGCCCCGCCAATCCAGCAGCACGTGGCCGTTGCGCGCCACCAACAGCGCTCCCGACAGCGCGTCCTGTGCGCGCAGCGCGTCCAGCTTCGTCCTGGCGTCAGCCATCAGGGCCGGCACCGCAACGCGCTCCGGCTTGTACTTGTCCGGTATTTCGGTGCCTTCGATCTGGAACAGCTTCAGGTGCGCTGGATGGTCCGCGTCCATCTCCGCCGTCACCCACATCGCACGCTCGTTCAGCTGGCCCATCACCAGCAGCTTCGCCTGACCAGACGCGCCCTCGCGCGTTTCCAGCACGCGCAGCGGGCCGGTACTCCCGCGGAACTCGAGATAGTCCTTGGGAGCACTGCCTTCCTTCTTCGCATACTTGTCGGCGAAAGCCTGCAACGCATCGAGGCTGCCTGCGTTGAAAGCCGCAAGCCAGTCATCGATGGCGTCCTGCGCATGCGGATGTGCAGGCGCGGAGGTGGTTGCGCCAATCGCAGGAAAAACCGGCACGGCCGTCAGAAGCGGACAGGCCAACGCAGCGCACAGCAGCAGACGTCCAACAGCCTTCATCGCAGTTCCTTTGCAGGGATCCCTGCACGCATCCTAGAGCAAGCATCCGCCTACCGCATCCACGCTACGGGCTCTGCCGCGTCACCTCCACGGTGACGTTGAATGCTTCGATGCGCCGCCACTCGCTGCGCGGATGCGGCAGCGATTCCACGCCCATCCCGATCTGGTACCTCACTGTGTCTGCACCTGCGCGCCAGCTGTAGGGCCCGCCATTGCTCCAGCCACAGCAGGTGTAACGCAACATCGGCATTCCGAACGTCGCGTGCAGATACGCTTCGACCTGCTCGGCGCGTGCGCCGGCGACGCGGTAGTGGGCCTGCATGGGCTTGATGTAGGACGCGTCGTCCTGGCTGCAGCCCACGTACTCCAGCCCAGCCGGCTTCCGCCCCATCGCCTGCAGGAAATCCTGGCATGGCGTGTCCGGTCGCGCCAATCCATCGGCACGCCCACGTGCCTCCCACTCGGCCAGCGCCTGCGCAGGCGCGCGACCGCCGGACAACGACGCCAGCAGCAGCACGCCGAGGGCAGGATGGAACGGCGGAATGGACATCACGGGGCGATCCTTCGCAGAGGGGCGCCGGAATGCTAACCGATACCCGCGCTATCGCCGCGCCATGCTCTGCTCATTGAAGCGCGCCACGCAGAAATCCAGGAAGCTGCGCAGCTTGGGCGTCAGCTGGCGATCACGCGGGTACACCAGGTTGATCCAGGTCGACACCGGCACGAAGCCGGGCAGCACTTCCACCAGTTCGCCGCGCGTGAGTGCGGCGGCCAGCATCTCGTGCGGCTGCAGGATCAGCCCCAACCCACCCACCGCAGCGGTCAGCAACGGCTCGGCCTGGTTGACCATGAAGCGGCTGGACACCGGCACGGTCAGCACACCGCCGTCGGCATCGAAGAAGCTCCAGCGGGTGCGGATGATCGAATGCGCGAAGCCCAGGCACTCGTGCCGGCTCAGGTCATTCGGGTGGGCAATTGGCGGACGCGACGCCAGGTAGGCCGGCGCCGCGCACAGTACCAGCGGATACGGCCCCAGCCGCCGCGCCACCAGTCCGCTGTCGGCCAGATCACCGGTGCGGAACACCAGGTCGTAACCGTCTTCGACGATGTTGACCAGGCTGTTGGACAGATTCAGATCAACCTGCACGTCTGGATAGGCCTGCATGTAGGCCACCACCGCCGGGCCCAGCGCATGTACGCCGAAGGTGACCGGCGCGCTGATGCGCAGGCGCCCCATCGGCCGCCCGCGCGCCACTTCGGCCAGCTGTTCGGCGCCCTCCACTTCCTCCAGGATCACCCGCGCCCGCGCCAGATAGGCCTGGCCGAAGTCGGTCAGGCTCTGCTTGCGCGTAGTGCGGTTGAGCAGGCGCACGCCCAGGTGCTGCTCCAGCGCCTGGATGTGCTTGCCGACCAGCTGCGGCGACAGGTCCAGCGCGTCGGCGGCAGCGGCGAACGAGCCGACCTCGGCCACCTTGGCGAAGGTCCGAAGGGGAACGATCAGGTCCATTGCAAACGGATGTTTTCCAATGAAACGCCAGATTACCCCTTATTCTGGATGCAGACCACGCGCATAGTGGCCGCCACGTCCCCGCCGGCCCGAGCGCCGGCCCTTCCCTGGAGCCCCCCATGAGTCAGGTAGTCCGCATCCACGAATATGGCAACGCCGATGTGCTGCGCATCGACGAGATCGACGTTCCCGCCCCCGCCGCCGACGAAGTGCAGATCCGGGTCAAGGCGATCGGCCTGAACCGCGCCGAGGTGATGTTCCGCAACGGCGCCTATCTGCAGCAGGCACAGTTCCCCAGCCGCCTGGGCTACGAAGCGGCCGGCGTGGTCGAAGCGCTCGGCAGTGCAGTGAACGGCTTGGCCGTTGGCGATGCGGTCAGCGTGGTGCCGCCGCTGGATATCGCGCGCTGGGGCACCTACGGCGAGCTGGCCAATGTGCCGGCGCGGCTGGTGGTCAAGCATCCGCAGGCGCTGGATTTTGAAACCGCGGCGGCCGTGTGGATGCAGTACGTCACCGCCTGGGGCGCGCTGCTGGAGCAGGCGCATCTGATCGCCGGGGATTTCGTCATCATCACCGCAGCCAGCAGCAGCGTCGGCCTGGCCGCCATCCAGATCGCCAACGCGGTCGGTGCCACGCCGATTGCGGTGACCCGCGGCCCGGGCAAGCGCCAGGCCCTGCTCAACGCCGGCGCCGCGCATGTCATCGCCACCCAGGATCAGGATCTGGCCGCCGAAGTGGCACGCATCACCGGCGGCGCCGGTGCCCGCGTGGTGTTCGATCCGATCGGCGGCCCGCAGTTCAATGCACTGACCGATGCAATGGCGCGCGGCGGCATCCTGCTGGAGTACGGCGCGCTGAGCAGCGAACCGACGCCGTTCCCGTTGTTCAACGTGCTGGGCAAGTCGCTGACGCTGAAGGGTTACCTGTACTCGGAAATCGTCGCTGATGATGCCGCGCTGGCGCGGGCCAAGGCCTTCATCGTCGACGGCCTGGACAAGGGCACGCTGGTGCCGATGATCGCAAAGGTGTTCCCGTTCGCGCAGATCCAGGACGCACACCGCTATCTGGAATCCAACGAGCAGATCGGCAAGGTGGTGGTGACGGTGTGATCCGACGCCATGCAATGGGGGCGGCCGATGGCCACCTCTATTTGTGCCCTGCCGGTAGCGCGTACGCCATCACGTAATCGCCCTTCGGGGTTTCCATGAAATGGTGGCCGCCGGCCATGATCACCACGTACTGGCGGCCGCCCTGTTCGTACACCATCGGGTTGGCCTGGCCACCGGCCGGCAGCTTGGCGTGCCACAGCTCCTTGCCGGTCTTCAGATCGATGGCGCGCAGCAGATCGTCGGTGGCCGCGGCGATGAACACCAGGCCACTGGCGGTGATCACCGAGCCGCCATTGTTCGGTGTGCCGATCTCGATCGGCAGGCCGGAGCGGATGCCGAACGGCCCATTGCCGCGTGCACTGCCGAACGGGCGATCCCACAGCAGCTTGCCGGTGCGCAGGTCGATGGCGCGGATGCCGCCGTAGGGCGGTTGCTTGCACAGCAGGCCGGTGAACGGCAGCCGCCAGCCGGCGTTGACCTGGATGGCATACGGCGTGCCCACCTGCGGATCGCCGGCGCCCTCGCCACCGCCCTTGTCGGCGCGGATCTTCTCGCGCGGCAGCCAGCCCCGCCGGTCGGCCTCCGCACGCGGTACCAGCCGGTTGTAGTTGGGCATGTCGTTGTAGTTGGCCACGATCACGCCACGCCGTGTATCGATGGAGACGCTGCCCCAGTCCGAACCACCGTTGTAGCCTGGATACTCGATGGAATGGCGGTCGCTGCTCGGCGGCGTGTAGAAGCCTTCGTAGTAGGCTTTGCGGAACTGGATGCGGCAGACCAGCTGGTCGATCGGGGTCAGCCCCCACATGTCGCGCTCGGTCAGGTCATGCTCGCGCCGCAGCGTGTGGTACAGCGAGAACAGCTGGGTGGGCGAACGCTGTTGCGGTTCGACACCGCCAACTGGAACCTTGCGCTCTTCGGCGGCGCTGAGCAGCTGGCCATTGCGGCGATCGAGGATGTACAGGTCGCCCTGCTTGGTCGGCAGCAGGATCGCCGGCACCTTGCCGGCCGCGGTCGGGTAATCGATCAGGCTGGCCTGCGAACCCAGGTCGTAATCCCATACATCCTTGCGCACGGCCTGGAAATGCCAGACCGGTTTGCCGGTGGCCACATCGATGGCCACCAGCGAGGTGGAATAGCGGTTCTGCGCTTCGCTGCGCGAGCCGCTCCAGTAGTCGCCGGCGGCATTGCCCAGCGGCAGATAGACCAGGCCCAATGCCTCATCACCGGTGGCGGTGGTCCACATGTTCGGCGTACCGCGTGTGTAGGTCTGTTCGCGTGGCGGCAGGCCGTTGCGCTCGGGCTGGTCCATGTCCCAGGCCCAGCGCAGCTTGCCGCTGATCGCATCGTAGGCCTGGATCACCCCCGACGGCGCATCCCGGCGCTGGCCATCGAGCACCTGGTGGCCGGTGACGATCACCCCGCGCACGATGGCCGGCGGCGAGGTGATCGACACATAACCCGGCGGCACCTCGCCCATGCCCAGGGTGATGTCGACCTGGCCGTTGTTGCCGAAATTGGCGCAGGGGCGGCCGCTGTCCGCATCCACGGCGATGATGCGGCCGTCCAGGGTGCCCTCGATGATGCGCGCCCAGCAGGCCGGATGGCTGCCGGGTGCGGCATTGCGGGTGACGGTGGGCGGTGGCTCGGGCAGCGCCAGATCAGCGGCCACGTCGGCCAGCACCGCATCGGCGATGGTCGGCGTGCTGGGTTGCTCGTAGTAGCTCACGCCACGGCAGGCGGCGGTATAGGGAATCGAAGCGTCCTTGACCTTCGGATCGAACCGCCACAGCTCCTTGCCGCTGCCGGCATCGAGGGCGATCAGACGATTGCGCGCGGTGCACAGGTACAGGCGGTCGCCAATCTTCAGCGGCGTGGTTTCCGCGCCCCAACGCTTCTTCGGCAGGTCACCGGTTCGGAACTGCCAGGCCAGCTGCAGCGTGCCGACGTTGGCCGGCGTGATCTGCTGCAGCGGCGAGTAACGGGTGGCGGCGTTGCTGCGGCCCCAGGCCGGCCAGTCGCCGTCGGCAGGCTGGTCGGCCGGCTGCAGCCCGGTGGTGTCACGGGTCGGTTCCAGGCCGGCGCTGACCGCGCCTTCCGGGAACGGCTGATGCCCATCCACCTCACCTTGCGGCGCAAACGCCAGGCCGAACGCGGCCACGAACACCAGCAGCAGCACAGCAGCCAGCGCACGCGAGAGCCGTCTGGAAACGGGCGTACGCAGGGTCGGTGCCAGCAGCGCCAGCACGATGCCCAGTGCGGTCACCAGACCCAGCCGTGGTACCCATCGCCAGTAATCGCCGCCCGACTCCCACCAGGTCCACAGCAGCGTTCCGATGAACACCAGCGCGTACAGCAGCGCGCCACTGCGCCGGTTGCCGAACAGCAGAATGCCGCTGGCCAGCAGACCGGCGCCGGCGATGGCGTAGTACGCCGAACCTCCCAGGCTGAGCAGCCACGCGCCGAGGCCGCCGATGACCAGGCCAAGCACGATCAGCAGCAGCGACAGCACGGTCACCAGCGGATGGCGGGACACAACGGGGGCGGCGGACTGCGGCGTGGCGGACATCGTCGATCTCCGGGGCAGCATGACCTGTTATCCCATCGTCGCTGTGAAGTGCGCGTGCGGTGAGCGCCGGATACAACAACGCCGGCACGGGGCCGGCGTCGTCGGGTACCTCTCATCGCGGCAGGATCACTCCTGCGCGGCGTCCTCGCTGCTGGCAGCAGCCGGTGCGCCGTCGGTCGCGGCCGGGGCGGCGGCAACCACCTCGTCCTCGTCCTCGTCGATCGAGGCATCCATGCGCTCCACCGCCTGCAGCTTCTCGTCCTTGGACAGGCGGATCAGGGTGACACCCTGGGTGTTGCGGCCGACGCGGCTGATTTCCGAGCCACGGGTACGCACCAGGGTGCCGCCGTCGGAGATCAGCAGCACTTCGTCGCCCGACCCCATCAGCACTGCGGCCACCAGCTTGCCGTTGCGCTCGGTGGTCTGGATGCCGATCACGCCCTGCGTGCCACGGCCCTTACGCGGATAGTCCGGCAGCGGGGTGCGCTTGCCGTAGCCGTTCTCGGTGGCGGTCAGGATGTACTGAACGCTGGCGTCGTCGGCGCCGTCGATCACCGCATCGCCATTGGCGGTGGCTTCCTCGACACCGTTGTCGTCCTCGTTCTCGTCCTCGATGCCACCGGCACTTTCGGCCACGATCAGGCTGACCACTTCCTCGCCGGCCGGCATCTTGATGCCGCGCACGCCGGTGGCGGTACGGCCCATCGAGCGGACCTTGTCCTCGCCGAAGCGCACGGTCTTGCCGTTGGAGGCGAACAGCAGGATGTCGCGCTCACCGTCGGTCAGGCCGACGCCGACCAGCGCATCGCCCTCGTCGAGGTTGATCGCGATCTTGCCGCGGGCCAGGCGGAAGGCGAACTCGCCCAGCGGGGTCTTCTTCACCGTACCGTTCTTCGTAGCGAAGAACACGAACTGGCCATCGGCGTACTCGCGCACCGGCAGCACGGCCTGCACGCGTTCGCCCGGTTCCAGCGGGATCCAGTTGATGATCGGGCGGCCACGGGCGTTGGAGCCCGCTTCCGGCAACTGGTAGACCGGCAGCCAGAACACCTTGCCCGAACTGGTGAAGGTCAGCAGCGTGTCATGCGTGTTGACCAGCCACAGCTGTTCAATGAAATCCTCTTCCTTGGTCGCCGCCGCACTGCGGCCACGGCCACCGCGGCGCTGCGCGCGGTACACGCTCACCGGCTGGCGCTTGACGTAGCCGGCGTGCGACACGGTGACCACCACGTCTTCCGGCGCGATCAGGTCGAGGATGTCCAGGTCTTCTTCGCTGTGGCGGATCTCGGTACGACGCTCGTCGCCGAACTCGGCCTTGACGCTGACCAGCTCTTCGCGGATCACCTGCAGCAGACGGTCGGGATCTTCCAGGATGTGGATCAGCCCGGCGATCACTTCCAGCAGCTGCTTGTACTCATCGGTCAGACGGTCCTGCTCCAGCCCGGTCAGGCGGTGCAGGCGCATTTCCAGGATCTGGGTGGCCTGGATCTCGGTCAGCTGGTAGCCGCCCTCGATCAGGCCCACGCCCTTGGGCAGGTCTTCCGGACGCGAGGCTTCGGCGCCGGCGGCACCCAGCATCGCACCGACCAGGCCCGGCTCCCACACCCGTGCCAGCATGCGCTCGCGGGCTTCGTTCGGGTTCGGCGAGGTCTTGATCAGTTCGATCATCTCGTCGATGTTGGCCAGCGCGACGGTCAGGCCTTCCAGCACGTGGGCACGGGCGCGCGCCTTGCGCAGCTCGAACACCGTGCGGCGGGTGACCACTTCGCGACGGTGGCGGACGAAGGCCTCCAGCATCTGCTTGAGGTTCATCAACTGCGGGCGGCCATCGACCAGCGCCACCATGTTGATGCCGAACACCGATTCCATCTGCGTCTGCTGGTACAGGTTGTTCAGCACAACCTCGGCAGATTCACCGCGCTTGATCTCGATGTAGATGCGCATGCCGTCCTTGTCGGACTCATCGCGCAGCTCGCTGATGCCTTCGATCTTCTTTTCCTTGACCAGCTCGGCGATCTTTTCGATCAGACGCGCCTTGTTCACCTGGTAAGGAATTTCAGTGACGATGATCGATTCGCGACCGTTGTCGGCCACTTCGATATCGGCCTTGGCACGGATGCGCACGCGGCCACGGCCGGTGCGGTAGCCGGCGACAATGCCAGCGGTGCCATTGATGATGCCGGCGGTCGGGAAATCCGGGCCCGGGATGTACTCCATCAGGCCATCGACATCGATGTCCGGGTTGTCGATCAGCGCGATGCAGGCGTTGATCGATTCGCTCAGGTTGTGCGGCGGGATGTTGGTCGCCATGCCCACCGCGATACCCGCCGAACCATTGACCAGCAGGTTCGGGAACCGGGTCGGCATGACCGTCGGCTCCAGTTCCTTCTCGTCGTAGTTGGGCTGGAAATCGACGGTTTCCTTGTCGATGTCGGCCATCAGCTCGTGCGCGAGGCGCGACATGCGCGCTTCGGTGTATCGCATCGCTGCCGCCGAGTCGCCATCGATCGAGCCGAAGTTACCCTGGCCATCGACCAGCATGTAGCGCAGCGAGAACGGCTGTGCCAGGCGCACCAGCGTGTCGTACACCGACTGATCGCCATGCGGGTGGTACTTACCGATGACGTCACCGACGATACGCGCCGACTTGAAGTAGGGCTTGTTGCTGTGCGCGTTGAGTTCATTCATCGCAAACAGCACGCGGCGATGCACCGGCTTGAGGCCGTCGCGCGCATCCGGGAGCGCGCGGCCCACGATCACGCTCATGGCGTAATCGAGGTAGCTCTTGCGCATCTCGTCTTCCAGGTTGACCTGGATGATTTCCTTGGCGGTTTCTGCCATTCGGGTTCCGTTGTCTGGTAGCGGTCCAGTCCGGCGCAGCCCTCTGCGGGAGGGGGTCGCGCCGGAACCTCGATTCAACCTGTGGATACTACCACAACGGGCCGTTTTCCGCCGCCTTTTACGGGGATTTTACCGGCACAAATCAGGAACTTAGGGGGTTGCCGGCTGCGGAACGGAGATCCATCCACGCATGGCGTGGATCTACCGGGCGGGCCCGGTCAGGCCGGGGGCTGGGGTCAGATCCCTTTCCTGCGAAAAGGGATCTGACCCCGGGGACGCCCCGTGCGTCAGCCGCCGAAGGCGGCGCGCATGTTCCCGGCGGTCGGGTTCAGGATCACGCCGCGCTCGGTCACGATGGCGTCGATCAGCTCGCCCGGGGTGACGTCGAACACCGGGTTCCAGGCGGCGATGCCTTCGGCCACGGTGCGGGTACCGCCCACGCCGTACAGTTCGCCCGGGTCACGCTGCTCGATCTCGATCTGGCTGCCGTCCACGGTGTCCATGTCCACCGTCGAGGACGGTGCCACGACCATGAACTTCACGCCGTGGTGGCGGGCGGCGATGGCCAGCTGGTAGGTGCCGATCTTGTTGGCGGTATCGCCGTTGGCGCAGATGCGGTCGGCACCGACGATCACCCACTGCACGGCACCGGTCTTCATCAGGTGCGAGGCCGCCGAGTCGGCGATCAGGGTGGCGTCGATGCCGTCCTGCTGCAGCTCCCACACGGTCAGGCGCGCGCCCTGCAGCCACGGCCGGGTCTCGCCGGCGAACACCCGCGCAATGCGGTGCTGGGCCATGCCGGCACGGATCACGCCCAGCGCGGTGCCGAAGCCGGCAGTGGCCAGCGAACCGGTATTGCAGTGGGTCAGCACGCCACTGCCGGCCTCGATCAGGCCCGCACCCAGCGCGCCCATGTGGCGGTTGGCGGCCAGATCCTCTTCGGCGATGGCCTGCGCTTCGGCCTCCAGCAACACCTTCCAGTCGGCGCCTGCGGCAGTCAGGCAACGGCGCATGCGCGCCAGCGCCCAGGCCAGATTGACTGCGGTCGGGCGCGAGGCGTTCAGGCGTTGCAGTGCCGGCTCCAGCTGCTGCAGGGCGTGCACGCCATCGGCGGCCTGCACCCCGCGTGCCGCAAGCACCACACCCCAGGCCGCGGCAATACCGATGGCCGGCGCGCCGCGCACGGTCAGTGCGTGGATGGCCGAGGCAACCTCGTCACTGTCATGGCAGACCACGTGCTCGACCACGAACGGCAGCTTGCGCTGGTCCAGCAGTTGCAGGGCATCGCCAGTCCAGAGGATCGGGCGGATGTGGTCATAGCGGGCGTAATCGATGTCAGGGGCAGTGTTCATGGGCCCATTGTAGGGCCACGTCCTGCGCGGTTGGAGCCCGCCAGGGCTCAATTCACCGAGAATTCGGCGCGGCAGCCGCCGTCCACCCAGATCCCGTTGCGGCTCCAGCCCCAGGTGCTGCCCTCCTCGCAGGGCGTGCTGGACAGCTGCTGGGACACGACCGCGCCGACGGAGATGCTCGCCCCGCAGAAGCGCCGCTTCTTTGACTTCGATTCGCAGGTCAGCCGGCGCGGCATATCGACGAAGCGGCCCTGCTCATCGGCCACTTCGAAATCGCCCTGGCAGCCACGGCTGGTCCACACTTCGTTGCGCTTGTAGCCCCAGCCCTGCCCTTCGCGGCACGGCAGTACGGACAGCTGGCGCAGCAGGCGCACCGGCGCCCCATCCAGGCGGACCGGACAACTCTGCGGGCGGCCGTTGGACTCGCAGCGCACCACGCGGCGGAACTGGCGCTTGCCGTCGCTGCCGGCCGCTGCGGCGGCGCCCGGCGCACGGCGCGCACGGAACTCGGCGCGGCAGCCAAGGGTGACCCAGACGCCACTGCGATCGGTCCCCCATTCGCTGCCGCGGATACAGCTGTTGCTGGACAGCTGCCGGATCAGGTCGACGCCATTGGCGACCTCGATATCGCAGTGCACCCAGCCCATGTCGCGTGATTCGCAGGTGACCACTTCCTCGTCATAACCCGGCTGCTGGGCGGACGCGGAGAACGGCAGCCAAGCACCCCAGAGCGCGATGGAGTAGACCGGTACCGCAACAACCGCAAACCACTTGACCAATGCCTTCCCCAACAGGAGTGGACGAATTCCGATGCCAGTGTCCCGCATCGCCCGTGATAAGAGCATCATCCTGCTTGCTGAAGCAAGCGCGTGGATCCGGCAATCCGTTCAGTCTTTGATGTCCGGCAGCGGACGATGTTCATGCATGGGCGAAATCGAACGCCAGCACATCGGCGATGCGCGGCGTGCGCTCCATCGCCATCAGCAGGCGATCCACGCCCACCGCCACCCCTGCGCACGCCGGCATCGACGGCAATGCGGCCAGCAACGCCTCATCCAGCGCCGGCTGCACCTGCCCGCGTGCATGACGCCGCTGCTGGTCACGCTGGAAGCGTGCACGCTGCTCGTCGGCATCGTTCAGCTCGTGATATCCGTTGGCCAGCTCGACCGTGCCCAGGTACAGCTCGAACCGTTCGGCCAGTGCCGGCGAACCGGGGCGGATGCGCGCCAGCGCTGCCTGGCTGGCTGGCCAGTCATGAACCACGGTCATGACGTTGTCATCGAAGCCGGGCTGGATGCGATGGGTCATCAGCAGGTCCAGCCAATCGTCGCGGGTCAAGCCGACCGGATCGATATGCACCTCGCCCAGCGCGGCGCGCAGCGCCGATTCATCGGCATCGAACGCGTCGATGCCCAGGTAGTGCTGGAACAGCTCGCGGTAGCTCAGCACGCGCAGCGTCGCCGTGCGGCCGACCAGGGCCAGCGCCTGGTTGACCAGCTCGGCGGTTTCCTGCACCAGACGGTGGTGATCCCAGCCCACCCGATACCACTCCAGCATGGTGAACTCGGGATTGTGGCGGCCGCCGGCCTCGCCGTTGCGGAACACCCGGCCCAGCTCGTAGCAATCGCCGACACCGGCCGCCAGCAGCCGCTTGAGCGGATACTCCGGCGAGGTCCGCAACCAGCGGCGGCGGCCACCCGCATCGACATGCCCACTGAAATCGGTGTGGAAGCTGTCGATGTTTGGCTCGGTATTGCCGGCCACCGACAGGATCGG
Organism: Stenotrophomonas sp. Nf1; assembly: GCF_003028475.1. Classification (NCBI taxonomy): domain Bacteria; kingdom Pseudomonadati; phylum Pseudomonadota; class Gammaproteobacteria; order Lysobacterales; family Lysobacteraceae; genus Stenotrophomonas; species Stenotrophomonas sp. Nf1. The sequence continues at coordinate 57,359 of NZ_PYTV01000012.1, read as the reverse complement.
CGTTTCCACTTCCAGCACATCGCGCTCGGCGAAGAAGCGGCGCACCAGCGCGTTGAGCGCAGCACGCTGGCGCAGCGCATGCAGCAGCGCCTGGCTCACAGGATGCCCTCCGGGCGCGGGTGGTCCAGCGGCAGGGTCAGCAGGTCGCGGGTGTCATCGATGTAGCCACTGGCCAGGTACAGGCGGCGGGCCAGTTCGTTGTGGTGGTTCACTTCCAGGCGCAGGCGGCTGACGCCACGGCCACGCGCACGCTGTTCGCAGATGGCCAGCGCCTGCTTGCCGCGGCCACGACCGCGTGCACGGTGGGCCAGGTACAGCTCATCCAGCAGCATGAAATGGCCGCCCTGCTCCAGGCTGAAGCCCATCGCGATGACCGCGTAGCCGACCACCTCACCGGCCTCGTCCAACCACAGCAGCACCTCGCCGTTGCGCGGGTCGGCCAGCAACGCATCCACGCCGCGGCGCACGCGTGCATCGTCAAAGTCGATCCTGTCTTCGGCGTAGAACTCGCGCATCAGCGCGATCAGCCGTTCTTCGTCGGCACGGGTCGCCAGGCGGAAATCCAGCGGGGCGGTCTGCATCGGTGTTCCTTTGTGTTTCATGCCGGGCGCGGGGGCACCCGGCGGGGTCATCATTCGTGTTCGGCCAGGTAGGCCAGCAGGCGGTCCTCGTCCCACACCGGCACGCCCAGCGACTGCGCCTTGTCCAGCTTGGAGCCGGCCTCGGTGCCGGCCACCACGAAGCTGGTCTTCTTCGACACGCTGCCGGAGACCTTGGCGCCGAGGGCTTCCAGGCGTTCCTTGGCGGCATCGCGGGTGAGCTGGGCCAGGGTGCCGGTCAGCACCACGGTCTGCCCGTCCAGCGGACCGGCCACGATCTCGGCCAGCGCCGGCGCCTTGGCCAGGATCTGCTGCATCGCCTTCTCGGCAGCCAACAGCATCGCACCATGGCCGTCGGTGTCCAGCCATCCGGCCAGTCCACGCGCGGTGTCATCGGGCAGCCCGGCGTTGACGAACTGGCCATGCTCGGCGTCGAGCACGGCCTGCGCACCGGGAAGCGCGGCCACCAGCTTTTCCGCACGCAGGCGGGTGATGCCGGGAATCTCCGATTCGACCAGCAGCTGGGCCAGATCCAGCCCCTCGCGCAGCTTGGCACTGGGCGCATGCACATCGCTGATGCGGACCTGGCCGACCTGCAGCAGGTCATCGATGGCCTGCTGGTTGCCCTGCTGTTCGAAGAAATGACCCAGCGAACGCGCCACTTCGCCGCCGATATCCGGCACGCGCTTGAACAGCGGCCACGGCAGGTGGCGGATCAGGTCCAGGTCACCGAACCACTGCGCCAGCGCCTTGGCGGTACTCTCGCCCACGTGCTCGATGCCGAGCGCGAACAGCAGCCGTTCCAGCGTGGCGGCACGGCTGGCGTCGATGGCTGCGATCAGGTTGTCGGCCCACTTGGTGGCGATCTTCTTCGTGTTCCATTCGAAACTGGCCGGCTGCGCCAGCGCCTGCGCGCGCCAGCCCGGATCGTTGCCATCCAGTCTGAGCACCGCGTTGAGCACCGCACCACTGCCCTCGGCGGGCAGATGCAGCTTCAGCGCGGCGGCCAGCGCCGAGGGATCTTCGGCGTCGAGCACCAGCTTCAGGTGCAGCAGCGTATCGCGGCTGAGCCGGTACAGGTCGGCCACGCTCTTGACGATGCCGGCATCGACCAGGGTTTCGATGTACTTGTCGCCCAGGCCGTCGATGTCCATCGCGCGGCGCGAGGCGAAATGAGCGATGGCTTCCTTGCGCTGCGCCGGGCAGGACAGCTCACCCGAGCAGCGCCATGCGGCCGCGCCCTCTTCGCGCACGATCTCCGACCCGCACACCGGGCAGCGCGTCGGCATCTGCCAGGGCGTGGTGCCCTGCGGCCGACGGTCGAGGATGACGCTGACCACTTCGGGAATCACGTCGCCGGCGCGGCGCACGATCACGCTGTCGCCGACGCGCACATCCAGGCGCGCGATCTGGTCGGCGTTGTGCAGCGTCGCGTTGGATACGATCACCCCGGCCACCGCTACCGGCGCCAAGCGTGCAACCGGTGTTGCGGCACCGGTGCGGCCGATCTGGATCTCGATCGCCTCCACCGTCGTGCTCTGCTCCTGCGCCGGGAACTTGTGCGCGATGGCCCAGCGCGGTGCACGCGAGACGAAGCCCATCGCCTGCTGGCCAGCACGATCATCGAGCTTGTAGACCACGCCGTCGATATCGAACGGCAGGCCGTCACGGCGCTCGCCGATAGCGCGGTAATAGCCGAGCAGGCCGTCGGTACCCTCGACCACCTTGCACAGTGCACTGACCGGGAAGCCCCAGGCGCCCAGCTGCGCCAGCGTCGCCGAGTGGGTATCGGGCAACTCACCGCCCTGCACCTCGCCGGTGCCGTAAGCGAAGAAGCTCAACCGGCGCTGTGCACTGATCTTTGGGTCGAGCTGGCGCAACGAGCCGGCTGCGGCGTTGCGCGGGTTGGCCAGCACCTTGCCGCCCTGCTGGCGCGCACGTTCGTTGTAGGCCTCGAAGTCGGCGCGGGCCATGTAGACCTCGCCCCGCACTTCCAGCACGTCCGGCCAGTCCTTGCCATGCAGGCGCTTGGGAATGTCGCCGATTTCACGCAGGTTGGCGCTCACGTCCTCGCCGGTGCTGCCATCGCCGCGGGTCGCGCCGAGTACGAAATGACCCTCCTCGTAACGCAGGCTGATCGCCAGCCCATCCATCTTCGGCTCGGCCGAGAACTGCAGACTGCGGCGGCCCAGGCGCTCATCGATGCGGCGCACGAAATCGGCCACTTCCTCGTCGCTGAAGGCATTGGACAGCGACAGCATCGGCACCGCGTGGCGCACTTCCGGGAAGCGACCGGACGGACGCGCACCGACCTGCTGGGTCGGGCTGTCGGCACGGGCCAGTTCCGGATGCTCGCGCTCCAGCGCTTCCAGCTCGCGCACCATGCGGTCGTAGTCGACATCGGGGATCTCCGGCGCATCCAGCTCGTGATAGGCGCGGTTGGCCTGGGCGATCTGCCGGCGAAGGTCTTCGGCGCGTTCGGCGGGGCTGGGGCTCATCGGGATCCGGTGGTTCTGGGATGGCCGGGGATTCTACCTCGCCCGGCCGTCAGGCCCTGTAACGCCCCCGCCCTTGTAGCGTCGAGCTTGCTCGACGGCCGCTTTCGTAGCGTCGAGCTTGCTCGACGGCTCTACCGGCCCAGGATGGCAGTCGAGCAAGCTCGACGCTACGGAGGGGTGGCCGTCGAGCAAGCTCGACGCTACACAACGCGGGCTTGCCGCGCGCCACCACCAGCGCTAGCGTGCGCGGGCTGCCCTTCGGAAACCCTGCCCGTGACCCTGCCCGCCTCCCGCCGCCACTTCCTGCAACTGGCCGGTGCCGGCCTCGCCCTGGCCGGCGCCAGCCTGCCCCGCCTTGCCGGTGCTCAACCCGCTGCGGCTGCAACGGTGCCCTCCGCACCCGCCGAAGGCGCCGTGCTGCTGAATTTCAACGAGTGCCCGTATGGCCCCTCGCCTGCAGCGCAGCAGGCTGCGCGCGACAGCATCGCCGGTTGCGGCCGCTACCGCTTCGCCCTGGCCGGCCAGGTGCGCGACGCTTTCATCGAGCAGGCGCGAATTCCGGCCGACCATGTCCGTCTCTACCCCGGCTCCAGCGAACCGCTCAATCGCGCGGCGGTCGTGTGGACCGGCCCGCAGGCCGGGCTGGTGGTAGCCGACCCGACCTTCGAGACGCTGGGCGAGGTCGCCGCCGCGCACGGCGCGCACGTGCAGAAGGTGCCGCTGCGAACCGACGGCGCACACGACCTGCGCGCGATGGTCGCTGCCGCGCATGCGCGCCCGACCGGGTTGCTGTATGTGTGCAACCCGAACAACCCGACCGGCTCGATCAGCCCGCCGGCCGAACTGGCGTGGCTGCTGGCGCACAAGCCCGCCACTACCCGCGTGCTGGTGGACGAGGCCTACCTGCAGTACAGCGATCAACCGAGTCTGATCGCCGAGGTGGCGCAACGCGATGACCTGATCGTGCTGCGCACGTTCTCCAAGCTGTACGGCATGGCCGGGCTGCGCCTGGGCGTGGCGGCCGCGCACCCCGACCGCCTGCGCGAACTGGCGCGCCTGGGCGACAACCCGCTGCCGGTGCCGGCGTTGGCCGCCGCCTTGGCCAGCCTGCAGGATCCGCAACTGGTTGCGCAGCGCCGCCGGCAGAATGCCAAGGCCCGGCAGGCCACCATTGCCTGGCTCGGCAAGCGCGGTTTCAGCTGCCTGCCTTCGGAGGCGAACTGCTTCGTGGTGGACGTGCAGCGCGACGGCGCCGCGTTTGCCAAGGCGATGGCAGAGAACGGCGTGGTGATCGGGCGCAGCTGGCCGATCTGGCCGCAGCGCGTACGCGTGACCGTGGGAACCGAGGACGAGATGGCGGCATTCCGCCACGCGTTCGCCAAGGTGGCCGGCGTCCCGTCGTAAACCGCATCCACGCATGGCGTGGATCTACCGGGGATTGCCGACGGGGGTGGGTGCCGACCGTTGGTCGGCACATCAGGCATTACCAGCGCGGCGTCTTGGTCAGCGGCGGCGCCTGGTGCTGGCGGTCGTAGGCGCGCAGTTCGTCACGGATGTGCGCGATGCGCTGCCGGCCGAGCGCATTGCGGCTGTCATCCAGCACCACGCCGTCGAGCAGCTCGGCCATGCGCTGCACGGTCGGCAGCATCTTCTCCCAGGCGTCCAGCGCGGTCAGCGGCGCCGGAAGGGTCAGGAAGAAAGCGATGGCCGGGGTTTCCATGGCACGGATGTTGGCCATGTCGAAACTGCCCGGCTTCATGATGCTGGCCATCGAGAAGATCGGGCCGCGCTCGGGGTGGCCTTCCACCAGGCGGTGGAACACGTTCATGTGGCCGAACACCAGGCCGGTCTTCTCCGCTGCCACCACGATGTCTTCGCCACGCAGCTGCTCGCCCGCGCGGGCGGCCACGAACAGCGAGACGATCTTGTCGAAATCCTGGGTGGCGCGCTTGCCAAGGTCGCTGGCTGCGCCTACGTCGGTATCGGCCAGGCCCAGTTCGGCCTGCTCGCCCTCTCCGCCCATGCCGGGTTCGAGGCGGCCACCGGTCACGGCGACGCCATCCTCACCCAGGACCGGCTCGCGACGCTCGCCGCTGGTCGGTTCCGCGCCTTCCACGCGGCGCCCCTGGGGCTTCTTCTTCGGGCGGCCAAACAGGAAGATCGCGGCGATCAACAGCAGGCCGGCGGCCAGGATGCCGATGCGCAACAGTGCCGTGTCGGACATTCGATAGGTTCTCCGGCTGGTTCATTCAGGTAGTTAGGATGGCACGTCAGGCCGCGCCCGCCAATCGTGCGGCCTCTTCCAGGTCGACACTCACCAGCCGGCTGACGCCCGGCTCGCGCATGGTCACGCCCGACAGCTGGTGCGCGGCCTCCATCGTCGCCTTGTTGTGGCTGACGAACAGGAACTGCACCTTCTCGCTCATTTCCTTGACCATGTTGGCCAGGCGACCGACGTTGGCCTCGTCCAGCGGCGCGTCCACCTCGTCCAGCAGACAGAACGGCGCCGGGTTCAGCTGGAAGATGGCAAACACCAGCGCCACCGCGGTCATCGCCTTCTCGCCGCCGGACAGCAGCGAGATGCTGGACACGCGCTTGCCCGGCGGACGCGCCATGATGGTCACGCCGGTATCGAGCAGGTCCTCGCCGGTCAGTTCCAGATACGCATGGCCGCCCCCGAACAGGCGCGGATACAGCGCCTGCACGCCGGCGTTGACGCGGTCGAAGGTGTCCTTGAAGCGGCCACGGGTCTCGCGGTCGATCTTGCGGATGGCATCTTCCAGCGTTTCCAGCGCGGTGGTCAGATCCACATGCTGGGCATCCAGGTACTCCGAGCGCTGCGAGGCCTCGCCGTACTCGTGGATGGCGGCCAGGTTGACCGGCTCCAGCCGGCGCATGCGGCCATCGATCTGGTGCACGGCCTGCTCCCAGTCACCCAGGCGGGCGTCCTCGGGCAGTGCGTTGAGCACGTCCTGCATGACGAAACCGGCTTTCTCCACAGCGCCCTGCAGGGTCTCGGCGCTGAGCACCAGGGCCTGCTGGTCCAGCTTGCGCTGCGAAATTCGCTCGCGCTGCGCCAACGCCTGTTCGTCGCGCTGGTGGCGGGTCTGCTCGTAATTGCGCAGCTCGGCGTCGATGCCATCCAGCAGGGTGCGCGCCTCGGTCAGCACGCGGTCGGCGCGCACGCGTTCTTCCAGTGCGTTCTGATGTTCGGCCTGCAGCGATTCGACCGGCGAATCGCCTTCATCCAGCTGCGAGTGCAGTTCGCCCAGGCGCGAATCGAGCTGGCCACGCTGGGTGCCCATGCGCTCCAGTGCCTGGCCCAGCGACGCCAGCTGCGCCCGCTGCGATTCCAGGGTCAGGGCCAGCGAATGCGAACGCTCGCGCACCCCGCGTGCGGCATCGCGTGCGAGGTCGCGGGCCTCGGTCAGCTGGCGGCGTTCGCCTTCCAGCCGCTGCCGGGTCGACTCCAGATCGCCCATGCTGCTGACCGCGTTTTCCAGCCGCGAACGGGCTTCGCGCGCCTGCTCGCTGTTGGCTTCCAGCGTTTCCTGCAGCTGCTTCAGTTCGCCTTCGATGCGATCGATGCGGGTGCGCGCGGCCTCGACCTTGCCCTGCTGGCTCTGCAACTGGCCGGCCAGTTCGGACACCGCACGATGCGCCTGGTAGAGCGCACGCTGCGCGTCCTCGCGCTGCTGCTCGGCCGCCAGCAACTGCTCGCGGAAGCCCGACAGCTGTTCTTCCAGCGCAGCCTCGCGCTCCTGCAGCTGCTCGATCTGCTCGCGCAGTTCGTTGATCTCACGTTCGCGCAGCAGGGCCCCCTGCTGGGCCGCACCGGAGCGCGACACGCGCAGCCAGCCCTGGCCCAGTCGTTCACCGCTCTGGGTGATGATCGAATCGCCCTCGGGCAAGCCGGCCTGCAGCGCCTTGGCCTCGGCCAGATCCCGGGCACCATGCAGATGCGCCAGCAGTCGGCGGATCGCCGCCGGGCCGCGCACGCGTGCGGCCAGCGAGGTCGGCGCGACCTTCAGCTCGGCATCGTCATGGGCAACCAGCGCGATATGACCCTCGCCGAGTTCGCCCAGTGCATCGACCAGGCGGCCCGGGTCATCGACCAGCACGCCTTCGATCAGCTCGCCGAGCGCGCTTTCCACCGCGTTTTCCCAGCCGGCATCGACATCCAGGCGCTCGCCGACGCGTGCCGCCGAATCCAGCCCACGGGCCTTCAGCCAGGCGACGGCCGCGCCCTGCTCCTGGCCAAGCGCGGCCTGCTGCAGGGTTTCCAGCGATGCCAGCCTGCCGCGCAGGGCGTTGGCCTGCTTGCGCAGCTCGGCCAGTTCGTTCTGGCCCGCGCGCTGCTGTTCCTGCACGGCGGCGACGCCTTCCTTGCGCTGCTCGACGTCCTCGGTCAGCTCATCCAGTGCGGTCTTCTGCGTGTCGTGCTTCAGGTGCAGCTGCTCGAAGGCGTCCTCCAGCGCGTCCACGTCCAGCCCGGCACGTTCGGCGGCCAGCGCCTCGCGGCGCCGGTCGGCGTCGAGGATCTGCTTGTCCAGGTAGTCCACGCGGGTGCGCTCGACATCGCCGGCGCGCGAAGCTTCCGAGCTCTGTGAGGTGTGCTGTTCCCAGCGCTGCTGCCAGCCAGCCAGACGGTCCTCGGCCTCGCGCAGGCTTTCCTGCTTGATCTCGTTCTCTTCCTGCAACGCCTCCAGCTGCGGACTGGCGGCGTCCACGGCCTCGCGCAGTATGCTCAGCCTGGCCTCATCACCACTGATGTGCTGGCCCAGTTCGGCCAGCGCCTGCTGCGTTTCATCGCGCGCCTTGTGCAGGCGCTGCGACAGCTCGCGCTGATGCTGGATCTGCTGTTCCAGGCGCGCCAGCGTGCTGCCCACCTGGTAGACCGCCGCCTGCGCGGTGTTGAGCGCATCGGCGGCCTCTTCGCGGCGCACGCGCGAGGTCTCGATACGGGCCTCGGCGTCGCGCTGGTCGGCAATCAGCTGCTGCAGCCTGGTCTCTTCCTGCGACAGCCCTTCGCGCAGCTTCGACAGGCGACCGTCCAGGCCCCGGAACTCCAGCGCCTTCCATTCGGCATCCTTGACCCGGCGCTCTTCCTGCAGCGCCTGGTACTGCTCGGCCTGCCGGGCCTGGCGTTTGAGGTGTTCCAGCTGCTTGCTGATCTCGTCACGCAGGTCACCCAGCCGGTCCAGGTTCTCGCGGGTGTGGCGGATGCGGGTCTCGGTCTCCTTGCGGCGCTCCTTGTACTTGGAGATGCCGGCGGCCTCTTCCAGGTACACACGCAGGTCTTCCGGACGCGCCTCGATGATCTGGCTGATCATGCCCTGCTCGATGATCGAGTAGCTGCGCGGGCCCAGGCCGGTACCGAGGAACAGGTCGGTGATGTCACGGCGGCGGCACTTGGTGCCGTTGAGGTAGTAGTTGCTGGTGCCGTCGCGGCTGACCGTGCGCTTGACCGAGATTTCGTTGAACGAGGCGTACTCGCCGGAAATCGTGTGATCCGAGTTGTCGAAGATCAGCTCGACGGTGGCCTGCGAGACCGGCTTGCGGGCGTTGGAACCGGAGAAGATCACGTCGGTCAGCGAGTCGCCGCGCAGGCGGCTGGCCGAACTCTCGCCCATGACCCAGCGCACGGCGTCGATGATGTTCGACTTGCCGCAGCCATTGGGCCCCACCACGCCGGTCATGTTGGTCGGCAGGTGCAGGGTGGTCGGATCGACGAACGACTTGAAGCCGGACAGCTTGATCGTGGAAAGACGCATAGAGGTTCCGGACTGGGGCCGGCGAGCGGCCTGCATTTACCCTCCAAGTCATTGATCCTGCTGGGATCGCTGACCGTGGAACAGGTGTGACGCCCTGAGTATACCGATGTGGCCGTGTTCTACGAATGGGGGTGGAATCCGGGCCCCCTTCCGGCCAGCGGCCGGGCCCACAAAACAAAACGGGCACCCTTGCGGGCGCCCGTTCTGCGGTGATGCCAGGCCTTGCGGCGTGGTATCAGGCTTCGGCGACGATGACGACCTTGACGGTGGTCTCGACGTCGGCGTGCAGGTGAACCAGCACGTCGTACTCGCCGATGTTGCGGTAAGCGCCTTCACCCAGGATCACTTCGCTCTTTTCCAGCGGCAGGCCGGCAGCGGTGAAGGCTTCGGCGATATCGCGCGGGCCGACCGAGCCGTACAGCTTGCCTTCGGTCGAAGCATTGGCGGCGATGGTCACGCTGGCGCCTTCCAGCTTGGCCTTGCGGCTCTCAGCGTCGGCGTGGATGGCCTGGGCCTTGGCTTCGTATTCGGCACGCTTGGCTTCGAACTCGGCCTTGTTGCTCTCGGTGGCCGGCACGGCCTTGCCCTGCGGCACGAGGAAGTTGCGGCCGTAGCCCGGCTTCACATCAACCAGGTCGCCCAGGTTGCCGAGGTTGGTGACTTTCTGCAGGAGGATCAGCTGCATGGTATTGCTCCAGATGAGTTATTCGTTAGCGAGGCGATGCCCCGCAACAAAGGCTGTCCGAATAGCTGGCACAGCGGGGGCGGCACCGGGCCGCCCCGCCGGCATCAGACGTCGTGGTTGTCGGTGTACGGGATCAGGGCCAGGAAGCGAGCGCGCTTGACGGCGGTCGCCAGCTGACGCTGGTACTTCGACTTGGTACCGGTGACGCGGCTCGGCACGATCTTGCCGTTCTCGGTCAGGTACTGGCGCAGGGTGTTGAGATCCTTGTAGTCGATCTCCTTCACACCTTCAGCCGTGAACTTGCAGAACTTGCGGCGACGGAAGAACTTGGACATGGGAAGGCTCCTTAGGCGGCAGAAGCGGCGTCGTCGCCGGCTTCGTTGTCAGCGGTGGTGGTGGACTCGCCTTCTTCGTCGTCACGACGACGGCGCTCACCGCGCTCCGGCTTGTCACCCTTCTCGTCCTTGCTCTTCATGATCAGCGACTGCTCGGTGTCAGCCTCGTCACGCTTGATGACCAGGTTGCGCAGCACGGCGTCGTTGAAGCGGAAGCTTTCGGTCAGCTCGTTCAGAACGGTCTGGTCGGCTTCGATGTTCATCAGCACGTAGTGGGCCTTCACCAGGTTCTGGATCGGGTACGCCAGCTGGCGGCGGCCCCAGTCTTCCAGACGGTGGATGGTGCCGTTGCCGTTCTCGACCAGCGACTTGTAGCGCTCGATCATGGCCGGGACCTGCTCGCTCTGGTCCGGGTGGACCATGAACACGATTTCGTAATGACGACTCATGTTTTTTCTACCTTTCGGATGTGGCCTTGCGGCCGGACAGCCCCCCGCCGTTGAGACCGCGGTGGGGCAAGGATTCCCGCCAGGGAGGCAGGAAGCCGCGCATTATGGCGCAGATGGGGGTGGCGGGCAACCAGGCGGCCCATGCCGCCGTGCCGACCAGGGTCGGCACCTACCCTCGGCAGGTAGCGCCGGGCCATGCCCGGCGAGCGTATTCAGCCCAGATCGACGTGAAGGCGGTGCTGGCCGCACTCCAGGCACTGGAACAGGCAACCGACCATCTCACCGTCACGGGTCAGGTGTTCCAGCACCCAGTCGGCGTCGCCCGGGTTGACCTCCGCCACGTCCGGCCGGACCTGATCCCGGATGGGCAGCAGGTCCTCGCCACCGGCGAATCCGAGGAACGCGCAGGGCCGTTCACAATGGCTGAGCCAGACCGACTGCTGCCAGGACCGATAGCCCGGCGTGCGCTCGCAGATCTCCAGCAGCATCTCACGGGGGATGGTCGGCGGCGGGTCGGCCGGGTCCGGCGACACCCCCTCGATATCACTCCAGCCGGTGAATTCGCCCTCGAAGCGTGCAGACGCACTGCCATCGGCGATGCACCACGGGCACAGGTAATCGGGCTTCAGGGCGGTGTAGAACGGCCCGCGGTAGCGCAGCGTCCGCGGCTGGCCGCAGCCGTCACAGACCCCATCGACTGCTTCGAAGGCGGTCGCGTAGGCGTTGGGGTGATAGGTGAAAACCGGGCGTTCCATCCGTGGGTCCTTCGTGCCGACCAAGGTCGGCACCTACCAAGCGGGTTGCGGTCGGCACCTGCCAGGCGGGTTGGCCGGGCCATTCCCCGGCGGGGTAGCGCCGGGCCATGCCCGGCGGGCGCCGGGCCGTGCGTCAGGCCTTGTCGGCGTCGGTGGTGAAGCTTTCGCCGCAGCCGCACTCGGCCGTGGCATTGGGGTTGCTGAACGTGAACGTCTCGCTCAGGCCGTGCTTGCCGAAGTCGATCACGGTGCCGTCCACCAGCGCCAGGCTCTTGGCGTCGACATAGATCTTCACGCCGTCCTGGTCGAACACGGTGTCGCCCTCGCGCTCGTCGCGGGCCAGGTCGGTCACGTGGCCCCAGCCGGAACAGCCGGTCTTGGTCACGCCGAAGCGCAGGCCGAGCGCGCCGGGGGTCTGGGCGACAAAGCGCTGCACGCGCTCGAAGGCAATGGGGGTCAGGCTGACAGCCATGGGGCTACTCCAGAGGTACGGGGACATTATAAGGAGCCGTTGCCACGAAAAATGCCTCGCAAGCGGAACGCTGCAACCGGTAAACTCCCGTGTTCACAGATCGAGTCGATCAGCAGAGGATTCAAGTCATGACGGTGGTCAGCGTTGAACATGCGCTTGCCGGGAAGATCCCGGAAGGCGGCGAAGTCACGGTACGCGGATGGGTGCGCACGGTGCGCGGTTCAGCGAATCTGGCCTTCGTGAATGTGAGCGACGGCTCCTGCTTCGCCCCGATCCAGGTCGTGGCCAACGACACCCTGGCCAACTTCGACGAGATCAAGCGCCTGACCAGTGGCTGCTCGGTCATCGCCACCGGCACCCTGGTGAAGTCGCAGGGCAAGGGCCAGTCGTTCGAGATCCAGGCCAGCGCGCTGGAAGTGGTCGGTTGGGTGGAAGACCCGCTCACCTACCCGATCCAGCCCAAGCCGATGTCGCCGGAGTTCCTGCGTGAAGTGGCGCACCTGCGCCCGCGCACCAACCTGTTCGGCGCGGTCACCCGCATCCGCAACTGCCTGGCCCAGGCCGTGCACCGCTTCTTCCACGAGAACGGCTTCAACTGGATCAGCACCCCGATCATCACCACCTCCGACGCCGAAGGCGCCGGCCAGATGTTCCGCGTGTCCACCCTGGACATGGTGAACCTGCCGCGCGACGAGAAGGGCGCGATCGATTTCAGCCGCGACTTCTTCGGCAAGGAAACCTTCCTGACCGTGTCCGGCCAGCTGAACGTCGAGGCCTACTGCCTGGCGCTGAGCAAGGTCTACACCTTCGGCCCGACCTTCCGCGCCGAGAACAGCCACACCACCCGCCACCTGGCGGAGTTCTGGATGATCGAGCCGGAAATCGCCTTCGCCGACCTGGCCGAAGACGCGCGCCTGGCCGAAGAGTTCCTGAAGTACCTGTTCCGCGCGGTGCTGAACGAGCGTGGCGACGACCTGGCCTTCATCGCCGAGCGCGTGGACAAGAACGCGATCACCAAGCTGGAAGACTTCATCAATGCGCCGTTCGAGCGCATCGACTACACCGATGCGGTCAGCCTGCTGCAGAAGTCCGGCAAGAAGTTCGACTTCCCGGTCGAATGGGGCCTGGACCTGCAGACCGAACACGAGCGCTGGCTGACCGAGGAACACGTCGGCCGCCCGGTGGTGGTGACCAACTATCCCGAGCACATCAAGGCCTTCTACATGCGCCTGAACGACGACGGCAAGACCGTCGCCGCGATGGACGTGCTGGCCCCGGGCATCGGCGAGATCATCGGCGGCAGCCAGCGCGAAGAGCGCCTGGATGTGCTGGATGCGCGCATGGCCCAGTTCGGCCTGGACCGTGAGCACTACAGCTGGTACCGCGATTTCCGCCGCTATGGCTCGGTGCCGCACGCCGGCTTCGGCCTCGGCTTCGAACGCCTGGTGGTCTACGTCTGCGGCCTGTCCAACATCCGCGATGCGATCCCCTACCCGCGCGCCCCGGGCAGCGCGGACTTCTAAACCCAAACGAGCACGGAGGTACTGCCCCCATGACCCTGTTCTTCGCCCTCTGTTTCGTCGGCGTTGCAGTGGCCGGGTTCAGTGCCTTCGTGATCTTCTGGCCGCTGACCCTGGTGCACGTGCGCGATCGCCATCCGGCGCTCGCCGCGCGCTTCGGCAGCGGCGCCTTCCTCAAGCCCGACGCCCTGGGCTGGCTGTTGCGCCGCGACTATCGCCAGCAGCCGGACCGCTCGCTGTCCGGGCTGGCGACACCGGCCTGGGTATCGCTGCTGACCCTGCTGGCCGGACTGGGCATGGCCGCCCTGCTCTGGCTGGCCTCGCTCTGGTAATACGCTCATGAATGACATCACCGCCTCGCGCGACAGCTGGTGGCTGGCCAGCCTCGGCAACACCCTGATCTGGGCCCGCCTGCGCGTGCGTCCGGCCGGCACCGCCGAAGTGCTCGACAGCGATGGCAATACCCTCAGCTACGACAGCGAGGACACCGCCCGCGCGCAGCTGTTCGACGCCGAATTCGTCGAGTTCGACGGCCTGGACGAGGAAGACGCGCTGGTGCGCGGCTTCAGCCTGCACGAGGTGCAGCCGCCGCACGCCGACAGTGACGAAGGCCTGCGTGGCCGCATGGTGCAGTCGCTCGGCGGGCGCGCCTGAGCCGGACATGTTCACCCCGCGCGCCTTCGCCGAGACCGACCTGCTCTGGCTGGACCGACTGCTGGCGCGCGACCCGTTCGTCACCGTGCTCACCCCCGGCAGCGATGGCCTGCCCGAACTGACCCGGATGCCGGTGCTGTACCAGCGTGACGGTGACCGCATCGAACTGCGCGGCCACTGGGCCCGCGCCAACCCGCAGTCACGTTGTCGTGGCGCGGCCAAGGTGCTGGTCGATGGCCCGCATGGCTATGTGTCTGCCAGCTGGTATCCGGACAAGGAACCTGCCGCGCGGGTGCCGACCTGGAACTACGCCGCCGCCGAACTGCGTGGCCAGCTGCAGACGTTCGACGATACCGCCGCGCTGGCCGATCTGGTCGGCGCGATCAGCGACCGTTTCGAAGCCAGCGTCGGCCAGGCCTGGCAGTTCGATGCCACGCGCGCCGAGCATGGCCCGGAGCTGCGCGCGATCGTCGGCTTCCGCTTCCAGGTCGAGCACGTGCAGCTGAAGCTCAAGCTCAGCCAGAACCATCCCGAGGCCAACCAGCAGGCGGTGATCGCCGCGCTGGAGGCACTGGCCACCCCTTCTTCCCAGGAGCTGGCGCAATGGATGCGCTGGCACCGCGAACAGGCTGCCCGCAGCGACTGATCGCCCCTGTTCCCGCGACGCTGCAGCCGGACGGCTGCGGCGAGCCCCCACCCGACGCCAGGGATACCGCACATGAAAGACATCCATCGCCTGCTGCAGAACAACCGCGACTGGGCCGACCGCATCGCCCAGGAAGATCCGGAGTTCTTCCACCAGCTGGCCAAGCAGCAGCATCCGGAATATCTGTGGATCGGCTGCTCCGACTCGCGCGTGCCGGCCAACCAGATCATCGGCATGGCGCCGGGCGAAGTGTTCGTGCATCGCAACGTCGCCAACGTGGTGGCGCACAGCGACCTGAACTGCCTGAGCGTGGTGCAGTACGCGGTGGACCAGCTGAAGGTGAAACATATCCTGATCGTCGGCCACTACGGCTGCGGCGGCGTGCATGCCTGCCTGCACAACACCCGCGTCGGCCTGGCCGACAACTGGCTGCGCCACGTCGGCGATGTCGTGCAGAAGCACCAGGGCATCCTCGATGCGATCGACGATGACGAGCTGAAGCATGCACGTCTGTGCGAACTGAACGTGATCGAGCAGGTCGCCAACCTGTGCCGCTCGACCATCGTCGAGGACGCCTGGGCGCGCGGCCAGAAGCTGATGGTGCACGGCTGGGTCTACAGCCTGAAGAACGGCCGGGTCAGCGAGATGGGCATCGACGTCGGTGCACCGGAAGAGCTCAAGCCGGCCTATGAAAAGGCCCTGTCCTACGTGCCGCGCCAGGGCCGGCGCGACTGACCTCTCTACGGATCACGACCATGCTCGCCTCGCCGATCAATCTGCACGCCTGGATCGAAGAACATCGCCACCTGCTGAAACCGCCGGTGGGCAACAAGATGATCGACAACGGCGACTTCATCGTGATGGTGGTGGGCGGGCCGAACTCGCGCACCGACTACCACTACGACGAAGGCCCGGAGTGGTTCTACCAGCTCGAAGGCGAGATGGTGCTGAAGGTGCAGGAAGACGGCGCGGTGCGCGACATTCCGATCCGTGCCGGCGAGATCTTCCTGCTGCCGGCCAGGGTGCCGCACTCGCCGCGGCGCCCGCCCGGCGGTGTCGGCCTGGTGGTCGAACGCAAGCGCCTGCCGCATGAACGTGACGGCGTGATCTGGCACTGCGAGCGCTGCAACCACAAGCTCTACGAAGAGTATTTCACGCTGCAGAACATCGAGACCGACCTGCCCAAGGTCTTTGCCAGGTACCAGGCCAGCCTTGAACTGCGTACGTGCAGTGAATGCGGGCACGTGGACCCGTTGCCCGCGCCGGCGGCAGGTTGAGCCCTTGTAGAGCCGAGCCCATGCTCGGCTGTGGGCCCGCGTAGCCGAGCATGGGCTCGGCTCTACATGTTCGGCGGCATGCACGCATCCCTGCCACCGGGTACGCCGCCCCAGGCGCTACACTGGCCGTCCCGTTGCAGCCTGTTGCCCAACCATGTCCGACCTGCTCAGCCGCACCCACGCCATTGCCCTGGACGCCGCCGATCCGCTGCGCCCGCTGCGTAACGAATTCCTGATTCCGCGCCATGGCGGCGGCGAACAGACCTACTTCGTCGGCAACTCGCTGGGCCTGCAGCCGCGCGGTGCGCAGGCGGCGGTGCAGGAAGTGATGAAGCAGTGGGGCGAGCTGGCGGTGGAAGGCCACTTCACCGGCCCCACGCAGTGGCTGTCCTACCACCGTCTGGTGAGCGCGCAGCTGGCCCGCGTAGTCGGCGCACTGCCCAGCGAAGTGGTGGCCATGAACACGCTGAGCGTGAACCTGCACCTGATGATGGTCAGCTTCTACCGGCCGACGGCCGAGCGCCCGGTGATCCTGATGGAGGCCGGCGCGTTCCCCACCGATCGCCATGCCGTTGAGGCACAGATCCGCTTCCACGGCTTCGACCCCGCCGAATGCCTGGTGGAAGTACAGCCGGATGAGCCCAATGGCACGATCTCGCAGGTGGCGATCGAACGCGCCATCGCCGAACACGGCCCGCGCCTGGCGCTGGTGCTGTGGCCGGGCGTGCAGTACCGCACCGGCCAGGCCTTCGACCTGGACGCGATCACCCGCGCGGCGCGACTGCAGGGCGCGCGCATCGGCTTCGACCTGGCCCATTCGGTGGGCAATCTGCCACTGCGCCTGCATGAGGTGGCCCCCGATTTCGCCGTGTGGTGCCACTACAAGTATCTCAACAGCGGCCCGGGCGCGGTTGCCGGTGCATTCGTGCACGAGCGCCACCACCGCGACACCACGCTGCCGCGCTTTGCCGGCTGGTGGGGCCATGAAGAGAGCACCCGCTTCCAGATGGCGCCGCAGTTCACCCCGGCCATCGGTGCCGAAGGCTGGCAGCTGAGCAATCCGCCGATCCTCGGCCTGGCCCCGCTGCGCGCCTCACTGGACCTGTTCGAGCGTGCCGGCATGGAGACGCTGCGCAGCAAATCGCTGGCACTGACCGGCATGCTTGAAGCGCTGGTACGCGCGCGCCTGTCCAGCGTGCTGGACATCATTACCCCAGCCGATCCGCAGCGCCGTGGCTGCCAGCTGTCGCTGCGCGTGATCGGCGGTCGTGAGCGCGGTCGTGCCCTGTTCGAGCATCTGCGTGGCATCGGCGTGCTCGGCGACTGGCGCGAACCGGACGTCATCCGCATTTCTCCCACCCCGCTCTACAACCGCTACCTGGACGTGCATCACTTCGTCGAGGAAGTGGAAGCCTGGGCCGGCCTCTGAGCCGGCGCCTCCCCTACTGCTGGACAGTTCGTTGATCGCACACGCTTCCCGCTCGTTGAGCATTATCGGCGCCGGCCTGGCCGGATCCCTGCTGGCCATCCTGCTGTCGCGGCAGGGCTGGCGCATCACCCTGTACGAACGCCGCGGCGATCCGCGCATCGCCGATTACGAGAGCGGCCGTTCGATCAACCTGGCCCTGGCCGAGCGCGGACGCAACGCGCTGCGCCAAGCCGGCGTGGAGGACGAGGTGATGGCGCGCGCGGTGATGATGCGTGGGCGCATGGTGCACCCGCGCGAAGGCGAACCGCAGCTGCAACGCTATGGCCGCGATGACAGCGAAGTGATCTGGTCGATCCACCGCAGCGACCTCAACACCACGCTGCTGGAGCTGGCCGAACAGGCCGGTGCCACCGTGCACTTCCACCGCCGTCTGCACACCGTGGACTTCGATGCCGGCTACGCACGCTTCATCGACGACCGCGATGACAGCCCGCATGACATCCACTTCGACAGCCTGATCGGTGCAGACGGCGCCGGCTCGGCGCTGCGGGCGGCGATGAACCGGCGCGCACCGCTGGGCGAGGACATCGCCTTCCTCGACCACTCCTACAAGGAGCTGGAGATCCCGCCGGCCGCCGACGGCGGCTTCCGTATCGAGCGCAATGCACTGCACATCTGGCCACGCGGCCACTACATGTGCATCGCCCTGCCCAACCACGAAGGCACCTTCACCGTCACCCTGTTCCTGCCCAACCAGGGTGATCCCAGCTTCGCCACAGTCAACACCGGGGCGCAGGCCGAAGCACTGTTCGCGCGCGAGTTCGGCGATACCCTGCCGCTGATCCCGAACCTGCACGCAGACTGGGAACAGCACCCGCCGGGCCTGCTCGGCACGCTCACCCTGGAACGCTGGCACCAGCAGGGCCGCGCCGTGCTGATCGGCGATGCCGCCCATGCCATGGTGCCGTTCCACGGCCAGGGCATGAACTGCGCCTTCGAGGACTGCGTGGCACTGGCCCGCCATCTGATGGAAGCGGATGACCTGGAAGGCGCGTTCGCGGCATTCGAGCGCGAGCGCAAGCCGAACGCGCGTGCCATCCAGCAGATGGCGCTGGAGAACTATCTGGAAATGCGCGACCGCGTGGCCGATCCTGCGTTCCTGCTGCAACGCGAGCTGGAGCAGGAACTGCAGCGGCGCTGGCCGACCCGCTTCGTGCCGCACTACACCATGGTCACCTTCCTGCACACGCCGTATGCCGAAGCACTGCGCCGCACCGAACTGCAGCGCGACATGCTGGTGGTGGCCACCGCCGGCCACGATTCACTGGACAACATCGACTGGGCTGCACTGGAAGCGCAGATCCATGCGCAGCTGCCGGTGCTGGAGGGCGCGCACTGATGGCTGACAGCTTCCTGTTCTACGACCTGGAAACCTTCGGCCAGGATCCGCGGCGCACCCGCATCTCGCAGTTCGCCGCGATCCGCACCGACGCCGACCTCAACGAGATCGACACCCCGGTCAGCTTCTTCGTGCGCCCGGCCGATGACCTGCTGCCCTCGCCGATGGCCACCCTGGTCACCGGCATCACACCGCAGCAGGCCCTGGCTGAAGGCATCAGCGAGGCCGAAGCGTTCGACCGCATCAACGAACTGCTGTCGCGGCCCGGCACCTGCGCACTGGGCTACAACACGCTGCGCTTCGATGACGAGTTCGTCCGCTACGGCCTGTTCCGCAACTTCCACGACCCGTACGAGCGCGAGTGGCGCAACGGCAATTCGCGCTGGGACCTGCTGGACATGCTGCGGCTGATGCGCGCGATGCGCCCGGATGGCATCCAGTGGCCGCTGCGCGAGGACGGCGCCACCTCGTTCAAGCTGGAACATCTGGCCGAAGCCAACCACGTGCGCGAAGGCGATGCGCACGAAGCGCTTTCGGACGTGCGCGCCACCATCGGCATGGCGCGCCTGTTCAAGCAGTCGCAACCCCGCCTGTGGGACTACGCACTGAAACTGCGCGACAAGCGCTTCGTCGGCAGCCTGCTGGATGTGGCCGCGCTCAAGCCGGTGCTGCATATCTCCATGCGCTACCCGGCCAGCCGCCTGTGCGCCGCACCGGTACTACCGCTGGCGGTGCACCCGACCATCAACAACCGGGTGATCGTGTTCGACCTGGACGGCGACATCGACGACCTGCTGGAACTGCCCGCCGAGGTGATCGCGCAGCGGCTGTACATGCGCGCCAGCGAACTGCCCGAGGGCGCGGCGCGGGTGCCGCTGAAGGAAGTGCATCTGAACAAGGTGCCGGCACTGATCGCCTGGAATCACCTGCGTGCCGATGACCATGCGCGGCTGGGCCTGGACGTGGCGGCGATCGAGGCCAAGGTCGAGCGCCTGCGTGCGTTCGCCCCGCAGCTGGCCGAGAAGGCGCGCCAGGTCTACAACCAGCCACGCGCGGCCACCGTGGCCGACGTCGATGCCTCGCTGTATGACGGTTTCCTCGGCAACGGCGACAAGCCGCTGCTGGCGCTGGCCCGCACCACCGCGCCGGAACAGCTGGCCGCGCTGGAAGGCCGCTTCCGCGACCCACGCCTGCCCGAGCTGCTGTTCCGCTACCGCGCGCGCAACCATCCTGGCAGCCTCGCGCCGGCTGAACGCGAGCGCTGGCAGGATTACCGCCGCCAGCGCCTGCTCGGAGACGGCGGCCTGGGCGAACTCAACCTGCCCCAGTACCAGCAGCAGCTCGATGCACTGGCCGCCGATGCGCCCGATGACGCCCGGCGCCAGGCTCTGCTGCAGTCGCTGCGTGAGTGGGGCCAGCATCTGCAGGAGACGTTGTGAGTACCTATTTCTCGGACGCCAGCTTCAGGTTCCTGCGCAGCCTCGCGCGGCACAACGACAAGGCCTGGTTCAACGACCATCGCCAGCAGTATGAAGACCACGTGCGACAGCCGTTCCTGCGCCTGCTGGGCGATCTGCAACCGGCGCTGGCCGAGGTCAGCGAGCACTTCCGCGCCGATACCCGTGGTGTCGGTGGCTCGCTGTTCCGCATCCATCGCGACGCGCGTTTTTCCAACGACAAGTCGCCCTACAAGACCTGGCAGGGCGCGCGTCTGTTCCATGAGCGCCGCCGCGAAGTGGCCGCGCCCTCGTTCTACGTGCATCTGCAGCCGGGCGAGAGCTTCGTCGGCGCAGGCCTGTGGCACCCGGAGCCGGAGACCCAGCGCCGCGTGCGCCATTTCATCCTCGACAACCCGGGCAGCTGGAAGGCGGCCGCGCATGCACCGGCCCTTCGCAAGCGCTTCGATTTCGAGGAAAGCGAGAAGCTGGTGCGCCCGCCGCGCGGCTTCCCGGCCGACTTCGAGTTCATCGATGACCTCAAGCACCGCAACTGGGTGATGTGGCGCTCGCTGGACGACGCCACGATGACCGGGCCGCGCCTGCTGTCCACGCTGGGCAAGGATCTGGCCGGGCTGGGCCCGTTCGTCGACTACCTGTGCGCGGCATTGGACCTGGAATTCTGATGTCGCCGCAGTCTGCGCTGGCGCGCCAGCGGCGAGTGCTGGGCCGTACCGGCTTGGCGGTTTCACCGGTCGGTCTGGGCTGCTCCGGGTTCTGGGGCCATCGCCGCTTTCCCGAAGAGGCGGCGGCAGCCGTGGTCGCGCATGCCCTGGCCCATGGTGTGAACCTGCTCGACACCGGGCACAACTACTCCGGCTTCCATGCCGAGCCGCGCCTGGGCCGCATTCTTCGCCCGCTGCTGAAGCACTACCCGCGCGATGCGCTGGTGATCTCCAGCAAGGGCGGCACGCTGACCGGCCAGGCCGGCATCAGCGGTGCCGAGCAGCGCAACTTCTCGCCTGCGGCCATCACCGCCAGTTGCGAAGCCTCGCTGCGCAACCTCGGCCTGGACCATCTGGACATCTACCAGCTGCATGGCGCCAGCGAACACGACATCAACGACGATCTGCTGGCCGCACTGCAACGCCTGCGCGAGCGTGGGCTGATCCGGCACACCGGCATCAACACCCACTCCGCATCGACCCTGCGCTGGATGATCGCCCACCCCACCGCCTTCGATGTGGTGCTGCTGGACTACAACGCCCTGCAGCAGGACCGCGAACCGCTGATCGAGCAGCTGCACGCCGCTGGCATCGGCGTGCTGGCAGGCACGGTGCTGGCACAGGGCCACCTGCTGCCCGCGCGCCCGCGCCTGCCGCGGCTGGCCGATGGTTGGTACCTGGCGCGCGCCTGGCTCAAACCCAGCAGCCGGCAACTGATGCGCAGCGCCCGCAGCATGCGCAGCGCCGTGGCCGCGATCCACAGCCAGCGCCCGGCGCAGACCGCCTTCGCCTACGCGCTGGGCCACCCCGGCGTGGCCAGCGGGATCCTCGGCACCACCCGCATCGGCAGCCTGGATGAAGTACTGGCCACACGGCTGGAGGCGCTGAGCGCTGCCGAGCGCCAGCAACTGGTGGACGCCTTCGGAGATGGCCGCGGCTCCCCCAGTCATTGAGTCTTCACCCGGCACGCCCGCCGTTGCGGCAGTCTGGGGGCATGAAAAAGCTCACTGCCCTCGCAATCCTGCTGGTCCTGGCGCTGGCAGCCTGGTGGTTTGGCGGCCCCTACATGGCCGTCAACGGCCTGTCCAAGGCCATCGAGCAGCGTGACACCGCGCGCCTGGAGCGCTACGTGGACTTCCCGCGCGTTCGCAGCAGCCTGCGCGCCCAGCTCAACGACTATCTGGTACGCCAGGCCGGTCCGGATGTGGCGGCCAGCCCATTCGGCGCCCTCCTCTACGGCCTGGGCGACCAGCTGGGTGGTGCCGCCGTGGACACCATGGTCACCCCGGCCGGGATCGGCGCAATGCTGCAAGGTCACGTGCTGTGGAAACGCGGCCGCAATGAGCTGCAGGGCGGCGACGCCTTCGGCCCGACCGAGCCAGCGCGGCCATTGAAGAACGCCGAACACCATTTCGAAGCGCTGGACCGCTTCGTGATCGACGTCGATCGCGGTCCCGGCCAGCCGCCCTTGAAGGTCGTGCTGGAACCGCAGGGCCTGCGCTGGAAAGTGGTGGATCTGCAGCTGGGGATGTCGGTCACGCATTGACCGGTAGCGGCCCACCTTGGTGGGCAGTGACGCACCACCGTGCCAACCAAGGTTGGCACCTACCGGGGCGATGACGTGCCAACCAACGGTTGGCACCCACCCATCATGACGTCAGCCCTCGTTGGCGACACCGTGCGGGACGTGACCGGCGGCCACGTGTTCGCGCGCGCTGTCGATGTTGTGCTGCGAATCGTCGAAGAAGATGTCGGCACCGAAGGCCTGCAGGAACGGCCCCTTGTGGCGGCCACCGAGGAACAGCGCCTCATCCAGGCGCACGCCCCACTCACGCAGGGTGCGGATCACCCGCTCGTGCGCCGGCGCCGAACGCGCGGTGACCAGCGCGGTACGGATCGGTGCACTTTCGCCGGCCGGGAACACTTCCTGCAGCGTATGCAGGGCCGACAGGAAACCACGGAACGGACCGCCGCTGAGTGGCTCACGGGCGCGCTCGCGCTCGTGGCGACCAAACGCTTCCACGCCCTGCTCGCGCGAAATGCGCTCGCTTTCATCGCCGAAAATCACCGCGTCGCCGTCGAAGGCGATGCGCAGCTGGCCGGCCGGGCGGCCGATGTCGATCTGGTCGGCTGCCGCCGCCGCGGTCTCACCCGGCGGCTTGGGCAGGATCGTCGCTGCGGCGATGCCGTGGCGCAGCGCGCTGCGCACCGATTCCGGGTTGGCCGACAGGAACAGGTCGGTACCGAACGGCTTCACATACGGCCAGGTCGGCTCGCCGGCGGTGAACGTCGCGCGGATGATGCCCAGGCCATAGTGCTGGATCGAATTGAAAATGCGCAGGCCGGTATCGGCCGAGTTGCGCGACAACAGGATCACCTCGACCCGCGGGTTCTCCGGGCTGGCGCCCTGGTTCAGCGCCAGCAGCTTGCGCACCACCGGAAAGGCCACGCCCGGGCCGAGGATATCGTCCTCATGCTGGCGCTGGAATTCGGCATAGGCCGCCACGCCATCGCTCTCGAACAGCGCGTGGCTTTCTTCCAGATCAAACAGCGCGCGCGAGGTCACCGCGACGGTCAGCAAACGGGGGGAGTTGTCGCCCATCGGTGGGGTCCTTCAAGCGGTCGGCGGGGCCGGCGGCCTATTGTCCTCAAAAAACGAACTGTTCGCTCAGGATCCGGTCTTCCAGATTGTGCTCCGGGTCGAACAGCAGGGTCACCCGGCGGTCCTTCGACTCGCGGATGGTCACCTCCACCACATCACGGGTCTCGTGCGAATCGGCGGTGACGCTGACCGGGCGCTTGTACGGATCGAGCACGCGGAAGCGCACCTCGGTATCGGCCTTGAGGATCGCGCCGCGCCAGCGCCGTGGCCGGTACGGGGCCAGCGGCGTCAGCGCAATGGTATGCGAGCCCAGCGGCAGCACCGGCCCATGCGCGGAATAGTTGTAGGCGGTACTGCCGGCCGGGGTGGCCACCAGCACGCCGTCACCGATCAGCTCGGCCACCCGCTCCTGGCCGTTGAGGTCGATGCCGATGTGTGCCGCCTGCCGGGTCTGGCGCAACAGCGAGACATCGTTATATGCCAGCGAACCGGTGCTGGTGCCCGATTCGGTCAGTGCCACCATTTCCAGTGGGCGCAGATGGGCCGGCTCGGCGCGGGCGATGCGGGCATGCACGTCATCGTCGCCGCGGTACTGGTTCATCAGGAAGCCGACGGTGCCCAGCTTCATGCCGAACACCGGCTTGCCCAGGTGCCCGTGCCGGTGCAGCGTCTGCAGCATGAAGCCATCACCGCCCAGCGGGCACAGCACGTCGGCCTGCTCGGGCGCGAAGTCGCCATAGCGCGAGACCATCGCCGCGCGCGCCATCTGCGCCGGTTCGGTGCTGCTGGCCAGGAAAGCGATGCGGGGGGAGTCGCTCATCGGTGGATCCGGGTGGGTGTGCCAGCAAGAGCATACCCGGTCGTGCAATGCAGAAAGAACGGCCCCGCTTTCGCGGGGCCGTTCCTCCAACTGCTGCAGATCAGGAGCCCCCCTGAGTCAGGGGGGCGCGCCAACGGCGCGGGGGTCTGGGAGCATGGTTGGCATGGGGCCCACGGTTTGCAGAGCAAACCGTGGGGCGTCAGCGCGAATGCGCTTACGCACCATGCGCCGCCAGCTGGCCCAGGCGCTGCACCGCGACCGAGACGGTCGGGTAGTCCAGGGTCTTCTGCTCGGCCAGTTCGGCCAGCATTGCCAGGGTGAAGCGCAGGCTGTTGTCGTCACGGCCCATCCAGGCTGCCACCTTGGCCTCCGCGCTGCTGCCCTTGGTGCCCAGCACCTGGCCGGCCAGGTTGCGGTGGTTGGCCGCCAGTTCGTCACGCAGCACGCCACGTGCCACCGCGTGCCAACGACCGTTGACCTCCAGCGCGTCGACCTGCTCGAACAGCCACGGCAGCTGCAGGGCATCGCCCAGGCGGAAGTGGACCTTGGACACGTCCACCGGCTTCAGCTTGCGGGTGCGGGCCAGTTCGATGATGTCGAACGCCGGCTCCAGGAAGTGCAGTTCGGCCAGCTGCTGCGCCAGCGCGGACGGCAGGCCCTTTTCCTTCCACTCGGCCACCAGGGCTTCGTAGGTCGGACGCTGCGAATCCGGCAGCACGCCCGAGGCGACACGGATGTCGTTGAACGGGCCCTGGTAGCGGTTGACCGCTTCGGTGATGCCCGGCATCGCGCCCGGGCGCGACAGCAGCCAGCGCACGAACGAACGCTGCAGCTTCCAGATCACTTCCAGTGCGTCGATCTGCACCGACTCCGGCACCTTGCCGTCGAGCGCATCGATCTGCGCCCACAGCGCGCGTGCATCCAGCGTTTCGCGGCTGATGGTGTAGGCCTTGGCGACCTCGGCGATGGAACGGCCGGTGTCTTCCTGCATGCGCATCAGGAAGGTGGCGCCCATGCGGTTGATGGTCTGGTTGGTCACGGCCGTGGCGATGATTTCGCGCTTCAGGCGGTGACGCTCCATCGCGTCGGCATACTTCTTCTGCAGCGGGGTCGGGAAGTAGCGCTGCAGTTCCTTGGACAGGTACGGATCTTCCGGAATGTCCGAATCCAGCAGCTGGGCGAACGCCACCAGCTTGGAGTAGGACAGCAGCACCGACAGTTCCGGACGGGTCAGGCCCTGGCCACGCGCCTTGCGCTGGGACAGCTCGGCATCGGACGGCAGGAACTCGATCTGGCGATCGAGCAGGCCCTGCTGTTCCAGGGTGCGGATGAAGTGCTGCTTGGAACCCAGGCGCTTGACCGCCATCCGCTCCATCAGGCTCAGGGCCTGGTTCTGGCGGTAGTTGTCGTTGAGCACCAGCTCGGCCACTTCGTCGGTCATCGACGCCAGCAGCTTGTTGCGCTGTTCAACGGTCAGCTTCTTGGCCCGCACCACATCGTTGAGCAGGATCTTGATGTTGACTTCATGGTCGGAGGTATCCACACCGGCCGAGTTGTCGATGAAGTCGGTGTTGAGCAGCACGCCGGCCTGCGCGGCTTCGATACGGCCCAGCTGGGTCATGCCCAGGTTGCCGCCCTCGCCCACCACCTTGCAGCGCAGCTCGCCACCGTTCACGCGCAGCGCATTGTTGGCGCGGTCGCCGACATCGCTGTGCTGCTCGCTGGCGGCCTTGACGTAGGTACCGATGCCGCCGTTCCACAGCAGGTCGACCGGTGCCTTCAGGATCGCGCTCATCAGATCGTTCGGCGACAGCGCCTTGACGCTGTCGTCCAGGCCCAGCGCTTCACGCACCTGCGGGGTGATCTCGATCGACTTCAGGCTGCGCGGGAAGATGCCGCCGCCCTTGCTGATCAGCTTGGCATCGTAGTCGGCCCAGCTCGAACGCGGCACGGTGAACATGCGCTCACGCTCGACGAACGAGGTCGCCGCATCCGGGTTCGGGTCCAGGAAGATGTGGCGGTGATCGAACGCGGCCACCAGACGGATATGGCGCGACAGCAGCATGCCGTTGCCGAACACGTCGCCGGACATGTCGCCGACGCCGACCGCGGTGAAGTCCTGGGTCTGGCTGTCACGGCCCAGCGCACGGAAGTGGCGCTTGACCGACTCCCACGCACCGCGTGCGGTGATGCCCATGCCCTTGTGGTCGTAACCCACCGAACCGCCGGAGGCGAAGGCATCGCCCATCCAGAAGCCGTGCGCGATGGCCAGGCCGTTGGCGATGTCGGAGAAGGTCGCGGTGCCCTTGTCAGCGGCCACCACCAGGTACGGATCGTCCATGTCGTGGCGCACGACATCCACCGGCGGCACGATCTTGTTGTTGACGATGTTGTCGGTGATGTCCAGCAGGCCCTGGATGAACAGCTTGTAGCAGGCCACGCCGTTGGCGAAGATCGCATCGCGATCACCGTTCACTGGCGGCATCTTGGCGAAGAAGCCCCCCTTGGCGCCGACCGGCACGATCACGGTGTTCTTCACCATCTGCGCCTTGACCAGGCCCAGCACCTCGGTACGGAAGTCTTCGCGACGATCCGACCAGCGCAGGCCACCACGGGCCACGGCGCCGAAACGCAGGTGGGTACCTTCCACGCGCGGGCCGTACACGAAGATTTCGCGGTACGGGCGCGGCTTGGGCAGGTCCGGCACCAGCGCCGAATCGAACTTGAAGCTGATGACATGGCCGTGCTGGCCGTTGGCATCGGTCTGGTAGTAGCTGGTGCGCAGGGTCGCGTCGATCACGCCCATGAACGAACGCAGGATGCGGTCCTCGTCCAGGCTCGACACGCGGTCCATCAGCTTCAGCAGCGCATCGCGCGCGGCCTGCATCTGTGCATCGCGGTCACCCTTGCGGGCGTCGACCACGGTCTTGAGCACCTTCAGGGTGGCCTCGTCGCCGGCGGCCAGCACATCGAGGTGCGCCTTCAGCTGGGCCTGGCCCGCGGCGATGTCGTCCTTGCTCTCGTGGCCGGTGGCCGGATCGAAGCGCGCTTCGAACAGTTCCACCAGCAGGCGGGCCAGCAGCGGGTAACGGGCGAAGGTGCCCTCCACGTAGGCCTGCGAGAACGGCACGCCGGTCTGCAGCAGGTACTTGCAGTAGCCGCGCAGCATGGCGACCTGGCGCCAGTGCAGGCCGGCGGCCAGCACCAGGCGGTTGAAGCCATCGTTCTCGGCATCGCCGTGCCAGACGCGGGCGAAGGTCTCGCCGAAGGCTTCATCGACGCTGGCGGCATCGATCGCACCGGCGGTCGATTCGACTTCGAAGTCCTGCACGTACACCGGCGCGTTGTCGACCGACAGGCGGTACGGACGCTCGGCGATCACGCGTAGGCCCATGTTTTCCATCATCGGCAGCGCGTCCGACAGCGGGATGTCATCCAGCTGGCGGTACAGCTTCAGGCGCAGGCCATCACCGCTTTCGCGCGGCACCGCCTGCAAGCTCAGGCGCAGGTCGTCCGGGCCGGTCAGGGCGTCGAGCTGGCTGACATCGTTGGCGGCAACGGCGGTGCTGTTGTCTTCGATGTAGCCGGCGGGCAGCGCCTTGCCGATGCGGGCAGCGATGCGCAGGCCTTCGGTTTCGCCATGGCGCGACACCAGCGCTTCACGCAGGTCGTCCTGCCAGTTGCGCAGCACCTGGGCCAGCTTCTGTTCCAGTTCGGCGGTATCGACGTCGAGCATTTCGCCCGGCTTCGGGCGCACGATCAGGTGCACCTGGGCCAGCGGCGATTCGCCCAGCACCACCGAGCTGTCCACGTACTCGCCGTGCAGCGCGTCCTTCAGCATCGCTTCGATGCGCAGGCGCACATCGGTGTTGAAGCGTTCGCGCGGCAGGTAGACCAGCGCCGAAATGAAACGGCTGTACTTGTCGCGGCGCAGGAACAGGCGGCTGCGCACGCGCTCCTGCAGGCCCAGCACGCCCATCGCGGTGCGCAGCAGTTCGTCCTCGCTGGACTGGAACAGCTCTTCGCGCGGCAGGGTTTCCAGGATGTGGCGCAGCGCCTTGCCACTGTGGCTGGCCGGGGCCAGGCCGGACTGCTTCATCACGTGTTCGTGGCGCTGGCGCACCAGCGGGATTTCCCACGGGCGGCGGTTGTAGGCGCTGGAGGTGAACAGACCAAGGAAGCGCTGCTCGCCGATGATCTTGCCCTTGGCGTCGAATTCCAGCACGCCGATGTAGTCCATGTAGCCGGCGCGGTGCACGCGCGAACGGGCATTGGTCTTGGTCAGGATCAGCGCGTCCTTCAGCCCGGACGTGGCGTTCAGGCCCTGCGCGGCCAGGGTCTTGACCGGACGGGCGGCGGACTTGTCCTTGCCGCGCATCAGGCCCAGGCCGGTGTCGTTCAGCGGCGCCAGCACTTCTTCCTTGCCCTGCTTCTCGACGCGGTATTCGCGGTAGCCGAAGAAGGTGAAGTGGTTGTCGGCGGCCCAGCGCAGGAACTCCTGTGCTTCCTTGCGCGAGGCATCGTCGACCGGCAGCTGGCGGCTGCCCAGGTCGTCGGCCAGCGCCAGTGCCTTGTCCTTCATCGGCTGCCAGTCGCGCACGATCGCACGCACTTCATCCAGCGCCTTGTTGATCGCCTGCTCGATGGCGGCCATGGCTTCGGCCGGCTGGCGGTCGATTTCCAGCAGCATCACCGACTCGGCATCACCCTCGCCGACCTTGAGCAGCTTGCCGGCCTTGTCGCGGCTGAAGTGCAGCACCGGATGACCCAGCACGTGGACGCCCACGCCCTGCTCGGCCAGCGACATGGTCACGGTGTCGACCAGGAACGGCATGTCGTCGTTGACGATCTGCAGCACGGTGTGCGGCGATTCCCAACCATTGGCCTTGGCGGTCGGATTGAACACGCGGACGTTGGCCTTGCCGGCCTTGCGGGCACGGGCGAATTCCAGCGTCTCAGCCGCGAGAGCGGCCCACTCTTCAGCGCTGTGGTGCGGGAACTCGTCCGACTCCATGCGCTTGTAGAAGCCAGTGGCGAAGGCCACTGCTTCGGCCTGTGCGGCCGCGGGGTAGCGCTTGCGCAAGGCCGTGTACACCGGCTCCAGGGAGAAACCAGCGGTCACTGCGACCTCCGACTCTGCTGGTTTGGTCTTGTTTTTCACGGTCTTGGCTGCGGTTTTTTGCGGTTTCATGGCAGAGCGATGCGCTTGCTCAGTTGGGAAAATGAAATTGTAGCCCTACCGCACGAAAAGGCCTTGCTGCAGGACGGAATAAGCAGATTCGGGTTTGCTGCGGTTTAGACGCCTATTCAGTTCGCACCGGTATGGTCCCGGGGCCCTCCGCAGCACTGCCGACAGGATCGGCAAAGCGTGTTACCGGAAGACACACGCGGCCACACCCATTCGATTCCACAATGCTGAACTGGACGGTATAGTCCACCGCGTGAACCCGCCCTGCCCCCCCGCTGCCCTGGACGCGCGCGATGAGCGTGTGTTCGCTGCCGTGCGCGAACTGCTGGCCCAGCAGGGCATGCAGATGAGCATGGACGCGGTGGCCCAGCACGCCGGCTGCTCCAAGCAGACCCTGTACTCGCGCTATGGCAGCAAGCAGGAACTGCTGCGCCGGGTCATGCAGCGCCATGTCGGCCACGCCACCGGCGCCATGGTGCGTGCACTCCGCACTGACAACCTGCGTGCCAGCCTGCTCCAGTTCGCCACCGACTTCCTGGAGCATTTCAACCAACCGCACGTGGGCCAGGCCTGTCGGCTGATCGCCGCCGACGCCGCGCAGTTTCCTGAAGAGGCGCGTACGCTGTACCGGCATGGCGCCGGCGCACTGACGCTTCATCTTGCTGAATGGATTGAAACCGTTTGCATGCAAGGCCGGCTTCGCCATGACGACCCGCACTACATGGCCGAACTGCTGCTGAGCATGATCGCCGGTCAGGATTTCGACAAACAGCGCTTCCATACCGCCCATCGTGATGACGCGCAGCTGCGTCGGCGCTGGGCAGAGTTCTCCGTCGACAGCTTCCTGCGCGCGTTCGCGCCACAGCCGTCGCCGGCCCCGCCTACAAACCAACCCCGGAGTTCCTCCTGATGACCGCCCCACTCCGCACCCTTGCCTTGACGTGCGCCGTTGCTGTCGCGCTGGCTGCCTGCAAGAAGCCGGAACAGCAGACGCCCCCGCCGCCGGAGGTGGGCGTGATCGACGCCAAGCCGCAGACCCTGCCGCTGCAGCGTGAGCTGGTCGGCCGCCTGTCGCCGTTCCGCAGCGCCGATGTGCGCGCACGCGTGCCGGGCGTTCTGCTCAAGCGCGTCTACCAGG
Organism: Stenotrophomonas sp. Nf1; assembly: GCF_003028475.1. NCBI lineage: Bacteria > Pseudomonadati > Pseudomonadota > Gammaproteobacteria > Lysobacterales > Lysobacteraceae > Stenotrophomonas > Stenotrophomonas sp. Nf1. Next base: position 26,958 of record NZ_PYTV01000012.1, on the reverse strand, counting down.
AAGGCTCGCAGGTCAAGCAGGGCCAGGCCCTGTTCCTGATCGACCCGGCCCCGCTGCGCGCCTCGCTCAATGCCTCCGAAGCCCAGCTGGCCTCGGCCCGCGCCACCTACGCCAATGCCAAGGTGGCCGCCGACCGTGCCCGTTCGCTGGCGCCGCAGCAGTTCGTCTCCAAGTCCGACCTGGACAACGCCGAATCGGCCGAGCGCACCGCGCTGGCCGCGGTCAAGCAGGCCGAAGCCACCGTCACCTCCTCGCGCATCAACCTGGGCTACACCGAAGTGACCGCGCCGATCAGTGGCGTGGCCAACAAGCAGCAGGTCACCGAAGGTGCGCTGGTCGGCCAGGGCGATGTGACCCTGCTGACCACCGTCGACCAGCTCGATCCGCTGTACGTGAACTTCTCGCTGAGCGTGGACGAACTGACCCAGCTGCGCGCACAGCAGGCCAAGGGTGCGCTGGCACTGTCCGGCGACGGCAAGGCGACGGTCAACGTCAAGCTGGCCGATGGCAGCACCTACAGCGAGCCGGGCACGCTGGACTTCTCCTCGACCACGGTCGATCCGGCCACCGGTGCGGTGTCGCTGCGCGCACTGCTGCCCAACCCGCAGCAGATCCTGCTGCCAGGTGCCTTCGTCAGCTTCCAGGCCAACCTGGGCGAGCGCAACAACGCCTACCTGGTGCCGCAGCAGGCGCTGCTGCGCGACACCACCGGCGGCTACGTGATGGTGGTCGGCGCCGACGGCAAGGTCATTCGCAAGAACGTCAAGACCGACGGCGCGCAGAACGGCAACTGGCTGGTCAGCGACGGCCTGGCCGCCGGTGACAAGGTCATCGTGGCCGGCGTGCAGAAGGTCAAGGAAGGCGCACCGGCCGTGGCCAAGCCGTGGACCCCGGGACAGGACGCCAACGGCAAGCCTGCCGCAGGCGGCGCTGCACCGGCGGCCGCGGCTCCGGCTGCAGGCAAGGCACCGGCCGACGCGGCCAAGCCCGAGCAGGCCGATGCGGCCAAGCCGGCCGCCACCGAATCGAACAAGCAGTAACGGGAACCTTCCGTCATGCCTAAATTTTTCATCGAGCATCCAGTCTTCGCCTGGGTGGTTGCGATCCTGATCTCGCTCAGCGGCGTGATCGCGATCCTCAACCTGGGTGTGGAGTCCTACCCCAACATCGCCCCGCCACAGGTGACCGTCTCGGCCACCTACCCGGGCGCCAGTGCCGACACCACTGAAAAATCGGTCACCCAGGTGATCGAGCAGCAGCTGACCGGTATCGATCACCTGCTGTACTTCAGTTCCTCGTCCGCCTCCAACGGCCGTGCCTCGATCACCCTGACCTTCGAGACCGGCACCGATCCGGACATCGCCCAGGTGCAGGTGCAGAACAAGGTCTCGCTGGCCACGCCACGACTGCCTTCGGAAGTGACCCAGCAGGGTGTGGTGGTGGCCAAGGCCAACGCTGGCTTCCTGATGGTGATCGCGCTGCAGTCCGATACGCCGACGATCAATCGTGACGCCCTGAACGACATCGTCGGCTCGCGCGTGCTCGACCAGGTCTCGCGTATCCCCGGCGTCGGCAGCACCCAGCAGTTCGGTTCCGAGTACGCCATGAACATCTGGCTGAACCCGGAAAAGATGCAGGGCTACGGCCTGTCGGCCAGCCAGGTGCTGGCCGCGGTGCGCGCGCAGAACGTGCAGTTCGCCGCCGGTGCGCTGGGTTCGGACCCGTCGCCTGAGGGCCAGCACTTCACCGCCACGGTCTCGGCCGAAGGCCGCTTCAGCTCGCCGCAGGAGTTCGAGAACATCATCCTGCGCGCCAACGCTGATGGCTCGCGCGTGCTGCTCAAGGACATCGCCCGGGTGGCCTTCGGTGCCAACAACTACGGCTTTGATACCCAGTACAACGGCAAGCCCACCGGTGCCTTCGCCATCCAGCTGCTGCCGGGCGCCAACGCCCTGAACGTGGCCGATGCGGTGCGCGCCAAGATGGACGAACTGCAGCCCAGCTTCCCGTCCGGCGTGACCTGGTTCTCGCCGTACGACAGCACCACCTTCGTCAAGATCTCGATCCAGGAAGTGGTCAAGACCCTGTTCGAAGCAGTGTTGCTGGTGTTCCTGGTGATGCTGATCTTCCTGCAGAACTTCCGCGCCACGCTGATCCCGACCCTGGTCATTCCGGTGGCCCTGCTCGGTACCTTCCTGGGCATGTGGATGATCGGCTTCACGATCAACCAGCTGACCCTGTTCGCGATGGTGCTGGCAATCGGCATCGTGGTCGATGACGCGATCGTGGTGATCGAGAACGTCGAGCGCATCATGACCGAAGAAGGGCTGGCGCCGAAGCCGGCCACGCAAAAGGCGATGACCCAGATCACCGGCGCGGTGGTGGCGATCACCGTCGTGCTGGCCGCGGTGTTCATTCCGTCGGCACTGCAGGGCGGTGCGGCCGGTGAGATCTACAAGCAGTTCGCGCTGACCATCGCCATCTCGATGGCGTTCTCGGCGTTCCTGGCGCTGGGCTTCACCCCGGCGCTGTGCGCGACCTTCCTGAAGCCGACGCACAACGACAACCCGAACATCGTCTACCGCACCTTCAACAAGTACTACGACAAGATCAGCCACACCTACGTGGGGCATATCACCTCGGCGGTGCGCCACGCCCCGCGCTGGATGATCCTGTTCGTGGTGCTGACCGCGCTGTGCGGCTTCCTGTTCACCCGCATGCCGGGCAGCTTCCTGCCCGAAGAAGACCAGGGCTATGCGCTGGCGATCGTGCAGCTGCCGCCGGGTTCGACCAAGGGCCAGACCAACGAAGTGTTCGCGCAGATGCGTGGCGTGCTGGAAAAGCAGGATGGCTATGAAGGCATGCTGCAGGTGGCCGGCTTCAGCTTCGTCGGTTCCGGCGAGAACGTGGGCATGGGCTTCATCCGCCTGAAGCCGTGGGAGGAACGCAAGTTCACCGCGCCGGAGTTCATCCAGAACATGAACGGCGCGTTCTACGGCATCAAGGAAGCGCAGATCTTCGTGGTCAACCTGCCGACCGTGCAGGGCCTGGGCCAGTTCGGCGGCTTCGATATGTGGCTGCAGGACCGCAGCGGCGCCGGCTACGAGCAGCTCACCCAGGCACGCAACATCCTGCTCGGCAAGGCCGCACAGAAGCCTGAAGCGCTGGTCGGCGTGCGCCCCAACGGCCTGGAGAACGCGCCGCAGCTGCAGCTGCACGTCGATCGCGTGCAGGCGCAGTCGATGGGCATGTCGGTGTCGGACGTGTACAGCACCATCCAGCTGATGCTGGCCCCGGTGTACGTCAACGATTTCTTCTACGAAGGCCGCATCAAGCGCGTGACCATGCAGGCCGATGGCCCGTACCGCACCGGCCAGGAATCGCTGAAGAGCTTCTACAGCCCGTCCAGCCTGACCACCAATGCCGATGGCACCAACGCGATGATCCCGCTCAACACGGTGGTCAAGTCCGAGTGGGTGTCGGCACCGCCGTCGTTGAGCCGCTACAACGGCTACTCGGCGATCAACATCGTCGGCTCGCAGGCCCCGGGCACCAGCTCGGGTGAAGCGATGCAGACGATGGAGAGCATCGTCAACGACGACCTGCCGGCCGGCTTCGGCTACGACTGGTCCGGCATGTCCTACCAGGAAATCCTGGCCGGCAACGCCGCGACCCTGCTGCTGGTGCTGTCCATCGTGGTGGTGTTCCTGTGCCTGGCCGCGCTGTATGAAAGCTGGTCGATTCCGGTGGCGGTGCTGCTGGTGGTGCCGCTGGGCGTGCTCGGTGCGCTGGGTCTGTCGATGCTGCGTGGCCTGCCCAACGATCTGTTCTTCAAGATCGGTCTGATCACCGTGATCGGCCTGGCGGCGAAGAATGCGATCCTGATCGTGGAGTTCGCGGTGGAGCAACGCGCAGCAGGCAAGAACCTGCGCGATGCCACCATCGAGGCGGCGCGCCTGCGCTTCCGCCCGATCCTGATGACCTCGTTCGCGTTCATCATGGGCGTCATCCCGATGGCGATCTCCAGCGGTGCCGGCGCCAACTCCCGTCACGCCATCGGCACCGGCGTGATCGGTGGCATGCTGTTCGCCACCCTGCTCGGCCTGCTGATGATTCCGGTGTTCTTCGTGGTCGTGCGGCGCATGCTGGGCGACAAGCTCGATGAACCCTCCAAGGAGTTCATGGAACGCCAGCGCGACGCCGACGCCGCGCACCGCCCGGATCGCTGATCCGGAGATGAGCTGAAACGAGAAAGGCCCCGGCGCGATCCGGGGCCTTTTTTGTTGGCGCTTCTGGATCCATGCCATCCAAGGTTGGCATCTACCAGAGCAACGGCAGGCCCGCATGCCAACCAAGCAACGGCATCCCCGGTAGCCGCCAACCTTGGTTGGCGCTCTACAGGGCAACGCCTCAGCGCAGCAGCGCCACCAGCGCGCGTCGCGATTGCCTGAACGTTGGAGCGTAATGCAGGTGCTGAACCAGGGTTCGAACGCATCCGCCTCGCGTGCTCCTGCCCAGCACCACGTCAATTGCGACAGTAAACCGCACATGGAGACAGAGGCCTCCACAATGGGATCCACGTCGCAGCATGATTGAGCCCACGCCGGTATCCAGTGCACTCCTTCAACGGATTGATCGGAGCGCTCTCATGTCACCTCTCCGGAACACGCGCCTGCTCGGCGCCTGCCTGTTCCTGTCGTCGAGCCTCGGCCTGCACGCGACCGCGCACGCCGGCGGTGTCATACCCTGCAACAACTGCGCCAATCCACGCTCGGCCGCGCTCCAGTCAGGAACGGGATTGACTGTCGTGGTTGACCTGGAGCGCAAACGGCTCAGTGGTTATGAGGTGGAGTATGACCGTGAACTACGGAAGTACCGCGCCGTTCCCGCGGCCGTCCCCGCAGAGGTCACCGCGATGTTCAATCGCATCCTCGCACTGCCACAGGCCGGCATCGGGTCAGGAACGCAGTTCGTGCCACAGTCATTCGGCCGTGGAACGGTTGTTCCGGTCCATCCTGATGACCCGCAGATGGCCAATGGCATCACCTTCCCAGCCGAGCTGAAGGGTCTCAATGCCTACGATGTGGTGCAGTCGGCCACCTACCGCACCCAACTGGAACTTGGCATGGGACGCGCCTTCAGTGGCGCCACCACGTCGCAGCCCGCATGGAATTCCCTGGCTACCACGATCTCTTCTGTTGTGCTGAGCTGGGTGAGCAAACTGTTTGGCGTGGACACCGTTACCTATGTGATTACCTGGCGCGATGGCTCGCGAACCAGGCTGGTGATCTCTCCAGACTCGGTCGACAGGGCAAAGTACGTTACGGGTGAGAGCGTTGACGCAGCAGGAAATCGGATACCGGACGGCGCGGCGTCAAACAGCGATACGGGCCAAGACTATTCGGGCACGTATCATTTCAGCAACGAGGGCGACTATCAGAGCTGGATCGATACCGCACATCTGTATGGCGTAAGAATCGAGATCAATCCCGGATCGGCCCCGACAGGTCCCATCTGCAGGTGGGATGGCCGCCAACTTCATTGCCAGGTGCCCCGTTAGCGCACTCCTGGTCCGCGTTGCGCCATCCACGTATGGCTTGCCCCAGCATTGCCGCGCCGCCGTCGCAGCGGCGCGGCCCCAGCCACTCAGCGCAGCCCGGTCTCGTTGCGTGCGATCACCAGACGCTGGATCTCCGAAGTGCCCTCGTAGATCTCGGTGATCTTGGCATCACGGAAGTAGCGCTCCAGCGGCATTTCCTTCGAATAGCCCATGCCGCCGTGGATCTGCACCGCCTGGTGGGTGATCCACATCGCCGCTTCCGAAGCGGTCAGCTTGGCGATGGCCGCTTCATTGCTGAAGCGCTTGCCCTCGCCCTTCACCCACGCCGCGCGCAGGGTCAGCAGCAGCGCCGCGTCCAGCTTGCACTTCATGTCGGCGATCTTGGCCTGGGTCATCTGGAAGGTACCGATGGCCGCGCCGAACGCCTTGCGCTCCTTCACGTACTCGATCGTGGCTTCATAGGCAGCACGGGCAATGCCGATTGCCTGCGAGGCGATGCCGATGCGACCGGCATCCAGCACGCCCATCGCGATCTTGAAGCCCTCGCCTTCCTGGCCCAGCACGTCCTCGGCCTGGGCCACGTAGTCGTTGAACTCGATCTCGCAGGTGGCTGAGGCACGGATGCCCAGCTTCGGTTCGGTCTTGCCACGGCCAAAGCCGGGCTTGTCGGTGTCGATCAGGAAGGCGGTGATGCCGCGCGCGCCCTTGTCCGGCTCGCTCATTGCAAACAGCACGATGTACCTGGCCACCGGGCCGGAGGTGATCCAGCTCTTCTTGCCGTTGATGACGAAGCTGCCATCGGCCCGCTTGACGGCGCGGCAACGCATGGCCGTAGCGTCCGAACCGGACTGCGGCTCGGTCAGCGCGAACGCACCAATGGCCTCGCCCTCGGCGATGGCACGCACGTACTTCTGCTTCTGTGCTTCGCTGCCATGGGTCAGGATGCCGTTGCAGAACAGCGAATTGTTCACCGACATGATGGTCGAATGCGCAGCATCACCGGCGGCGACCTCCACCATCGCCAGCACGTACGCAACCGGGTCCATGCCCGCGCCACCGTATTCGGTCGGCACTTCGATGCCCATCAAGCCGTTCTCGCCCAGCAGGCGGATGTTGTCCAACGGGAACTCGCCGGTGCGGTCATGGTGCTCCGCGCTGGGGGCGATCTTCTCCTGCGCGATGCGACGCGCCACGTCCTGCAGCATCAACTGCTCTTCGGTAAAGCTGAAATCCACAACACCCTCCCGGGTACATGAAGTTATGGGCCGCGTACGGCGCGCCCAGGTAGCTCGATTGTACCGGGGCGTGAATGGTTCCGTACGCCAGCGACTTGACCCTGGCAGGCCTTCTCGGCGAATATATCTCTATATCGCGATAGGTAGATATTTATGGATCTGGAAGACTGGTCGACCCGCCTGAAGGTGTTCGCCGATGCCACCCGCGTGCGCCTGCTGGCGCTGCTGGAACAGGAAGAGCTGACCGTGGCCGAGCTGTCGGCGATTACCCGGTTGGCGCAGCCGCGCGTGTCGACCCATCTGGCGCGCCTGAAGGAAGCCGGTCTGGTCCGTGACCGCCGTGCTGGCGTATCGGCCTACTACCGCTTCGACGAGGCCCAGCTGGACCCGGCGCAGCGTGCATTGTGGCACGCCTTGAGCAACGGAAGCGACGATCCGCTGCTGCGCCAGGATGCTGAACGGGTGGCCGCCGTGCTGGCCCACCGCGCCTCGGACCAGAACTGGGCCGACAGCGTGGCAGGCGACATGGAACGCCATTACTCCCCGGGCCGCACCTGGGAGGCGCTGGCCCGCACCGCGCTGCCGCTGCTGGAAACCGGCGACGTGCTCGACATCGCCTCCGGTGACGGCGTGCTGGCCGAACTGGTCGCCCCGCACGCCAAGCGCTACGTCTGCATCGACACCAGCGCGCGCGTGGTCGCCGCCGCCAGCGAGCGCCTGCGCCGCCTGCCCAACGTGGAGGTACGCGAGGGCGACATGCATGCACTGCCGTTCAAGGACCGCAGCTTCGACCTGGTGGTGCTGATGCACGCGCTGACCTATGCCAGCAAGCCGGCGCAGGCGGTGACCGAGGCCGCACGCGTACTGCGCCCGGGTGGCCGGCTGCTGCTGTGCAGCCTGGCCCGCCACGAGCACAAGGCCGCCGTCGAGGCGTATGGCCACGTCAACCTCGGCTTCAGCGACAAGGAACTGCGCAAGTTCGTCGACAAGGCCGGCCTGCAGGTGTCCAGTCTGGAGACGGTCACCCGCGAGAAGCGCCCGCCGCATTTCGAAGTGATCTCGCTGATCGCCAACAAGCCCTGAGCCCGAGTCCGCCATGTCCGCGCTGCCCTGGTTGCATCCTGATCGTGCCAACGCCCTGCTCGTCGCCCTGCGCGAGCGCATCCTGATCATCGACGGTGCCATGGGCACCATGATCCAGCGCCACGGGCTGCAGGAGCAGGATTATCGCGGCGAGCGCTTCGCCGGCGGCTACGACCACGCCCACGGGCCAGGTTGCGACCACGGTACGCCCGAGGGTCACGATCTGAAGGGCAACAACGATCTGCTGCTGCTGACCCGGCCGCAGATCGTCGCCGACATCCACACCGCCTATCTGCTGGCCGGCGCCGACCTGGTGGAAACCAACACGTTCAACGCCACTTCGGTGAGCCAGGCCGATTACCACCTGGAACACCTGGTGTATGAGCTGAACAAGGCCGGCGCGGCCATTGCACGCGCCTGCTGCGATGCGGTGGAAGCGACCACGCCGGACAAGCCGCGCTTCGTCATCGGTGTGATCGGCCCCACCAGCCGTACCGCCTCGATCAGCCCGGACGTGAACGATCCCGGCTTCCGCAACACCAGCTTCGATGAACTGCGCGATACCTACCGCGAAGCGATCGAAGGCCTGATCGACGGCGGCGCCGACACGTTGATGGTCGAGACCATCTTCGACACGCTCAACGCCAAGGCCGCGCTGTATGCGCTGGAAGAAGCCTTCGATGCACGCGGTGCGCGCCTGCCGGTGATGATCTCCGGCACCATCACCGACGCCTCCGGGCGCACCCTGTCGGGGCAGACCGCCGATGCCTTCCACGCCTCGCTGGCGCACGCGCGGCCGCTGTCGATCGGCCTGAACTGCGCGCTGGGCGCCGACGCGATGCGCCCGCATGTGGAGACCCTGGCGCGCGTGGCCGACTGCCATGTCAGCGCACACCCCAACGCCGGCCTGCCCAATGCCTTTGGCGAGTACGACGAAACGCCCGAGGAAATGGCCACCACGCTGCGCGGCTTCGCCGAGGATGGTCTGCTGAACCTGGTCGGCGGCTGCTGCGGCTCCACCCCCGAGCACATCCGCGCCATCGCCCAGGCCGTGGCCGGCCTGCCGCCCCGTCCACTGCCCGGCGCGCAGGAGCAGCAGGCCGCATGAGCACCGCCCCCTACACCCGCCTGTCAGGTCTGGAACCGCTGGTCATCACCCCGGACCTGCTGTTCGTCAATGTCGGCGAGCGCACCAACGTCACCGGCAGCGCGCAGTTCCGCAAGCTCATCAAGGAAGGCCGCTACGAGGAAGCCGTGGACGTGGCCCGCCAGCAGGTGGCCAGCGGCGCGCAGATCCTTGACGTCAACATGGATGAAGGCCTGATCGATTCGGAGGCAGCGATGACCCGCTACCTCAACCTGATCATGTCCGAGCCGGACATCGCGCGCATCCCGGTGATGGTCGACTCGTCCAAGTGGAGCGTGATCGAGGCCGGGTTGAAGTGCCTGCAGGGCAAGAGCGTGGTCAACTCGATCTCGCTGAAGGAAGGCGAGGCGCCGTTCCGCGAGCATGCACGCAAGGTACTGCGTTACGGTGCAGCTGCGGTGGTGATGGCGTTCGACGAGACCGGCCAGGCCGATACCTGCGCGCGCAAGGTGGAAATCTGCACCCGCGCCTACCGCATCCTGGTCGATGAGATCGGCTTCCCGCCGCAGGACATCATCTTCGACCCGAACATCTTCGCCGTCGCCACCGGCATCGAAGCGCACGACAACTATGCGGTGGACTTCATCGAAGCCACCCGCATCATCAAGCAGACGCTGCCGCACTGCCATGTCTCCGGCGGCGTCTCCAATGTGTCGTTCTCGTTCCGCGGCAACGAAACGGTGCGCCAGGCCATCCACTCGGTGTTCCTGTATCACGCCATCGCCGCTGGCATGGACATGGGCATCGTCAACGCCGGCGCCATGCCGATCTATGACGAGCTGGAGCCGGAGCTGCGCGAACGCGTGGAGGATGTGATCCTCAACCGCCGCAGCGATGGCACCGAGCGCCTGCTGGAGATCGCCGAGCGCTACAAGGGCAAAAAGGGCGCGGCCAAGACCGAGGATCTGGCCTGGCGTGAAAAGCCGGTGGCGCAGCGCCTGGCGCACGCGCTGGTGCACGGCCTGGACGCCTGGGTCGAGGAAGATACCGAGCTGGCCCGGCAGGCCTCCAGCCGCCCGCTGGACGTGATCGAAGGCCCGCTGATGGATGGCATGAACATCGTCGGCGACCTGTTCGGCGCCGGCAAGATGTTCCTGCCGCAGGTGGTCAAATCCGCGCGCGTGATGAAGAAGGCAGTGGCCTACCTGCTGCCGTACATCGAGGCTGAAAAGGCCCGCAGCGGCGACACCGCCAAGAGCAACGGCCGCATCATCATGGCCACGGTGAAGGGCGATGTGCACGACATCGGCAAGAACATCGTCGGCGTGGTCCTGGCCTGCAACAACTTCGAAGTGATCGACCTGGGCGTGATGGTGCCGGCGCAGAAGATCCTCGACGCCGCGCGCGAGCACCATGCCGACCTGATCGGCCTGTCCGGGCTGATCACTCCCTCGCTGGAAGAAATGAGCCACGTCGCGCGCGAAATGGAACGCCAGGGCTTCGACCTGCCGCTGCTGATCGGCGGGGCGACCACCTCGCGCGCGCACACGGCCTTGAAGATCGACCCGCACTACAAAGCGCCCACGGTGTGGGTGAAGGATGCCTCGCGTGCGGTGGGCGTGGCCCAGTCGCTGATCTCGCGCGATCTGCGCGAGGCATTCGTCGCCGCCAACGAAGCCGACTACGCCGAGATCCGCGCGCGCCATCGCAACCGTGGCGATGCCAAGCGCCTGGTCTCGCTGGAGCACGCACGCGGGCAGAAATTCCAGGGCGACTGGGCCGCTTACACGCCACCGGCACCGCGTCAGCCCGGCCTGCATGTCTTCGATGACTACCCACTGGCCGAACTGGTGGACTACATCGACTGGACCCCGTTCTTCCAGGCGTGGGAGCTGGCTGGCAAGTTTCCGGCCATCCTCACCGACGAGATCGTCGGCAGCCAGGCCAGCGAGCTGTACCGCGACGCGCGCACGATGCTCGACCGCATCGTCGGCGAGAAATGGCTGACCGCCAAGGCGGTGTTTGGCCTGTGGCCGGCCAACAGCATCGGCGACGACGTGCGCGTGCAGCATCCACAGGGCGAAACCACCCTGCACTTCCTGCGCCAGCAGGTGGACAAGCCGGCCGAGCGCCCGGACTTCTGCCTGGCCGATTTCATCGCACCTGCCGACAGCGGAAAACAGGATTGGATCGGCGCGTTCGCGGTGACCGCCGGCATCGGTATCGACGCGCACGTCGCACGCTTCGAAGCCGAGCATGACGACTACAACGCGATCCTGCTGAAGGCACTGGCTGACCGCTTCGCCGAAGCGCTGGCCGAGCGCCTGCACCAGCGCGTGCGCACGCAGTTCTGGGGCTATGACCACGCCGAGACGCTGGACAACGAGGCGCTGATCGACGAGCAGTACCGCGGCATCCGCCCGGCGCCCGGCTACCCGGCCTGCCCCGAGCACAGCGAGAAGCGCCGGCTGTTCGACCTGCTGCAGGCCGAAACCAACGCCAGCATGGAGCTGACCGAGAGCTTTGCGATGCTGCCCACCGCGGCGGTATCCGGCTACTACTTCAGCCACCCGCAGAGCCAGTACTTCGTGGTGGGCCGGCTCAGCCGTGAACAGGTCAGCGACTACGCCCGACGCAAGGGCGTGGACCGCGCGCAGGCCGAGCGCTGGCTGGCCTCCAACCTCGACTACGACCCCGAATAGAAAAAGGGGACGGGTCCGCGTTCAGCGCTGCAGCAGCACCTGCTGCAGCGAGGGCAACAGCAGGCGATTGCCCTGCGCACTGAGGTGATCGCCATCGAAGAACAGCGGCCGGCCATCACGCTGTGCCGGGCACAGGCGGTCGTCGCACAGGGCCGGCAACGGATCCCAGAGCACGCCGCCGGGCAGACCGTCGACCACCTGGCGCAGGCTGCCCAGCATCGGCGCGCGCAGCGTCTCCATCGCTTCGCGCGTGCTGTCCAGGCCATTGCGGCAGACTTCGTTGCGCGCGTTGAAGCTGTCCGAACAGCGATACGGGGGCGCCGGCAGCACCGGCTTGGGCGCCTCCAGCACGATGCGCACGCCACGCTCGGCCAGCGGCCTCCACTGCGCGATCGCCTCGGCCGCCTCAGCCTCACGCCCGGCGGCAGCTTCGGCGGTCAGCTCACCGGCCAGCTGCGCCTGCGCGTCGAACAGCACGAACTGATCGGACAGGCGCGGAACCCGCAGCGACACCAGCACCACCGCGTCACCCGGTTGCGCACGGCGTGCGATGTCGGCGAACACAGCCGCATCGAATCCGGCACAGCCCGCACCTGCACCACGCCACTTCTGCAGGCTCACCTGCGGGCATCCGCCACGGCCATACAGCGACACTTCTGCGCCGGTTTCCAGCGCCAGCCGTTGCAGCAGTTCGATGTAGGCCATCGCATGCGAATCACCGGCAACAAACACCCGCGCCGGCGCCCCCGCCGGCACCGCACGGTGGCAGTCTCCACGGGCATAGGTGCGCGCACTGCCACCTTCGAAGCGATGCTTGGCCGTCACCAGGGCACAGCCGGGATAGTCGCCGGCCACACTCTTGCCATTGGGGTACCAATCGGCCGGATGCCGGCTGACGGTACTCAACGACAGCCGTGGCGCCTGCTGGTAGAGCAGTGTCTGCAGGCCGGCAGCGAGCAGCAGCGCAACGGCGCCGGCCAGCACCCACCGCCCGGGGCGCAAGCGCTGCGCCAACGTGCCGCGGAAGGGTTGTTCCACCCAGCGCCACGACAGCCACGACAGCAGCAGCACCAGCGCGATCGCAGCGATCATCTGCACCGGTGTCTGCAGGCCCACGGTCCAGCGCATCAGCACGAACACCGGCCAGTGCCACAGATACAGTGAATACGACAGCAGGCCGACACGGCGCATCGGGGCACTGGCCAGCAGGCGCGCGATCCAGCTCTGCGGATGATGATGCAGCGACCACAACAGGCCTGCAGTGGCGAAGGCCGGCAGCAGACCATCCGGCCATGGCGAATGCCCCGCACGCGCGGACCACAGCGCCCACCCCAGCAGAGCCAGCGCCACCGCGGCCAGCAGGGAGAATACCGGCGCCATGCGCCTCAGTGCCTGCCCCGTTGTGCGCTCCAGCGACGGGCGCAGGTGCAGCCACTGGAACAGCAGCACCCCCACCCCCAGCTGCCACAGGCGCGTGCTGGTGGCATAGAACGCCCACGGCGGCACCACATCGCGCATGCCCAGCAGCGCTGCATGCAGCAGCGACGCCACACTGACCAGCCCGAACAGGCCCAGGCTGACCCAGCGCCCACGCGCACCGCGTGCCCAGGCCAGGAACAGCAGCGGGAAGATCAGATAGAACTGCTCCTCCACCCCCAACGACCAGGTATGGGTATAGGGATTGAACTCGGCCCTGGGGGCGAAATAATCGTTGCCGATCGCTGCCAGCACCCAGTTGCTGAAGCCGAACAGGGCCATCAACCCTGTCTTGTCACTGGCCTCGCTGAGCCAGGACTCGGGAATGAACAGCACGCTGGCCAGCGCGGTCAGCAACAGGCAGGTCAACAGGGCCGGCGCGATGCGGCGGATGCGGCGCGCATAGAAGCGCAGCATCGACGGCCCCAGCGAAAGCGGTGGCAACCGGTGTACCGACGCACTGACCACGAAGCCGGAGATGACGAAGAACACGTCCACACCGGTGAACCCGCCCGGCAGCCAGGCCGGGTCGAGGTGGAACACGATGACGGCCAGCACGGCAATCGCGCGCAGGCCGTCGATGTGCGGTACATAGCCGCGGCTTGGATCTGCGGTCATCCCTTCCCCCACCGCCGCGACGGCCGTGGGCCCGCAGCATTCACCCGTTTACCAGACCAGGTCGTCCGGCACCTGGTACTGCGGATCGGCGTACGGATCTTCCTCGGCCGGCGCGTTCGGATCGACCTTCAGCGCCACCGATGCGGCAAACACCGCCTCGGACTGTGCCAGCACCTCGGCGGTCACCAGCAGGTATCGGCCATTGAGCTGGACCACACCCAGTTCACCGGCATTGAGCGCGGTCAGCTGTTCGGCGGTCACGTAGATGCGCTTGATCTTGCCGCCATACGGGAAGTGGCGGGCGATGTCCGCGTCCTCGGCGTTCAGGCCCTTGTCCTTCAGCAGTTCTTCCAGCTTGGCCTTGGCCTCGCGGCGCACGCGCGCCTCTTCCTGCTTCAGGCGCTCGGTCTCGATGCGCTCTTCCTTTTCCCGTTGCGCACGGATGGCGTAGGCCTTGGCCAGATCCATCTCTTCGGCGCTGCGCGGCTTGCGCGGGCCCTGCGGGCCCTGGCCACGCGCCGGGCCACCGGGCTTGCCCGGACCGCCCTGCCCACGGCGCTCGCCAGGCTTGTGCTCGCCCCGGCCGGCGCCCTGCGGCTTTCCATTGCCATTGCCACCCTTGCCCTGCGGGCGGCCATCACGGCGGGGGGCATCGTTCTTGCGCTCGGGCTTGGGCGCCGGCTTGAAGCCCAGGCCCATCAGCTGGTCGCGGAGGGTATCGCTCATAGGATTCGGATCAGTAGTGCGGCGGCGGCGGTTCGCTCGCCGGATCGGAAGAATTCAGTGCGTTACGGACCTTGCCCAGGTCTTCCAGCAACACGCGCAGCACGTCGGCATTGCGCATGCCCTGCATGCGGGCATCGGCCAGCGCATCGCTCAGCTCGGCCAAAGCCTGTTCCTGGAAGGACACGCGCATTTCCAGTTCGACCAGGCGCGCTTCCAGCGCCTGTTCGCGTTCGGTGGGCAGATCAGACATGCAACGAGCGCCCCCGGCCAATGCCGTAGTAGGCCAGCCCGGCAGCTTCCACGTCCGCAGGCTCGTACAGGTTGCGGCCGTCGAACACCACCGCATCCTTGAGCTGCTCGCGCAGCTTCTGGAAATCCGGGCTGCGGAACTGCTTCCACTCGGTCACCACCACCAGCGCGTCGGCACCCTGCAGCGCCTCATCGGCACTGTTGCAGAACACCAGATCGTCACGATCGCCAAAGATGCGCTGCGATTCGTGCATCGCTTCCGGGTCGTAGGCACGCACCGTCGCACCGCCCTCCCACAGCTGCGCCAGCAGGCGACGGCTGGAGGCTTCGCGCATGTCGTCGGTGTTGGGCTTGAAGGCCAGGCCCCACACGGCAAAGGTCCTGCCGCGCACGCCTTCATCCTCGCCCTTGTCGTAATGACGCTGGATCAGGGCGAACAGATGGCCCTTCTGCGATTCGTTGACCGCTTCCACCGCATTCAGCAGCTTCGGTTCCAGACCGTACTGCTGCGCGGTGCGGGCCAGCGCCTGCACATCCTTGGGGAAGCACGAGCCACCGTAACCGGCGCCCGGGTAGATGAAGTGCCAACCGATGCGCGGATCCGAACCGATACCCTGGCGGACCTGCTCGACGTCGGCGCCGACACGCTCGGCGATGTTGGCGATTTCGTTCATGAACGAAATCTTGGTCGCCAGCATCGCGTTGGCCGCGTACTTGGTCAGCTCGGCCGAACGCACGTCCATTTCCACCACGCGGTCGTGGTTGCGGTTGAACGGTGCGTACAGACGGCGCATCACTGCCACCGACTCTTCGCTGGTGGCACCGATGATGATGCGATCCGGGCGCATGCAGTCGGCGACCGCGTCACCTTCCTTCAGGAATTCCGGATTGGACACCACGTCGAAGGCGATGTCCGCACCACGTGCGGCCAGCTCTTCGGCAATGGCGGCACGCACCTTGTCGGCAGTACCCACCGGCACCGTCGACTTGTTGACCACCACGGTCGGCACACTCATGTGCCGGCCGATGGTGCGGGCCACGGCCAGCACGTACTGCAGGTCGGCACTCCCGTCCTCGTCCGGCGGCGTGCCGACGGCAATGAACACCACCTGGCCATGGCTGATCGCGGCAGCCGCGTCCGTGGTGAACGCCAACCGCGAGGCCGCATGGTTGGCCTTCACCATGGGTTCCAGGCCCGGCTCGTAGATCGGGATGATGCCCTGGTTGAGGCCGTCCACCTTGGCCTGGTCGATATCGACACAGACCACCTGATGACCGACATCGGCCAGGCAGGTACCGGTCACCAGCCCTACGTAACCGGTACCAAAAATTGCAACGCGCATGTCCGTATTCGCTCCTGGATGACTTACGGCAGAACGCCC
Source organism: Stenotrophomonas sp. Nf1 (assembly GCF_003028475.1). NCBI lineage: Bacteria > Pseudomonadati > Pseudomonadota > Gammaproteobacteria > Lysobacterales > Lysobacteraceae > Stenotrophomonas > Stenotrophomonas sp. Nf1. Next base: position 10,840 of record NZ_PYTV01000012.1, on the reverse strand, counting down.
AGCAGCTCGACGTCAAAGGTCAGCGTGGCGTTCGGGCCGATCGGGCCACCCGGGGTGCCGTTCTCGCCATAGGCCAGTTCGCCCGGGATCCAGAAGCGGTACTTCGAACCCACCGGCATCAGTGCCACGCCTTCAGTCCAGCCCTTGATCACCTGGTCCAGGCCGAATTCGGCCGGCTGGCGACCGTAGGAGCTGTCGAACACGGTGCCGTTGAGCAGCTTGCCTTCGTAGTTGACGCGCACCTTGCTGCTCGGCAGCGGACGCTCGCCACTGCCCGGGCGGATCACCTGGTACTGCAGGCCCGACGCGGTGGTCACCACGCCCGGCTGCGTCTTGTTCTTGGACAGGAACGCATTGCCTTCCTCACGGTTGGTCTGCGCGGCGGCGGCGGCCTTGGCCTGCATTTCGGCCTGCTTGCTGCCCATGAAGGCCTGGATGGTGGCGGTCGCGTCAGCTTCCGTCATCTTCGGCTGGCCCTTGCTCAGACCCGTGCTGATTGCGTCAAACAATGCGGCAACGTCGATGTCGTTCTTCAGCTGTGCCAGCGACGGACCGACCGAGTAGGAACCGATCATCTGCGCGACCTTGACACGATCGACCTTCGGCGGCTGCGTGCCCGGCGCCATGCCCGGCACCTGCTGGCCGCTGCGCGCCATCACCACCTGGCGCAGCGCAGCGTCGGTGGCCTTGGCCTGTTCCTGGGTGATCTGCGGCTGCAGGCCTTCGAAGGAGCGCTCCACGGCGGTGCGCAGCGCGGCCACATCGATCTCATCGGCGATCGGGGTGAACGACTTGGCCACGTCCAGGCCGATGGCATAGCCCAGCTTCTGCTTGGGGGAATTCAAGGTTGCGGTCTCCTTGGCGGCTGCCGGAGCAGCCGGTTGTTGCGACAGAGCGACACCCGAAGTGCCCATCGCCAGAATCAGAACCGACGCCGCGGCGCCGCGCATTCCCATCTTCATTCGCTGCATTCCTGGAAGTGTCTGGGCGCCGACGTCGGCGCGAAAAGAACCATTGTCGCACGCATGCCCCCGATGTCGAGGCATCCGTGCCGGATATCAATGCTGGGCGGCGGCCAGGGCCTTGTCGATGGCCGCCGTCAACTGCGGATCATCCGGCGTCACCTTGCTGGCGAACTGGGCGATGACCTTGCCATCGCGGCCGACCAGGTACTTGTGGAAGTTCCATCCGGGCGCCACGCCGGTGGCCGCGGTCAGCCGCTGGTACAACGGCGTGGCCTGCGCACCAACCACATGCACCTTCTCGAACATCGGGAACCGGACCCCGTAGGTCAGCGTGCAGAAGTCCTGGATCTGCTTCTCGTCGCCCGGCTCCTGGCCCTTGAAGTCGTTGGACGGAAAACCGAGCACGGCGAATCCACGGCCGGCGTAGCGCTTGTGCAGGGCTTCCAGACCTTCGTACTGCGGGGTATAGCCACACTTGCTGGCGGTATTGACCACCAGCAGCACCTGCCCGTGATAACGCTGTTGCAGATTGACCTGCTGCTTGCCCGCCAGCGGGCGGTACGACAGGTCAAGCAGATCGGCGGCCAGGGCCGTGGCCGGACCGGCAACGCCGGCAACCATCAGGGCCAGCAGGGAGAGCCCACGCAGGCGGCGCAGGGAAACGGTCGGCAGAGGCATCAAGGTCAGTCCGTAGTGGCCTTTTACAGGGCCCGACCGGTACGGGCCGGGGATCGGCCGAACTATAGCACCGGGCCTGCGCTGCCCCGGCCGGCGCAGGCCGGACCGGCTTTGCGCGGCATGGCGACTTTGCCTGCGCTCGCCGCTGCACGGCTCAGGAATGACACGACATGGACAATACTGAATGCAGGGACGGTGTTGAGCCCCACCTGCATGATTTTTATTTCCGTTGAAAAACAATGGATTGAATGAATATTTCGGTCATATGACCCCCCGTGCCATCAGTTGGGTCCGGCAAGGGCTTGCACGGTGGCGTGCCGGTGTTATAGTTGCATACAACACCAGTCACCTGAGACAGGGGGAAGCCATGAACGCTCGGATTCGTCGCACTCTCACCGCACCCGCGGTCACGGCCGTTTCGACGCTGCTGGTGCTGGCCTGGCTGGCCATGCCCGCCCCCCCGGCCTCGGCCGACAGTGCGCAGGACGCGACCGTTTCACCGACAGGGACTGCCACCCCCTCCCCCCCTCCCCCGCGTCGGCTGCACAGCTCCCTGTCCATGCCGTATTTCTCGTTCGCACAGCCGCTGACCCCACGGAGCTGAACATGAGCGACATCCAGTGGAGCGACGGCGCTCCGATCTACCGTCAGTTGAAGGAGCGCGTGATCGCCATGATGCTCGACGGAATCCTCAAGCCGGGCGATGCCCTGCCCTCGGTGCGCCAGGTCGCCGCCGACTATCAACTCAACCCCATCACCGTTTCGCGCGCTTACCAGGAACTGGCCGATGAAGGCCTGGTGGAAAAGCGCCGCGGCCTGGGCATGTTCATGACCGAGCAGGCGGCCACGCAGCTGCGCAGTACCGAGCGCGACCGCTTTCTCAACGAAGAGTGGCCGGCCGTACTGGAGCGCATCCAGCGCCTGGGCCTGAGCCTCGACGAATTGCTGCCCCAGGGGAATGTCTGATGAATAGCTCCGCAAGTGAATCGGTGATCACCGCCCGAGGCCTGCGCAAGGCCTACAAGACCACGGTCGCGCTCGACAATGCCAGTTTCAGCATTCCGAGCGGGCGCATCGTCGGCCTGATCGGCCCCAACGGTGCCGGCAAGACCACCGCGTTGAAGGCCATCCTCGGCCTGACCTCGGTGGAAGGCGAGTTGAGCGTGCTCGGACGCGACCCGCGCCTGCACCGCGATGAGCTGATGAAGGACATCTGCTTCATCGCCGATGTTGCCGTGCTGCCGCGCTGGTTGAAGGTACGCGAGGCGATCGATTTCGTCGCCGGCGTGCATCCGCGCTTCGACCGCGCCCGCTGCGAGCGCTTCCTGGCCAACACCAAGCTGCAGCCCAAGCAGCGCGTGCGCGAACTGTCCAAGGGCATGATCGTGCAGCTGCACCTGGCGCTGGTGATGGCCATCGATGCCCGCATCCTGGTGCTGGACGAACCCACCCTGGGCCTGGACATCCTTTACCGCAAGGAGTTCTACCAGCGCCTGCTGGAAGACTACTTCGACGAACAGAAGACCATCATCGTCACCACCCACCAGGTGGAAGAGATCGAGCACATCCTCAGCGATGTGATGTTCATCCGCGATGGCCGCATCGTGCTGGATGCGGAAATGGACGACGTCGGCCAGCGCTACACCGAGCTGCTGGTGAACGCCGACCAGCTGGAAACAGCGCGCGCCCTGAAGCCGATCGACGAGCGCAGCCTGGCGTTCGGCAAGACCGTGATGCTGTTCGATGGCGTGCCGCGCACCCAGCTTTCCACCCTCGGTGAAACCCGCAGCCCGGGCCTGGCCGATCTGTTCGTCGCCATCATGAAGGGGACCTACGCATGAATGCCGTCAACCACCCTGTCGGCCCGATGGGCACCCTGCGCTGGCTGCTCAAGCGCGAGTACTGGGAAAACCGCGGCGGCTTCCTGTATGCCCCGCTGATCGCCGGCCTGATCTCGCTGGTGATGAGCACCGTGGGCATCGCCTTCGGCCTGTTCGCCCTGCATCGTGCCGCCCGCGATGGTGGCCTGCACATCGACGGCGAGGACGTGAACATCAATGGCCTGGACCTGGCCCTGCTGACCCGCGACATCAGCGCCAAGGACCTGACCGACCTCGGCAATGGACTGGACCTGACCCTGGTACTCAGCTCGGCCTGGCCGTTCCTGGTGCTGGCCTTCGTGGTGTTCTTCTACTGCCTCGGCGCACTGTATGACGACCGCCGCGACCGCAGCATCCTGTTCTGGAAGTCGCTGCCGCTGTCGGACAGCCAGACGGTGCTGTCCAAGGTGCTCAGCGCGCTGATCGTGGCGCCACTGATCGCCGTGGTGGCCGGCATCATCACCATGTTCGGTTTCATGCTGGTCATCAGCATCGTCGCGCTGATGCACGGCGGCAGCCCGATGACCCTGATCTGGGGCCCGGCCAGCCCGCTGACCCTGGCCGCCGGGCACCTGGCCTGGATTCCGGTCTATGCCCTGTGGGCGCTGCCGACCGCCGGCTGGCTGCTGCTGTGCTCGGCCTGGGCCAAGAGCAAGCCATTCCTGTGGGCGGTGATGCTGCCGCTGTTTGCCGGCGTCATCGTCAGCACCACCAAGGTCATGCCGCTGGTTGGCCTGAGCACCGGCTGGTTCTGGCAGAACATCGTCGGCCGCCTGCTGCTGGGTGGTGTGCCGGGCATGGACCTGCTGTACCGCCTCAGCGCCGATGACAACGCACGCCGCGACCTGGACTCGGTGGTCAGCCTGATGTCGCCGGCCTCGCAGTTGAAGTCACTGGCCATGCCGGAACTGTGGATCGGTGCGGTCGTCGGCGCACTGTTCATCTTCCTCGCCATCCGCCTGCGCAAGCGCGCCGGCGAGATCTGACCCCAACCCTCTGGAGGCACCACCCATGCGTTCCCTGCTCGCTTGTTCTGCGCTGTTGCTGTTGCCACTGTCGGCGCTGGCCGCCGATGCTCCGAACTGCAAGTTCACCGCTGCGCGCGCGTTGAAGCTGGACGTGGCCGGTGCCAAGGCGGTGGTCTTCGAAGTGAACCAGCATGACCTGAAGGTCGTCGCCAGCGCCGGCGGTGGCCAGCTGGACGGCCGGGCCTGCGCCTCCAGCCAGGAATGGCTGGACCAGCTGGTACTGGATCAGCGCCGGGTGGGCGACAAGCTGGTGGTGAGCCTGCGCCGCGAAGGCCGCACCAGCGGCATCAACCTGGGCAACAGCTACGCCTGGCTGGACATCCGTGGCAGCGTGCCGGACAACCTGCCGTTGCAGCTCAAGGTCGGCTCCGGCGATGCCAGCGTGGAGAACGCGCAGTCGCTGAGCGTGGACGTCGGTTCCGGCGATGCCATTGCCCGCGGCACCCGCGGCAGCATCCATGCGGCCGTGGGCTCGGGTGATCTCGACATCGATGGCGGCAGCTCGCTGAACCTGCTGTCGCTGGGTTCGGGCGACGTCAACGCGCGCAATATCGGCGGCGATGCCAGCACCGGTACGGTGGGCTCGGGCGACCTGAAGATCAGCGATGTGCGCGGCAATGCGCGGCTGGACACGGTGGGCTCCGGCGACATCGAGTTCAAGCGCGTGCAGGGCAATGTGGAGGTCGGGGTGGTCGGCTCCGGCGGCGTCGATCTGGATGACATCGGCGGCAGCGTGCACGTGCGCAGCCACGGCTCGGGCGATATCCGCGTGGACGGCGTGCGCGGCGCGCTGACTGTCGACCACAGCGGCAGTGGTGATGTGGAGCACCGCAACGTCAGCGGCAAGGTCACCCTGCCGCGCAACAAGTAACCACCATCCAACCGGTTCGAGGGGAATGCCATGAAGCTGTTGCGCCTGCTGCCCGCCACCCTGTTGTGCCTGCCGCTGATCGCCTGCGGCGGCCCCGCCTCCAGCCCTGACAGCTCGGTCGGCAAGAGCGTTGCCGACGCCACCAGCGGCGTCAGCCAGACGGTGAAGGAGACCATGGACGATGCCCGCCGCGACATCGCCCAGGGCAACATCAAGATCTCTGCCGACAAACAACCGCGTGCGGAAATCACACCGGACGGCCACCTGCTGATCGATGGCAAGGATGTTCCTGCCAACGATGCACAGCGCCGCCAGCTGCTGGCCTACCGGGGCCACGTGGTCGCCATCGCGATGGACGGCATGGATGTCGGCCTGGCCGGCGCCAAGCTCGGTGCCAGCGCGGCCGGCGAAGCGCTGAAGGGCATCTTCAGCGGCGACAGCGAAGGCGTGGAGAAGCGCATCAACGCCGAGGCCGCCAAGATCGAGGCGCAGGCCAAGCGCATCTGCCAGCGCCTGCCGGCCATGCTGGCCAGCCAGCAGGCCCTGGCCCGCGAACTGCCTGCGTTCAAGCCCTACGCCACGATGGACCAGAGCGACGTGGACGACTGCGGCAAGGACACCGTGGTCCTGCGCTAGACCGCTGGCGGGTCTGTGCATCCGGCCGGCAGTGACATCGCGCTGCCGGCCGGCGGCCCTACAATGACGGCCCCGGACGCCGACGAACCGAAGCCATGATCAAGCCGTTGCTGCTGCCCGCCCTGCTGTGTCTGCCACTGCTGGCCTGCGACGGCAGCGCCGACAGCGCCGGCAAGGGCCTGGGCACCCGCGCGGCCGAGATCTCCGGCGGCCTTGGCCAGAAGGTCAGGGACGCCACCGATGAAGCCCGCAGGAATCTCGTCCGGGACAACACCGCGCTCCACGCCAAGGGACAGCCGCGCGCGGAGATCACCGCCGACGGCCAGCTGTTGATCGACGGCAAGCCGATCCCCACCGATGCGGCACAGCGCCGCCAGCTGCTGGATCATCGCAGCCTGCTGATCGCCAGTGCCTCCGACCGCCTGGACGCGGATCAGACCTACGCCAATGCCGCCGACGCCACGTTGAAGGGACTCCTCGGCAGCGGTGGTGATGTCCGCAAACAGGTCGGCGGTGAGTACGACCGGCTCGAAGAGAAGCTCAAACGCATCTGTGCCCGCATGCCCGCGCTGTTGGCCAGCCAGCAGGCCCTGGCACGCGACATTCCGGCCGTCAAGGCCTACGCGACGATGACACAGAATGACGTTGCCACCTGCGGCAAGGGCGACGGCTCGCTCTCGATCCCGTTCGACGACTGAGACATTTCAGCGCACCCTGCCGGCGGCGGGCTGCCGAAGCCGGCCGTTAGGCGCCGGCCCGCTTACAATGGCAGCCCCGGACGCCCCCGAACCGACGCCATGAAGAAGCTGTTCCTGCTGCTGGCCGCCCTGCTCTGCCTGGGCCTGGCCGGCTGTGACAAGGATTACCGAAACCACCGCGCCGAGCGCGGCAAGCCCAAGATCTCCGTCAGCGAAGGCATGGTGACCGTGCGTCGCCCGCCGGCACCGAACATCATCATCCTCGGCGATGGCACGATGAAGGTGGACGAGATCCAGATTCCGCTGGATGACGGCCAGAAGCAGATGCTGCAGACGATGTTCGGCAAGCTGCAGGTGCTGCGCCAGAATACGCTGGTGGCCGCCCCGGCCGACCCGAACATGCAGCCGGTGAAGATCCAACCGCCGGAAGGCATGGAGGTGATTCCCGCGGACCTGATCCAGCGCATCCCCGAATTCAAGGATTACACCGACACCTTCGGCAACATCGTCGCCGACCGTCGCTGAAAACAGAAACGCCGCCCGAGGGCGGCGTTTCTCATTTCCGTAGCGTCGAGCGTGCTCGACTGCTGCCTGGAACCTGAGCCGAGCATGGGCTCGGCTCTACAACCGGCCGATCAACCGCCGGCGCCACCCCCACCGGCCTGGATGCCACCGGCGGTCAGCGCGGTCGGGTCCAGCAGGCGACGCAGCTCGGCCTCTTCAAGCCCGCTGTCTTCCAGCGCCACATCCAGCACCGGGCGCTGTTCCTTGTAGGCACGCTTGGCAATCGCCGCGGCCTTCTCGTAGCCGATGATCGGGTTCAACGCGGTGACCAGGATCGGGTTGCGCGCCAGCGCCTCGGCCACGCGGTCCTCGCGCACCTTCAACCCGGCGATGGCACTGTCGGCCAGCAGCGTGGACACGTTGGCCAACAGGCCGATGCCATCGAGCAGGTTCACCGCAATCAGCGGCAGGGTGACATTGAGCTGGAAGTTGCCGGTCTGCCCGGCCACGGTAATCGCGGTGTGGTGGCCGATCACCTGCGCGCAGGCCATCACCGTCGCTTCAGGGATCACCGGATTGACCTTGCCCGGCATGATCGAGCTGCCCGGCTGCAGTGCCGGCAGTTCAATCTCGCCCAGCCCGGCCAGCGGACCGGCATTCATCCAGCGCAGGTCATTGGCGATCTTGATCAGCGCCACCGCCAGCGCGTTGAGCTGGCCGGACAGTTCCACCGCGTCGTCCTGTGCGGCCAGGCCTTCGAACTTGTTCTCGGCGCTGTCGAACTTGAAACCGGTCTGCTGCTTCAGCGCCTTGGCCACCTGCGCACCAAAGCGCGGGTCGGCGTTGATGCCGGTGCCGATGGCGGTACCGCCCAGCGGCAGGCGACGCACGCGCTTGAGGCTGTCCTCGATGCGCTCCTGCGCCGAGGCCAGCTGTGCCGACCACGCACCGAACTCCTGCTCGAAGGTCAGCGGCATCGCGTCCATCAGGTGGGTGCGGCCGGTCTTGACCACCTTGCGCAGGCTGCGGCCCTTCTTGTCCAGGGTCTTGCGCAGGTGCACCAGCGCCGGCAGCAGCTGCTCGTGCGTGGCCAGCACCGCCGACACACGCAGCGCGGTGGGGATCACGTCATTGGAGCTCTGCCCCTGGTTGACGTGATCGTTGGGGTGCACGGCGGTCTTGCCGGCCTTGCCGGCCCGGTTGGCCAAGGTGGCGATGACCTCGTTGGCATTCATGTTCGACGACGTGCCCGAGCCGGTCTGGTAAACGTCGATCGGGAAATGCGCGTCCCAGTCACCGGCAGCCACTTCGGCGGCGGCGGTCTGGATGGCCTTGGCCACGGTCTTGGGCAGGTGGCCCAGTTCGGCATTGACGCCGGCGGCGGCGCCCTTGACCAGGCCCAGCGCCCGGATGAAACCGCGCGGCATGCGCTGGCCCGAGACCGGGAAATTCTGCACAGCGCGCTGGGTCTGCGCGCCCCACAGGGCATCGGCAGGCACCTGCAGCTCGCCCATGCTGTCATGTTCGATCCGGAACCCGGTGGTTCCACCCTTGCTTGCAGCTTTGCTCATTGCATCGACTCCGCACTACTTCAGTTGGGGAAAGGGAAGCGGCGGCTGGCAGGGTGTCGCTTCCCGGGCTGGCGGCTGCGCCCACGATACTCCCTTGCCTGCAGTGCGGGATGACGAGCACGGGCCAGATCGTTTCATCCGCAGGGCCGTGTTGTAGAGCCGAGCCTACGCTCGGCTGGCCCGTGGGCGCTGGATTACCCGGAGCAGCCGAGCGTGGGCTCGGCTCTACAGGGCACGCCTGCCCGGCACGTCGTAGAATATCGGCCCCGCCGCTCGCCCCAGCCCTGCCGACATGTCCGATTCCGCCCTGCTCGCCCTGTCCCCGCTCGATGGCCGTTACGCCGGCAAGGTCGACGCCCTGCGCCCGATCTTCTCCGAATATGGCCTGATCAAGGCCCGTATCGTGGTCGAGGTGGAATGGCTGCTGGCGCTGGCCGCCGAGCCGGGCATCGTCGAACTGGCGCCGTTCTCCGAGGGCGCCATCGCCCGCCTGCGTGGGCTGGCCGCCGGCTTCAGCCCGGCCCAGGCCGCGCGCGTGAAGGAGATCGAGCGCACCACCAACCATGACGTCAAGGCGGTGGAGTACTTCATCAAGGAACAGCTGAAGGACGACGCCGAGCTGGCCCCGGCGCTGGAATTCGTGCACTTCGCCTGCACCAGCGAGGACATCAACAACCTCAGCTACGGCCTGATGCTGGAACAGGCCCGCCGCGAAGTGCTGCTGCCGACCCTGGACGGCATCGCCGCCAGCCTGCGCAGCCTGGCCCACGCCCAGGCCGGCCAGCCGATGCTGTCGCGCACCCACGGCCAGACCGCTTCGCCGACCACCCTGGGCAAGGAACTGGCCAACGTGGTCGCGCGCCTGGAGCGCCAGCGCAAGCAGATCGCTGCGGTCGAGCTGACCGGCAAGATCAACGGCGCGGTCGGCAACTACAACGCGCACGTAGCCAGCTACCCGGACGTGGACTGGCCGGCCTTCGCCGAGCGCTTCGTCACCGGCCTGGGCCTGGTGTTCAACCCGTACACCACGCAGATCGAACCGCACGACAACGTCGCCGAGATCGGCGATGCCGCCCGCCGCGCCAACATCATCCTGATCGACCTGGCCCGTGACATCTGGGGCTACATCTCGCTGGGCTACTTCAAGCAGCGCCTGAAGGAAGGCGAAGTGGGCTCGTCGACCATGCCGCACAAAGTCAACCCGATCGATTTCGAGAATGCCGAAGGCAACTTCGGCATTGCCAACGCACTGTTCGAGCACTTCAGCGCGAAGCTGCCGATCAGCCGCTGGCAGCGTGACCTGACCGACTCCACCGTGCTGCGTGCACTGGGCACCGCGTTCGGCCACAGCCAGGTGGCACTGGACTCGCTGGCCAAGGGCCTGGGCAAGCTGGAAGTGAACCCGCAGCGCCTGGATGCCGATCTGGACGCGGCCTGGGAAGTGCTGGCCGAGGCCGTGCAGACGGTGATGCGCCGTCACGGCCTGCCCAACCCGTACGAGCAGCTGAAGGCGCTGACCCGCGGCCAGGGCATCACCGCCGAGTCGATGCGTGCGTTCGTGCAGGGGCTGGAGCTGCCCGCCGACGCCAAGCAGCGCCTGCTGGAGATGACCCCGGGCAGCTACACCGGCCTGGCCGAGGCGCTGGCGAAGAAGATCTAAGGGATTTCCTTTGCGGCGGCGGCCGCGGCGCTGCCTGCGGCAGGCAACAGCAACGGCAACGTCAAAGGCGGCTCTGGGTTTTTGTTGGGATTGGCGGGGCGGGTTGGATTCGCGGGGGACGCCGTGAATCCGTCCGTGGAGCTGAAGGCACTGACCCGTGGCCAGGGCATCACCGCCCAGTCGATGCGGGCGTTCGTGCAGGGGCTGGAGCTGCCCGCCGATGCCAAGCAGCGCCTGCTGGAGATGACCCCGGGCAGCTACACCGGCCTGGCCGAGGCGCTGGCGAAGAAGATCTAAGGGATTTCCTTTGCGGCGGCGGCCGCGGCGCTGCCTGCGGCAGGCAACAGCA
>NZ_PYTV01000011.1:0-140819 GCF_003028475.1 Stenotrophomonas sp. Nf1 | reverse complement strand
CGGGCGGATCAAGGGAGATTCCGGCGTGGGCGCCAAGCTCCAAGGCGATCGTCGAGATCCAGGCTTACACGGCGGCCCACGCCGGCTCTCGACACCTACGCTGCCAGATTCCGATCAGATAAGGCTTGGCCGCGGCATCCATGCCGCGGACACCCCCGCAAGCCCATCCCGCCCGGCCACGGACAGTTTCCGTGCGCGTCCACCACGGAAAAGAAAGAGAAGATCAAAAGCGGAAGCCGATCGCTTCGCTCTGCATCCACGCATGGCGTGGATCTACCGTGTCGACCAAGGTCGACACCTACCGGCAATCGCAGTGGACCCAACGTCACCGGCAAACTGTCGAAGGCGGGGTGGGTCGGATGGCGGGGGTGTGAGCCGCATGGATGCGGCGACCAAGCCCCCATGGACGGGTTTACGGCGTCCCCCGCCATCCGCCCCACCCCGCCATCCCGCGGTAATCCGGCTGTTGCTGTTGCTGTTGCCTCTGCAGGTGCAGGGCTGCAAGCCCTGCAAAGCACCTACGTCACCCAGCCTGCAATCACCAGCAGTGCCAGCACGGCCAGCCACAGCAGCAGCATCCGCCACACCAGACTCATCGCATCACGCAGTTCCGGCAGGCGCTGCCACACCGGCAACAAACCCGCTTCGGTGTAATCGTGCGCGTCCTCGCGCAGTTCGGCGTTGACGCTAGCGCGTGCCACCGCGCCGAGGAAGGCGATGCCTCCGGCCAGGCGCTCGCCATGCGCCTGCCGCCACGCCTTCCACGCCGTATCGAAATTACCGACCAGCGCCATCGAGAACGCCATCAGCTGCGCCACCGGCCACTCGATCCAGCCCAGCAGCCGCTGCGCCACTGCCAGCGGCTCGGCCGGAACACGAGCGCGCATCGGGCTTTCCGCCATCAGCGCCAGCAGTCGATAGCCCAGTGCACCGGCCGGGCCAAGCAACAGGAACCAGAACAGCACCGCAAACCAGCGCCGCAGTGCATTGAGCACGGTGGCTTCCACCAGCGACGGTACGTCCTCGCGCAGGCTGCCACCGGCGGCCTGCAGGTTGCGCATGGCCGCCTGCCGGGTCGCCGCATCGTCGGCATCGATGACCGCCTCGATATCGCGATCCAGGTCGCGCGGGCCCCAGCACCACGCCAGCACCACCACCCCCAGCAGCAGCGACGGCAGCCCGAACAGCACCCCGCGCAGCAGCCATGCCAGCAACGCCATCAACAGCAGTGGCGGCAGCAAGGCAAGAGCGACACCTGCCGGTCCATGCCAGGCCTTGCCACCGCGCGCGTCCAGCCAGCCCAGCCAACGCCGGAAGCCATCGAAGCGACGCAGCGAAGCGGCAGCGGCCGGAGCGACATGGCCCAGGGCCAGTGCAACCAGCACGGCGGCCAGAGTGGTGAACATGGCAGGTCTCCCTACAAAACAGAACGCGTGGCGCCGCTACCTTACCTGTCGCAGCCGCCGCTTCACGGATGGCCCGCACTGTAACCCGGGCCGTGTTCAGGTGGCGGCAATTCCGGGCCGTTGCACGCCCGCTGGCCGCCTGCCGTCACGCCTTCTGCTGGCGGTACCAGTGCTCGATCAGGCCACGCGAAATCGAGATCGGCGGTGACAGGCGGATGCCCTGCCCGTCGTCATGGGCATCACGCGCCAGCGCAGCGCCCACCTCTTCGGCACTGAACCAGCGCGCATCTTCCAGCTCACCATCCACCGTCGGCAGGTCGTCCTGGGCCTGTGCACGGAAGCCGACCATCAGCGCGCCGGGGAACGGCCACGGCTGCGAACCGAGATACTGGCAGGCGGTCACCCGCACCTTGCTCTCCTCGTGGACCTCGCGCACCACGGTCTGCTCGAAGGTCTCGCCCGGTTCGACGAAGCCAGCCAGCACCGAGTAGCGCCGCGGCGCCCAGTTCGACTGGCGGCCGAGCAGCAGGCGGCCCTGGTTCTCCACCGCCACGATCACGGCCGGATCGACACGCGGGTAGTGCTCGGTGGAGCACTGCGCGCAACGGCCCACGAAACCGCCGCGTGCAAACGCCACGGCGCCGCCGCACACACCACAGAAGCGGGTGCGCGCGTGCCAGTAGGACATGCCGCGCGCGTAGCTGAAGGCGGTTGCATCGGCCATCGGCCACAGCAACGCGGCCTGGCGCAGGTCGAGGCGGCGCGGCGCAGTGACGGTCACATTGGCGGCTTCGACCGAGAACCAGGCCTGTTCGCCGCGCAGGCCGAGGAAGATCGCGGCACCGGGGCCACCGCCGATATCGGCGCCGGTCACCGCCAGCGGTTGATCGTCATCGTCGGTGAAGGCGCTACCGTCGTGATCGAGAACAAGGATGCGCGCGCCCGGCCACAGGCGCGCCAGTGCTTCGGCATCGTCGCGCAGGGCATCGGCGCGCTCCAGCGGTTCGCCCACGAAGGCGAAACCGGAAAGCGGCGAAGGAGTATTGGGCATCCGGCAAGCGTGCCGCCAATCGATGCAGGTGGCAAGGTCGGCACTGTGCGCAATCGGCTGTTGTGGACGCGGAGGCACAGAGCATCCACGCATGGCGTGGATCTACTGATCCGCTCTGGTGGGTGCCAACCTTGGTTGGCACATCCCAGCCACAAGGCTCTTACATGCTGAAGCTGCTGCCGCAGCCGCAGGTGGTCTTGGCATTCGGGTTGCGGATCACGAACTGGGCACCGGTCAGGCTCTCGGTGTAGTCCACCTCGGCGCCCATCAGGTACTGCAGGCTCAGCGGGTCGACCAGCAGGGTCACCCCGCTGGTCTGTACCGCCAGATCATCGTCGGCCCGGTTCTCATCGAACTCGAACCCGTACTGGAAGCCCGAACAGCCGCCTCCCTCGATGTACACACGCAGGGCCAGGTCGGGGTTGCCCTCTTCCTGGATCAGGGATCTGACCTTGGCGGCCGCCGACTCGGTGAAGTTCAGCGGGCGCTCCAGCGACTGGTAATCGGGCGCGGCGGCCGGGGTGGCGCCGGGCAGGGAGACTAGCGTGCTCATGGCGTCAGCATGGGGGCGCCGACGATGGCTTTCAAGCCATCGCCTCGGCCAGCTTGCGGCGCGCGGCGGTGTCGCCCTTGCCCGCATTGGCGTCGTCGCCTTCCGGGGCCGGCAGCGCCGCCATCGGGGCGCTGGCATGGATCAGGCGGCCGTTCAGCTGGGCGCCCGCATTCATTTCCACCACCTGGTAATGGACGTTGCCGTTGACCCGCGCGCTCGGCGTCAGTTCAACCTTCTCGGTGGCGTGCACATCGCCGTCCAGGCGGCCACTGATGACCACCACCTGGGCACGGATCTCGCCTTCGATCACGCCGTGCTCGGCTACCGTCAGGGTCGCGCCACTGGCGCCCTCGGCGGCGATCACCTTGCCGTGGATGCGGCCTTCCACGTACAGGCCACCACTGAATTCCACATCGCCACGGATCACCACCTGGTTGCCGATCAGGGCGTCGACCACCAGCTGGCCATCACGGTTGGATTTGCTGTTCCCGAACATCTGCCTACTCCCCTTTGCTGGCCGGCGCACCGGCCTGTTTCCAGTCGAATACCTGGGTGGTACCCCCCGTACCACTCCCCAATGTCACCCGCACGCGTTGCGGGGTGAAGTCAGCCGGCAGCATGACGCTGCCGGTGATCTGCTGGAAGTACCGGAACGAGTAATCCTGCCCCGGTACCTTGCTGCGCTGGTGCAGATCATCCCAGCTGATCGTGGCCAGCTTGCCGTTCTTCACGCCTTCCACGGTGAAGCGCATCTGCCCCTGGCTGATGGCACCGCGGTTGAGGTTCTGGGTCAGCACAGCGGTGTACTGCCAGGTGCCGGCGGTCTCCGGGCTGAACTCGATGGAATGGGTGTTCAACCCCTTGCGCTGGCTGGTCGAGCCGACCAGGCGCTCGTAGAAGGCGACGTCGGCACGCAGGCCAGCGATTTCCTCATCACGCTCGGCCAGCGAGGACTGCACCTCGGTATTGGCGGCGCGGCTGATGCGGTCGGAGGCTTCCAGCGTGGCCTGCTTCTGGCGCAGCTCGGTCAGTTGCCCCTGCAGCGTCTCGGCGCGCTTCTCTGCGGCCTGCAGGCGCTGGCCCTGGGCATCGCGCGGGGTGGCCAGCCAGCAGCCACCAAGGACCGCCAGCACCAGGCTGAGCAGCCAGATGCCGCCGATCACCAGCAGGCGTCGACGGTCGACGGGGGGCTGCGAGGCACCCGGCAGGCGCACCTGCACGCGCATGGGTGGGCGGTTGTTCATGGGTGGATTCCGGGGCATCGCCAGGGCGATACCGGTACGGCCCCTGTGGCAAACGACGGGCTAGTGTATGACAGGACGGGTGGGTTTCCTGCGCAGTGGCCCGCCACGGTCTGTGGCGTTCAGCCACGCCATCGCCGATAGTGTGGCCCCCTGCACAGTTCCGTCGCCGGAGCACCGCCATGACCGAAGCCCACCTGTTCGTGATCGGCATCCTGCTGGCCTGGCTGGCCGGCATCCGCGTCTACCTCACCGTGTTCGGCGTCGGCCTGGCCGGCCTGCTCGGCTGGGTCGACCTGCCCCCCGCCCTGCAGGCCACCGAATCGTGGTGGGTGCTGGGAACATCGGCGGCGCTGGCCATCACCGAATTCTTTGCCGACAAGATTCCCGGTGTGGACTCGGCCTGGGACCTGGTGCAGACCCTGGCACGCGTGCCGGCCGGTGCCTTCCTCGCCGCCGCCACGCTGTCGCCGGATGGCCAGCTGGGAACCGGCGCGCTCGCTGCCGGCGCCGGCGTGGCGTTGGCCAGCCATGGCCTGAAGGCGGGCACCCGCGCCCTGCTCAACACCTCGCCGGAACCGGCCAGCAACTGGGTGGCCTCCGCCGCCGAGGACACCGTGGTGATCGGCGGCCTGGCGTTGGCGCTGGCGCACCCGTGGATCGCGCTGGTGGTGGTGCTGGCCTGCAGCCTGGCCGGTGCACTGGCGGTGTGGCTGGTCTGGCGCGCCCTGTGGAAAGGTGTGCGCTGGCTGGCACGCGGCGGCTCGGCGTCGGTAACAAGGCCATCCGGCAGCGGTTGATCACCAGGCTTGTCGCATAATGGACGCGAACACCAGGAGCACCGATGGCCGCAAACGAATCCCCCGCGGGCGCCCGCCCGGGACGCGCTGAAACCCCGCCGGCCGACCACTGGCAGCGCTGGGCACACCCGGTGACGGCTCCGGTGATGGCAACACCGCCGTCTCCGGCCAGCCCGGCGGCGGCAACGGCACCGCCCCCGCTCGCGCCCCCGGCGCTGCCTGGCGCGGCGGTGCTGGCCGACGCCGGCAACTCGGACCCGGCCCCGCCACCTGCCGACTCGCCCTATCGCGTACTGATCGTCGAGGACGACCGTGCCCAGGCCCTGTTCGCGCAGAGCGTGCTGCACGGCGCCGGGATGCAGGCGATCGTGCACAACGATGCCGACGGCGCGCTGCAGGCCATCAAGGAACACCATCCCGACCTGATCCTGATGGACCTGCACCTGCCGGGGCTGGATGGCATGCGGCTGACCGCCCTGATCCGCCAGCAACCTGGCCTGCAGCTGCTGCCGATCGTGTTCCTCAGCGGCGACCCGGATCCGGAGCGCCAGTTCGAAGTGCTCGACAGTGGCGCCGACGACTACCTGAGCAAGCCGATCCGGCCCCGTCACCTGATCGCGGCCGTGGCCAACCGCATCCGCCGTGCGCGTGCGCAGGCCGCCACGCTGCCGGGGGTGGGCGGTGCGCCGGCCACCAGCAATCCGGAAACCGGCCTGCCGACGCGCCACCATGTGCTGCAGCAGCTCAATGCCGCGCTCGCCCACCGCGACGCGGGCGGTGTGTTCTTCATCGAGGTGGCCAGCGCCCTCGGGCTGCGCGAGCGCTACGGCTACGCCGCCTTCGAGCGGCTGATGGTGCAGGCCGGGCAACGTCTGGCCGAGGCCGGCGAACCGCACCTGCTGGCCCGCCTTAACGACAACAGCTTCCTGCTGCTGGCGCGCAATGCCGGCGAAGACTCGCTGGAAGGCATCGCTGCGACCCTGCGCGAGCAGCTCTCGGCGCGCGCCTTCGTGATCCGCGATGACGAGTCGGTGCACCTGCGTGGCGTGGTCGGCTATGCGCCGTTGTCGCCGGGCTTCGACGACGCCAGCAGCGCGCTGGAAGCGGTGGAAAGAACCACCCTGCAGGCGCGCCTGCTCAGCGCAGGCGTGGCCGGCCACGTGCATCGCCAGGCCGTGACCGAGCAGGAGCACCTGGCCCTGCTGGAAGGCCAGCTGGAACTGGCCTACCAGCCGATCGTCGCCGTGGCCGGTGGCAATACCGCGCAGTACCAGCTGCTGCTGCGCCTGCGCCAGGCCGATGGCACGGTGCTGGCCGCCGGCCAGGTGATTCCGGCGGCCGAAGCGGCCGGCCGCATCGCCGACCTCGACCAGCAGGTGATGGACCATGCACTGGGCCTGCTGGACCTGTACCGGCACGCCACCCAGCCGCTGAACCTGTTCGTTTCGCAGTCGCTGCGCACCCTGCAGCGCGATGCCTTCGGCGACTGGCTGCTGGAATCGCTGCAGCAACGCGATCTGCCCGGCAGCGCGCTGGTGATCGACGTGCGCCTGCCCGACGCGCTGATCCACACCGTGCCGTTGCAGCAGTTCTGCCAGCGCATGGCCAGTGCCGGCGTACGCTTCTGCCTGAGCCAGTTCGAGCCCGGCGCCGACGCCGACGCGCTGCTGACCCAGCTGCCACTGTCGTTCGTGCGCATGGCCGCGCGCTTTTCCAGCAGCCATTCCAACCCGGCCACACGCGAGGAACTGCGCCGGGCGATCGAACAGGCGCACGCTGCCGGGTTGCAGATCATCGGCCAGCAGATCGAAGACCCGCAGGCCGCCGCGGCGATGTGGGTCGGCGGTGTCGACTACATCCAGGGCAACATGGTGCAGTCGGCCGGCAGTGATCTGAACTTCGACTTCCACAACGCGGTGCTCTGAGGTGCCGCTGTGGGCGGCGCTGCTGGTGGCGCTGGCGGTGGTGGCCTGCGCGCTGCTGCTGTCGAGCCTGCGCCTGCGTGCGCAACGGCATGCGCTGAGCGCGCTGCAGCGCGGGCATGACGCACTGCTCGGCGAGCGCGACCAGCTGCGGCGGACCACCGAGCGCCAGGGCCAGCTGGAGCAGCAGCTGCTGCAGGCCAAGCAGGCGGCCGAGGCGGCGGTGCTGGCCAAGGGCGAATTCCTGGCCACGATGAGCCACGAAATCCGCACCCCGCTCAACGGCATCCTGCCGATGCTGGAGCTGATCGCACGCGGGCCGCTGGGCGATGACCAGCGGCAGATGCTGGCCACCGCGTCGGCCAGCTCGCAACAGCTGCTGCGCATCGTCGACGACATCCTCGATTACTCACGGCTGGAAGCACAGGCGCTGGAACTGGAGATCACCAGCTTCAACCTGCGCGATCTGCTCGACGGCGTGGTGCAGCTGATGCAGCGGGCCGCCGACAACAAGGGCCTGGCCCTGGCGTTGCAGCTGGACCCGGCGGTGCGCCTGCCGGTGCGCGGTGATCCGGTGCGCCTGCGCCAGGTACTGAGCAATCTGCTGGCCAACGCCATCAAGTTCACCGCACGCGGCCAGGTGCAGCTGCGCGTGCTGCGCCTGGGCGAAGCGGCCGCGCAGCATCAGCTGCGCTTCGAGATCATCGACACCGGCATCGGCATCGATGCGGCATTGCAGGCCCGCCTGTTCCAGTCCTTCAGCCAGGCCGACGCCTCGACCACCCGCATCTATGGCGGAACCGGCCTGGGCCTGGCCATCTGCAAGCGCATCATCGACCTGATGCAGGGCCGCATCGGCGTGCAGTCCACGCCCGGCCAGGGTGCCACGTTCTGGTTCGAGATTCCGCTGCTGAAGGTGCCCGGTGACCTGCCTGCGATGGCGCGCGCCCCGGCCCCGCTGCTGCTGTTCAGTACCGACGCGACGCTGCAGGCACGCGTGCAGCGCATCGCGGCCCATCACGGTCTGCAGGTGCAGGTGCTCGCGCAGCTGGATGCCGTGGTCGAGCGCCTGCGGGCAGCGCCCGGCCCCGCGCAGCTGGCACCGGCCTGGCTGCTGGCCGATGCACGCGCGCGTCGCAATGGTGGGGCCACGCTGCAGCAGGTCGTGGCCGAACGTGGCGAGGATGACACCCTGCAACTGCTGTGGCTGCAGGACGAGGCCATGCCGGCGCGCGCGCGCCAGCACCGGCTGCCCACCGACTTCGAAGATGCCGCCCTGCATGCACTGCTGGGCGCTCCGGTGGCCCACGCACGGCCCTCGGCCCTGCTGGCCAGTGCCGAAGCCCTGCCGGCGGCGGCAGCGCTGGCGCCGCTGCATCTGTGCGTGCTGCTGGTGGAAGACAACACGGTCAACCGGATGGTCGCCGAGCAACTGCTGCGCGTGTTCCAGTGCGATGTCCGCCATGCCGCCGATGGTGAGCAGGCGCTCGCCGCGCTGCGCGAAGGCGGCACGGACGTGGTCCTGATGGATTGCCAGATGCCGGTACTGGACGGCTACGCCGCCACACGCCGCTGGCGCGCCGAGGAAGCCGAGGCCGGGCGCACGCGCCTGCCGATCATCGCGATGACCGCCAATGCCATGGCCGGCGACAGGGAGCGTTGCCTGCAGGCCGGCATGGACGACTACCTGTCCAAGCCGATCGCGCGCACCACGTTGCATGCGCTGCTGCAGCGCTGGGCCGGGGGCAAACCTGCGTCACTGCCCCGGCCTTCTGTAGAGCCGAGCCATGCTCGGCTGACGGACCATTGCAGTCGCCCCTCATCAGCCGAGCATGGCTCGGCTCTACAGGATCCGGAGAAGCAGGCGGCGGCGCCGCAGCAACCGGTGCTCGACCGCGATGTGCTGGACGAACTGCACGCGGTGATCGGCGACGCGGCCACCCGGATCGTTATGGTCTTTCTTGAAGATGCGCCGGCGATGGTGCAGCAGTTGCAGCTGGCCGCGCAGAACGGCGATGAATCGCGCCTGCAGGCCGTCGCGCACAGCCTGAAATCATCCAGTGCGAATGTGGGTGCGCTGTCGTTGTCGGCGGTTGCCGCGCGCATCGAGCATGAAGCGCGCAGTGGCAGCCTGCAGCGCCCCGCCGTGGCGGTCGCGCTGCTGGTGGCCGAATTCGCCCGTGCGCGGGTGGCGTTGACGGGCTATCTGGCGCAGCACCGGTAACCGGTAGAGTCGAGCTTGCTCGACTGGGCCATGCCGGACACGACGGAGCCGTCGAGCAAGCTCGACGCTACGCCGCGGGGTGCAATCACTCTTCCAGCTTGCTCAGCAGGTACTTCGGCTCGCCGATGCGCTCGATCAGATCCAGCTGGGTTTCCAGCCAGTCGATGTGCTCCTCTTCCGAATCGAGGATCTTCACGAACAGCTGGCGGCTGACGTAGTCGCCCACCGAATCGGCGTACGCCACGGCCTCGCGCAGGGTGACCACACCGTCGCGTTCGAGCGACAGATCGCACTGCAGGATCTCGGTCGGGTTCTCGCCAATGCGCAGCTTGCCCAGCGCCTGGAAGTTCGGCAGACCTTCGAGGAACAGGATGCGGTCGGCGAGCATGTCGGCATGCTTCATCTCGTCGATCGATTCCTTGTACTCGTGCTCGGCCAGTTCCTTGATGCCCCAGTTCTTGAGCATCTTGGCGTGCAGGAAGTACTGGTTGATCGCGGTCAGCTCGTTGTAGAGGACCTTGTTGAGGAATTCGATGACCTTGGTGTCGCCCTTCATGGCGGTGCTCCTGCGCGCTGAAAACGCGGGCACTTTAACCCCTTGCGCGCAGGCGTGAAGGAACGCGAATCGTGCGCATTGGCCAGTGCGGCCAGCGGTGAACCAGATGTGGGCGTGGCGTGGGCGCCGCGCGAAGGGCGGATCAGGCCGCCTGCAGGCCCAGCACCGGCAACGGCAGGTCGTGGGTGTTCAACGCCTTGGCCAGCAGATCACCCGCCATGTCCAGGCAGGAACCGCAGGTCGCGCCGCAACCGGTACGCATGGTCAGCTCGCCCACCGAGGTGACGCCCTGTGAGGCGGCTTCACGGATCTGGTGGTCGGTGACTCCGTTGCAGATGCAGACGTACACAGGCAGGAACCGGGCTGACAGGCCAGAAGCGGCCTGTTGCCTATTCCAATGGAAACGAGAATGGTTGTCAATCAATGACATGAACCATTCTCGATACCGTTCAGCCGATCAGCTTGCCGGGCCGTCGCCCTGGGCCTTCTTGGGCCAGTAACCGCGGGTACGGGGGCGCTTGCGTGGGCGGTCGTGACCGGCGTTGTGCCCCGGCATCCAGGCCTCGGCAGCGCTCTTGGGCATGGCGGTGACCCCCTGACCTGCGATCCCGCGTGCCAGTGGCGCCAGATGTCGCAATGCGCGGGCATAGACGCCGCGCTTGAACATCACCACATGCTCCACCGGGTACCAGAAATCGACCCAGCGCCAGTGATCGAACTCGGGCGAGTCGGTATGGTCCAGCTTCACATGGGATTCGTCGCCGGTCAGCCGCAGCAGGAACCAGACCTGCTTCTGGCCGATGCAGACCTGCCGCTCGTTGCGGCGGATAGCCCGTGCCGGCAGCTTGTAGCGCAGCCAGCCGGGCGTTGCCCCGAGCACTTCCACATGCTCAGGCAGCAGGCCGGTCTCTTCCTGCAGTTCACGATACATGGCCTCGACAGGCGTCTCGTCGGTGTTCATGCCGCCCTGCGGGAACTGCCACCCGTCCCGGCGCACGCGTCGTGCCCAGAACACCTGGCCGTCCTGCCGCATCAGCACAATGCCGACGTTCGGTCGATAGCCGTCCGGATCGATCACGATGCGGACTCCTAAAAAATCTACTGTCCGGGACTATCCCATGCCCTCTGCCGGCCCACAAGCTCGGCACAAAGGTGTTGACATGCCCGTTACACATCCGCAGAATAGCGGGCTCACCAAGGCTATGTAGCTCAGCCGGTTAGAGCACAGCACTCATAATGCTGGGGTCGGTGGTTCGAGTCCACCCATAGCCACCACATTGAAAATGAAGTTGTTTTTCAATGTGAAAAGTGAGAAAATAGTTGCACGTTTTGCCCCGTCGCCAAGCGGTAAGGCACCTGACTCTGACTCAGGCATTCGGTGGTTCGAATCCATCCGGGGCAGCCAAATTAAACGCAAAAGGCCAGATCGAAAGATCTGGCCTTTTGCGTTTAATTTGGTCACGCATTCCACCTTATCCCCGCGCCTGTCGGCGCACCCCCTTGAACATCAAGGGGGCTCTCCTCCAGACAGAACTTCGGGGTCGGATCCTTTTCCGCAGGAAAGGCCCTGACCCCACCCTCCCAACACGCGGAACCACGGGTAGTGCCGGCCGCTGGCCGGCAACCAGGAAATCCACGACCCCAGAACGACAAAAGCCCGGCCGAAGCCGAGCTTTTGCGTTTCCAACCAGCGGGCTCCCGAGGGAGCCCAACCAGGCGCAATGGATCAGCGCTTGGAGAACTGGGTGGCGCGACGGGCCTTGTGCAGACCGACCTTCTTACGCTCGACTTCACGGGCGTCACGGGTCATGAAGCCAGCCTTGCGCAGCTCGGACTTCAGGGTTTCGTCGTACTCGACCAGTGCACGGGCGATGCCCAGACGGATCGCACCGGCCTGGCCGGTGGTGCCGCCGCCAGCGGCGGTGACCAGGATGTCGAAGCTTTCGGTGTTCTTGGTCAGCTCGAGCGGCTGGCGCACGATCATGCGCGCAGTCTCACGACCGAAGAACTCGTCCAGCGGACGGCCATTGACGGTGATGTTGCCCGAACCCTTGCGCAGGAACACGCGAGCGGTGGAGGACTTGCGGCGGCCAGTGCCGTAGTTTTGAGTGATAGCCATGATTAGATATCCAGAACCTGCGGCTGCTGTGCGGCGTGCGGATGCTCAGTGCCGGCGTAGACCTTGAGCTTGCGGTACATCTGGCGACCCAGCGGGCCCTTCGGCAGCATGCCCTTCACGGCGATCTCGATCACGCGCTCCGGGTGGCGCTCCAGCGCCTGGGCCAGGGACTCGGTCTTCAGGTTGCCGATGTAGCCGGTGAAACGGTGATACATCTTGTCCTGCAGCTTCTTGCCGGTGACGGCAATCTTTTCTGCATTGATGACGACCAGGTAGTCGCCGGTATCAACGTGCGGGGTGTAGACCGGCTTGTGCTTGCCGCGCAGACGGCGGGCCAGCTCGGTGGCGAGACGGCCCAGGGTCTTGCCCTCGGCGTCGACGAGGTACCAGTCGCGCTGGACGGTCTCGTTCTTGGCAGTGAAAGTGCTCATGAAGAACTCTAGGTTAGGTCGGGCTCATTGCGGCGAAAGGCTCGCCGGAACTCTGCCACGCGTTGTGAAAAGGTGAAGCGTAAGAGGCGGGATTGTACTCACCTTGGCCGGCGGGTGCAAGCGGCCTGCTACACCGGGTTGGCAGGGGCGCGGGGCCGGGCGAGAATCGAGGGGTCTTCCGCCCCACCGCGTACCGCCATGACCGTGCTCCGCCAGACCACCCCGCTGGACCACCTGCTGACCGAGGCGCAGCGCGCCCTGGACACGGTGTTCGGCAACCCACCGGCGGCTCGCCCCTACCCGGCGGCGGACACCGACGAGCCGGGCATGGACCGCGCCGAGCGCCGCCACGCCGCGGGCCTGATGCGGATCAACCACGTCGGCGAGGTCTGCGCGCAGGGCCTGTATTTCGGCCAAGCCGCCGTGGCGCGCGACCCAGCCACGCGTGAACACCTGCTGGAAGCGGCGCAGGAAGAGACCGACCACCTGGCCTGGTGCGCCACCCGGCTGGGCGAACTGGACAGCCGTCCCAGCCTGTTCAACCCGCTGTGGTATGCCGGCAGCTACACCATCGGCACCCTGGCCGGGTTGCGCGGCGACGGCTGGAACCTGGGCTTCGTGGTCGAAACCGAACGCCAGGTGGAGGCCCACCTGGACGAGCACCTGGTCGACCTGCCGGCCGGCGACCTGCGCAGCCGCGCGGTCATCGCCGTGATGAAGGAGGACGAGGCCCGCCACGCGGATCATGCCGAGCAGGCCGGCGCACGCCGCCTGCCGTTCCCGATTCCGGGCGCGATGGCGCTGGCCTCCAAGGTGATGAAGACCATCGCCTACCGCATTTGAAGGGTCGCCCGCACCAACGGTGCGGGCCTACCAGGAGGTGCGCGGGGTCCGACGGTGGGGCCCGACCGTCGGTCGGGCCATCAATCAGTTCGGCGAGACCAGCTTCAGGCCGATCACACCGGCCACGATCAGGCCCACGCAGGCCAAACGGGCCGGCGATGCGCTGTCGTTGAACAGGTAGATGCCCAGCACGGCCACGCCCAGGGCGCCGATACCGGTCCAGATCGCATAGGCCGTACCGACCGGGATGCTCTTCATCGCCTGGCTCATCAGGTACAGGCTGATCAGTGCGGACACCACCGTGGCAACGGTGGGCAGGGGCTTGCTGAAGCCTTCGGAGTACTTCATTCCAAGCGCGAAACCGATCTCGAACAGACCGGCCAGCAACAGGTAGATCCAGGGCATGGGTGGGGGCTCCTTACCTTTTTTGACAAAAACGAAACGGCCCGGTGCTTTCACACCGGGCCGTGGGTCGGTACATCACCGTGGAACTATACCGCTTGCGCAACACAGGTTCCACGGGGCGGGTCGTCCCGCCTGGGTGGCGATGCCTGCGGGCATCGCGCATGGGGCTTACTCGGACAGGTTGCGGCCGTGGAACAGCTCTTCGATCTCGCGCTTGAGCAGTGCTTCGATCTTCATGCGTTCCTTGAACGACAGGTTCTTGGCCTTTTCCTCGAACAGGTACTGGTCCAGATCGAAGTCCTTCAGGTGCATCTTCGTGTGGAAGATGTTTTCCTGGTAGACGTTGACGTCGAACATCTCGTAACGCGACTTGATGTTCTTGGCCAGGAAGTTCTGGATCGAGTTGATCTTGTGGTCGATGAAGTGCTTCTTGCCCTTCACATCGCGGGTGAAGCCACGGACGCGGTAGTCCATGATCACGATGTCCGACTCAAGGCTCTCGATCAGGTAGTTAAGGGCCTTCAGCGGCGAAATGACGCCACAGGTGGCCACGTCGATGTCCGCGCGGAACGTCGCGATACCTTCCTGCGGATGGGTTTCCGGGTAGGTA
Source organism: Stenotrophomonas sp. Nf1 (assembly GCF_003028475.1). Taxonomy (NCBI): domain Bacteria; kingdom Pseudomonadati; phylum Pseudomonadota; class Gammaproteobacteria; order Lysobacterales; family Lysobacteraceae; genus Stenotrophomonas; species Stenotrophomonas sp. Nf1. The sequence goes on along the minus strand of NZ_PYTV01000011.1, from coordinate 126,658 downwards.
TGGACGGTGATGTGGCTCTTGTCCATGTGCGCGACCACGGCGTCGGAGATCAGCTCCTTGCCGGCCAGCTTCTTGTCGATCACCGGTTCTTCGGAGATCAGGATGGTCACCGAGGCACCCTGCGGGTCGTAGTCCTGGCGGGCCACGTTCAGGATGTTGGCGCCGATGATCTCGGCGACATCGGTCAAGATTTGAGTCAGCCTGTCGGCGTTGTACTCTTCATCGATGTATTCAATGTAACGCTGACGCTCCTCTTCGGTGCGCGCGTAACACACGTCATAGATGTTGAAGCTCAGCGCCTTGGTGAGGTTGTTGAAACCCTGCAGCCTCAGGCGAGGCAACGGCTTGACCACGGCGGTCGATTCCTGTGTAAGAAGGGGAAAGGGTGAATTATGGGGCAAACTGCCCCCGGGGGGAACGTGAAGACGCAAGAGTTCTGGCACACTGTTTGCCCTTAACAATTGCGCTGGTTAAGCTCCGCTATCGACCCCGTGAATCCGTTCATGCGCAGAGGGAGCGCCCCTATCGTGTCAACCGTGCGCCTAGCTAGCAGTCCACTGGCCCTGGATATCGCCACCATCGATCGTTTCCTGGCGCACAGCCACCGGCGGCGATATCCCACCCGTACCGACGTCTTCCGACCCGGTGACCCGGCGGGAACCCTGTATTACGTCATCAGCGGCTCGGTTTCGATCATGGCCGAGGAAGATGACGATCGCGAGCTGGTGCTGGGCTACTTCGGTGCCGGCGAGTTCGTCGGTGAAATGGGCCTGTTCGTCGAATCGGACCGCCGCGAGGTGATCCTGCGGACCCGTACCGCCTGCGAGCTGGCCGAAATCAGCTACGAACGCCTGCATCAGCTGTTCCTCGGCCCGCTGTCGGCCGATGCCCCGCGCCTGCTGTACGCGCTGGGCCAGCAGATCTCCAAGCGCCTGCTCGACACCAGCCGCAAGGCCAGCCGCCTGGCATTCCTGGACGTTACCGACCGGATTGTGCGCACTCTGCACGACCTGGCCCAGGAACCGGAGGCGATGAGCCATCCGCAGGGCAGCCAGCTGCGCGTTTCGCGCCAGGAGCTTGCGCGCCTGGTCGGCTGCTCGCGCGAAATGGCCGGCCGCGTGCTGAAGAAGCTGCAGACCGATGGCCTGCTGCATGCCCGTGGCAAGACCGTGGTGCTGTACGGCACCCGCTGATTGCCGGGGGCAGTCCTGTAGAGCCGAGCCCACGCTCGGCTGCTGTACGCCAACGGCAGCCGAGCATGGGCTCGGCTCTACACAGCCTCTGCGCGGCGTGCTGGGCTAGGCTCGGTGCATGGAACTGAGCAGCGAATTCTGGTGGTTCATCCTCATCGGCCTCGGCGCACAGCTGGTCGACGGCGCACTGGGCATGGCCTTCGGCCTGGTGTCCTCCTCGGTGATGCTGAGCATGGGGCTGCCGCCTGCGCAGGTCAGTGCCAGCATCCACACCGCTGAGGTGTTCACCACGGGCGCTTCCGGCGTGTCGCACCTGGCCGCCGGCAATGTCGACAAACGCCTGTTCTTGCGTCTGGCCCTGCCCGGTGCGGTCGGTGGCGCCCTGGGCGCCTACGTGCTCACCCAGATCCCCGGCGACATCATCCGGCCGCTGATCTACCTCTACCTGCTGGTGCTGGCCATCATCATCCTGGCGCGCGCCGCGGGCCGCTGGATGCCACAGGGGGAGATCCGCCGGGTGCCGGTGCTGGGCTTCTTCGCCGGCCTGCTGGACGCCAGCGGCGGCGGCGGCTGGGGTCCGGTGGCGACCTCCACCCTGCTCGCCCGTGGCGGCCAGGCACGCACCACCATCGGCACGGTCAATGCCGCAGAGTTCATCGTCACCCTGACCATCTCGGCCACCTTCCTGCTTTCGATGGGCGTGCAGCACCTGCAGATCGTCGCCGGGCTGTTGATCGGCGGCATGATGGCCGCGCCGGTGGCGGCGATCCTGGTCAAGCGGGTGAAGGAGCGCTGGGTGCTGGTCGCGGTGGGCGTGCTGGTGCTGGGCATCAGCCTGTTCCAGATCGGCCACGCACTGACCGGATACCTGGCGCGGTGAGCGTTTGCCGGCCAGCGGCCGGCACTACCGGGATGGAGAAGGGGGTAGTGCCGGCCGCTGGCCGGCAGATCCGTCATCGTGCGATGGGGTCAGAGCCCCTTCGGGGGTCCGCCCCCGGATCAGGCCTTGTCGCCGCCGCGCTCGATGCAGCCCCAGTTGAGGATGCGGGTGCCGGCCGGCAACACGCTGCGGAAGAAATCCACCTTGGAGCGCTTCGGGTTCACCACCACCGGCGCCTTGGCCGCCAGCAGCAGCGGCAGGTCGGCGGTGCTGTCCGAGTACGCGATATCGATATCGCCGTAGCCGCGCTCGCGCAGCATGCGCATCTTTTCTTCGTTGTGGCAGTGGCGGGTCGGGCCGACGCCGCCCAGTCGCGGGCCGACCTCGGTGCCGATCACCGGCACGTCCTGATGGGCGACGAACGCCAGGATTGCCCGCGCCAGCTCCGGCGGCGCACCGGTGGCCACCACCACCCGGTCGCCCTTGGCGCGGTGCGCGGCGAACACCTCCAGCGCCTGCGGCAGCAGCTTGGCGCGCATCTGCGCCTCGTTGCGCAGCACATAGGCGTCGATCACGCGGTTGAAATCACGCGCGCGATGCAGGCCGAAACTGCCGATCCACACGTAGACCGAAATGCCGGCACGGCGCGTGGGCAGCATCGCCACCATCGGCCCGGCAATCGGCGTGACCAGCAGCGCGGCCAGCATGCGCAACGGGTTGCGCTTGATCAGCGAGGCGAACAGGTGCGTGCCCGAATCGCCATCGTAGAGGGTGTGGTCGAAGTCGAAGACCACCAGCGGCGCATCCCCGCGCGGCGTTGGATAGTGCGTTGTCATGCCGCGAAGAATAGCTGACGCAGGCCCTCGCCCGGCTCTTCCACGCGCATGAAGGCCTCGCCGACCAGGAACGCGTGGATGCCGGCGTCACGCATCAGCGCCACGTCCTGCGGGCCGAGGATGCCGCTCTCGGTGACCAGCAGGCGATCACGCGGCACCGCCTTCTGCATGTCCAGGGTGGTCTGCAGCGACACCTCGAAGGTGCGCAGGTTGCGGTTGTTGATGCCGATCATCGGCGCCGGCACCTGCAACGCGCGTTCCAGCTCGTCGATGTCATGCACTTCCACCAGCACGTCCATGCCCAGCGACAGCGCCAGTTCGGACAGGGTGGCCAACTGGGTGTCGTCCAGCGCGGCGACGATCAGCAGGATGCAGTCGGCGCCGAGCACGCGCGCTTCGTACACCTGGTAGGCGTCGATCACGAAGTCCTTGCGCAGCACCGGCAGCGTGCAGGCCTCGCGGGCCTGCTGCAGGTAGGCGTCGGCGCCCTGGAAGAAATCGACGTCGGTCAGCACCGACAGGCAGCTGGCACCGCCGAATTCGTAGCTGACGGCAATGTCGGCCGGGCGGAAATCCGGGCGGATCACGCCCTTGGACGGGCTGGCCTTCTTCACCTCGGCGATCACCGCCGGGTCGCCGTTGGCCACCGCCGCCTGCAGCGCGCGCACGAAGCCACGGACCGGCGGGGCGCTGGCCAGGGCGGCCTGCAGCTCCTCGAGCGGGCGCTGGGCGCGGCGCTGGGCTACTTCTTCGGCCTTGCGGGCCAGGATCGTCTGCAGGATGTCGCTCATCGTCGTCGCTTCGGTACTGGGGCGGTGAGGACGGCCATTATCGGCCATCGGGTGGGTCAGGCTGAACCGCGCGCTCAGGCAACCAGCGCGCGGGTGGTGTCAACGTACTGCTGCAGGCGCTGGCGGGCGCTGCCGTTGGCAATGGCGGCACGGGCGCGGGCCAGGCCGTCGCCGATGTCGCTGGCCACACCGGCCACGTACAGCGCCGCGCCCGCGTTGAGGGCAACGATATCCAGCGCCGGGCCGGGTTCGTTGTCCAGCACCGCGCGCAGCAGGGCAATGGACTGCTCCGGGCCATCCACGCGCAGGTTGCGGCTGGCCGACATGGCAATGCCGAAGTCTTCCGGATGGATCTCGTACTCGCGCACCTTGCCGTCGCGCAGCTCGCCCACCAGGGTGCCGGCGCCCAGCGAGATCTCGTCCATGTTGTCGCGGCCCCAGACCACCATGGCGCGCTCGGTGCCCAGTTCGCGCAGCACGCGCGCCTGGATGCCGACCAGATCGGGATGGAACACGCCCATCAGCACCGCCGGCGCGCTGGCCGGGTTGGTCAACGGGCCGAGGATGTTGAAGATGGTGCGCACACCCATCTCGCGGCGGACCGGGGCCACCACCTTCATCGACGGGTGATGGATCGGCGCGAACATGAAGCCGATGCCGGTCCGGTCGATGGCCTGCGCCACCTGCTCCGGCTGCAGCTCGATCACCGCGCCCAGCGCTTCGAGCGCATCGGCGCTGCCGGACTTGGACGACACGCTGCGGTTGCCGTGCTTGGCCACGCGCGCGCCGGCGGCGGCGGCCACGAACATCGCGCAGGTGGATATGTTGAAGGTGTGCGAGCCATCGCCACCGGTACCGACGATATCAACCAGGTTCGTGGTGTCGGCCACCGGCACTGGCCGGGCGAATTCACGCATCACGGTGGCCGCCGCGGCGATTTCGTCCACGGTCTCCTTCTTCACGCGCAGGCCGGTGAGGATCGCCGCAGTCATCATCGGCGAGACATCGCCGCGCATGATCTGGCGCATCAGGTCGACCATTTCGTCGAAGAAGATTTCGCGGTGCTCGATGGTGCGGTGCAGGGCTTCCTGGGGGGAGAAGCTCATGGGAATGCTCCTTGGATCAGGCCGCCGGGCGCTGCAGGAAATTGCGCAGCAGGGCGTGGCCGTGTTCGGTGAGGATGGATTCGGGATGGAACTGCACGCCTTCCACCGGGAACTGGCGGTGGCGCAGGCCCATGATCTCTTCGATCGAGCCGTCGTCGTTCTCGGTCCAGGCGGTCACTTCCAGGCAGTCCGGCAGACTGTTCTTGTCCACCACCAGCGAGTGATAGCGGGTGGCCTGGTAGCGGTCCGGCAGGCCGGCGAACACGCCCTTGCCTTCATGGCGGATCGGCGAGGTCTTGCCGTGCATGATGTTGCCGGCACGGATCACCGTGCCGCCGTAGACCTGGCCGATGCCCTGGTGGCCCAGGCACACGCCGAGGATCGGCGTGGTCGGGCCCAGCCGCTGGATCAGTTCCAGCGACACGCCCGCTTCGTTGGGCGTGCACGGGCCGGGCGAAATGACAATGCGCTCGGGCTTCTGCGCGGCGATCTCGTCCACGCTCATCGCATCGTTGCGCACCACCTTCACTTCGGCGCCCAGCGTCTGCAGGTACTGCACGAGGTTGTAGGTGAAGCTGTCGTAGTTGTCGATCATCCACAACATGGTCAGGTTCCGTCGCTTATCAGGAAAATGGCGTATACGTTTTCGGTGTAGGTGATGGGGCCGGCTTCAATGGACTCCGGTGCACCAGGCGCCGGTGCCGGTACTTGGCTGCCGGTCACCGAGACCCTGTCCAGATACTCACCCTCCTCGCCCAGCTGCGGCCATTGTCCGGCCTGGATGCCGTAGGCGAAGTCCGGCGCCACATCGGAGATGCTGTACAGGCCACGCACTCTTGTTCCATAGGCCTTGGCCAGCCCCTGCGCGGATTCGCGGGTCTTGGCCGCTGCCTCGCCCTTGAGTTCGCGCCGCAGTGCCACCTCACCCGAGTAGGTCGGGGCCACACTGCTGACCTGCACGTGCTCGTTGGCCTTCAACGCGCCCAGCACGTCCTGCATTGCCTTCACGCTGGCGAAGCTGGCACGCAGCTGGCGCGACACGCGGGTGCCGACGAAGACCTGCCGGTTCTGCTCATAGCGCGTGGCCGGGCCGATCCGCAGGTTGTCCGCACGCACACTGCCCTCCACTGCCTTGTTCTGCTTGAACAGCGCCAGTGCGCGGGCAACGTTGTCCTGCACGCGGCGCCGCGCCGCATCGGCGTCCATGTCGGTCTCTTCGATGTTCAACTGCAGGCCGAACCGGTCCGGCATCACCTCGCGGCGCGCCTCACCCTTCACCAGCAGGTGCGGCTGCGAGGGAATGGTATTGGCCTGCGCCCACGCAGACGGGGCCATCGTGGCCAGCAGTGACGACCACAGCAATGCGCTCAGCAGCTTCATGCGGTACTCCTTGTCTTGAGTGGGAACAGCGGAAGGTGCCGCGGCGCAGGCCACGGCACAGGGGAACTCACAGGCCCTTGGCGGCCTGGGCGACGGCGCGGAACAGCGCGCGGCCCTTGTTCATCGTCTCGTCCCATTCCTTGTCCGGGTCCGAGTCGTAGACGATGCCGGCGCCGGCCTGCACGTACAGGCGGCCATCCTTGATCACCGCGGTGCGGATCGCGATCGCGGTATCGGCATCGCCATGCCAGCCGATGTAGCCGATGCTGCCGGCGTAGACATTGCGCTTGATCGGTTCCAGCTCGCGGATCACTTCCAGCGCGCGGATCTTCGGCGCTCCACTGACGGTGCCGGCCGGGAAGGTGGCGCGCAGCACGTCGGCATAGCTCAGGCCCGGCTGCAGCTGCCCGGTCACTTCGCTGACGATGTGCATGACGTGGCTGTAGCGCTCGATCACGAACTGCTCGCCCACTTCCACGGTGCCGGCCTTGGAGACACGACCGGCATCGTTGCGGCCGAGGTCGATCAGCATCAGGTGCTCGGCGCGCTCCTTCGGATCGGCCAGCAGTTCGGCTTCCAGCGCCAGGTCCTGTTCGACGGTGGCACCGCGCGGGCGGGTGCCGGCGATCGGACGCACGGTGACTTCGCCATCCTGCAAACGCACCAGGATTTCCGGAGACGAACCGACCACCTGCAGGTCGCCCACATCCAGGAAATACATGTACGGCGACGGATTCAGCGCGCGCAGCGCGCGGTACACATCCACCGGGCGCGCCTTGAACGGCACGCTCAGGCGCTGGCTCAGCACCACCTGGAAGATGTCACCGGCGCGGATGTACTCCTTGCTGCGCTGGACCGCATCGACGAAGCCTTCGCGGGTGAAACCGGAAACAAAATCGGATTCGTCCAGCACATCGCTGTTCAGCGGCGCGGGATAGCCCGCACCCGGTGCGCGCAGCTTGGCGGTCAGTGCATCCAGGCGCGCCTGCGCCTGCGCGAACGCGCCGTCGAGCCGCGGGTCGGCATGCACGATCAGGTACAGCCGGCCCTTCAGGTTGTCGAACACTGCCAGTTCGTTGGAATCCAGCAGCAGGATGTCCGGCGTGCCCAGCTCATCACGGCCGGCCGGCGGGGCCAGGCGCGGTTCGATGTAGCCAATGCACTCGAAGCCGAACCAGCCGACCAGACCACCGGTGAAGCCCGGCAGGCCGTCCAGCTTAGGCACCGAGTGGGCGCTGCGCAGCGCCTCGACCTCGGCGAAGGGGTCGGCCACCTCGCGGGTATCCACCACCTGGCCATCCTCGCGCACGGTCAGGGTGTGGCCGTGGAAGGCGTACACGCGGCGTGCCGGCAGGCCGATGATCGAGTAACGACCAAAGCGCTCGCCGCCTTCGACGGATTCAAACAGGTAGGTATTGGGGCCGTCGGCGAGCTTCAGATAGACCGAAAGCGGCGTGTCCAGGTCGGACAGCACTTCGCGGACAACGGGGATATGGGTGTGGCCTTCAGCGGCCTGCTGCTGAAACTGAGCGTGCGAGTTCAAGACGACTTTCCTTCCGGGACACAGCGTTATGGGGGCGGACGACGGCAACGGGCCACCATCGCCACCAACGGCGTGCGGAAGAAAGGGTATGCGGGGTCGTCAGGCTGGACACCCGTTGACTGTAACGCAGGTTCGGCGGCAGGGAAACCCTGCGAAACTGAACCACCGCAAGCGCGGTGCCGGTTGCAGGGATCGGGGTGGAGACCGGTGCCGGTGGCAATGACCGGGGCAAAGACCGGTGCGACGACCGGTGTGGCGATGACCGGGGCAACGACCGGTGGCAATGACCGGGGCGGAGGCCGGTAGAGTCGACTGTTAGTCGACTGCTCTTCCATCGGTGGCGGAAATGCCCGCGCTACGCGAGTTAGTCGACTAACAGTCGACTCTACCCAGTCGACTCTACCCAGCCGACGCTACCCCTGCCCCGGACAGCAGCGCGCAGTCGGCCGGCAGGTGCATGCGCACCCGGCCCGGCACACAGTCGATGCGGAAGCGACGGGCCTGCACTGGCTCACCGTCCAGGTTCAAGGTCAGCGCCTGCGTGGCCTCGATCTGCACCCACGGCAACTGCGCGCGCGTTGCCACGCGCTCCAGCGCGGCTTCTTTGCCACCGGTCAGCATCTGGCCGATCGTGGCAGCCACCTCGCCTTCCAGTTCGGGCACCACGGTCACGTCCAGCAGGCCATCATCGATCAGTGCCTGCGGGCACAGCTGCTGGCCGCCACCGGCCTGGCGGCCGTTGCCGATGCCCAGGGCGATGAAACCGCCTTCCCATTCGAAATCCGGGCCGGTCAGGCGCGCGGTGATCGGCTCGATGCGGCCCAGCTTGGCGATGCCGGTGATGACGTAGGCCAACCCACCCAGCATTTTCTTCAGGCCCGCATCGGTTTCCACCGTCACCTGGGTGCCGAAGCCACCGCTGGCCAGGTTGGCGCACCACCAGGTCCGCCCGTCGGCGTCCACGCGCAGCAGGTCCACAGCGCGCGCGGGGGTCTGCCCGATCAATGCAAAGGCCTGCTGGGGTTCGGTGGGAATGCCGGCGGACGTGGCGAAATCATTGGCCGTGCCCATCGGCACCAGCGCCAGCGAGGGCAGCGCCTCGGCTGGTTCATCGCGATGGGCCAGGGTTTCGGCCACGGCGCTGAGCGTGCCATCGCCGCCGGCGGCCACGATCACGTCCACGCCATGGTCGATGGCTTCGGCCACGTAACGCTCGGCGTCGCCCTCCTCCCAGGTCACCCGCACTTCCAGCTGTACGCCCTGCTGCCGCCAATGGCCGACGGCACTGCGCAGGTCGTCATCGCCTGCGGATTTGCCGTTGAGGATCATGCGCCAGCGCGGGGTGGTCATGCAGTGCTTCCGGGAGGGGGGACGCCCAAGGCTAGCAGCGCCCGATGTCGGGTCCGGTGAAGCCGGTGAAGCCGTTCAGCCGAGCGGGATGACCGCGACCCTCAAGGGCCGCTCCTCGGTGTACATCGGGCCGTCTGCGTTGGCACCGGCTGCGTCGATGCCATCGTGGTCTTCAAGACACAGGTATCGAGGGTTGTTCCAATCGTCGACCACGATGGCCTGCACAATGCTGCGGACATCCGTCGTTGCCACATGGTGGCAGCCGAATGGCAGATGCCCGTGCTGGGAAGACACCAGGCTGAGGCGCAGCTGGCGCACCATGGCGTCGTGCCAGCAGTAGAACGTCATGGCGTGGCCTGCGACCTGCGCGGCGCGGTACGCGGCAACCCGGTGAACGAAGGCTACGACTGGTGCAACGTCCAGAAAGGTGTCTGGCGGTGGGGAGAACGCGCAGAGATTCCCTCGTGCCTCCGCAGTGATGCAGCCAGGGTCGATGACCAGTGCATCTTCTGCCGCAAACTGAAACCAGGATTCAAGCAGCGCAACAACATCCGCATCATTTTCCATCGCTCCATTCTAGTGCCCGTGCACGGCTCGCCGCAGGGGCATTGGCGACACCCTGTCATCAGGCTGTCACCGATGAGCCGGAGAATGGAAGGCCATAGCAGGGATGATGGATGGAGGCAGGATCAGCCTCCCACGCATGCAGCGAAGCCGCGCCGGGGATTGGCGCGGCTTTTTTTTGGGGTGCACAAGCAGTGCGAACCAAGGTTCGCACCCACCGGGTTGCGGTTCGCACCCACCACAAACATCAACCGTTGGCGAAATCGTGCAGGGCCTGGCCCTGCAGCCGGTAGACGGTCCACTCGTCCTGCGGCCTGGCGCCGGCGGCGGTGTAGAACTCGATGGCCGGGGTGTTCCAGTCCAGCACCGACCATTCGAAACGGCCGCAGCCTTCGGCCACGGCCTGGCGCGCGATGTACTTCAGCAGCGCCTTGCCGGCACCGCCGCCGCGCTTTTCCGGGCTGATGTACAGGTCTTCCAGGTAGATGCCCTTGCGGCCCAGCCAGGTGGAATAGTTGTAGAAGTACACCGCGTAGCCGATGGCTTCGCCGTCGGCTTCGCAGATCAGCGCGCGGGCACTGGCATCGGCGCCGAACAGGCTCTCGGCAATGCCGATTTCATCGGTCTGCACCGCGTGTTCGGCCTTCTCGTAGATGGCCAGTTCGCGGATGAAGCGCAGGATCAGGCCGGCATCGGCCACGGTGGCCGCGCGGATGTTCAACACGGCCGCCGTGCCCATGGCTCAGCCCCGCGCCGCAGAGACATTCGCGCGCATCTGCGCGATCACGTCCTGGTAGCTGGTCTTGGCGTTGAAGATGGCCGAACCGGCAACGAAGGTGTCCGCACCGGCGGCGGCGATCGCACCGATATTGTCGGCCTTCACGCCACCGTCGATCTCCAGGCGGATGTCCTTGCCGCTGGCATCGATCTTCTGGCGCACCACGCGCAGCTTGTCCAGCGCAGACGGAATGAACGCCTGGCCACCGAAACCCGGGTTGACCGACATCAGCAGCACCAGGTCCAGGTCGTCCAGCACCCAGTCCAGGATGTCCACCGGGGTGGCCGGATTCAGCACGATGCCCGGCTTGCAGCCCAGCGAGCGGATCAGCTGGATGGTGCGGTGCACGTGGCGGCTCGCTTCCGGGTGGAAGCTGATGTAGGTGGCACCGGCTTCGGCGAAATCGGGAATGATGCGGTCCACCGGCTCGACCATCAGGTGCACGTCGATCGGCGCGGTCACGCCGTGCTTGCGCAGGGCCTGGCAGACCATCGGGCCGATGGTCAGGTTCGGCACGTAGTGGTTGTCCATCACATCGAAATGGACCCAGTCCGCACCGGCGGCCAGGACGTTGTCCACTTCCTCGCCCAGGCGGGCGAAATCGGCGGACAGGATGGACGGGGCGATGAGGCAGTTGGACATGGCCGGGGCCTTGGGCACGAGGGGAAAGGGGTTCAGCGCTTGCGCAGGGTCTTGATGCGGTCGTAGGCAGCGTTGATGCGCCGCGACTTCTGTTCGGCCTGCTGCTGCAGCTCGGGGGCGGCGCCGCCAAGCTTGTCGGGGTGGTACTGGGAAATCAGCTTGCGGTAGGCGCGCTCGATCTCGGCGTCGGTGGCCTCGGAGGTCAGCCCCAGCTCCCGGTACGGGTTTTCCTTGTTCAGGCGGAACCAGTCGCTGTCGAAGGCGTGGCCCAGCAGCAGGCCCACCACCGCCCCGAACAGCGGATTGGGCCGGAACAGCAGGGCCCCGGCGATGAATCCGAGCAGTTTTCCGTACCAGCGCATGGCGTTCCGGGGGTGACCGACGAAATGGACCATCATTTTACGTCACAGCGGGCCCGGACCGCTTTACACTAGGCCGCCCGCTGGTCAGCGGGCCCGCCGGGTCCGTTGGGCAGCCGTATCGACAAAGCCCCAGGAGTGCCCGTGCCGACCACGCTGTTGCAATCCGATCTCCCCGGCCTGCCCTTGCGCCATCGCGGCAAGGTGCGTGATGTGTTCGATATCCCGCGCGAGCGGCTGCCGGCAGGGACCCCGCCGGGCGACTACCTGCTGATGGTGGCCACCGATCGCCTGTCGGCGTTCGACGTGGTGCTGCCCGACCCGATTCCGGGCAAGGGCGAGATGCTCTGCCAGGTGTCCAATTTCTGGTTCGCCAAGACCGCGCACCTGATGCCCAACCACCTGACCGGCATCGATGTGGCCAGCGTGCTGCCCGAGGGCGTGGACCCGGCCCTGTATGCCAAGCGCGCGGTGGTGACCCGCAAGCTGAAGCCGGTGCCGGTGGAAGCGATCGCCCGCGGCTACCTGATCGGCAGCGGCTGGAAGGACTACCAGCGCACCGGCAAGGTGAGCGGCATCGACCTGCCCGACGGCCTGCGCCAGGCCGAGCAGCTGCCCGAGCCGATCTTCACCCCCTCGACCAAGGCCGCCGTGGGCGACCACGACGAGAACATCGATTTCGATGCGATGGTCAAGCAGGTGGGTGCGGACCTGGCCGAGCGCGTGCGCGACGCCACCCTGCGCATCTACAAGTTCGCCGCCGATTACGCCCGCGAACGCGGCATCATCCTGGCCGATACCAAGTTCGAGTTCGGTACCGATGCCGATGGCCGTCTGTACATCATGGACGAGATGCTGACCCCGGATTCTTCGCGTTACTGGCCGGCGGACGAGTACGAAGTGGGCACCAGCCCGCCGAGCTACGACAAGCAGTTCGTGCGCGATTACCTGGAGACGCTGGACTGGGGCAAGACCGCCCCGGGCCCGACCATTCCGGCCGAGATCATCGAGCGCACCCGCGCCAAGTACGCCGAGGCGCTGCAGCGCCTGGCTGGCATCAGCGTCGATTGATGCCCCTGCGCCCCCGGCCGGAAAGGCCGGGGGGCGTTTCGGAGGGGTAGTGCCGGCCGCTGGCCGGCAACCGCGCGAACTCGGCTATGCTCTGGATTGCCGGCCAGCGGCCGGCACTACCGTTGTTCGAGGAAGCGACGCAGCATGCAGACATCCACCGAGCTTGCGCGGCCGATCGACCGCTATTTCGCCAGCTACTCCGATGACCACCGCAATGTGATCAACCAGCGCATCCACGTGGTGGCGGTGCCGGCCATCCTGTGGTCGGTGGTGGCCCTGCTGTGGTGCCTGCCGCCGCTGATCACCTGGTTCCAGTACGGCATCTGGTCGGCGTTCGCGATGTTCAGCGCCTGGTGCTTCTACAACAAGCTGTCGCGCCCGCTGGGCATCGGCATGCTCATCCAGTTCTTCGTGTTCGGTTGCCTGTGCCGCCTGCTGGAGGCCGAGATCGGCCTGCACAACCTGTTCTGGCTGGCGGTGGGCGTGTTCGTGGTGGCCTGGATCGCGCAGTTCATCGGCCACAAGTTCGAAGGCCGCAAGCCCAGCTTCCTGACCGACCTGACCTACCTGCTGATCGGCCCGGCCTGGGTGATGGCCAAGTTCTACCGCAAGCTCGACTGGCGCTACTGACCTGCCCGCCAGGCGGCAGCCGTTCTTTCCTGAACGGGCAGATTCCGTCACCCTCACTCCACGGCAGGCCTGCCAGCCTGCGCCGGTGACCCGCTCCCCACTTCCCGCCCGTCGACGGCAGCCCCTGTGCGACAGGGCCTGCGGTCTCCCTGCGTGGGCGTAGGGTGATCCCCGAGGGCAGCCAGCGAGGTACCGCAGGAACGTGATGTTGCGCTGCAGAAAAAATGAATCAGCGGACGTTACATGCAATTGATCGCTGTTCGATGGGTTTCGGCGACATTTCGCAGCCTGTTATCCTCCCTGACCTGCTCGTGAATCATGGATTCCCTGCATGCTCCCCAGCCTGCCCCTGCTGCTGGCCCTGCCGTTCCTGATGGCAGCGGCTGTTGCGGCCTTCCCCCGTAGTTCGCGCTCGACTGCTGCCTGGCTGGCGGCGCTGGCGCCGTTGGGCGGGTTGGCCATCCTCGGCTGGCTCACGCCGTCGGTACTCGATGGCCAGGTGGTGCGCACCCTGGTGCCGTGGCTGCCGCAGATCGGCCTGGACTTCAGCCTGCGCCTGGACGGGCTGGCCTGGATGTTTGCCGGGCTGGTACTGGGCATCGGCGCGCTGGTGGTGCTGTATGCGCGCTACTACCTGAGCCAGCAGGACAACGCGCACCGCTTCTACTGCTACCTGCTGCTGTTCATGGGCGCCATGCTGGGCATGGTGATCTCCGGCAACCTGCTGTTGCTGATGATCTTCTGGGAAATGACCAGCATCAGCTCGTTCCTGCTGATCGGCTTCTGGTCGCACCGCCAGGATGCCCGCGAGGGCGCGCGCATGGCGCTGGTGATCACCGGCGGCGGCGGCCTGGCCCTGCTCGGTGGCGTGTTGCTGATCGGCCGCATCGTCGGCAGTTTCGACCTGGATGTGGTGCTGGCCGCCGGCGAGCAGATCCGCGCCAGCGCACTGTACCCCTACGCGCTGTTCCTGGTGCTGGCCGGCATCTTCACCAAGAGCGCGCAGTTCCCGTTCCACTTCTGGCTGCCGCACGCGATGGCCGCGCCCACCCCGGTCTCGGCCTACCTGCACTCGGCCACCATGGTGAAGGCCGGCGTGTTCCTGCTGGCGCGGCTGCACCCGGCGCTGGCCGGCAGCGACCTGTTCTTCTACACGGTCAGCGGCATCGGCGCGCTGACCCTGCTGATCGGTGCCTGGAACGCGATCTTCCAGCACGACCTGAAGGGCCTGTTGGCCTATTCGACGATCTCGCACCTGGGCCTGATCACCCTGCTGTTCGGCCTGTCCACGCCGATGGCGGTGGTGGCCGGCGTGTTCCACATCCTCAACCACGCCACCTTCAAGGCCTCGCTGTTCATGGCCGCCGGCATCATCGACCACGAGACCGGCACCCGTGACATGCGCAAGCTGGGCGGGCTGCGCAGGCTGATGCCGTTCACCAGTGCGCTGGCGATCATCGCCTCGCTGGCGATGGCCGGCATCCCGCTGCTCAACGGCTTCCTGTCCAAGGAAATGCTGTTCGCCGAGGCACTGACCGCCGGTGGTGGCCCGGGCGCGATGCGCACGGCGGTATCGATCGCCGCGCTGCTGGCCGGCGTGTTCGGCGTGGCCTACAGCCTGCGCTTCGTGCACGACACCTTCTTCGGCCCCGGCCCGCATGATCTGGACCGCGTGCCGCACGAGCCGCCGCGCTGGATGAAGGTGCCGGTGGAACTGCTGGTGGTGATCTGCATCGCGGTGGGCGTGGCACCGGCACTGACCGTGGCGCCGGTGCTGCATGCGGCCGCGGGATCGATCCTCGGCAATGCCATGCCCGAATACAGCCTGGCGGTCTGGCACGGCTTCAACCTGCCGCTGGCAATGAGCGTGGTCGGCGTGGTCGGCGGCGTGGCGCTGTACTTCGGCCTGCGCAAGCTGATCAACCTGCACGGCGTGGAAACCCGCACCACCGGCCGCAACGTGTTCCATGCACAGCTGGATGCGATTTCGGCGCTGGCCATGCGCCTGACCAACGGCATCGCCAACGGCAGCCTGCAGCGCATGCTGCTGGGCCTGGTGCTGGTGGCCATCACCGTGGCCGCCGCGCCGTTCGTGGCCAACCCGGCCTCGCCGAACTGGACCGCGCCGCAGCCGATGCCGCTGCTGGGCTGGGCATTGTGGCTGGTGATGATGGCCTGCGCCGTGGCCACCCTGCGCGTCTACAAGCAGCGCCTGCTGGCGGTGCTGCTGGTCGGCGGCGTCGGCCTGATGGTGGCGCTGACCTTCGTGTTCCTGTCCGCGCCCGACCTGGCCCTGACCCAGCTGCTGGTGGAGATGGTGACCCTGGTGCTGATGCTGCTGGGCATGAACTACCTGCCCGCGCAGTCCGGCCCGGAGCGGCCGCGCTGGCGCAAGCGCCGCGACGCGGTGATCGCGATCATCGCCGGCGCCGGCCTGGGCGCGCTGGCCTACACCGCGATGACCCTGCCGCCGAACACCATGGCCGGTGAGCTGCTGGCCCGTGCCCTGCCCGAAGCGTATGGGCAGAACGTGGTCAACGTGATCCTGGTCGACTTCCGCGGCTTCGATACCTTCGGCGAGATCACCGTGTTCGGCATCGCCGCGCTGGTGGTGCACGCGCTGCTGCGGCGCACGCGGATGGCACCGGAGCAGATCATGCCCGGCCCGCCGATCAAGCTGCCGGTGCCGGCCGACCTGGCGCAGATCATGTTCCCGCTGACCCTGACCGTGTCGATCTTCCTGTTCCTGCGCGGCCACAACGCACCGGGCGGCGGCTTCATCGCCGGCCTGGTGCTGGCGGTGCCGCTGCTGATCCAGTACGTGATCCAGGGCACCGCGTCGGTCGAATCGCGCTTCGGCTTCGACTACATCCGCTGCATCGGCATGGGCCTGCTGATCGCCCTGCTCAGTGGCAGCGCGTCGATGCTGTTCGGCGTGCCGTTCCTGACCAGCGGCCACCTCGACCTGCACCTGCCGCTGATCGGCGAGGTGCCGCTGGCCAGCGCGATTGGATTTGACATCGGCGTCTACCTGGTGGTGTTCGGCGGCGCGATGCTGATGCTGTCGATGATGGGCACGATCAAGCCCTCGCGTACCCGCACCGCCCGCAAGGGCGAGATCGACCTGCAACGCCGTTCGGCCCGCACCGGGGAGATGCACTGATGGAACTGGCCCTGGCTACCGCGATCGGTGTGCTGACCGCGATCGGCATCTATCTGCTGCTGCGTGCGCGAAGCTTCGATGTGATCCTCGGCATGACCTTCCTGTCCTACGCCACCAACCTGCTGATCTTCGCCGGTGGCCGCGTGGTGCTGGGCAAGGCGCCGGTGCTTCAGGACGGCGTGGACAGCCACCTGGGCAACTACACCGACCCGCTGCCGCAGGCGCTGGTGCTGACCGCGATCGTGATCGCCTTCGCGATGACGGCGGTGAGCATCGTGCTGGCCATGCGCAGCCGCAGCGACAACCACAGCGACCACGTGGACGCCCACGAGCCTGACGACGACCTGCAGGATGAGAGCGCACCACCGCGCCAGGGCGAGGACCGCGCATGAACCATCTGGTGATCCTGCCGATCCTGATTCCCCTGCTCGGCGCTGCACTGTCGCTGTTTGTCGAGCACCGCCGCTACGGCCCGAAGGTGCAGCGCGCGGTGGCCTGGACCTCGCTGTCGGCGCTGGCCCTGGCCGTGGCCCTGCTGTTCGCCAGCACGGCCAGCGGCGAGATCAACGTCTACCTGCTCGGCGACTGGCCCTCACGGCTGGGCATCGCGCTGGTGGCCGACCGCCTGTCGGCGTGGATGCTGCTGACCACGCTGCTGCTGGCCATTCCGTGCCTGCTGCACGCCTGCTCGGGCTGGGACCGGCGCGCACCGCACTTCCATGCGCTGTTCCAGTTCCAGCTGGTCGGCCTCAATGGCGCGTTCCTCACCGGCGACATCTTCAACCTGTTCGTGTTCTTCGAGGTGATGCTGATCGCCTCCTACGGCCTGCTGCTCAGCGGCGGCCGCGGCCTGCGCATGCGCATCGGCCTGCACTACGTGGTGTTCAACGTCACCGCCTCGACCCTGTTCCTGATCGCGCTGGGCCTGCTGTACGCCTCGCTGGGTTCGTTGAACATGGCCGAGCTGTCGCAGCGCATCGCGCAGGTACCGCCGGCACAGCTGACCCTGGTCAAGGCCACCATGGGCCTGTTGCTGCTGGTGTTCTGCGCCAAGGCCGCGCTGATGCCGTTGTACCTGTGGCTGCCGGAAGCCTATTCGCGTGCGCCGGCGGCGGTGGCCGCACTGTTCGCGATCATGACCAAGGTCGGCCTGTATTCGGTGCTGCGCATCCAGATGCTGTGGTTTGGCGACGACGCCGGGGCGATGGCCGGCTACGGCCGCGACTGGCTGCTGTGGGCCGGCGTGGCCACGCTGGTGCTCGGCGGTCTGGGGGCGCTGGCCGCGACCCGCCTGCGCGTGCTGATCTCGTACCTGGTGATCGTCTCGGCGGCCACCCTGTTCATCGCCTTCTCGGTGGGGACACCGCAGGTCCTCTCGGCCGGCCTGTACTACCTGCCGCACAGCAGCTTCGTTGCCGCTGCGCTGTTCCTCATCGCAGACCTGATCCGTCGCCGCCGTGGCGGTGCCAGCGACCGCAAGGAAGTGGTCGCGCCGATGCCGGGCAAGGAAACGCCAGCGGTGCTGTTCCTGATCGCGGCGGTGTCGGTGGCCGGCCTGCCGCCACTGTCCGGTTTCCTGGCCAAGGCCGCGCTGCTGGCCGGCATGCCGGCGCAGTACACCGGCCCGGTCTGGACCGCCGTGCTGGTCAGCAGCCTGCTGGTGATCATGGGCCTGACCCGCGGTGGCATCCGCCTGTTCTGGCGCGTGCCGCCGGTGGAGGCCGATGCCCCGAAACCGCGCAAGGCGCGTCTGCGCCGGGTCGAGCTGTACGCCGCGTGCCTGTTGCTGGCCTACGGCATCGGCATGACCCTGGCCGCAGCACCGCTGATGCGCTACACCGACGCCACCGCCGCCCAGCTGCTGCAGCCCAGCGAGTATGTGCAGCAGCTGCGTGCGACCACGCCGGAGATCCGCCAGCCATGACCGCCCAGCGTTCCCTGTTCCGCCGCCTGATTCCCTCGCCGATGCTCAGCATCATGGTGGTGGCGTTCTGGCTGCTGATGTCCGACAGCTTTACCCTCGGCCAGATCGTGCTGGGGCTGGTGCTGGGCGTGGTGGTGCCGCTGTTCGCCGCGCGCCTGGACCGCGAGTTCGCCCGCATCGGTACGTTGCGGCCGCTGCCCAAGCTGCTGTGCGTGACCCTGTGGGACATCCTGATGTCCAACATCCGCGTGGCCATCCAGGTGCTCGGCCCGGAGAAGAACATCCATCCGGGCTTCATCTGGCTGCCGCTGGACATCGCCAACATCCACGGCATCGCCGCGCTGACCAGCATGATCACCCTCACCCCGGGCACGGTCTCGGCCGCGCTCAGCGACGACCGCCGATTCCTGCTGGTGCACGTGCTGCACCTGGAGGACCCGCAGGACCTGATCGATACGATCAAGCGCCGTTACGAGGCGCCGTTGATGGAGATCTTCCCATGACCGGTTTTGAAGTCATCCAGACCACCCTGGTGGTATGCATGCACGTGGTCGGCCTGGCCATGCTGCTGGCCACCTGGCGCCTGCTGCGCGGGCCGACCGTGCCCGACCGCATCCTCGCGCTGGACACCCTGTCGGTCACCGCGATCGCCGAACTGATGTTGTTCGGCATGTACCTCAACTCGCCGATCTACTTCGAGGCCGCGCTGATCATCGCCATGCTCGGCTTTGGCAGCACCGTGGTGCTGAGCAAGTTCGTGCTGCGCCGGGACATCGTCGAATGATCACCGCGATCCAGATCGGCCTGTCGATCCTGCTGCTGTTCGGCAGCTTCTTCATCCTGGTCGGCGCATTGGGCCTGGTGAAGCTGTCCACCTTCTTCAAGCGGCTGCACGCCCCGACCAAGGCCAGCACGCTGGGCGTGGGCTGCGTGCTGGTGTGTTCGGTGTGCTACCACATCTTCCTGGGCCAGGACCCGCAACCGCGCGAGCTGCTGATCACCGTGTTCCTGTTCATCACCGCACCGATCAGCGCGCACATGATGGCCAAGGCCGCGCTGTCGCTGCTGATGGAGACGCGCCCCAGCCTGCCCGGCAACGAACCGGTCGCCGAAGAGCAGCTGCCGCCGCCGGAACCGGCGCGGGAAGAGGAAGGTTCGCAGGGCCGGGAAATCCGGTAGCGGCCGACCTTGGTCGGCGCATTGTTTCCATGAGTGCCAACCAAGGTTGGCACCCACCGGGGGATCGATGGTAGGTGCCGACCGTTGGTCGGCACGGAACCCACCGCATCCACGCATGGCGTGGATCACCGTTACAACGCCGGCGCGCCCACCAGCAGCAGCTCCAGCACGAACCAGCCGGCGAACGCGACCAGCAGGATCGCGCCTTCACCGCGACTGATCTTCAGGTCGCCGCGCAGCATCGGGTACAGCACCAGCGCGAACGCCAGCAGTGCCGGCAGCTCCAGCCGCACGAACGAAGCCGGCAGCGCCAGCGGTTGCAGCATCGCCATCGCGCCGACCACCAGCAGCAGGTTCACCGCGCTGGACCCCAGCACATGCCCCAGCACCATGTCGCCATGCCCGCGGCGTGCGGCCGCGATGGCCGTGGCCACCTCCGGCAGCGCCGTGCCGATCGCCACCGGCAACAGGCCCACCAGCAGCGGCGTCCAACCCAGCGCGGCGCCGAAGTCCGCAGCGGCACCGACCACCAGTCGGGCGCCCCAGTACAGCGCCAGTACCGCGATCAACACCCGCAACACGTTCAATGGCAGGCTGGTGCGGCTCAGCGCGGATTCGGCAATGGCCGCCTGCACCTCGGCGCTTTCGCTGCGACCACGGCGCAGCAGCAGCACCTGCATGACGATGAAGCCGGCCACCAGCACCGCGCCTTCCCAACGCACCAGCCGGCCATCCAGGCCGAACAGGATCAACAGCACGCCGGCCGCCAGCAGCGCCCCCCACAACACCGTCTGCAGGCGTGCGCGCAGCAGCAACGGCGCCACCATGGCCGCCACGGCCAGGGTCAGGCCCAGGTTGACCACGCTGCTGCCCACCGCATTGCCCAGTGCCAGCTCGGGCTGTCCGACCGCCAATGCTCGTGCATTGACCGCCAGCTCCGGCAGCGAGGTGGTCACCCCGAGCAGCAGCAGACCTGCGGTGAAGGGCGTGGCCCCGAAGCGTTGGGCCAGGCCGGACACCGCCTTGACGATGGAGTCCCCGCCCAGTGCCAGCAGCAGCAGGCCAAGCAGGAACCAGGCAATGGCAATGGCGATCATCGAGCACTCCCCCAGCGGTCGTGGCGCGATTCTACGCTGGGCCCAGCCGCGTGGCTGGGCCGTGGATCAAGGATCAGCCACAGCCTTCGGCATAATCGACCTGCGGGGTGCGACCGACCCGCCAGGCGCCGACCCGGCCATCGGCACCGAGCGCGAAGTCGATCACCGCCGCGCCCTCCTGCGCCGGACGCACGCGCAGGTGCTGGGCCTTCTCGTCGTACTTGTCGGGGCCAACGTCGGCGCGCTCGGGATACAGCACCTGCAGTTCGCCCAGCGTCATGCCGACCTTGCCACCGCCCGGCGCGGTGATCGCCGCGCTGCGCACGTCATAGCGCACCAGCTTGCGGGCCTCGATCATCAGGCGCGGATCCTCGGCGCCCTGCGGGCGCAGGAAGTAGCAGCCGTCGTTGCTGTCGTCGGTCGGCAATGGCTTGCCGGCAGCGTCGGTACCCAACCCCTGAAGCGGCGTGCCGAAGCCACTGCGGACCTCGGCAATGCCCGCGCCCAGCGTCGCGCCGGCGTAGCCGTCCAGGCGCGCGGGGCCCTGCTCCACGGCTGCCGTGGCCGTACTCGGCGCAGGGGCGGTGGTGGGGGCCGCAGCGGGCGGCGTGGCCGTATCGGCGGCGGCCGGCGCCTCGGCAGTGCGGTTGCAGGCGGTAAGCAACAGCAGCAGAGCGGCGATCGGAAGAGGCTTCATCGGTGCGGTTCCCTGGCACGAAGGTGGCTGCACGCTAGCGCAATGAGCGTGCAGGCGCTGCATTGTCATCGCCGTTTCATCGCCCTCGTTCAGGCTCGGCGTGCACCGACTTGGCTGTCCCTTCCATGCAACCGCGCAAGACCGATCTCGCCCGAACCGCGCTGCAGGCCCACCGCGCGCCGCTGGACATGCGCCAGCGGCGGCTGCTGATCCTGTGCGATGGCCAGCGCAGCATCGCCGAACTGACCGGCCTGCTCGGGCAGGAAGCGCCCGCGATGGTCATCCAGCTGGTGCAGGCGGGATACCTGAGCACCGGCCCGGCAGCGGCGGCCCCCTCCCCCCCAGCCGTTGCCGAGCCGGCCAGGGCCGCACCTGCGCAGGTGCCGGCTGCGTCCCCCGCCACGCCGGTCGAACGTCGTCGCTCGCTGGTGGCCGCACGCATCTATGTGCTGGGCATCCTGGAGATGCAGCGCCACCCGCAGGCGGCAGCGCTGTTCCGCGACCTGCAGCAGGCACGCGCGGAAGACGAGGTGGTGCAGCGGCTGCATTCGGCGATGCGGATGCTGCCCGGGCTTACTTCGGATGGCTATTGCCAGCGCGTGCGGCAGCGCCTGCTGGAAGCCCTGCCGCTGGAGCACTGCGACGCCTTTGCCGAGGTGGCGTGAGCGCGGATGCGGTCAGGTTCCGTGCCGACCAACGGTCGGCACCTACCGGGGACGGCGGCCGGTAGATCCACGTCATGCGTGGATGCGGTGAGGTTCCGTGCCGACCAACGGTCGGCACCTACCGAGGGCGGCGGCCGGTAGATCCACGCCATGCGTGGATGCGGTCAGGATCCGTGCCGACCAACGGTCGGCACCTACCAACCTAGCGGGTCGGCCGGAAATTGTTGCGCAGCCCGTTCCAGCACTGCTGGTAGTCGCCCTGGCGATGGCCGGCAGCCAATGCCTGCGCGGTCGGGCGGATCACCGCGCGGGTCTCGAACATGAAGGCCATCGTGTCCTTGATCACATCGGCCTTGGACAGATCGGCGCTGGACGCCTTGTCGAAGGTTGGTGCATCCGGGCCATGCCCGCTCATGCAGTTGTGCAGCGAGGCGCCGCCCGGCACGAAGCCTTCGGCCTTGGCGTCGTAGGCACCATGCACCAGGCCCATGAACTCGCTGGCGATGTTGCGGTGGAACCACGGCGGCCGGAACGTTTTCTGCGCCACCAGCCAGCGCGGCGGGAAGATCGCGAAGTCCATGTTGCTGGTGCCCGGCGTGTCGCTGGGAGAATGCAGCACCAGGAAGATCGACGGGTCCGGGTGGTCGTAGCTGATCGAACCGATGGTGTTGAAGCGGCGCAGGTCGTAACGGTACGGCGCGTAGTTGCCGTGCCAGGCCACCACGTCCAGCGGCGAATGGTCGATCGGCGCGCGCCACAGGCGGCCTTCGAACTTGGCGATCAGCTCGAAATCACCGTCCACGTCCTCGAATGCGGCGTGCGGGGTCTCGAAGTCGCGCGGGTTGGCCAGGCCGTTGGAGCCGATCGGGCCCAGGTCGGGCAGCTTCAGCAGCGCACCGTAGTTTTCGCAGATGTAGCCACGGCTGGGGCCATCAGGCAGTTCGACGCGGAAGCGCACGCCGCGCGGAATCACTGCGATCTGCTGCGGCTCGATCTCGATCACGCCCAGCTCGGTCAACAGGCGCAGCGCGCCCAGCTGCGGCACGATCAGCAGCTCGCCATCGGCGTTGTAGAAGTAGCGGCCAACCATGTCGCGGTTGGCGGCATACAGATGGATGCCAACACCCGCGTGCGCATCGGGCGAACCGTTGCCACCCATTGTGTACAGGCCTTCGACGAAGTCGGTCGGCAGTTCCGGCAACGGCAGCGGGCTCCAGCGCAGCTGGTTGGGCGATGCCGGCTGCGCGCCGAAATCGCACTGCAGCTGCGACTGCGCGAACGGGGTGAACTCGCCATGGGTCACCGCCGGACGGATCCGGTACAGCCAGCTGCGGCGGTTGCTGCCACGCGGCGCGGTGAACGCGGTACCGGTCAACTGTTCGGCGTACAGGCCGTGGGCTACCTTCTGCGGCGAGTTCTGCCCGACCGGCAGCGCGCCGGCGACGGCCTCGGTGGCGAATTCGTTGCCGAAACCGGACTGGTAGCCGCGGGCGGTGATGGCGGGGGACATGGGGGCTCCTGAGATTGCCGGCCAGCGGCCGGCACTACCATTCAATCAGGCAATGCCGGCGGGAGGCCGACATTGCCCGTGCAGACCTTACAGCACGCCGCGGCGGATCTGGTCGCGCTCGATGCTCTCGAACAGCGCGGTGAAGTTGCCTTCGCCGAAGCCTTCGTTGCCCTTGCGCTGGATGATCTCGAAGAAGATCGGGCCGATGCAGTTCTGGGTGAAGATCTGCAGCAGCTTGCGCTGGTGGGTTTCCGGGTCGGCGTCGATCAGGATCTTGTTCTTCGCCAGGCGCGCGACGTCTTCACCATGGTTCGGCACGCGCTGGTCGATCACGTCGAAGTAGGTCTCCGGCGTGTCGAGGAAGTCCACGCCCTGCGCGCGCATCGCTTCGACGGTCTCGTAGATGTTGTCGGTGAAGCAGGCGATGTGCTGGATGCCCTCGCCCTTGTACGCATCCAGGTACTCGTTGATCTGGCTCTTCGGGTCGGACGATTCGTTCAGCGGGATGCGCACGATGCCGTCCGGGGCGGTCATCGCCTTGGACACCAGGCCGGTCTTCAGGCCCTTGATGTCGAAGTAGCGGATCTCGCGGAAGTTGAACAGACGCTCGTAGTAATCCGACCACTGCTGCATGTTGCCGAAGTACAGGTTGTGGGTCAGGTGGTCGATGAAGGTCAGGCCGAAGCCGAACGGGTGCAGATCGGCGCCGGCGATCGGCTCGTAGTCGCCGTCGAAGATGCTGCCGGCCGCACCGTAGCGGTCCACCAGGTACAGCATGCAGTCGCCGATGCCCTTGATGACCGGCGCGTTGACCGCCTTGCTGTCCGGCTTGAACGCGACCGCTTCGGCGCCGTTGCCCAGCGCGGTCTGGTAGACCTCCTGGCCCGGCTTCTTGAAGCGGATGGCGAAGCCACAGGCGCAGGGGCCGTGCTTTTCGGCGAAGTCGGCGGCGAACGAATCGGCGTCTTCATTGACAAGGAAGTTGACGTCGCCCTGGCGATAGACGGTAATCGGACGCTGCTTGTGCTTGAGCACCGCGCTGAAGCCCATCTTCCGGAAGTACGCGTGCAACTCCTGGCCACGGCCGGCGGGGGCGGCAAATTCGACGAACTCGAAGCCGTCGATGCCCATCGGGTTCTCGAAGGTGGTGACCTGCATGCCGGGGTTGGGGTGCGAGGCGGTCGGGACTGCGGTATTCATGGCGTGGCTCCGAATCGGTACCGCATCGGTACAAACCAGGTGCGGGCAGGTTGGGACCCGGCGAGAATGCAGGGTCTGGACCTTCCCCTTATAGTTACACTTGAAACCACCAGCAAGGTGCACCGCAACATGAGCCCCGCCGATCCCGCCTCGACCCGCCTGCGTGCCTCGCACGTCCTGCTCGACCTGGAACAGTTCCTGCCGTACCGGCTGAGCGTGCTGTCCAACCGGGTCAGCGGCAACATCGCCAAGCTGTACGGCGATCGTTACGGTCTGGCGATTCCCGAATGGCGGGTCATCACCATCCTGGCGCTGTACCCCGGTTCCTCGGCCAGCGAGGTGTCCGACCGCACGGCGATGGACAAGGTGGCGGTCAGCCGCGCCGTGGCGCGCCTGCTGGAGCGCGGCTTCATCAAGCGCGAGACCCACGGCGACGACCGCCGCCGCTCGGTGCTGGCGCTGTCGGCGGCCGGCTTCGAGGTGTACGAGACGATCGCGCCGATGGTGATCGAGATCACCCGCAAGCTGATGTCGGTGCTGAGCGAGGAGGAGGAGCAGCTGCTGGAGAAGCTGATCCTGCGCCTGGCCGGCGATGGCTTGGAGAGGATGGGCGAAGGGGTGTAACCGCGCCGAGCGCGGCGGTTGGTAGATCCACGCCATGCGTGGATGGCGACGCGCCGGTTCGGCTTCGGTGGGGTCAGAGCCCTTTCCTTCGGAAAGGGATCCGACCCCGGGGCGGGCGGGGTCAGCTCAGATGCTTGCGCCGTGCATGGATCCACGGCACCGCCAGCGCCGCGATGGCGCCGCCGGCGAAGCCGAGCGAGGCGGCAACCGTGGCCGCTTCGACCGCGCCCGGCAACGCCAGGGCCGCAGCCACCAGCAGCAGCGACGGCAGGCCGACGAAGGTGCCCAGGAAGAAGTGCCAGCGCGGCGACCAAGTGTTGAGCTGCAGCAGGCTCACCGGCTGCCAGGCCTCCGAGGCAGCGTCCTCGGCGATCTTCGCCACCGCCTTGGCCAGATCCACTTCGGGCAGCGCGCGCCCCAGACGCGCGGCGGCCAGCAGTTCGGCCACCGCGTCCACCGGCGGGAACGTGGTCGGCCACGCCACCGGTGCCGGCACGCCATAGGCGGTCAGCAGCGGTACGCTCAGCCACGGTGCCACCAGCGGCCGCATGCGGCGGCGGCCATGCACGCACCAGATCTGCGGCTGGCCGTGCGCGGTAACGCTGTACAGCGCCAGTTCGCTGGCCGGCGGATAGCCCAGCATGGTCACCCGCGCGGCCAGGCTGTCCTGCCCCATCGCGCGCAGGAAGCCGGGCCGGCTGCGCCCTTCCTGCATCCACGCCAGGCCCAGCGCACCGACCAGGTAGGCTTCTGCCACGTCCTTGCTGCCGGCGGTGGCGCGCTCGTCGCTGGCCAGGTACCACGCCAGCGATTTCGGTTCGGACACATCGTCCAGGCCCCAGCGGCTGTCGTCGCCCAGCACATGGCGCACCGGCAGGCGCGCCGGAGCGGTCTCGCCGCGCTCGCCCGGCTGCAGGAACGGCAGCACGCCCTGGATGAAGGTGGACAGTTCGATCGCACGCACGCCGTGGCCCTGCCATTCCGGCGGCAGCAGGCCGGCCAGTTGGCCCTCGGCGGCCAATGCGTCCAGTCGCGATTTCTGCTCCACCAGTTTCTGCACCGCGCCCTTCAGCACCACGTTGTCGGGCAGCGCGATCTGCGGCAAGCGGTGGCGGGGCGGCGCCAGTTCAACGGTGTCTTCGCCGGTGCCGGCGTCATCCAGCAGTGCTTCCTGCGGCGGCAGGGTCACGCCCTCGCCTGCTCCGGCCTCGGCCAGCTCACTGGCGGATTCGGGCAATCGTTCGGCGTGGTCACTGTGCATGGGCGTTCCGGTAGGGGCATCGACGGAATGTCGACTGAGGTCCTTGCCGGTAACGGCGAGCGCGTTGCGAAGTTGAGATGCCGATACAGGGAGTGTGACGGCGCGCGCAGTAGAGCCACGCGAGGCGTGGATGTGCCTCAATGCCGACCAACGGTCGGCACCCACCAGGTTGGTGGCCAGCAGATGGCACCCACCAGAGCATGCCGGCCAGCGGCCGGCACTACCGGGCGGGTGCCCATTGCTTCAGGAAGGCAGTGATCCGCGCGGGCTGGAACGCTTCGCCCCGGCGCAGCTCGGCAGTGGCCTGCGAGACCAGCAGGCTGCCGTCGGCATCCAGCACCAGCAGGTGCGGATAGTCGCGCTCCATCACCGGGAACTGGGCGAAGAAGGCGGTGTTGGGCTGTTCGTCACTGGCATTGACCTTCACCCACACGTAGTGGGCATCGCGGAAGCGGCGCAGGTCGCCGTTGCCTTCCACGATCTCATCCAGTGCGTGGCAACGGTCGCAGGCGGCGTTGCCGACTTCCAGCAGGATGCGCTTCTTGCCGCGCTGGGCTTCCACCTTGGCGGTGGCCAGGTCGTCGGCGGGATTGCGGGCCGGGTCGAACTGCGCGCCGAGCCCGGCGATGGCGGCGATGTCCGCCGCCACCGGGGTGTTGCCCGAAGCCACCGGTTCGCTGGGGTCAGCGACCGGTGGCTCGGTGGGCCGGGTATCCAAAGGCTGCGTGGGCTCGGCGGCGGCAGGCGGTGGCGGTTGGGAACAGGCGCCGATCAGCGCCGCACAGACCACCACCATTGCACCACCGAGCTTCATGCGCATGCCTTCTACCCTCTCATCATCATTTGACGCCGTGCATCAGCTTGTTGATCAGCGGGGCGATCAGGAACAGCACCACGCCGGAGCCGATCAGGGCCCAGAACCCGAAGGTATACCCCTTCAGGGCCGACTCGACCGTCATGCCGCCTTCACCACTGACCACACCGGCGAAGATGCCCGACAGGTTGTTGCCGATGCCGGTGGACAGGAACCAGCCGCCCATGCCGAAGCCGACCAGGCGCACCGGGGCCAGTTTGGTCACCATCGACAGGCCGATCGGCGACAGGCACAGCTCGCCCACCGACTGGATGACGTAGACCATGAACAGGGTCCAGAACGGAATCTTGCCGTCCACGACCATCTGCGACAGGGCGTACATCAGCAGGGCGAAGGCGGCGCCGTTGAACAGCAGGCCCAGGCCGAACTTGCGCGGGATGGACGGATTGGCGCGGCCCAGGGCCACCCAGATCCAGGCGATGACCGGGGCCAGGGTGATGATCGCCACCGAATTGACCGACTGGAACCACGCGGTCGGGAAGGTCCAGTCACCCATCTGGCGGTTGACGATGTTCTCGGCCAGGAAGGTGAACGAGCTGCCGGCCTGTTCGAAGAACATCCAGAACATCACGTTGAAGGCGAAGATGATCAGCATGGCGATCACGCGGTCGCGCTGCACCTTGCCCTCGCGGATGCCCTCCACCAGCAGCAGGATGGCCAGCGCGGTGAACATCGCCCCCAGGATCCAGGCCAGCGCGGTGGCGCCGGTGGCCAGCAGGAAGTAGGCCACCGGAATGGCGATTACGGCACCGACCAGCACCATGATGATGCGGCCGAAACCTTCGGCGCCGGCCGGCGGTGCGCCGATGCCCTTCAGGCCGGCACGACCGATGTAGAACCACACCAGCGAGATCAGCATGCCCACGCCCGAGGCGATGAACACCACCTTGTACGACGGCATTTCCGAGGTACCGAACACTTTGCGGGCCAGGTACTCGGTCAGCACCGGGGCGATCATCGCGCCGATGTTGATGCCCATGTAGAAGATGGTGAAGCCCGAATCGCGGCGCTCATCCTTCAGCCCGTACAGCTTGCCGACCATGGTCGAGATGTTGGGCTTGAACAGGCCGTTGCCGACGATGATCGTGGCCAGGCCGAGCTTGAAGATGTGCTCCTGCGGCAGCGAGATCATGAACAGGCCGGCAGCCATGATGATCGCACCGGTCAGGATCGAACGCTGGTACCCCAGCACCCGGTCGGCGACGTAGCCACCGAAGATGGCCGCGGCGTACACCAGCGCCAGATATGCGCCATAGATGCGGCTGGCGTCGCCCTCACCGGCGGCGTTGCCGCTGTAGAACTGGGAGACGATGTACAGCACCAAGGCCCAGCGGATGCCGTAGAACGCAAAGCGCTCCCAGAACTCGGTCATGAACAGCATCCACAACGGGCGTGGGTGGCCCAGCGTGGTCTTGAAGTCCGGCAGCGCCGGCTCCGGGGTGTTCGCAGTGGCGTTTACGCTCATGCGGGTTTCCTGGTTCGGTGGATGACGAGCACGTCCGATGTGCAGTTGAAGCAACGCGCGAGGATCACCGACTTGTGGCGTTCACGTCAAATACACGCCGTTTGAGGCAGGTGCCCACCTGCTCGCTGAACTTGCATCTGAAACGATCCAGCCACCTGCCGGGGTCCAAGCTGAATGCGGGTCAGCCCAGTTCTGTCGGGGGCGCGGCCTGCAGGGTGGTGCGCACCTGGAACAGCTCGGGGAAGAAGGTCAGCTCCAGCGCCTGGCGCAGGAAGCCCACCCCGGACGAGCCGCCGGTGCCGCGCTTGAAGCCGATCACCCGCATCACCGTGCGCATGTGGCGGAAGCGCCAGAGCTGGAAGGCGGTCTCCAGGTCCACCAGGTCTTCGCACAGCGAGTATTCGCGCCAGTAGCGGTCGGTGTCCTGGTAGATGCGCTCGAACACCGGCTGCAGGGCGTCGTCGGCCACATGCGGCTGGGTCCAGTCGTGGGTTTCGTACACCACCGGCACGGCGTGGCCGAAGCGGGCCAGGTACTTCAGGAACTCCTCGTACAGGCTCGGCGCCTCCAGCACGGTGCGCAGCTGCGCCTGCCCGGCCGGGTCGTGCTCGAACACCTGCAGCATCTGCGCGTTCTTGTTGCCCAGCAGGAACTCGATGTAGCGGTACTGCAGCGACTGGAAGCCCGAGGACGGGCCCAGCACGTCGCGGAAACCCATGTACTCGGAGGGGGTCAGCGTTTCCAGCACCGACCACTGCTCGGTCAGCTGGCGCAGCACCTGCTTGCTGCGCGCCAGCACCTTGCGGCACTGCCAGACTTCATCGCGCTGCAGGAAGCCGATCGCCGCGCGCAGCTCGTGGCCCAGCAGCTTCAGCCACAGCTCCGAGGTCTGGTGCTGGATGATGAACAGCATCTCGTCGTGGTGCGGCGGATTGGACAGCGGCTGCTGCGCGCTCAGCAGCTGGTCCAGCCGCAGGTAGCCGCCGTAGGTCAGGCGCCCGTGCAGATCGGTGTGGATGCCGGCTTCGAGGTCGCGTTGGTTGTTGTCGACGGACATGGGTGGGACCAGATCAGGGGCGGCAAGGGTAGCGCGTTGCCGCCGCGCTGGCAGCCGCCGGGTCCATACCGGGGCGTGCGGTTGGCCGTGGAGCATCGGCCGATGCCGGGGCTGCGCGTGGAACCGATCAGGGCGTTGCGCTGGCGGTCAGCCAGAGGCGTATTCTGATGCTTTGCAGCAACGACTGAATACGTTGTTGTTATTGGCCCCCCACCCGCCGGCAGGGGTAAAACGGGGAATCGCCGTGTTGCGGCGCAGGAAGGCTATTCCGTACGCGTTCCTTAACATGGCGATTCATATCATTTGTAACTTCTCTGTCGAAGGTGCAGTACGCAATGACGGTTGCCGCTGAATTCAAGATCGAATACCTGCAGTACCTGGACGCGGACGGCAAGCTCGTCCGCGATGACCTGCCCGCGTCGCTGCGCGACCCCAAGGTCCTGGTACCGCTGTTCAAGCAGATGCTGTTCGTACGCACGTTCGACAGCAAGTCCATCGCGCTGCAGCGCACCGGCAAGCTCGGCACCTATGCCGCCTGCCTGGGCCACGAAGCGGCGCACGTGGGCATCGGCGCTGCGATGCAGAAGGACGACGTGTTCGCCCCTTCGTACCGCGAGTACGGCGCGATGTTCATGCGTGGCGTGCGCCCGCACGACGTGCTGATGTACTGGGGCGGCGACGAGCGCGGCAACGACTACGGCGGCAACGCGGCCAAGGACTTCCCGTTCTGCGTGCCGATCTCCACCCAGTGCCTGCACGCCGCAGGTGCCGCGCTGAAGTTCAAGCTCAACAAGGAAGCGCAGATCGCGGTGGCGGTGTGCGGTGACGGTGGCAGCTCCAAGACCGACTTCTACGCAGCGCTGAACTCGGCCGGCGCCTACA
Source organism: Stenotrophomonas sp. Nf1 (assembly GCF_003028475.1). NCBI lineage: Bacteria > Pseudomonadati > Pseudomonadota > Gammaproteobacteria > Lysobacterales > Lysobacteraceae > Stenotrophomonas > Stenotrophomonas sp. Nf1. The sequence goes on along the minus strand of NZ_PYTV01000011.1, from coordinate 95,937 downwards.
AGCTGCCGCTGATCCTGTGCATCGTCAACAACGGCTGGGCCATCTCGGTTCCGCGTTCGGCCCAGACCGGTGCCGAGACGCTGGCGCAGAAGGGCCTGGCCGGCGGCCTGCACTGCCTGCAGGTGGACGGCAACGATCTGATTGCGGTGCTGGCGGCGATGGAACAGGCGCGCGAACGTGCGCTGGCCGGCGACGGTGGCACCGTGCTGGAACTGATGACCTACCGCCTGTCCGACCACACCACCGCCGATGACGCGCGCCGCTACCGCGACGACGCCGAGGTGAAGGATGCCTGGCAGCGCGAGCCGATGCTGCGCCTGCGCAAGTACCTGATCAACGCCGGTGTGTGGAGCGAAGAAGAAGAAACCGCCTGGGTTGCCGAGTGCGGCACGCGTGTGGACGAGGAAGTGAACCTGTACCTCAACACCCCGGTGCAGCCGGTCGAGGCGATGTTCGATTTCCTGTATGCCGATCCGCCGCCGGATCTGCTGGCCCAGCGTGCCCAGGCGATCGCCCTGGAGAAGCGCCATGGATGAGATCAAGAACGGCGCGCCCGGCGCGCACACCAACGCCGCCGACAGCGCTGCCATCGCGCGCGGAGAAGAAAGCATGACCACCACGCCGATCACCCTCATCGAAGCCATCACCCAGGCCTTGGCCTGGGAGCTGGAGCACGATCCGTCGGTGCTGGTGCTGGGCGAGGACGTGGGCGTCAACGGCGGCGTGTTCCGTGCCACCGCCGGCCTGCAGCAGCGCTTCGGCGCCGAGCGCATCCTCGACACCCCACTGGATGAAACCACCATCGCCGGCCTGACCATCGGTCTTGCCGCACAGGGCATGAAGCCGGTGGCCGAGGCCCAGTTCGACGGTTTCATGTATCCGATGGTCGACCATATCGTCTGCCACGCCGCACGCCTGCGTTACCGCACCCGTGGCCGCCTGCACTGCCCGATGGTGCTGCGCGTGCCGTGGGGCGGCGGCATCCGCGCGCCGGAACACCACAGCGAAGCCAACGAGGCGATCTTCACCAACGTGCCGGGCCTGCGCGTGGTGCTGCCGTCCTCGCCGCAGCGTGCCTATGGCCTGCTGCTGGCCGCGATCCGCGAACCGGATCCGGTGATCTACATGGAGCCCAAGCGCATCTACCGCCAGTACAAGGAAGTGGTCGTCAACGACGGCGAAGCCTTGCCGCTGGACGTCTGCTTCGTGCTGCGCGACGGCACCGACGTGACCCTGGTGACCTGGGGCGCGCAGGTGAAGGAAGCGCTGGAAGCGGCCGACAAGCTGGCCGGCGAAGGCATCAGTGCCGAAGTCATCGACGTGGCCACGCTGCGTCCGCTGGACTTCGCCACCATCGCCGAATCGGTGGCCAAGACCGGCCGCTGCGTGATCGTGCAGGAGGCCCCGAAGACCGCGGGCTTCGGCGCCGAGATCGCCGCGCGCCTGGCCGAGGAATCGATCTACGACCTGCTGGCCCCGGTCGAGCGCGTCACTGGCTACGACACCCACATTCCGCTGTTCCGCCTGGAAATGAAGTACCTGCCGAGCGTTGAGCGGATCGTGGCGGCGGCCAAGCGCGCGGTGGCGGCCGGCTGACATGCGGGCCCGCCTTCTGGGGGCTTACCGCAGCCAGTATCCCAACCCGCTCCGGTTCCGCGCCGGCCAGATCGTCGAAGTCGGTGTACGTGACGAGGAATGGCCGGCGTTTGCCTGGGTACGCACCAACGATGGGCGCGCTGGATGGGCGCCCATCGCCTGGTTGCAGCTGCTGGACGAGGGTCGCGCCGAAGCCCTGTGCGACTACGACGCCCGCGAGCTGGATGTGGAAAGTGGCGAGATGGTGAAGCTTCATCACGAACACGGTGGGTGGTGGTGGTCCGAGCGCGCCAATGGCGCGACGGGCTGGCTGCCGGCCCGCGAACTGGAACTGCTGGAAGAGAACTGCAAATGAGCCAGACCAAGAACTTCAACCTGCCCGACCTGGGCGAAGGCCTGCCGGACGCGACCATCGTCGAGTGGTTCGTCAAGGAAGGCGATGTGATCAAGCTGGACGAGCCGCTGGTCTCGATGGAGACCGCCAAGGCCGTCGTCGAAGTGCCCTCGCCGTTCTCCGGCAAGGTGCTGAAGCTGTCCGGCGGCGCCGGCGACATCATCCCGACCGGCTCGGTGCTGGCCAGCTTCGAACTGGACCCGAACCTGCCGCAGCGCGCTGATGGCCAGGACACCGGCCACAGCCACGGCCATGCCGCGCCGGCCGCCGCACCGACCCCGCCGCCGCTGCCGACCGCTGCCGCCCCGGTGGCTGCCGCAGAAGCCAAGCCGGTTGCCGCCGAGCGTGATGACGCCGGCACCGTGGTTGGCGCGATGCAGAGCTCCAACGCCGTGCACGCCGAGCAGGCGCTGGCTGTCGGCGGCGTCAAGGCCGTGCCGGCCGTGCGTGCGATGGCGCGCAAGCTGGGCGTGGACCTGAGCCGCGTGCCTGCCACCGGCACCGATGGCGCGGTGACCATGGCCGACGTCAAGCAGGCCGCCGCCAACGGCACCGCCAAGCTCGGCGCTGCGCCGGCACCGGTCGCTGCCGCCGCGTATGCCGCCCCGGCCCCGGCGCAGGTGTCTGCCCCGGTGCAGAGCGAAGCCCGCACCCCGCTGTCTGCCGCCGGCAAGCCGATGCGCACCCAGCCGCCGGGCGTGGTCGCCAAGGGCCAGCCGGAACCGCTGAAGGGCGTGCGCCGCAACATGGCCCGTGTCATGGCCGACGCACACAGCAAGGTTGTGCCGACCACGCTGAACGACGACGCCGACATCCATGCCTGGCTGCCGGGCAACGACGTCACCGCACGCCTGGTGCGTTCGATCGTGGTGGCCGCGCAGAAGGTGCCGGCGATGAACGCCTGGTTCGACGGTGAAGCGCTGACCCGCACCCTGCACGCCCAGGTGGACATCGGCATCGCCGTGGACACCGATGACGGTCTGTTCGTGCCGGCCCTGCGCAATGCCGACATGCTCGATGCGCGTGGCATCCGCGAAGGCGTGAACCGTCTGCGCGAGCAGGTCGAATCGCGTTCCATCGCTGCCTCGGAACTGAGCGGCTACACCATCTCGCTGTCCAACTTCGGCATGTTCGCCGGCCGCTACGCGACCCCGGTCGTGGTGCCGCCGTGCGTGGCCATCGTCGGTGCCGGCCGTGCCCGCCACCAGATGACCCCGGTGATGGGCGGCGTGGAAGCGCACAAGGTGATCCCGCTGTCGGTCACCTTCGACCACCGCGCGGCCACCGGCGGTGAAGCAGCACGCTTCCTGCGCGCGATGATGGACGACCTGGCGCTGGCCAGCTGATCGGCCACCACCTCTGAAACACAGGAAACGCCGGGCAATGCCCGGCGTTTTTTTGGCCAAGCACGGCGATCGACTGCCTTGGCACCTGCGTTGGTAGAGTCGAGCTTGCTCGACTGCTGTTCGCGAAGAGCCGTCGAGCAAGCTCGACGCTACGAAAAGCGAAAAGCAAAAGGCAGAAGCCGTCGAGCAAGCTCGACGCTACCTGTCAGCCGACCAGCGCGCTCGATGCCACCACATGCTGCCCCGGCTGCGGTGCCAGCGCCGCCTCGACCAGTGCCTTGGCGATTTCAGTGGCCGGATTGATCCGCCACGGACGCGGCAGCACCGGCCCCAGCACGCCCAGCACCTTCAGCGCGAGGCGCTCGCCACGGCGCACCTCGGTGCGCTCGCCGCCGATCAGCCCCGGGCGAACCAGGGTCAGGGAATCAAAGCCCAGCGTGGCCAGATCGCGCTCCAGCTCACCCTTCACCCGGCTGTAGAAGATCGACGACTGCGGATCGGCACCGGCCGCGGAGTTCAGCACATAGGTGCGTGCGCCCTGGGCCCGTGCCAGGCGGGCGAACGCCAGCGGGTAGTCATGGTCGATACGGCGGAAGGCCTCGCGGCTGCCGGCCTGGGCCATGGTGCTGCCCAGCGCGCAGATCACCGCGTCCACACCGGCCCACTCCGGCGCGTCCGGCAACGCGTTGAAGGCCAGCACCGGGTTCTCCAGCTGCCCGTGGGTCCGCACCAGCGGCCGGCGCGTCGGGGCCACCAAGGCGCTGCAGCGTGGATCGTCCAGCAGCCTGGTCAGGACCTGCCCGCCCACCAGCCCGGTCGCCCCCAGCAACATCACACGCATCACCACCTCCACTGCGGCATCCTGTCGCCCATCCTAGCCGTTCAAGCGATCGGCGGCCGCGCCGATATGCTGGAACCTGCCCCTGCCAACCCCAGGATTCGCTCCATGACGGACCAGCCCGACCCCCGCCCCGCACCCGGTACCGCCCTTGGGCCGCCGGCACGCGTGCGCGCGGTGGCCGACGATGGGCGGGGTGACCGCGTGGTACTGCAGGGCGGCGGTGGTGTGGCCCTGCAGCAGCTGTTCGCCGGCGCCGATGCGCCGGAGCCGCTGCTGGCTGCGTTCGCCAATGGCATGGCCACCCTGCCCGGCGAACTGGGTGACATGGGCGACCGCCTGCAATCGGCCCAGGCCAGCGCCGATTGGCCGCGCTATGGGCGGGCCATGCGGCAGCTGATCGACAAGTACATCCGTACCATCGAGCAGCATTCGCCGGACGGCCAGCCGGAAAGCCTGCGCCTGTCCGAACAGCTGCGCCTGCTGCTGGGCGGCGCGGTCGTCGCCCTGTTGCAGCACGATCCGGACCTGCGCGAGCAGGCGCAGGCGCTGGCCACGCGCCTGCGTCAGTGGCAACCGGGTACCGCGCTGGAACCGATCGAACAGGGCGTGCGCGAACTCGGCCACCAGGTGGGTGTGCGTGCCGAGAGCTGGCAGGAGCAGCAGGCGCTGCTGCTGGAGCTGTTCGCCCTGCTGCTGGAGAACGTCAGCGAGCTGCTGGATGACCGCAGCTGGCTGCAGGGCCAGATCGCCGCGGTACGCCAGCTGCTGGATGGTCCGCTGGAAGCCGAAGCGGTGGAGCGCACCCGCGCCGAGCTGCGCGAGGTGATCTACAAGCAGGGGCTGCTGCGCCAAGGTATCGACGATTCGAAGGCGGCGATGCGCGGCTTGATGGGCGAGTTCATCGAGCGCATGGATGGCATGGCCGCCAGCACCGGCGAGTATCACGACCGCATCGGCAGCTATGCGCTGCAGCTGCGCGAGGCACGCAGCATCGCCGATCTCAACCAGCTGCTGCAGGACGTGATGCGCGATACCGGCAAGGTGCAGCAGCAGGCGGCGCAGGCCCGCGATCATCTGGCCAACGCACGGCAGGAAGTGGAGCGGGCCGAACAGCGCATTGTCGAACTGGAGCAGGAACTGCGCGCGGCCGGTGATCTGGCACGCATCGACCCGCTCACCCAGGCGCTCAACCGCCGCGGTCTGGACGAACTGCTGCAGCGCGAGCTGGCGCGTGCTGCGCGCAACCACTCGCCGTTGGGCGTAGCGGTGATCGACCTGGATGATTTCCACCAGACCAACGATGCACACGGCCATGCCGGTGGCGATGCGCTGCTGCAGCACCTGGTGAGCGTCTGCAAGCTGCTGCTGCGCGCCACCGATGGCATCGCACGGCTGGGTGGCGACGAGTTCGTGCTGGTGCTGCCGGAAACCCAGGGGGCCGACAGCATGGCCACCGTACAGCGCCTGCAGCGCTCGCTGGCGCACCGCGTGCTGACCGTGCAGGACCGGCGCGTGCCGGTGCACTTCAGTGCCGGCCTGGCGCAATGGCAGCCCGGCGACGATGCCGACGCGCTGCTGCGGCGCGCCGATGATGCGCTGTATGCGGCCAAGCGCCAGGGCAAGAACCGGGTGCAGGCGGGGTGATGATCCAGCGTGCGGACTCTGTAGCGCCCGAGCCCATGCTCGGGCGGCGGCGCGCAGCGCCGTAGAGCAGCCGAGCGTGGGCTCGGCTCTACAGATTACTTCCCGCGCAGCTTCTGGAACCCGGTCACCACCGCCAGCACGAGGGCACCGGCGATGATGCGCTGTATGCGGCCAAGCGCCAGGGCAAGAACCGGGTGCAGGCGGGGTGATGATCCAGCGTGCGGACTCTGTAGCGCCCGAGCCCATGCTCGGGCGGCGGCGCGGAGCGCCGTAGAGCAGCCGAGCGTGGGCTCGGCTCTACACGTTACTTCCCGCGCAGCTTCTGGAACCCGGTCACCGCCGCCAGCACGATGGCACCGGCGACGATGCCCACCACCATGTTGGCTGCGGCACTGATCAGCCAACCCCACGACCCTTCGCCGCCCATCGCCAGCACCGCGTGGTGCAGCGCCGGCACGTTGTGTACCAGGATGCCGCCACCGACCAGGAACATGGCGATGGTGCCGGCCACCGACAGGAACTTCATCAACCAGGGCGCCGAGGCAACCAGGCCACGACCGAAGGCCGCAACCGCACCGCCCTTGCGCGACAGGTACAGGCCGACGTCGTCGAGCTTGACGATGCCCGCCACCAGGCCATACACGAACACCGTCATCGCCAGCGCGACCACCGCCAGCGTGACCACCTGGTTGGTGAACGGCGCGGTGGCGACCACGCCCAGGGTGAGCACGATGATCTCGGCCGAAAGAATGAAGTCGGTGCGGATCGCGCCCTTCACCTTGTCCTTCTCCCACGCCACCATGTCCACTTCGGCATCCGCCAGCGCCTTGCGGCGCTCGGCCTGGCGTTGGGCGTCGTCGTCGGAGGAATGCAGGAAGCGGTGCGCCAGCTTCTCCACGCCCTCGAAGCACAGGAACGCACCGCCGATCATCATCAGCGGCACGATCAGCGGCACGTTCCAGCCGCGGCCATGCAGCCACGCCTCCAGCGCGCTGATCGCCAGCGCCGCCGGGACCAGGATCACCTTGTTCACCAGCGAGCCCTTGGCCACCGCCCATACCACCGGCAGCTCGCGGTTGGCGTTGACGCCGGTCACCTGCTGCGCGTTCAGCGCCAGGTCGTCGCCGAGCACGCCCGCGGTCTTCTTGGCAGCGACCTTGGTCAGCACCGAGACATCGTCGAGCAGGGAAGCGATATCGTCGAGCAGGGCAAACAGGCTGGCACCGGCCATGGGGCGTCCAAGAGAGGGAATGAGCGGATTCTGACCGATACCGGGGCCGCTGCGGAAGCCGGCGAGTTCACCGCGTGCCTACCCTGCCCCGGCGACACTGCAGGACCCGCACACTGCCGGCCAGCGGCCGGTACTACCCCGTCTTCGCCGCATGGGAGTTCCGCTTGAGCAACCCGCCCACCGCCGCTGGCAATCCTCCGCTGGTCAAGGGCATGAACCGGCGCAGCCAGATCCTGCGCCTGTTGATGCGCTACCGCCATTCAGGCGTGTTCTCGGGCATGAACCTGAACGCGGCCAGCAACCACGCCGACGTGCCGGCCGATGGCAACCCGGAGCAGTTCGTCAGCGACCTGGAAGCGCTGGGGCCGACCTTCGTCAAACTGGGCCAGATGCTGTCCACGCGCCCGGACATGGTGCCGGTGGAGTTCGCCACCGCGCTGGAGCGCATGCAGGAAAAGGTGGCCGAGGTACCGGTCGAGCGCATCCACGCCATCGTCGAGCAGGAACTGGGGGCGCCGGTGAACAAGCTGTTCGCCGCGTTCGACCCCGAGCCACTGGGGTGCGCTTCGCTGGCCCAGGTGCATCGCGCGGTGCTGCACGATGGCCGCCAGGTCGCGGTGAAGGTGCAGAAACCCGAGGTCGCCGCGCAGGTGCGTTCGGACCTGGAAGCGCTGCGCAGCTTTGCGCTGGCCGCCGACCATCTGACCCAGGTTGGCCGCCGCGTTCGGCTGCGCGACTGGCTCAACGAGTTCGCCAAGACGCTGATGCAGGAGCTGGACTACCACGCCGAGGCCGAGAACCTGTCGCGCTTCGGGCGCCACCTCAAGCCCTTCCGCCGGCTGTGGGTGCCGCAGCCGATCTGGGACTACAGCAGCCAGCGCGTGCTGACCATGGAGCTGGCCACCGGCGTGCGCGTGGATGCGATTCCCGGCGTGCGCCGCACCGAACAATCGATGGACCCGCTGGCGGCCGCGCTGATCCGTGGCTACCTGGACCAGATCTTCGTGCACGGCGAAATCCACGCCGATCCACATCCAGGCAACCTGCGGGTGATGCCCGACGGGCGTCTGGCGATCTTCGACCTGGGCATGGTCGCGCACATGCCGCCGCGCCTGCGCGAACGCCTGCTGAAGATCCTGTTCGCCGCCGTCGATGGCCGTGGCGAGGAAGTGGCCGATGACCTGATCAGCATCAGTACGCGGCTGGAAGCGTTCGACGAAGAGCGCTACCTGCGCGAAACCGGCCAGCTGATCGCACGCTACGCGGCCAGTGGCAGCTTTTCCGAAGGCCGCGTGGTGCTGGACATGGTGCGCATCGCCACCGCCTGTGGGCTGCGCACGCCACCGGAACTGAGCCTGCTGGGCAAGGCCCTGCTCAACCTGGAAACCGTGTGCCGGCTGCTGGCGCCGGAGTTGGACACGCGCCGTATCGTCGAGCGTCAGCTGCAGCACGTGATGCGCGCACGCCTGAAGAAATCGCTGTCGGCGGCCAACATCGCCAGCGAGGCGATGGAACTGCAGCAGCTGCTGCGCGACGGGCCGCGCAAGCTGTCGGACATCATGGCGCTGCTGGCCGAGAACCGCCTGCAGATGAAAGTGACCGGGCTGGAAGAATCGCGGTTGATGGAAAATCTGCAGAAGATCGCCAACCGCGTGGCCGCCGGCATCATCAGTGCCGCCTTGATCATGGCTGCTGCGATGATGATGAAGATCGACACTGGATGGCATCTGTTCGGCTATCCACTGATCGCGCTGGTGCTGTTGTTGATCGGTGTGGTGCTGGGGTTGGGCATCGTGACCAGCGCCTTGCTGTTCGATCGTCGCGCGCGTGCACGCGAGGAACGGGGTCATCGTTGACGTCGAACAAACCGCCGTATTCATGCGGTTTTTAATGCAATCCAACGAAGCCTTTCACGCTCGTTTTACCTTCTGAGCGCGATTTCGCGCGCGTCATCTCAACAAACATTTCAGTCAGCTTCGTGCATGCACTATCGGGTCATCGGCCTGTCATGTGTATGTGCTTGCGGCAGCGCCGGTCGGATGGACACGCGTCGGTACGACGTCCATCACCACCACCCCGCCACTGCCGAAGCTGCCTATGCTCTGGATACTGCTGCTGTCGTTGTTGCTGCTGTGCTGGTTGTTCCTCGCGTCCGACAAGTGGGTGTGGTGGAAGGCCAGTGCGTTCTCGCTGCTGCTGCTCATGCTCAGCGCGTGGTGGCTGATCGACAAGCTGTCTGGTGATGGGCTCAATGCCGCCACCCTGTACCACCTCGGCGCGGACATGGAAGGCGCCGGCGTCTCCGACTTCAAGGGCTATATCGCCGGCTTCATCGTGCTGGCGCTGGTCTCGCTGCTGCCGCTGTTCGCCACGCGGGTGAAGCGCTGGCGCCGACCCGGCCCAGGCAGTGCATGGTTTGCCGGTTTCGCGGCGGTGTGGCTGGCCACGGTCATGATCAGCCCGCTGGCCCGCGACGGCCAGCGTCTTTACCAGCAGCTGCGCCCCGTCGATTTCGCCCGCATCGCCCCTGAATACCAGGTGCCGACGCAGCCGCTGCAGCGCCCGCGCAACATCGTCTGGATCTACGGTGAAAGCCTGGAGCGCACCTATCTGGACGAGGCGGTGTTTCCCGGCCTGATGCCCAACCTCAACCGGCTGGCCGCCAGATCGCTGGACGTGCGCGGGCTGGCCTCGGCCGAAGGCAGCGGCTGGACCATCGCCGGGCTGGTGTCGTCGATGTGCGGCGTGCCGCTGACCACCTCGCAAGGCGATGAGAACAGCATGGACCGCATGGGCAGCTTCCTGCCCAAGGCGGTGTGCCTGGGCGACTACCTGAAGCAGCAGGGCTATACCAACCACTACCTGGGCGGTGCCAACGGCCGTTTCGCCGGCAAGGGCCAGTTCCTGGCCAGCCACGGTTTCGACGAAGTACACGATCTGGACTGGTTCAAGCAGCAGAAGAAGATCGGCCGCGTGCACTACTCGCCATGGGGCGTGCACGACGACGTGCTGCTGGATACGGCCTACCAGCGCTTTGAGCAGCTGTCGCGCGAGGGGGCGCCGTTCATGCTGACCACGCTGACCATGGATACGCACCATCCGGCCGGGCATCTGCCGGTGGCCTGCAAGGGCCAGCGCTACCAGGGCCCGTACGGCAACATCAACATGCTCAACGCGCTGAAATGCAGCGATCGGCTGATCTCGCAGCTGGTGCAGCGCATCCAGGCCAGCCCGTACGGCAAGGACACGCTGATCGTGATCGCCTCCGATCATCTGGCCATGCCCAACGATCTGAGCCACATCCTGACCCGGCAGAAGCGCGAGAACCTGCTGCTGTTCCTCGGTGAGGGCATCGCGCCACGCCAGCTGGCCAGCGACGCCGGCACCACGCTGGATTCGGGCGCCACCCTGCTCAGCCTGCTGGACCCGAACCTGAAGACGATGGGCTTTGGCCGGTCGCTGATCGACCCGCAGCGCGCGCCCAGCGCCAGCGTGGCCACCCGCCGCGAGGGCGGCCGCGATTACCCGCAGTACCTCGCCTTCGCCCGCTCGCTGTGGCTGGGCGAGCCCACCCGCGAACTGAAGATCAACGGCGACGACCAGGTGCTGGTCGGCCTGCAGCAGGTGCAGCCGCCGGTGCTGCTGGAGTACGACAAGAACTGGGGCCTGAAGTCGGTGTACCTGGAGAACACCTCGCGCCAGTTCGATGATGCGAACCCGGACAACACGCTGGCCTATGTCGATCGCTGTACCGCCTTCGAGGATGGCTCGGCTGATGGCGACTGGTGTGCGCTGCTGGTCAACCGCGATAACGGCATCAAGCTGTACCGCGACAACGACCTGCGTGGTGGCATCGCCGTGGATGCGCCACTGGATGCGTTCCAGGGCCCACGCCCGAGCGTGCGCCAGGCGCACATGATCACCCAGAAGGGCCGTCGCACCCGTGCCGGCCAGTACATGCTGCAGCTGGTGGCGAGCACGCGCCCGGATCGCGGCTTCTGGATCGAAGCGGTGTCCTCGCAGCGCAAGGTGGTGCTGGCCCAGCAGTGGGTGCAGCCTGATGCGGACGGCAAGATCAACGTGTCGTTCGGGCTGGACCACGAAGTGGACGATCTGGAGATCCGCGCGTGGTTGAACCATGCCGAGAAGCTGGCGGTGGATACCTTCGCACTGGTGCCCTCGCGCAGCCGACCGCGCGGGTAGATCCACGCCATGCGTGGATACGCTCGGCGCAAGGGGGCGGATCGATGTTGCCGGCCAGCGGCCGGCACTACCGCGGGTGCAGGGCGTAGCCCTGCAGAGCCCCTTAATCCTGCGGGTCGCGGGTGATGTGGATGTCGGTCGGCGTCGACAGCGGAATGTTCCGCTCGGCCAGAATCTGCAGCAGGCTGAAGTACAGATCGCTGCGGGTGGCGTACACCTGCCGCGGGCTGGCCACATAGGCAAAGCTGTTGATGGTGATCTGCCCTCCGGCGATGCTGTCGATGTAGACCGACGGCTCCGGCTGCTTCAGCACGTTGGTATGCGCGGCGTAGGCCTGCAACAGCGCATCGCGCAGGCTGCCGACATCGGTGCTGGGCGGCACTGCGAACTGGATCTGGATGCGCCCCTGGTTGTTGCCCATCGTCATGTTGCGCACGGTCTTGGTGACCAGCTCGGAATTGGGCACGATCAGCGTGGACCGGTCGCTCACCTGGATCTCGGTCGAACGCAGGCTGATGCGGCGGATGTCGCCTTCCTGGTCACCCAGCTTCACCCAGTCACCGATCTTCACCGGGCGCTCGGCCAGCAGGATCAGGCCGGAGACGAAGTTCTGGGTGATCACCTGCAGGCCGAAGCCGATACCCACCGACAGCGCGCTGACCAGCAGCGCGAGCTTGGTCAGTTCCAGACCCATCGCCGTCAGCGCCCAGATCACCGCAATGATGATGCCCAGGTAGCGGGCGACGGTACTGACCGAATTGCGCGCACCCAGGTCCAGCTCGGTCTTGGGCAGGTAGGTATCAGTCAGCCAGCGCTGCACCAGCTGGGTCACCGCCAATCCGGCCAGCAGCACGGCCACTGCCAGCACGATCCGCATCGGCTTCAGCGTGGTACCGCCCAACGGGATGCCGGTGGTAAGCAGCGAGGAGAAGCGTTCCACCACTGCACCGATGTTGCCGAACGGCGCCACCAGTGCCAGCAGTGCGATCAGCACGACGAGCGTACGCAGCGCCGCCGACAGCAGCACGCCGGCCTGCTCCAGCCGCGAGACGCTCAGGCCGGTGCTGAGCAGGATGGTCTGGCCGACTTTGCTGTCGGCGTTGAGCATCCAGGTGCTCAGGTCATCCACGAACTTGAACAGCAGGGTTGCGGCCAGCACCACGATGCTGCCGCCGATCAGCTGCTGGTTCACGAACTTGGCGAAGTTCAGATAGCCCAGCAACGTTGCAACGATGGCGGCCACCACCGCGATGTTGCCGGCCACCCGGGCCAGCACCAACCAGCTGCTGCGCCGCACCGGCGTACTCGCGCCCTGCCCGTCGGCCTGTGCCTCCAGCTTGGCTTCGGCTTCGGCGGTCTGCCGGCGGTGCAGGCGGGCCAGCGTCACCAGCATGGCCATGATCAGGCCGAGGTAGGTCAGCGCGATCAGGCCATCCAGCGCCACCGTGGTCACATCGCTGGTGCGTGTGGCCTGGTCAATCGCCACCAGCACCGTGCTCAGCCAGGCCAGGGCTGCCGCGCCCCAGGCGTACTTGCGCAGCTTCAGCGCGGCGGTGTCATCCAGGTTCAACAGGCGCCACGATGGGCGCTTGGGCACCAGCAGGCAGGCACTGAGTGCGGCGATGAAGGCGGCGCGGAAGGTCGCGGTCTCCAGGCCGTCGGCCACCACCTGCAGGCGCGGTGCGATCGCATCGATGGCCTTCAGTGCTGCCATCAGTACCACCACCGCGTAGCCGGGCAGCAGCGTGCCCACCAGCAGCAGCCACATGGCCAGGCCGGAACGGCGCAGGCGGCCATCGGGCGCACGCTCGGACGCGGCAAAGCGCCGCCCCAGCGCGCGCAGCCACAGCCGCAGGGGGAACATCATCACCAGGGCCACCACCACGCCCAGCAGCAGGGTGCCCCAGCCATGGGTGGCGATGCCGGCTACCAGCGCAGCGCGCCCCTGCTCGGCCAGCGGGGCAACGCGCGCGATGTCGATCGGCAAGCGCTCGGCGACGTTGCTCCACAATGCCGGCGACAACGGCGAGGCCACCTTCTGGCCCAGCTCTTCGGTGCGCTGTGCAGTGCGCTGCTGGTCGATGTCGGTCGCCAGCTGCTGCGCGCGCACAGCGCTGGCCTTGGCCTGCGCGACCGAGGCGGCCAGGTTGTCGCGCTGCTTGGTGAGGGTGCGTCGTTGCGCTGCCAGTTCGGGCGGCTCGGTAACGCCTTCGGCGGGCGTGCCCAGCTGCGCCAGTTGTTCGTCGAGCCGGTCCTTCTGCGGCTGCAGCGCCTTTTCCAGTGCCTCGGCATCACGCCGCGCCTTCGAGGCGTCCTCGGACAGCATGGCCAGTGTTTCGATGGCCTCCGCATCGCCGCGCTTGCGGTCAACGTCCTTCAGCTTCGCATCGATGTCCGCCAGCTGCTGCTTGGGCGTGGGGTCCTCATCCTGCGCCAGTACCGGCGCGGACAACAGGAAGACGCTGCACAGCAGCAGGGCCAGCCAGGGCCCCCGTTTACGGATCAATTGCAGGAAGGAAGACAAGCCAGCCACACCGGTTCACGCGGACCACCGCGCCTGCGCGCGACTATACGGCAGAGCCGGTAAAGGGCGGATGGAAGGGCCGTCGAGCAAGCTCGACGCTACGCGGCCTCACCCATTGCCAGAACGCAGGGGCCCGCTGGGTAGAGTCGACCGCTGGTCGACTATCGCGCGCAGCGCGGGGGTGTGCGATCTGGGCGAAAAGCCGTCGAGCAAGCTCGACGCTACGCGGCAGCCGCCATTTCCGGCACGGACGGGGTCCGCTGGGTAGAGTCGACCGCTGGTCGACTATCGCGCGCAGCGCGGGGGTGTGCGATCTGGGCGAAAAGCCGTCGAGCAAGCTCGACGCTACGCGGCAGCCCCCATTTCCGGCACGGACGGGGTCCGCTGGGTAGAGTCGACCGCTGGTCGACTATCGCGCGCAGCGCGGGGGTGTGCGATATGGGCGCAAGGCCGTCGAGCAAGCTCGACGCTACCCGTCTGCGCGGTCCCACGCCCCATCGCCAGCATCAGTACTTCAGCCGCAGCTCTTCCACGGTGGGCTGCTGCAACGCGTACCAGTCCTGGAACTCTTCCTCGGTGATCTCGTCCGGCGCATACACCGCCACCGGGTGCCAGTCGTGGTCGGTGGGCAGCGGCTGGCGCGGGCCGGCACGCAGGCTGTAGCTGACTCCTTCGTAATCCACCAGGTCATCGACCTGTGGCCACTGCTCGCGCGCGAACGCGGATTCACTCTTCAACAGGATCACCTGGTACATCGGCACCTCCACCTCGGTTGGAACGGAAAAGACCGGCGCTGGCGGCAGGATACCGCCGCGCCGGTGACAGCGGACGCAGCGCCGGGGCGACGCAACGTTCTGGACACGGCCATCGCCCCGGCTTCACCCGTCCGTGGCAGGGCCATCGGCATCGTGGGGGCCCCTGCCCAGCTTTGCCCACCGATGACCGAACTGCCGCCGCTGAAGACCGTTGCCGACCTGCGCCTGCCCCGCTACCTGGGCACCTGGTACGAGATCGCGCGCCTGCCCATGCGCCACGAACCGGAGGGCTGCACCGATGTGTCGGCGCACTACACCCTGCTCGACAACGGCAACGTCGGGGTCACCAACCGCTGCCGCATGGACGGTGAGATCGAGGAGGCCAGCGGCGAAGCCTGCGCCATCGACAACGACAGCGCGCGGCTGGAGGTCAGCTTCCTGCCCAAGGGCCTGCGCTGGCTGCCGTTCGCCAAGGGCGACTACTGGGTGATCCAGGTCGCGCCGGACTACAGCGTGTCGCTGGTCGGCAGCCCCGATCGCAAGTACCTGTGGCTGCTGGCCCGCGAGCCCCGCCTGGACGCCACCGTGCAGGACCATTATCTGGCGGCCGCACGCCTGCAGGGCTTCGATCTGTCCGAACTGATCCAGACCCCGCATACCGGCCAGCCCACGGCCTGATCTCCCACCGCCATGGACCTCAAGAGTGGCTACCCGTGGTGGGCGGTACGCAACGGCCTGATCCACGCCTTCCCGCCGCTGCAGCAGGACCTGCGCTGCGACGTGCTGGTGGTCGGCGGCGGCATTACCGGTGCGCTGATCGCCGACGAACTGTCCCGGCATGGCCAGGATGTTGCGGTGATCGAGCAGCGCGACATCGGCTGGGGCAGCACCGCCGCCAGCACGGCGCTGCTGCAGTACGAGATCGACACGCACCTGCTGGAACTGACCCAGCGCTACGGCCATGACGCGGCGGCGGCGGCCTACCTCGCCTGTGCCGAGGCGATCCCGGCGCTGGGCGAGGTGGCGCACGGCCTGAAAGACGTGGATTTCAAGCGGATGGACAGCCTGTACCTGGCCAGCCGCACGCGCGACGTGCCACGCCTGATGGCCGAAGGCGATGCCCGCCGCAGCATCGGCCTGGATGCCCGCTGGCTGGGGCCGGAGGCGTTGCGCGAGCGCTTCGACGTGGCGGGCGGCGGCGCTCTGCTGACCCGGCAGGCGGCCCGCGTGGACCCGTACCGGCTGACCTATGCGCTGCTGCAGCGTGTGCGCCGGCGCGGTGGCCACGTGCATGACCGCACCGTCCTGCATACGCTCACGCCCAGCACGCGTGGCGTGAGCGCTCGCACCGAAGACGATGCCACCCTGCGTGCGCGCCATGTGGTGCTGGCGATGGGCTATGCCAACCAGCGCTGGCTCGATCAGCGCGTGGCCCGCAACCGCAGCAGCTATGCCTTCATCACCGATCCCATCGACACAGACCTGCTGGGGCGGCTACGGAACACGATGGTGTGGGAAAGCGCACGGCCCTACCTGTACCTGCGCGCCACCGGCGACCACCGGCTGCTGGTGGGGGGCCTGGACGACGCCATCGATATCCCCGCCCGGCGCGACCGCCGTGTACAGCGCAAGGCCGACCAGCTGATGAAGCAGCTGCGGCACTGGTTCCCACGGCTGGACCCGGTGCCCGCCTTCTCCTGGGCCGGCACCTTCGCCGAGACCGCCGACGGCCTGCCGTTCTTCGGCCCGCACGCGCAGTGGGGCCCGCGGGTGCATTTCGCCATGGCCTACGGCGGCAACGGAATCACCTATTCCATGATCGGCGCGCAGCTGCTGCGGGCCCGCATCGAGCGGCGGAAGCACCCGCTGGAGGAGCTGTTCGGGTTCGGGCGGGTGGCGTAACGCCTGGATAGAGTCGAGCTTGCTCGACTGCTTCTGCCCATCACAGTCGAGCAAGCTCGACTCTACGAGGGCGGCAGTCGAGCAAGCTCGACTCTACGGGCCCGCGACAGGCATCATTCAAGCTGGCCCTGCTAGCGTCGGGCTGTACCGCCGCATGTTGCGTGGTCCCTGTCCGCTGGAGCGCCGTGATGATCCGCCCCCTCACCCTGCTGCTGTGCCTGGCCCTGCCGGGAACCGTGCTGGCCCAGTCCGCTGCCGGCGCCACCGCGCCGCAGGCCGCTGGCCTGGATCTGACCCTGCCGCAGGCGCCGATGCGCTACCTCAACGATCCGTCCGTACAGCAGGATCCGCCCGGCACCTATTACGGTGACAAGAGCGGCCCGCGCGTGCACGACGACGCGAAGATCGCCGATGTGACCGACGACAAGGTCAAGGTGTCCGGCAGCTTCACCACCGGCATCGGCTATTCCAAGGGCGGCGGCAACAGCCACTACAACGCGGCCACGCTGAACCTGAGCAAGAACTACACCACCGATGAAGGCAAGACCCGCGGGGTCAACCTCAACATCCATGTGAGCGAGGGCAAGGGCCCGGGCTTCTTCGGCCCCTATGGCGGCTATTACGGCCGTGGCCCGGGCTGGGATTACCCGCCGCCGTACGGCTGGTAATCATTCTGTAGAGCCGAGCCCATGCTCGGCTGTTGTTGGCCGCAAAGCCGAGCATGGGCTCGGCTCTACATCGGCCGGAATCAATCCAGCCAGCCGTCGCGCTCGCTGTGCAGGATGCGGCCGTCATGGCCACTCAGGCGCACTTCCACCTTCTGGTTGCGCGCATTGCGGGCTTCCAGCGTCCAGGTCGCGCCATCGCGTTCCAGCGAGTGGATGTCACGCAGGCCATGCGCCTGTGCCCGTGCCAGCACCTGCTCGGTGCTCAGCAGCGCCCGGCCGCTGTGCTCGTCGAAGATCTCGCCGGTCTTGGGGTCCACAAAGACCTCGCTGAAGCGGCCATCGGCGCGGCTCACGTCCGCTTCCCACAGGCCATCCTCGCGTTCGATCTGGTGAATCTGGGTGTAGCCGGCCTTGCGCAGGGCCTGTTCGGCCTGGGCCAGGCCCAGCGGCGCGGCCTGCACGGCCGGCACAAGCGCCAGGGTGGCAACGGTGGCGAGGGTGAGCGACTTCAACATGGGGGTTCTCCTGTTCGTGACCGGACCATCCCGGCAACGCCACGATGCCTGCCCGGGGTAACAGCGCCCTAGCCACGGCTGTTAGCCAACAGTTAGTCGCCATCGGCACACTCACGCCCGTTCCCCTTCTCTTTGCGGCGTGCGTGATGCTCTCCACCCTGCCCTTGCTGCTGGCCATGGCCAGCGCCCCGATCGCCGCCGCGCCCGTGCAGGACCCTGCCCAGCAGGTCGCACGCCGCGCGGTGCAGCAGGGCCGCTACGTGCCACTGGAAGGCGTGGTCCGCGATGCCCTGCGGCGCTACCCCGGCCAGCTGCTGGAAGTGGAGCTGGATGACGGCGTCTACGAGGTGGAGATCCTGCGTGGCGACGGCGTGGTGGTGGAGCTGGACTATGATGCGCGCAATGGAAAGCTGCTGAAGACGGAGCTCGACGACTGATGCGTATCCTGCTGGTCGAGGACGATGCCGCGCTGGTGCAACGCCTGGTGCCGTTGCTGGAACAGGCCGGTTATGTGGTGGAAGCGGTGTCCGATGGGCGCCAGGCCGAGGAGATCGGCCAGATCGAGGAGCTGCAGGCGGCCATCGTCGACCTCGGCCTGCCCGGGCTGGATGGGCTGAGCGTGATCGAGCGCTGGCGCGGCAACGGGCGCCACTTCCCGGTGCTGGTGCTGACCGCGCGCGGGCGCTGGCACGACAAGCTGGCCGGCTTCGATGCCGGCGCCGACGACTACCTCACCAAACCCTTCCAGGCCGACGAACTGGTGCTGCGCCTGCGCGCGTTGATCCGCCGCAGCCACGGCCACGCCAGCCCGCGCCTGCACTGCGGCCCGTTGCAGCTGGACATCAACGGCGGGCGCTTCGAGCTGGATGGCCAGCCGCTGGCGCTCAGCCCGCAGGAATTCCGCCTGCTCAGCTATTTCATCCACCACGTCGGCCAGGTGATCGGCCGCGACCGGCTGGGCGAACAGGTCTTCGACGGCGGCCTGGATGCGGATTCCAACGCGCTGGATGTGTTGCTGGGGCGGGTGCGCCGCAAGCTCGGCGCCGAACTGATCCAGACCGTGCGTGGCCAGGGCTGGCGGCTGGCGGCGCCATGAGCCGGCAGCCCTCACTGCGGCGCCGCCTGCTGCTGGCCGGCGGCCTCGGCCTGATCCTGGTCTCGGTGCTGGCCAGCGCCCTGCTGGGCGAACTGTTCAAGCGCAGCGCGCGCGACCGCCTCGACCACGAGCTGCAGCAGGACATGCTGACCCTGGTGGCGCAGATGGAAGTGGCGGCCGACGGCCAGCTGCAATTGCGCCAGGAACCCAACGACGCGCGCTTCCAGCGGGTGTTCTCCGGCGCCTACTGGCAGATCGCCGATGCCAGCGGGCGGGTGCTGCTGCAGTCGCGCTCGCTGTGGGACCAGACGCTGGCCGCCGCGGCCGTTGGTGCGGCAGAACGCAACCTGCCCGGGCCGATGCAGCAGTCGCTGCGGGCGCGGGTGCAGCAGGTGCGCCTGCCGCGCGCGCAGGCACCGTTCGTCGCCGTGGTTGCCAACGACCGCAGCGCTCTGGATGCCGACGTCGCCACGTTCCGCCAGCGCAGCTTCATCGCCCTGGGCGTGCTGGTGGCCGCGTGGCTGGCGGTGCTGGCCAGCCAGATCCAGTTCGGCCTGCGTCCGCTGCGCGGGCTGGGCCAGCAGCTCGAACGCATCCGCCGCGGTGAGGCCGAGCGCATCGACCGCGACCGGCTGGACCGCGAGATCGTGCCGCTGGCCGATGAGCTCGATGCGCTGCTCGATCACCACCAGCGCATGGTCGCGCGCGCGCGCAGCAGTGCCGAAGACCTGGCGCATGCGCTGAAGACGCCGTTGAGCGTGCTGGCCGCCGAGGCCCAGGGCGAAGGCCGCGACTGGCGGCGCACCCTGCACGAGCAGGGCGCGCGCATGCGGGCCAGCATCGACCGCTATCTGGCCGCCGGGCTGGCGGTGGACCATCGGCAGCGCAGCGAGGTGGCCCCGGCCGCCGAAGCGCTGTGCCGGCTGATGACGCGCGTGCATGCCGGGCGCCACATCCGATTCCAGATGGATGTTGCCCCCGGCCTCACCTTTGCCGGCGCCAGCACCGATCTGGAAGAAATGCTGGGCAACCTGCTGGACAACGCCGGCAAGTGGGCGCGCAGCGAGGTGCGCCTGCGCGCCCTGGCCCAGCAGGATCGCCTGCATATCGAAGTGCGCGACGACGGCCCCGGGCTGGACAAGGCCAAGCTGGAGAGCGTGCTGCAACGAGGCGTACGCCTGGACGAACGCGTGGAAGGCAGTGGCCTGGGCCTGGCGATTGCGGCGGAGATCGCCGCCAGCCATGGCGGTTCACTGCGGCTGTCGAACGAGAACCCGGGGCTGCGCGCGCGGCTGGAGCTGCCGCTGGCGGGGTGATCGCCGGGCGTGGCCAGAACAGCAGCCGAGCATGGGCTCGGCTCTACACAGGGCATCAACGCGGCGCATATGCCTGTAGAGCCGAGCCATGCTCGGCTCAGCGCTGGTGCATCCACCAGCAGTCGATCGCATCCAACACGATGTGGATGATCAAACCGATGCCCACCAGTCGCGTCTTCTTCGGCACGCACAGGCCGGCATACACCGCAATCGCCGGCGCGGTGTGCAGCGGGTGGAAACCGATGCTGCAGCGGTTCGGCGCGTAGATCGGGTCGGCCAGCAGATGGTCCAGGTCGATGATCCAGCCCAGCAGCATCAACAACCACGCCGAGGCGAAACGCTTGCGCCAGAACAGCCATGCCAGCAGGGCTGGCACGGCGGCATGCAGGAACAGATGGAAGATCGCGCGCGCGCTCATCAGGGCAGGTAGCGCCGGGCCATGCCCGGCGTTCCCGTAATCATCAGACCAGCGGTTCGTCGGACAGGTAGGTGTAACCGGTCAGGCCCGCTTCCAGCGCCTGCGACAGTTCCTGCGCCCGTTCCGGCGAAAGGTCGGCCGCCGCCACGCGCTGGGCATAGGCCGCACGCAGGTCGTCCAGCTTGTAGCCCACGTAGTCCAGCATCACGTCGGTGGTGTCGCCACGGCGCTGCTGGGTGATCGCGTAGCCATCGGCATCGGCCAGCACTTCCACCGCGTCGGTGTCACCGAACAGGTTGTGGATGTCGCCCAGGATCTCCTGGTAGGCACCCACCATGAAGAAACCGATGCGGTAGCTTTCGCCGTGCTTGATCGCATGCAGCGGCAGCGAGGTGTCCAGGCTTTCGTTCTCGACGTAGGTCTTCACCATGCCGTCCGAATCGCAGGTCATGTCGGCGATGATGCCGCGACGGTCCGGCGTTTCGTTCAGGCGCTCGATCGGCACGATCGGGAACACCTGATCGATCGCCCACGCATCGGGAATCGACTCGAACACGCTGAAGTTGACGAAGTACTTGTCGACCAGGCGCTCGTTCAATTCATCCAGCGCCGGGCGATGGCTCTTCTCGTCATAGCTCAGGCGCGCACGCACGCCGTGGGCGATGGCGTAGAACAGATCGTCGATGCGCGCACGCTGCGGCAGATCGATCTGGCCCAGCGCGTAGCTGGCCAGGCCTTCGGCGT
Organism: Stenotrophomonas sp. Nf1; assembly: GCF_003028475.1. NCBI lineage: Bacteria > Pseudomonadati > Pseudomonadota > Gammaproteobacteria > Lysobacterales > Lysobacteraceae > Stenotrophomonas > Stenotrophomonas sp. Nf1. The sequence goes on along the minus strand of NZ_PYTV01000011.1, from coordinate 74,744 downwards.
GGAAGTGCTGCGCTTCCTGGAACAGTTCCACCGCCGGGCGCACGTCCAGTTCCTCATGGATCTCGCGCAGGTGGCGGATCGCCGCGGGCTCGTCGTCGTGCTGGTCCGGCACGCGGCCTTCCTGCGCCTGCTCCACTTCAGAGACATTGGCGATCAGCACCGCGTGGTGGGCGGTCATCGCGCGGCCGCACTCGGTCACGATGCGCGGCGGGGTCAGGCCGTGTTCTTCGCAGGCGTTGGCCAGCGGCTGCACGATGTTGCTGGCATAGGAATGCAGGCCGTAATTGATCGAGCAGAAGCTGCGCGAACGGGTGCCTTCGTAGTCCACGCCCAGGCCGCCACCCACGTCCACGTGGGTGATCTTCGCGCCCAGCTGTGACAGCTCGACGAAATAGCGGGTGGCCTCGCGCATGCCGTTGGCGATGTCGCGCACGTTGGAAATCTGCGAGCCCATGTGGAAATGCAGCAGGCTCAGGCAGTCGGCGTACTCGGTATCGCGCAGCGACTTCCACAGGTCCAGCAGCTGGCGCGGGGACAGCCCGAACTTGGCCTTGTCGCCACCGCTGTTCTGCCACTTGCCGGCGCCCAGCGAGGCCAGGCGCATGCGCACGCCCAGGCCCGGCTTCACGTCCAGTGCCTTGGATTCTTCCAGCACCAGCTTCAGCTCGGACGGCTTCTCGATGACGATGAAGGTCTGCAGGCCCAGCTTGCGGCCGATCAGGGCCAGGCGGATGTACTCGCGGTCCTTGTAACCGTTGCAGACGATCAGGCCACCCGGGCGCGACAGCGCCAGCACGGCCATGAGTTCGGGCTTGCTGCCCGCTTCCAGGCCAAAGCCTTCGCCGTGGTGGCTGGCCAGGGTGCCGGCCACGCCACGGTGCTGGTTCACCTTGATCGGGTACACGGCGGTGTAGCCGCCGGTGTAGTCCCAGTCCTGCTGGGCCTGGGCGAAGGCCGCCTGCAGCTTGCCCAGGCGCTGGCCGAGGATGTCCGGGAAGCGCACCAGCAGCGGCAGCTTGGCACCGGCCGCGCGCGCGGCGTCCACCACCTTGGGCAGCGACACCACCGGGCCATCGGCCCCGGTCGGTCTCACCACCATGTGCCCAGCCTGATCCACATCGAAATAACCATCCGCCCAATGCGGGATCGAGTAGGTCTTGCGGGCTTGGTCGAGGGACCAATCGGTCATTGCAGTCGGCCTTGTGGCAAATAAAAGGGGGGGCATGATAACGCCTATATGCCCACAGGTTCGTTATCATGCGCGCCCGCGCCCGTGGCAGGTCTGAACCTGAACGGGCCGATCCGTCCGGATGTGGCATCTGTGCCACGCGGCCCCGCCCGCCAGCCCGGCTTTACCCCTCCGAACAGGACCGTACTTCCATGACTGACAGCAACAACTGGTACATCGAACACTTCGAGCGCACCGGCTCGGCCATCGGCTACCGCATCACCGGCAAGCTGGACGAGGTGCAGTCGCCGTTCCAGAAGATCGAGATCTTCCAGACCACCGACTGGGGCAACCTGATGACCATCGACGGGGCCATCATGCTGACCAGCAAGGACAACTTCTTCTACCACGAGATGATCAGCCACCCGGTGCTGTTCACCCACGCCGCGCCCAAGCGCGTGGTGATCATCGGTGGCGGCGACTGCGGCACCCTGCGCGAAGTGCTCAAGCACAAGGGCGTGGAGAGCGTGACCCAGTGCGATATCGACGAGCAGGTCACCGTGATGGCGCGCAAGCACTTCCCGGAACTGTGCGACTCCAACGACGACGCCCGCGCCGAGCTGCTGTTCGACGACGGCGTGGCCTACATGGCCAACTGCCCGGCCGGCAGCGTGGACGTGGTGATCGTGGACTCGACCGACCCGGTCGGCCCGGGTGAAGGCCTGTTCAACAAGGCCTTCTACGAGAGCTGCTTCAAGGCCCTGAAGGACGACGGCATCCTGGTGCAGCAGTCCGAATCGCCGCTGATGCAGCTGGAGCTGATCAACGAAATGCGCACCGAGATGGGCAAGGCCGGCTTCGGCTCGTTCAAGACCCTGCCGTTCCCGCAGCCGTGCTACCCCACCGGCTGGTGGAGCGTGACCATGGCGCGCAAGGGCGACAGCAGCTTCGACTTCCGCCAGGCCGACTCGGCCGCCAAGACCTTCAACACCCTGTACTACACCGCCGCGCTGCACACCGGCGTGCTGGTGACCCCGCCGTTCGTGCAGGCAGCATTGAAGGGTTGATCCAAACAAAAACCCGCGCTGGCAACAGCGCGGGTTCTTCATGTCTGTAGAGTCGAGCTTGCTCGACTGCTTTTGCACCCAGCCGTAGAGCAGTCGAGCAAGCTCGACTCTACGATCCGGCGCGCATCGTTTCCGGCGGCCGTTCGATCACAGCGCCCAGATACCGGCAATCACCGCCACCACCAGGCCCCACTTGATCACCTGGTAGGCCACCACGCTGCGCTCGCGCAGGGCCTTGGCCTTCAGGCGCACCTTGTACAGGCCACCGAAGGCCTTGTTGACGCCACCGGTCGGGTCACCCGGCAGGTTCGGCGAGGCACCGCCGGCCAGCAGCGTGGCCGCCACCGCACGGTTGAACAGGCCCGGCAGGCCGAAGCGCAGCGGGCGGGCGATATCGCAGAACAGAATCACGCGGTCCTGGTCGGTCTCGTTGTGCGCATGGTGGATGTAGGTCTCGTCGAACATCATCCACTCGCCATCGCGCCAACTCTTCTTCACCCCATCCACCACGATGTAGCAGCCATCATCGTTGGGCGTGCTCAGGCCCAGGTGCAGGCGCAGCGAACCGGCGAACGGGTCGCGGTGCGGGCGCAGTTCGCTGCCCGGCGGCAGCTGCGCGAACATCGCCGCGCGCACATCGGGAATCGATTCGATCAGCGCCACGGTCTTCGGGCACATGGCCTTGGCCGACGGGTGCGACGGGCCGTACCACTTCAGGTAGAAGCGCTTCCAGCCACGGCGGAAGAACGAATTGAAACCGGCATCGTTGTAGCTGCTGGAGGCGGCGATCTTCTGCGCATCGCGCAGCGCCAACGCCTCGTCGCGGATCACCTGCCAGTTCTGGCGCAGCGGCTCCAGCTGCGGCAGCTCCTTGCCCGGGTCCAGGAACGGCGTGGTCGGCACCTTCGAGAACAGGTACATGATCACGTTGATCGGGGCCATGAAACTGGAATGGTCCAGCAGCTGGCGCGACCAGCGCGCACGCACCTTGCCGCGGAAATGGATGTACAGCACGCAGGCCACGAACAGCACTGCAAGGACGATCTTGATGGTCAAAGCACTTTCCTCCAGCCGTGGCCGGAACGGGAAACGGGGGCGATGCACGGCCTGGCGGCCAGCACCGGTGGGGAACGCGGCAGGGAGCGGGGACGTGCCGAAGGGGGCGGCCGCCGATGTCGCGGATTAACAGCTTATGGTCGGCAGGGCGTGCGTCGGGGTCAAGCGGGGCGTGCGCCGCATTCAGCCCAGCGTGCCCGACCTGCCGGCCATTGGCTGTAAGCGATTGATCATCAATGACTTGCCAGACAAGTGAGACAGAATTGTCCGATCAGGCGCGACGAACTGTTCCAGCCACGACCCCGACATTTCTCCGACAAATCGTGGAATACCGAACTGGCGGGTACTAAAATTAACGAAAGCTTAGTAACTTCCTGTAACACCGGTTCGCTTGACGCTCTGCGCCACCCACCGGGTCGTCCGAGACCCCGACATGTATCTTCCTGCCCTGCCCCCCTCCTCCTGCGGCGATGACGCCGCCGGCCCGCTGCTGCTCAAGCGCGGCGAACGCTTCCTCGCCCCCGATGTCTACCGCACCTGCCTGGATGGGCGCGAGGCGGTGGTCAAGGACTACTCCCGCTACCGCGGCACCCCGGTCTCGCTGATCGCCCGGCTGATGGTGCGCCGCGAGGCGCGCATGCTGCAGCGCCTGGGCGGCTGGAAGCACGCCCCGGCCCTGCTCGGCACGCTGGGCGGGCTGGCGCTGGGCATGGAATTCATTCCCGGCCAGACCCTCAGCAGCGCCCAGGCGGTCGGCAACGAAGTGTTCGAGCAGCTGCAGCACGCCCTCAGCCGCCTGCACGCCGCCGGCATCACCCACAACGACCTGCACGGCACCAATGTGGTGGTCAGCGCCGGCGTACCGGTGCTGCTGGATTTCACCTCGGCCTGGCGCGCCCCGCGCTGGCTGCGGCGCAACCCGCTGAGCCGGCAGATGCGCCGCAGCGACATGAAGAACCTGCTGAAGATCCGCCAGCGCGTGACCGGCCAGGCGCCGAGTGCCGCGCAGGCCGCGCTGGTGGCCGACCCGGGCTGGGTAGCCGCCGTGCGCCAAGGCTGGAAGCGGTTCTACACCTGGGCCAAGCGCCGCTGATCGCTTTCGTAGAGTCGAGCTTGCTCGACTGCTGTTCTGTAGAGCCGAGCCCACGCTCGGCTGCTCTGCGTACATCGCGCGAAATGCAGCCGAGCATCGGCTCGGCTCTACAACATCCCGCCAAACGGCTTACAACGCGTCCGCGTCCAGCTCGCCGGTACGAATACGCACCACGCTGCCCAGGTCGTACACGAACACCTTGCCATCGCCGATCTTGCCGGTGCCGGCCGCTTTCACGATGGCCTCGACCACGGCCTCCACCTGGTCGTCGGTCACCGCCACTTCCAGCTTCACCTTGGGCAGGAAATCGACCACGTACTCCGCCCCCCGGTACAGCTCGGTATGGCCCTTCTGGCGACCGAAGCCCTTCACTTCCGTCACCGTGATCCCCGTAACCCCGCGCTCGGCCAGCGCTTCGCGCACGTCGTCGAGCTTGAACGGCTTGATCACCGCCATGACCATCTTCATCGTCGATCTCCTGTATTCCGGCGTGGAGGATAGCGCCTGAACGCGGCCCGTGCGAAACCCCTGCCGCCTGTTCGCAGCCATGGGGCCAGCAGTATCCTTATGCCTGAACGCCCTGCCCGCGCAGGATGCACGGGCCCTAACTCACGGAGCACACCATGATCGACCTGAACCAAATCGATGACCTGGCGCGTCGCCTCAGCGACATGGTGCCGCCGGGCCTGCGCGAATCGCGCGAGGAACTGCAGGCCACCTTCAAGAGCGCGCTGCAGGCCGGCCTGGCCAAGCTCGACCTGGTTACCCGCGAGGAGTTCGAAGTGCAGCGCGCCGTGCTGCTGAAGACCCGCGAAAAGCTGGACGCGCTGGAAAAGGCCGTACGCGAGCTGGAAGGCCGCAGCGCCGCAGAATGAAAAAAGGAGGCGCCCGGCGCCTCCCACTTACAGAGTATTTCGCGGATGGGGCCTTGCCGCAAGGCCCTTGCGGCGCCCTAGACTCGCCGGCCTGTCGATCCGGCAGCACAGTCAGGGGCAGTGCCGATGGCACAGGACACCGAATGGACACCCGTTACGCATGACACCTGCGACCAGGTCGCCGGGCCGTTCTATCACGGCACCCGCGCCGATCTGGCGGTGGGCGAGTTGCTGAGCGCGGGCTTCAGGTCCAACTATCGCGACAGCGTGGTGATGAACCACATCTACTTCACCACCATTGCCAAGGGCGCCGGCCTAGCTGCGGAGATGGCCCGGGGTGAAGGGCGGCCGCGTGTGTATGTGGTAGAGCCGACCGGTCCGTTTGAAGACGACCCGAATGTGACCAACAAGAAATTTCCCGGCAACCCGACGCGATCATATCGCAGTGCGCAGCCGTTGCGGATTGTGGGGGAGATTACCGAGTGGGAGCTCTACGACACGGAGTTCGTTCGACAGTTGAAGGCGTTTGTTGCTTCGGGGAGTGGGGAGATCATCAACTGATGAGCGCTGCGCGCGGAGCGGTGGGCTCTTCTTCAACGGCATCGTAGATGTCCAGGCCGAGCTCGATGCGGCGCTGCCCCAGGGCGAGCAACGCGCGCGGCGAAAGCGAGACACCATCATTGCCGCTGCCCATGAAAAGGCCGCAGAACAGGTTCGGCCGGAACGGTGCCAGAGACTGCCATGCAGCGAGATCGCTGGTGAGCTGATCGAGGATCTCGAAGATCTGGGCTTCCAGATCTTCAGGCTCACGCCGAGCCGCGCTGAGTCGCCAGCTTCCGGTCCTGGCAATGCGCACGGCGTCGGGTTGACTGCCTGTGAGTTGCTGGCCCTTGTGATGCGCGGCGGTTGGATTCGCGCCCAGCAAGGCAGTGACCTCGTCTGGAATGAGGTCATCCCCGAAGAGCCGGAGGGTGACCAGGGAGTGATCGAATACGGCCATGGGAATCCAGTTGTCCTTTTCGGAATCTCTTCCAATCTATATGCCTCATCGACGTCAGATCAGCTATCGGCCAGGAGCAGTCATTCCGCTTAACCCCGCGCTGGAAAGCGCAACCCAGTGTTGCACTCATCGCAAGGCAAGACCCGGGCTCTGAAGTCTCGCCCAACAGTCGGGCTACTCTTTTCTGTTCCATATGAGCAGTGCCAGTGCAGGCGATGTTGGTTAATCGGATTCTTCTAGCACACTACTCCCTCAGAAATTTAAAAACGTCCTCATCCGAAGTCGATTCGGCTGCAATTTCCTCATTCATGTCCGCTATTGGTGAGCGCGGTCGAAGATACGGCATTTCGAAGTCATCTCCGTTTAGGTGTTTGAGAAGTGCCAGGCCGAGTTGAACAACGTTTGCCCAGCGGTCCATTAGATGCAGAAAAGTGAGGAGCTTTGTTGTTTCTATGTCAATGGTGTCACCCGTGCCTCCCCTTCTAGCAGGGGAGTTCTCGAAAATCACCGATAGTACCTCCACCCTATTTGCCTGATTTAGATCTCGCATTTCAGCCTGAAGCTTAAATAGCGCTTCATACACTGGCGTTTCGATGAACCCATTAATATCCCGATCGAATTCTAGAAAATGACTAGTCTCTAGTGCGCGATTGACTATCTGGGCCTGAAAACGAGCACCCAAAAGGTGGATGCCGAATGTGGACATCATGTTCCAACGCACCTTGCAGACGACGGTTCGCTGATTCTTTCGACCCTCAAGTGAAACTCGGCACTCATTGTGGAAGTTCACAACAGCGTCGATCGGCGAATAAACAGAACCCTCCTTGATCTTCATTAACCCGGACTTAAGGATTTCCGTCAATTCACGTGCCAATAGGCGCCTAAACGCCAGATGATCTACCGGCAGGCCCGTTAGAACTTGGGATTGGATAACGTCCCAAATATCTCGGAAGTTGGTAAACGTGTGTATCCAGTTGCCTGTAGGAAGTGGAGAACCATCGCTAAGCGCCTTTTTCGTCTCCGCGTTTCGACCAACCTCTTTAACGAATGTCGAGAGCGCTTCTGCATCGGAAGCAAATTTGCTCGGGGCATTGAGCAAGCGCTTACTAAGTGCAGGATCAATCGCCTCCTCCTTCAGAAGTTTTTCCAATTCGTTGCGTTGTTCGCGGTATTGCCACACCTCACCCCTAACGAAGCTAAGGATTTTCATTTTCCCTTGCTTATGAAGCTCGTACGCTTGCAGATACTCCTGCTGGGTAATGCTAATTTTTCTCTTCTCATCGAACCAACCGCCTACGCGGCTACCGATCAGGAGAACGAAATAGTCGGCTTTTCGTAAGGCTGTCAAACAAGCGTCGTAGCTATGCTGATCTACCGGCTTTGGAAAATCGTTGAACTCGGATGCTAGAACTGTTGCTCCTTGTTCCTCCAGGCAATATTTCAATGCAGATCGAAGATCTTTGAAGTCGTATATCGTCGATGATATGAAAAACGTGGGACGGCTCATTCTGGTGTCCAACTGCCATTTATCACGACCGTAGTCGTGTTATACGTCTATGCTCGCTGAGGCCGACCGGCCTGCAACCCCCTGATGCGATTCGATGAATTGCATTGCGGTCCTGTTATACATCAGTCGCAAATGCCAGCGCGAGTCTGGGGAGTAGGTAGCTTGAATCGCGGCCGGTGAGCGCTAGGCTTGAACGTCCGCAATGGGTCGGATGCCGTCATGTCGAGCCCACGACCGCTTCAGGCCAAGAGTGGACGCTGGATCTGGTGACAGCTTCTCGGTACAGATCGCCTGATCTGCGTTCTGATGGCCACAAAGCGATGCGCAAGCACCTGTGCTGAGCAAAGACGATTCCCTAAGATGACGGTATGAGCACCCCTGATCCAGTCGACCGCGGCGAGGGTACCGCTGGCGGTACAACACCGACTCGGCGCGCGCCTGGCGCAGGCGAGCGGAATGCGATGTTCGGCTACACGCGCCAGTACGCGTCCGCGGCCGCCGCCATCTATCACGGTCTCCAGACCCGGCAGCTACGCTGGGTGGGTGTGGCGGACCGGTGTGCGGGCATCGCTGACGACGTCGTACTCGGCTTCGACGACGAAGTCATCGGCCACCAATTCAAGTCCAGTCGCGATCCGGATCCGTTTCGAATCGCTACGCTTCTGACCGGTGGATCCGGTTTGCTGCCCGGGCTGGTGCAAGCCTGGCAGCAGCTGAAAGCCAGCTGCCCCGACGTGTGCGTCCGCCTGCGGATCGTTGTGGACGATACGCCGTCAGACGCTGATCGCGTCGGAAACGGAGGCACGACACGGCAGTTCGTCGCCGAGTGGCAGGCCAATCCGGACCGGTCGCTGGCGGGGTGGCGCGCCACCCCATCTGGCCCGTTCCTGGACGATCTGCAGGCGGCCTCTGGGCTGACCCAACCCGAATTTGAGGAATTCTTCCAGCACCTGGAACTGATGCACGGTGACCAGCCGGATTTTGCGGCGCTCTACGGGATCACGAGCCGAACTCAGCCTCAAGTCGACCGAATCGCCGATCGGCTACCGCACTTGGTCGCGCGCGTACCCGAACGTGATCGGTGGACGCGGACCGAGTTCCTCGAGGAGATGCGCTGGCCCGAGAACGAGCCGCGACATCGCCACCAGTTCCCTGTCGGCGTGGCCGTGCAACGCAATCCTAGCACCGAAGCGCAACTGCAGCGCGTGGTGCGAGACCATCTAAGCGGCTACGTGTCGTTGGTCGGCCCGCCCGGTTCAGGCAAGTCGACCTTGCTGCAGATTGCGCTGGAAGCCGAGTCACAACTCGTGGTCGTGCGATACTTGGCCTACGTGCCCGGCGGAGCGCAAGGCATCGGCCGCGGGGAATCGGCCGACTTCTTGGAAGACGTGGCTGCTGGCCTGCGTACTACCGGTCTGCCGGGGGTACGGTTCCTTCGCGAGAACGAGCGGCACCGCCGCGAGGAGCTTGAAGCTTTGCTGGCTCAGGCCGGCGAGCGTTTTACCACCGACGGCCTGCGCACCTTGATCATCGTCGACGGCCTGGACCATGTGCCGCGCGAAGAGCGACCGACGCGATCGTTCTTGGCCGACTTGCCCTTGCCGGCAGCCGTGCCTGACGGGGTGCTGTTCATCCTGGGTACCCAACGCGTGGACCTGCCAGACATGCCCCCGGCCGTTCACGACCAGGCCACTGTGGCGGAGCGCCAAGTCGAGATGCAGGGGCTGTCCTTGGTGGGAATCGCTGCCATGGCCGATGCCCTCAGCGTGCCGACGGCGGTGCCCCGGCCGCGCTTGCGTGAACTGACCCTGGGTCATCCGCTTGCGACGCACTACCTGCTGCAGGCATTGGTCGCGGCGCAAGATGACACTACACGTGATCGGATTCTGCGCGAGGGGTTCGAGTACGTGGGCGACATCGACGCCTTGTACGCGGCCACGTTGCGCGGCCTGGGAGAAGACAACGAGGTGCTCGACATCTTGGGCTTGGTGGCTCGGGCCGAAGCGCCGCTGGATCCGCGAGATCTGGAAAGCCTGTACCCACCGGCTGCTATCGAGCGGACCTGGCGTCAGGTTCGCCACCTGCTCAAGCGTTCAGGCCACGCATGGTCCATCTTCCACAACAGCTTCCGGCTGTTCCTGACCCGGATCACCCGCACGCGCTACGGAATGCCGGACGCAGACTATTCGGCGAGCACCTATCGTCAGCTGGCGGATTTGGCCACGCGGGCTCCCGCTAATTCGCCACAGCGCTTCTTGGCGACTCGCTACCTGATGCGCGCCGGTATGCACAGCGAAGCGCTGGCATTGGCTACTCCGACGCTGTTCCGCGCGCAATACTTGGCCGGCCGCGCTGCGTCGGAAATTCGCGCGGACATTCGCCTCGCGTTTCGTTCCCTCCAAATGGTGGTCGACCCAACCGCTGCCTTTACGCTAATCCTGGCCGCGGACGAGATGTATCGGCGCGCCGATGCCTTCGACGAACCGGACGAGTCGCTCCGGGCGCTACTGGCACTGGAGCTGCTCGAGGAGGCTGAAGATTTTCTCGATGAAGTCGGGGGTGACGGTTTCCTGATCGTGGATGCATGGCTAAAGCAGGGCAACCTGGATCGAGCGCGAACCTTATTCGAGCAGATCGAACCACTGCACAACCTTGGCAGCGACCGCATGAGGAACGGGCCGTCCATGCGCGTGGAGGAATTTGTCCGGTGGGCCGAGCGGGCGAGCGAGTTTCGGACACTCGCCGAACTGGTCGCGGGGATCGATCGGGTCGTCGAGGCGCTGCAACGCGAGCCCGGTCTGATCGACGAGCCTGAAGAGGTGGGCACGCAGCTGCGCTCGCGCGCGGCGCTGGCCGCGCTCGAGCGCAATCCGTTGGCTGACCGCGATGCGCTGATCGCCGACCTTCGTCTAGAGCCGACGGCACGGGCGCTACTGGCGACCCAAGCCGCACGGCAGTTGCTGACGGACGGTGCCGACCAGCTCGCCTCGGCGACCGCGGCGCTCACCGAAGCGGTCGCCGACGCTGCGGCGCTCGCGCGGGTGCCGCGGGGACTTCGTCGCACCACGGCACTGCTTGCCGCGCGGCGCGGTCTAATCGCGCAAGCGCGCGGCCTGTATGACGGCGTGTCGCCCCCGGCGCTGAACGAACTGGACAACGCTACGGACTTCGACAAGACAGGACACGTAGTCAGCGCTGTCATGGACGCAGCAGAACTGGCCTTGTGGATGGGCTCACCGGTACCGCCGACACCGCCGCCTAGAAAGGCCGTCTTGCGCCCGCTCCAGCAATTCACCTTGGATGCCGGCGAGCTGGCTGTGCGTAGCCGACGCGAACCGCAAAACGTCGCCGCTGGTGCCGCGGCACAGCTATGCGCCAGCTTCATGCGCTACGTGTGCCGGGCCGGCACAGGCGGGGTAGACGAACATTTGGACGCCCTGCAGCTCGACAAGGCGGCCCCTCAGGTGTTGCGTTCCTTGCTCCGGTCGGCGGCACGCGTTGGCGCGTCGGAGTTCGCAAGCACCGTGGCTGCCTTCGATCAGGTGCTCGCCGAACACCCGTTCCGGGGAGATCGTCACACGCCGTTGCAAATCCTGGTGGCAGAGGCTGTGGCCGGGATGAACAACGATGTTGACGGGGCGCAAGCTCGCCTGGAGGCATTGCTTGGTCAGCGCGAGGAACGCACCCCCAGCCAGTTCCTGGCCGGCACGGCAAGGCTGGCGCGGGCGCTTGCGCGCATTGGACGCCCCGAGCGCGCGCAAGAGTTGCTCTCGCAGCAGCGCGAGGAGACCTTGGGCTACGCCCTGCGGGCTAAGAAGGATCCGCAGTACGCCTTCTGGGCCAACTTGCTGCAAGCCGCCAACCAGGCAGACCCACACGCCCGGGCTCATCGGGTTCGAGTGCTGACGCGCCAGGCAATCGGGATGGGCGCCACCGAAGGGCGTGATGCAGCCCACCGAATGGCCCATGTTCTCGTAGCCGAGGCCGCCACCGACAGCGCATCACTAGCGTCCAGCGTCGCCGATACCTTGCTCGCGAACGAATTGATTGACTTCCCGTCGATAGTTGATGGACTAATGAAAGGCACCGTGCGCCGCGACCCATCGCGCGTGTTGCCCTGTGTCGAGCTGTGGGTCGCGTTGTGCCTGCCCTTCCACCGCGCCGCCTACTACCGAGAATCAGAAGAAGGTGAGTTCCTGCACGACGCCATCCGTCTTGCTGTGCCCGAGCAGCTTGGCCGCGTGCGTGATCGATTGCTTGAGAACATTGAGCGACACGCATTGATTGACGTGCGGCTGGATGCACTGGCGGCCTTGCGGGCCGCGCTACTCGCACGTGGCGAAGATGTCACCCCGGTCGACGCCGCCTTGCAACGCCTAGAAGGCGCTCCCTGTCTGCATCGCCGGATGCGAAACTCGCCCACTCGCTACGACAACGTGCCGGACATGGTGCAACTGATCGCGCGCCTGGATACGGACGGCGCGGTTGGGGAACTTAGCCACGATGCCTCGACGGCGTTTGTACGCGTGCTGCCAGACGCGGACTTTCCTGAGGCGCTGGCCCTGTTCGATCGCCACCCCAAGCTGCAGGCCGATTACAGAAGCCGCTTCGGCCTCGTGGACCGCGCGGTATCCGGCGGCGATCTTGCGACTGCGGCACGCTTGGTCGCCGCCTATTCGCCGGCTGATGACAGTAGCTCCCGCTGGTCGTCGTTCTGGGGTGGCGGCCTACGCCGCTATTTCTCGGCGCGCCTGCAGCTGGAGGGCGACGCAGTGTTCCCCACGGCCTATGCCAACTTCATCGCCACACTAGTGGCGGGAGAAGAGCAGGTCAGCGCTCTGCTGTGGGATGTTGACGATATCTGGCCGGTGCTCACCGCGTCGCCCGACTGGGCGGCGATGTGGGCCGCGGTGGCGGAGCAGCTGCCGACCACGCGCGACTACCGACTTGGCGAGGATGTGAGCGATGAAGGTGTGCACACGGATGCCACTCTCGCGGCCTCCCTGATCGAACGCATGCTCTTGCTACCGGTGCCCGACGTACGCTGGCATGCCGGCCGCGCGGCGCTCGCGCTCGCGTCCGCCGATCCGCATGCGTTCGCGCGACTGATGGTCAGCCTCCTAGTGAGTGACGAGGATGACGTTGTCATCGACGGCCTGCGGCTGATGCACAGTGCGACACGTGCGGAGCGCAGCTCCGAGTTGGTCGCGCTCGTCGTTGGCCTCACCGGCCATGCCGACTTTGGCATTCGGGAACTCGCCCGGCGGCTCGCCACCCGCTGGGGCCGCGAGGTTGATCCGGTGAGGACGCCGATGCCGGCATTCTATAGCCTCGCGCTTCCGCCCATTGGCGCCCCCGACCGCGCGGACCAATTGCGAGCACAGCCTTTCGGCCCCCCGTCTGTGTCCGATCCCGCAGCGTGGAGCGCGCCGTTCCCGGACGCCATTGAGCTGCTCGCCCAGATCGCCGGCGTGTCCGAGGATCACGTGCGCCGTCGCGTTCAACAGCTGATCGACAGCTGGGGCGGCGTAGAAGCCTTCGGTCAGGCGGGCATCAACCGCTTGAGGGCCCGCTTGTCGATGTTTGGCCTGCATAACACTTTTTTCTACCCCCACGTGATGGTGGCGCTGCGCGCCCTGCGGCATGTCGGTGGCGAGTTGGCGGCCGCCGGACGCATCCCGGGCAACCACGTCGACGAGCTGCTGCACGAGTTACATTTGGCGCCAGCCTGGCCTCGTACCGGCGTCGACGCGCGGCCGGCGTTCGTCAGGCGCCCGGTCCTGCCCGAGGGCGGCGGCGGCGAGACGCCGTGGTTGGAGGGTGTCAACGACGATGTCGCTGATCATGCCGCCGCGGACTTCGTCTTGGGCGAAATCACGTGCTACCGCGGCCGCCACTTCGATTCCCTGTACGAGTGGAGCCAGTTGCGCTTGCTGGGCGTGATCCTGCCGCCGACGGGAGATCCAACCGGACTTGTGCACAACCTGCCGATCGGTTCGCCGGTCCAGCTGGTGGCGCGGCCCGGGCTGGGCGCGATGCCACGCTGGGAAATGGTCATAAACCCGCATACCGCCGAACAGCTGCACTGGCGAACGGTGGATCAGATCACGTGGCGTGACATCGATGGCGAGCTGGTGGCAACCGCGTATTCCTGGCGGGACGGCGGACCGGATGGCGAGCTGCACGGCGAGTACTTGGAGGGTGAGGGTGCCGTCATCGTGCTGACCGCGGACGGCCGCGAGCAGTGGAACACGGTGCGCGGACGCGCTCGCACTGATGTGTTGGTGCAACGGAAAAAGCAGCAAGGTGGAAATACCTCCGCGCAAAACGCGCGCGCCACGAATCCTGCGCCGAACCAGAGCGACGGCGAATCCTAGGGCACACATCCTGTCTAGGTAAGCCCGTTGTCGTCCGTTTTGGGTCGAAAGCGGACGTCACAACCGGCCCAACCTCCACGCCATCCCAACGTCCGCTTCCGGCCAGGAGCGGTCATTCCGCTTAACCCCGCGCTGGAAGGCGCAAACCAGCGTTGCACTCATCCCAAGGCAAGACCTGATCCGCAGCCCTACATGGGGTACGAGTATGGGGTACGCCCTACCAAGCGATCAAGGGAGCTAAAGACGCTATGGCCCGGTTCTATGGCATAGATTCTACTGCCATCACCGCCACCCTCCAGGAATAGCTATTAGTTGGCCTACGGGCTCCCGCGAGGGCCATAGCGAGCATGCGGAAAGCGAGCCATCGAGGTGCTTTCGCCCCTACAATCGCAGCATAAAATCAACACAGAGACGGTGAAGCGTAATGGCACGCAGGTGGTTGAAGCAGGAACGCCGGACGAAAGAAGAGCTTTTCGATGCCCTGGTGCGAAACGCTCTGGGCTTCGTGAATAGCTCTATCGACCATCTCCAAAACAAACCCAAGAATGCCATCGTCGATCTCTATACGGCGGTCGAGCTGTTCCTAAAAGCCCGGCTCATGAAGGAGCACTGGACACTCATGCTTTCAAAGCCTGAGACCGGAGATCTCCAAAACCTAGCCGTTGGAGACTTTCTCTCCGTTTACCTTGATGACGCCCTGAACCGAATCCCATCCATTCTCGGCGAGAAAATCGACAAGAACGCCTCTGACAATTTCAAGGCACTGGGCGAGCACCGAAATCAGATTGTCCATTTCGCACATTCCGGCATGGATAATCCGAGCAAGACTCAGGCCGGCGTGATTGCCGAGGCATGGGCATCTTGGCACTACCTGCATGCGCTCCTGACCGGTTTATGGGAAGACGTGTTTCAACCATATGCAGTGGAGCTACAAGTGCTCAACCAGCGCATGATGCGCCAGGGAGAATTCATCAAAACCCGATTCGAAATCCTGAAGCCTCAGATCGAGATCCAAGAGAAGAAAGGCAAAAAAATCGTTCCCTGCGGTCATTGCCACATGTCTGCCGCTATTGTTGGCGAGACCCACTCATGGGGTACTGACTACACCTGCATGGTGTGTGGCGTCGATGACACCGCTGTGGAAGAGTGCAACGCAGAGCTTCCCTGCCCCACCTGCAACGCTCCGTTTAAATTCTTCCAAAAGGGCTTAAACGCCTGTCCAAACTGCGGCGACGACATCACCACTGACGTCCTTACCAACCTGTGCGCCAAGCATTATCCCCAGGGAGATGATTGGTGTGAGGAAGGAGAGGAGCATATCGCGTCCTGCCACAAGTGCGAGCACCCTCAGCCTTCAGTATTCTTTATCGACGGAATGTGGAGCTGTGTATCGTGCTTTGACCGGGGCTGGGGTGCTGTCGCGTGTGAGCGATGCGATGAATTCGTCACTGGAGATATGGAGAGAATCCAATACTTTGCCTGCCACAAATGTGAGCCCCAGGT
Source organism: Stenotrophomonas sp. Nf1 (assembly GCF_003028475.1). NCBI lineage: Bacteria > Pseudomonadati > Pseudomonadota > Gammaproteobacteria > Lysobacterales > Lysobacteraceae > Stenotrophomonas > Stenotrophomonas sp. Nf1. The sequence goes on along the minus strand of NZ_PYTV01000011.1, from coordinate 59,098 downwards.
AAGGGAGCAGATGCTGCGCATGGTTGAGACCAGTGAGAGCGTTAGCCGGGCTGAGGGTAGCGAGGAGCCTGCGCCAATAGCCAAAGAATGATGGGAGCGGTTGTCTACGCCTGAAAAAACCTGCTGCTTACCTCAGCTGCACTCAGGGCTCGCTCGACTGAACCAAGACTCAAAGCTTCGATGCCCAAACTTCTCCCTCCATGCAGCAGCATTTGAGCTGGCAGGCCGAAGGTCAGCTTCGGGTGCGGTGCTCGCTGCAGCCTGCTTGGTAGGGGTTGGAGCCGGGGTATAGCAGAAGGCGCGCGCGACCTTTCCCCTCTTGCCACCCGAGGTGCCAGCATCAAGGAACAGATGGTTGAAGAGCGCCCACGGCTTGAACAGTGGATCTCCTGGCATGAATCCCGAGAAGATCACCTTGAGCTGGGGCCGGAGAATCGAGAAGTCCTTGATCAGTCCTCTATGTTCCTGTCGCGCGCCCCCATCAATGCGCAGGCTGCGCCATCAGCGCGCTTGAACCCCTGCGCAGCAGATACAGCGCCACCAGGAATGGCCAGAGCGAGTTGATGGACGAGAACACGCGCTGAGTCAGCCCTCTGTAGCCCTCCGGGTCCGCGCCCACCACGTTCAACCATAGATAGACGACGCTCGCGATGCTCACCACAGCGGTCACGGCATACGCCCTTCGGTTGGCAGACCATGCGCTCAACTCGATGTGCGACATCGCTGGCGCGATGATGTTGGCGATACCGATGGTGTAGAAGCCGTGCATCGGATGACCCATGGGCCAGAGCCCGTTGGTCAGCATCGAGATGCCAAAGATCATCCAGCAGATGGCACCCAATGCAATGCGACGCCCGGATTCGCGCCACACTCCAATAGAGAACGCCACGAACCCAACACCGGAGCCGATGGCGGCGATCCTGGCGCAGATGCTTGCGAGCGTGGGCGCCTGCAGCAGCTCGCTGGCGTGCTGTGCGAGCGGGTTGTAGCCCGGCGCGAACACGGCGGCGACGCTGGTCCAGAACAGGAACCACGGAAGCGGGATCAGACCCGCGCAGAGAAGCAGTCGGCTGCGGCGTTGCACGTGCAGTGATCCTTGTATTGGCCTGAGCCAGTGGGTGGAATCCATTCGAGCGCTGCAGAACTTTGCTGCTGCGGGCAGGACAGAGCTGAGTGACTACAACGGTAGTCAGATTGTGCGCGGCGCTCGGTAGGGTCAATAGGTAGAAAGTCACTCAGACCCGGAGGCGACGCGGGAAAGCGCCCCAGCAGGGCTCCCTTTCTTCTCCGCCCTGCGTCTCAAGCGTCTCAAGCGGTAAAGTTGCCGTATTCCATACTCAGGTCCGCCATGCTCGAAGTCGACCATAAGGACGTTGTCGATGCGCAGCAGGAAGTGCAACGGCTGCTCGGCCGTTGCATTCTGCGCCTCCAACAGTGCGAGCAGCTGATGAAGTCCATGCTCGCCTTTCAGAAGCTATTCGGTACGCCGGATACATTCCATAAGGCTTTTGATAACCGCAAGGCCGAAATCAGCGGCGGGACAATGGGAGTGTTGGCGGCTCGACTGATGGCCGAATGCGTGATAAGGAAAGGCAGCGAAGCTCCTGGCGCGCCACCAGGTTACAGCCGCGATTCAAGCTTCATCGCTCTGTTCATGGGGCTCGAATTGCCAGAGCAATCTCATGCAGCTCTACGAACCGATCTGCGCAAACTGGTGCACCTCAGGAACACGCTCGTTCACCATTTCATTGAGCAGTACGAAATCCGGACTGTCGATGGATGCCTGAAGGCACAGGATGCACTCAGCCACTCTTACACCGAAATCGACCGACAGTTCCAACAGCTACGCACGTTCGCGGCAGATTTGGCACAGGGACCGCAAGCCCTTGTAGAGCTGGTCCAGTCACCCGAGTTCCATGACCTTATAGTCAATGGCATTGGACCTGATGGTCAGATCCACTGGCCAATCGCCGGCATTGTCAGTGCTTTACGACAAGCCTTCCGTGAACAAGCCATCGACGGCTGGGCGAATCTGGACACGGCGATTCTTTGGATGTCAGAGCACCATCCGGAACAAACGCCGCAAAAGTATCGCTGCGTTCGCTGGCGGCACGTCATCCACGAATCCCGGCAGTTCGAACTGCGCAACTTCAAGCACAACGGCCAGCAAGGAGCCTGGTTCCGCGAGCGGCTTGATCTGGCTGGCTGACCAGCCACTAATGGTCCGTCACCGGGAAGCTTGCATGCGAATGGCAGGCTGCTTGGCGTTCGCTGGAAAGGCGGGCAATGGGGTGTTCGGCTTGATCTTCATCCAATCAACAGTGGATCGACACCAGTTCTCCATATCAACTCCAGCCCAGCGTCACGTAGAGAAGCGGCGCATGTAATCTTGTTCGAGCCGCACTGGGCTGGAAAGAGGGCGAGATGAGTACCGAGCATGTAAAGAAAGGAATTTTTGCGTCTATTTCCGACCTGATCATGAAGGAGCCAGCTTCAGAAAAGGAGTTGATGGATTGGCATGAACAAGCAAGGGAAGTTAAAGCCTTGATGGGGCTGGACAACGGCGACATCCAAGTGCCGCACGCCTTTTGGCATTACCTGGATGATGCAGATATTCGTATGAAAGATCAGCGCTATGCGGAAGCGCAAATTCTGCAGATCAAAGAGCTTCTTCGTGCCTGGGTGAATTGACGGTGCGACCCGCGCAAGATGGTTAGGGCCACCTTACGGGCGAGTCTTATCGACCGACAGCTTCAGCAATGCCACCGACCAAGTGATGACGCTTTTGCCGCGCTTGGCGTCTCTGGCGGAAGAATTTGAAGACTCCGTTCCAGAAGTGCCTGTACGCCTAGCCCGCCAAGGCTCTCGCCCCTTTCCGCGCTATGCGACAATGCCGAAAACGTCTCGGGTTTTGGCGGCATTGACCCCTACCCCTTGGCATTCCACACAACGGCGAGTAATCGTTGCTCCGCCACCGTGCATCGGTGGCCGGGACTCGAAAACCCGTTGTTGTGATGAAGTTTGCGCTTGCCAGCCGGCATCAACTTGCTTGGTGCCGGCTGGCAATCCGTCTGCCGGCTATGGCGGGCGGGGCGTGGGGGCCTCGTGCCCGCCGGCGATCATCACACACCGGTTTTCGAGCCACGCCCTGTCCGCCACCTTTATCGGTGGCGGCTTCCGCCTGCTTGCACGGAGCCTGCCATGACCACGCCGCACTCCCCGCCCCCCGCGCCCCATCCAGGAAGCGCCGTCACCCGCGCCCGCGCTGGACCCCAACAGCCTCATTGCCACGCTGCGCGCCATCGGCGCCGGCGCTGCCGCCGACGGCCGGCCCTGGCCCGAACGTCACCTGCTGCGCAGCCGACAGATGGCGATGTCCGACGCCGACTGCGCGGCAACCGGCCAGCGCGTCGTGCAGGAAATCCTGTTGGCGGCCGAGCGCACACGCCAGAACGGTGAGCCTGATCAGTACGTGGGCGACCGCGTGATGGAAGGGCTGGTGATGGCCGATATGGCGCTCACGGCGTTCATCCACGAGCGCATGCGGCCCAGGGCCTGAAGTCGGGGGTGAGCGATGAAGAAGCACAGCCTTGTCGCTGCCGCGGCCTGCATCGTGGTGATCGCCGTGGTATGGGCCGCGTGGCCCGCGCCAGTGAGTGATCGGGAGTGGGCCTACCAGAAGCTGAAGCCCTTCGATTACCGGTTGCTGCACGGCGACGCGCTGGGCTTCGTTACCGCCAAGGCCGTCGAAGGCTTTGAATTCCACACGCGCTATGCTGGGGCGACGTCTTTCGAGATCCGGTGTAAGGGCGTTGTGGTGATGGAGGTGGAGAGTGCGCCCTCGCGCGTGCTGATCCGGATGCCTGCCGATGCCGCGTGGCGGGCGCCGGATATCGAGCGCCTGCGGATGAGTTTCGAGCGTTGGCTGTTTGTGCAGCAGATTGAGGGGCGGCTGCTGGTGGAGCGTGCGGGGCCATCCTGGGTTGAGGCGCAGTTGCAGCGCTTCGATGGGTCGATGCCGGATACGCAGAGGTGTCTGTTTGGGAATTGAGTTATAGATCGCCGCGCTACCCAAACTTTGTGGACCGCCCACCGACGCTCTCAGCACTTGATCCTCTCAAGTGTTTGAGCCTGCGGGAACTCCGAGGCGCTTCACAGTGCCCATAGCCTATTCTGGCGTAGCACATGGCCATAGCTTTGCCCCCCTCAGCTTGGCGGACTGAATCGCCGCGACCACATCCCGCCCGATGAGAATGGCATTGGAGGACTGGTGACCTGCTCCGAAGAACTGCTCGCTTCGGAAGATGGGAAGCTCTGGAGCTCTCACTGGCGCCGCGAGGAATGCTCTCTCTGGGCCAATGTAGCGAACCCGCCTGCATTTCGGACAGCGAACTCCCAAATTCTCCTCCATCTGCAATGCAACGCTCGTATCAGCACGCAATTGCACGATGTGATCAAGAACATTCCCCTTCGTATCCTCAACCGGCCACGTCTCAATGCGAAGTGGAGCAAGGTGTTCTTGCCAAACCTCCCTATGCATGAAGATCGCATCTTCAACCCAGAACAGTTTCAGGAAGGCATTACGCCCCCACTTCAATGACTTCCGAACGCGGAAAGGCGCAATTTGTACAGCCCCGACTCCGCACTCATCGCAGTACTTGGACGTGTCATAACTCTGCGCCAGAAAGCCAAAGTCATCCTCCGGCTGGGGATACCCATTTGCGTGAGTAACCAGTAGCTCACAGTAATCAGCAGCGGCAATCTCAGCGACAGAGAACTCCGTCGTCACAAGGGAAGAGCCACCCCATTCCCTGATCAGCGAGGAAATTCCTCCCCATTCCGGAGCCCCTTCTATCGAATGAACGACACCAATGATGCAATCGCCATTGAAATCAGACGGGGGATCAACAGTGGCGCCGACTTGCTCGAGCTCTAGCGCTCGCGCGGCTGTCCAGCCAAAGGTGAAGCGATACTTTACCTTCATGAGGAAATTTGCCTTGGAGGCCTGATTGCTTAAAGGAAAGATGGATAAGCGACAGGATCGAGCTAGCACGCCTGTAGCAATTGAAGTTTGAGCATAAAGGGATAACCGACTTCTGCTGGAGGAGCGCACCGTTGATTGTCTGGCCGAAATCCTAGCCGTTTCACCAGCAATTTCCGATGGTTCGCCGCAACGCGCCTGCCGCACCATCAAGCGTCCCTCCGCAGGAATCCCTTCATGAGCCTGGCGCTGGTCCACAGCCGTGCCCGCGCCGGGGTTGATGCCCCACTGGTGCGGGTGGAAGTGCATCTCTCCGGTGGCCTGCCCGCCACCCAGATTGTCGGACTGGCCGAAACCAGCGTGCGTGAATCGCGCGAACGTGTACGTGCCGCCCTGCTCTGCGCACGCTTCGACTTCCCGCAACGGCGCATCACCTTGAATCTCGCACCGGCCGATCTGCCCAAGGAAGGCGGGCGCTACGACCTGGCCATCGCGCTGGGCATCCTCGCGGCCAGCGGACAGGTCGATCCGCAATCGCTGCTGCAATACGAATTCCTGGGCGAATTGGGCCTGACCGGTGAGCTACGCCCGGTAGCCGGTGCATTGCCGGCCGCGATCGCAGCCGCTGAAGCCGGGCGCATTCTGGTGGTTCCGCCCGGCAATGCCGCAGAAGCGCCGGACGCAATTGGGCTCGCAGGCTCCATCGCGCCCGTGGCTGGACAGGCATCAATTGCAGTTGGAGCTGCCCTGCTAAGATCAAGAAATGCAAGAGAGACTTCGTACTATATTTGCGTAGGAATCGGCGTATGCCAAGGCGTAAGGTCGAGCCCGCAGAGACTGCATCAGAAAAAGAGGATCCAACTGGCCAGGGAGCCTTCTGCGCGCACAAGCAGGATGGGCAGCAGAGAGATGAGAGTCCCATGACAAGAGCAGGGAACAGCTTTAGAGATGCCATTCTCCTTCTGAAAAAGGGCCAAGCCAGTGACGCGCTTCTCATAGCCGAATCACTAATAGATTCCGGGGATGACTCTACCCGTCTAGATGGATACGTCTGTCGTGGAATGATCTACGAAGACGGTGGGCAGGATATTGAGATTGACCTCCCTGCCTCGCTCGACAGCTATCGGCGCGCCTCGCTTGTTGCTCCCAGCTCGCTGACGTTTCTTCATCTTGCACGCGTCCACCTGAAGATGGGAGACCCTGCAGCAGCGTATCGCTATCTGGAAGCGTCCTCGAGCTACGGAACTACTCCCGAATTGCTTCTTGGATTTGCGACGTATCATGAGGAGCACGTACCGATGCATCCGGAAGAAGCCAAGCTCTTCTATAGACGAGCTGCCTTACGCGGCCTGTTTTCCGGATTCTTTGGGTATGCCCGGGTATCACGCAAGATCGGACAGAACGGCAGGGCTCTCGCGATGGACTGCGTGCGCATCATTCTAGGGCCCTTCATTGCGCTCGTTCTCGGCGCTCGCGCGAGGTATCAGTTCTGAATCATGATCATTGGCATCGCCGCGTGACAAGCAAAGGTGTTCATTTCGGAATTGGATTCCGAATCTTCGTGCTACTCAAGGCCGGAGGACGTCGGTCCGGAAAAGTAGGGACGCCAGGATGAGATCACTTGCCAGCTTTTTCGTCGTTGCCATCATCCTGCTTTGCGGGCTCGGATGGGTGGTGTATCCGACCACATTCGAGGCGGAGCTAAGGACCTATCGAACGATCTCCGACGACGACTTTTCGCTTGTCCGAAAAGAAGCCATGGACCTCTCCCGTGCTACAGCAACAAAGGGAATCGAGATCGTCGCCGGGGAGCCTGGGTCGCCGTCTTTCGGCTTCTACTGCAAAGGCGTTCCACTGCTCATCGTCGATAACGGCCCGATCCTGATGACCATGAACATCATGGCTGGAGCCAATGCCCGCGCGCCCGATGTCATGCGCTTCCGTACCCAGCTGGAGGCTCGACTGCAGCCGTCGGGAGCCCCTTTGGATCCAAGCCCAGCCTCGGATCGGTTCGGCCTGCTGAATTCCATCGTCCTGAAGTACCGCGATGGCATTGATGTTACGCAGCAGTGTAAGTAGCGTCGGCCTCACTATGTTGCACGGTGAAGGGCAGATTGCGCCCCCCCCCAATTGACCCACCCTGGCTGCTCATTTTCGCCTGAGCGGCTTGCGGAAGTGAGTCACCCTGCTACCCATCTGTGAGAACGAAAAACCCGCCAATTTGAGCATGCCGCGAACTAGCGCGTCAGAGGCTTGGCGGGTGTGTTAGAGCCAGCGTAGCGAGTCGGATACTTGCCTGCAAGAAATTGTGTGTGGGTTTGAGCGGTCGCGAATGCCTGCTCGCAGAGAACATTGGAAGAAGTTGGCCCTGCTTCGACAGGCAACGTGGAACGCATGTCCAGCCAATCGGAAGCTCACCGGGTCCCTTGGCGCGGCTGTGCAGATGGCGGTCGGATTCCGTCACTCAGCTGCCGGCAGGCGTCGCCGCGGTAGAGGCCACGCGAATTCCGACCACCTGCCAGAATCCCCCTAGCCGTTTCACCCGCAATTTCCGATGGTTCGCCGCAACGCGCCTGCCGCACCATCAAGCGTCCCTCCGCAGGAAACCGTTCATGAGCCTGGCGCTGGTCCACAGCCGTGCCCGCGCCGGGGTTGATGCCCCGCTGGTGCGGGTGGAAGTGCATCTCTCCGGTGGCCTGCCCGCCACCCAGATTGTGGGCCTGGCCGAAACCAGCGTGCGTGAATCGCGCGAACGTGTACGTGCCGCCCTGCTCTGCGCGCGCTTCGACTTCCCGCAAAGGCGCATCACCTTGAATCTCGCACCGGCCGACCTGCCCAAGGAAGGCGGGCGCTACGATCTGGCCATCGCGCTGGGCATCCTCGCGGCCAGCGGGCAGGTCGATCCGCAGTCGCTGCTGCAATACGAATTCCTGGGCGAGCTGGGACTCACCGGCGAACTACGCCCGGTGGCCGGTGCACTGCCCGCCGCGATTGCCGCCGCTGAAGCCGGGCGCGTTCTGGTGGTTCCGCCCGGCAATGCCGCCGAGGCGGCGCTGGCCGAGCATGCCGATGTGCGTGTGGCGCGCACATTGCTGGAGTGCTGCGCCGGGCTGGGCAACCCGCGCCTGCTGCCGCCCGTTCAGCGCGTGGACACCCCACCGCTGCCGCTGCCCGATCTGGCCGACGTGCGCGGGCAGGGGCATGCGCGGCGCGCGTTGGAGGTGGCTGCGGCCGGTGGCCATCATCTGTTGCTGATCGGCAGCCCGGGCTGCGGCAAGACGCTGCTGGCCTCACGCCTGCCCGGGCTGCTGCCGGATACGGAAGAGGCCGAAGCACTGCAGCTGGCTGCGATTGCCTCGGTGAGTGGCGAAGGGCTGGACCCGAAGCGTTGGCGGCAACGGCCGTTCCGCTCTCCCCACCACAGTGCGAGCGCGGCGGCACTGGTGGGCGGCGGCAACCCGCCCTGCCCCGGCGAGATATCGCTGGCCCATCACGGCGTGCTGTTCCTGGATGAACTGCCCGAGTGGAACCGCAGCGCGCTGGAAACGCTGCGCGAGCCGCTGGAGTCGGGTCATATTCGTATTTCCCGTGCGGCGCGCAGTGTGCAGTACCCCGCGCGTTTCCAGCTGGTGGCGGCGATGAACCCGTGCCCCTGCGGCTGGGCCGGCGACCGCAGCAATCGCTGCCTGTGCAGTGACGAGCGCATCCACCGCTATCGTGCGCGGGTGTCAGGGCCGCTGCTGGACCGTATCGACCTGCATATCAGTGTGGCGCGCATGGATGCGGTGGAACTGCGCGAGAGCACGCCGCTGGGTGAGCCCAGTGCAACGGTGCGTGCCCGGGTGGAAGCCGCCCATGCCCGGCAACAGGCACGCGGCGGGCTCAATGCGCATCTGCCGCCCGCCGCGCTGCGCGCCTGCACGCGATTGAGCGAGGCCGACCAAGACTTGTTGGAGCAGGCGATTGAACGCCTGCAGCTGTCCGCGCGGGCAATGCATCGAATTCTGCGGGTGGCGCGCACGATTGCGGATCTGGCCGGTTGCGAGGTGATCCAGACTGCGCATCTGGCTGAGGCGATCGGGTACCGGCAGTTGGATCGCGGAAAGCCATAGCAGCGCTGGTTGGAGAGGGCGTTGGTAGAGTCGACTGTTAGTCGACTCGCGCGCGAAGCGCGGTCGCCTGCGAGGTGGATGCGAAGAGCAGTCGACTAACAGTCGACTCTACCAAGAGCAGGTCATGGCAGCGGATAGATCAACGCCAGAGCAGGTCATGCCAGCGGATGGTGCGAGGGTGCCAGGGCGGTTCACGGCGGTCCGGCGACGCCAGCGCCATCCCCGCGCATCACGCCGCCGTACCCAGCCGCCCACGCCTGGCCAGCACCGCCACCCGACGGCTGACCAGCGCGTGGAGCGCCGCCAGCTCCGACGCGCGGTCAGCCGTCATGTTCCCGCCGAACACCACGCGCGACAGTGCCACCTCGTCACTGTCGTGCGGGTACTGCCAGCGGTCGCGATAGACCTTCTGGCAGACCAGCCAGGCCAGCCGCAGCCCACCGCCAGGCAGCGGCTGCACCACACGCTCGTACACCTGCCAGAACTGGTATTCGGCCCGCAGGTCGATCGCAGGCGCCACGGACAGCGCCTGCCGGGGCCGTCCTGGGCCCCGGATGCCGAACAGCGGTGATTGCGTGTGGTGCTGTGCCATGCCAACAGGATGACGCAGCAACATTGTGGGAACCTTGCGCCGCCGCCAGAAAATCCCTGTTGATTGCGCAAGGCAGGGGTTTGGGGTCAGAGCCCTTTGCTGTGCAAAGGGATCTGACCCCGATCACGGGATGGCAGCGGGGTCGGATCCCTTTGCGTAGCAAAGGGCTCTGACCCCCGTCCCTGGTTACATCAGAACGCCATCGACGTGCTGAACATCAGCTGCCGGGGCGCGCTGCGCTGCAGGGTCTGGTAATCGCCCGAGAACGACGAGCCGGCGATGGTGGCGGTGCCGATGTTGTGGCGGTTGAACAGGTTGCTCACGTCCAGCCGCAGCTCCAGTCCCGGCACCGCGCTGTCCGCGCCGAACCGGTAGGCGGCATAGGTGTTGACCTGCCAGAACGTGGGAACGCGGATGTCGCTCTCGTAGGTGAACGGCTGGCGCAGGTATGAGGTGCTGGTGGCACCGAAACGCCAGTCGCCGAAGTGGGCGGAAAGATCACTCACCAGCGAAATCTGCGGGTAACCCGGCTGGGCGTTGCCCTTGATCGGGTACACGGTGCCGCCCACCACGAAATCGCTGTCGTAGTACGAACGGGCCACCGCCACGCCCTGGTAGAACTGCAGGTGGTCGGTCAGGTCGGCGGTGATGCCCAGGTCGGCGCCGATCACATGCATCTTCGGCATCAGCCGCACGGTGTTGATCTGCGCGAACTGGGTGCCGATGGCGGCCGACAGCAGGCGGTTGCGGATGTCGTTGTAGAACACATCGCCGGTGATGGTCAGCCGGTCGAAGCGGTGCGATGCGCCCACGGTCAGGTTCCAGTTCTTCTCCGGGCGCAGCGTGCGGGCTACGCGGTCGAATTCCTCCTGGTCGGTGATGGTCCATGCCGAGGCGGTGTAGCCGATGTTGCCGCGCTGGGCCACGCGGTAGCCGTTCATGGTGTTGGCCAGGTCGATGAAGGCGTCGGCGGATTCGGTCGGGCTCCAGAACAGCGAGACGTGTGGCAGGAAGTTGCTCTTCGCACGCAGCGTGCCGTTCACCGGCCGGTCCTCGGCATCGCCGAGGCCACCGCCACGGGTGCGGAAATCCACGGCCTTGAAGCCGACGCTGAGCTTCAGCGTGTCATTCAGCACGATATCGTCCTGCAGGTAGAACTGGCGCGAGCGGGTCACCCAGCTCGAGGCGTTGTCGGTCTTGAACGCCGGCCCGTACACATCGAACGGCCCGGTGGCCTTCAGCGGCGGGCCCTCACCCAACAGCGGCTGCTGGTACCACTCGGTCTTGGCTGCAGCCTTGCTCTTCTCCTGCCAGAAACCGGCGGTGAGGGTATGCGCACCGGCTTCAAACTGCAGGTTGACCATGCCACCGAGCCGGTTCAGGCGTGGCGTCTGCACCTGCTCGGAGAACGGTGCACCGTTGGGCGACGGCACGGTGGGGTCGGTCAGCGTGGCCTGGGTGTGGCTGTTGGCGTTGTACAGCTGCACGTTGCCACGCAGTGCCGGGGTGATCTGGAAGCGGTGGTTGATCGAGGACACGCGGTCGCGGGTGATCTGGCCGGTGTCGTACGGAATCAGTTCGGACAGCTCACCGCAGGTGTAGGCGCCGCAGGATTTGTCTGCGTTCTCCGGCGAGGCCACATACCAGGCCCACGCGTAGTCCGGGTAGAAGATGTCGGCCTTCCAGCCGAGCTTGCGGATCATGTCGAAGGAGATGTTGTTGTAGCCCCAGACCTTGGCCTTGCTGTCGGACAGGAACACGGTGACATCGCCCCAGGCCACGTCCTGCTGCAGCTTCAGGTCGCCGCGCAGGAAGTTCTGGGTGCCTTCGCCCTGGTACTTGTCGGCCGACACGCGTTGCAGGTCGACCAGCACTTTCGGGCCGTGTTCACCCAGCTGGCCGCTCTGCCCGGACACGGTGGTGACCAGGGTGCTGTTGCTGCCCACGCCCTGCTTCACGCGCAGGCTGGGGGTGTCCTGCAGTTCGCGCAGGCGGTATTCCAGGCTGCCGCCGTTGACGCTGCTGGAAAACACGCTGACCGGTGCGCCGCCCGGGCTGACCGTGATCGCGCCGATGCCATCGGGCACACCCACATTCACCACGCTGGTGCCGGTGAGCGAAAGGAAGCCGTTGTCGTTCAGCGGTACGCCTTCGAAGGTGATGCCCATTTCGTTCATGCGGAAGCCGCGCACGAACAGGCTGGTGGCCGAGATATCCAGGCCCAGGCCGTCGGTGGCGGTGTAGCTGGCGCCGGGCACCTGCTTGAGCATGGCCAGGCCGTTGTTGCCGGTGACCACCGCATCGAGGTCTTCGGCCTTGATGATGTAACGGTTCGGGCCGACCACCTGGGTGGGCGCGACGGCGGCGCCGCGCGGCGTGGCGATCACCTGCAGGGCGTTCAAGGTGGTGGGCGTGTCGTGCGCGGTGTCCGCCGATTCGGCGGCATGGGCCGGTGCGGCGATGGCGGTGAGGATCGCCAGCGCCAGGCGCGTCGTGGGTGGGGTGTTCATGCAAAGATCCAGCGTGCAGTGGGGAAAGATGGCGCAGGCGCACGCCCAGCGCGGGGCGGCACCGGTATCGGCGCGCTGGCTGGTGATGCGATTGCGTTGGGCGGTGACGGCGCAGTGCGCGCCGGTCAGCGGCGGGGGAAGACGATCCTCAGCCGCTCAATGCGATGGCGTGATTTCGACGTGCGAAAGTCTTGCATCGCTCGGCCGGATCCGCCATCGCGCGGTGGTACAGCGCCGATGGCGATGGGGATGGGTGGGGTATACGTGGGTATAGCCATGCGTGTGCCAACCAAGGTTGGCACCTACCAGAGGGTGGCCGCGCGATTCACCGCAGCACGAAGCGCTCGATTGCGCGTGCCACGCCGTCATCGGCATTGCTGGTGGTTTCAAACCGCGCCACGGCCTTTACCGCATCGATGGCATTGCCCATCGCCACGCTGGTGCCGGCGTACTGCAGCATGGTCAGGTCATTCTCCTGGTCACCGATGGCCATCACGTTGTGGCGGTCGATGCCCAGGTGCTCGGCCAGCTTCTGCAGGCTCGGCCCCTTGCCAGCACGGTGGTCGAACACTTCCAGGAAGAACGGTGCGCTTTTCAGCACGGCAAACCGCTCGGTCAGCTCGCTGGGCAGGCGCGCGATGGCCGCGTCCAGCACTTCGGGCGCATCGATCATCATCAGCTTGATGAAGGACATCGACCGATCCATGTCGGCCACGCGGCGGTACGACAGCGGCATCCGCGAGAGATGCGAGTCGGCCACGGTGTAGTAGCTGATGTCCTGGTTGGGGGTGTAGATGCGCTGGCTGTCCAGCGCCTGGAAGTGCACGCCCAGTTCGCGCGCCACCTGCTCGCAGAACAGGAAGTCATCGAAGCTGAGCGGATGCTCGACCACGGTTTCGCCGGTGCCGATGCGCTGCACCAGGCCGCCGTTGCAGGCGATGCAGTAGTCGTCGTCGCCATCGATGCCCAGTTCGTGCAGGAACGGGGCCAGGCCGGGAACCGGGCGGCCGCTGGTCAGCACGATATGCACGCCCAGCGCGCGCGCCTGTGCGATGGCCTGCTTGGCCCGTGCAGTGAGCGTGTGGGCCGGGTCCAGCAGGGTGCCATCCATATCGATGGCGACCAGTTCGATGGTCGATTGCCGGCGGCCCATGTCCATTGCGTTGCACTCGTGCGGGGCGGGCCAGTTTAGCGCCTCATGCCCGGTTCACCTCTTTGCCCACATTGGCCGGGATACTTCAGGGGCCTGTGCGTCCCCCACCGCAGGACGGCCCCCTGACCGCCCTTCCCTGGAAACCCTTTCGACGCATGACCTACCGTGCCCCCGACCCCAACGACACCGCGCCACTGGCCCAGCAGATCGAGCAGATGATCGACGAACTGCCCGGCGAACGGGTCAGCGTCGGTACCCTGCTCAGCGCCCTGGGCGATGAGGGCCTGCTGCTGGTGGTGATCCTGCTTTCGGCCATCTTCATCATCCCGGTGTCGATTCCCGGGCTGAGCACGGTGTTTGGCGCTTCGATCCTGCTGATCGGCCTGAGCCGGCTGCGCAACCGCCCGCTGTGGGTGCCGCAGAAGCTGGCACGCCGCGAGATCGCCACCGAAACGCTGAAGACCAACCTCGGCCGTGCGTTGAAGTGGGTGCATCGCATGGAGCGGCTCTCGCGGCCGATGCGGCTGGCGGTGATGGTGCGTTCGAAGAAGATGATGCGCCTGAACAACCTGGCGCTGGTGGTGGCCACGGTGCTGCTGATGGCGCCAGCCGGCCCGATTCCCTTCAGCAACACGCTGCCGGCGTTGGCGCTGATGTCCTTCGCCATTGGTTTCATCCAGCGCGACGGCGCGGCGGTGGCGGCCGGTTATGCCTTCGTGGTGGCCACGATGGTGTACTTCGGCGTGCTGCTGGGTGGCGTGGGCTTTGCCGCCGAATCGGTATTCAGCGGGTTCCGCAGCGGCACCGCAGAACTGTAGAGCCGAGCCCACGCTCGGCTGCTCTTCGACCTGTACGCGGCAACCCCGCGCTGCGCGCGTAAGCCGAGCATGGCTCGGCTCTACAAAAAGCAGTCGAGCAAGCTCGACTCTACAAGGCTACTTGGCTGACACCCGCCACACCACGTCACCCACGTCGTCGGCCACCAGCAGTGCGCCTTCGGCGTCCATCGCCATGCCTACCGGTGCGCCCATCAGGGTCTTCTCATCCTTCGAGGCGAAGCCACTCACCACGGTCTGTGGCCGCCCGGTCGGCTTGCCGTCCTTGAACGGCACGTATACCACCTCGTAGCCGCTCAATGGCGAGCGATCCCAGCTGCCGTGTTCGCCGATGAAGGCACCGCCGTGGTACTGCGCCGGCAGCGCCTGGCCGGTATAGAACAGCAGGCCCAGCGGCGCCACGTGCGAGCCGATGGCGTAATCCGGCACGATCGCCTTGGCCACCAGGTCCGGCCGCTGCGGCTGCACGCGCTCGTCCACGTGCTGGCCGTAGTAGCTGTAGGGCCAGCCGTAGAAGCCATCTTCCTTCACCGAGGTGAGGTAATCGGGCACCAGGTCGGCGCCGATCTCATCGCGCTCGTTGGCCACCGCCCACAGCGTGCCGGTGCTCGGCTCCCAGTCCAGGCCAGTGGGGTTGCGGATGCCCGAGGCGAAGATGCGGCTGCCACGGGTGGCCACGTCCACTTCCAGCACCACTGCGCGGCGGTACTCCACCGCCAGGCCGTTCTCGGTGATGTTGCTGTTGGAGCCCACGCCCACGTACAGCTTGCGGCCGTCGCGGCTGGCCAGCAGCTCCTTGGTCCAGTGATGGTTGATGGTGCTGGGCAGATCGGTGAACTCGCGGCCCTTGTCGGCCATGCGGGTTTCGCCGGGCACGTAGTGGAACTGCACGATGTTGCCGGTGTTGGCCACGTACAAGGTGTCACCGATGAGCTGGATGCCGAACGGCGAATGCAGGCCCTCGATGTAGACGTGCTGGGTCCAGGTATTGGTGCCGGGCGTGCGCCGCAGCAGGGTGACCCGGTTGCCGCCCTTGCCGGCCTTGCCCGAGCGCGCCTTCACCTTGCCGGCGATCCACTGCTTGGGCGTGGTGACTGGCTCTTCACCCGGGCCGTTGCCCTCCACCACCAGCACATCGCCGTTGGGCAGGGTCAACAGGCGGCGCGGATGCTGCAGGTTGGCGGCGATGCGCTCGATCTTCAGGCCCTCGGCCACCGTGGGCGATTGGCCTTCAGCCCAGCCGACGCCCTTGGGCACCTGCATGGGCGGCATCAGGAAGTTCTGCGGTGCCGGCAGCGGCGGCTTCGCGCCGGACTGGTCGGTGGGGTGGTACTCGGCCTTGCCCGCGCAGGCCGACAGCATCACTGCCAACGAAAGCGCTGCAAGGGCGGGCAGGAAGGGCTTAGCCATGATGACCTCCGTGCCGCACCGGCGGCTGCAGCGACAGCAGGATGAGCCCCAGCGCGATCAGCGCCACGGTCAGCGCCGACAGGATTGTGCCCGGCACGGCAACGGCGTAGGCGTCGCGGCTGTGCACGAAGGCGTTCCAGATGGCCAGCAGCACCGCCACCAGGTTGAGGAAGAAGTCGATGCGGTCGATGCCGGTGGCGCTGCCGTTGCGGCGCCAGACCGCGAACAGGTTGATCAGGCGCGGCACGATGGCGATCAGCAGGCCGAAGGTGATCAGCCAGGCGGCGGCCTTGCCCCACATCACCTCGGCGCTGTTGAGGTAGATCGCATCGAAGATCAAGGCGCCGACAAAGAACCCGAATGGGATCGGATTCAACAGGCTGAACAGGGTGGTGCCAAGGCCGCGATGGGCCTGGGCCAGGGGATTGACCATCATCGTGCTCCGCGCGGAAGGGGGCTCGGGCTGTAGTAGCACAGCCGGATGTGAAGCCGCGCGATGGGACGCGGTAGAGCCACGCCATGCGTGAATGCGGCCGCCAACAGGAATGTGTAGTCGTTATTACCGCGCGTCATGAGTGTTTGTGACGCACTTCGCATATCGAAACATTCGTGCCCATTCGACGTAGGGAGGGACTCGTGGTGTCGCGTTTGGCTCGTTGCGATGGGGCAGTTCCGCCCCGCCGTCCTGCCATGCCGATTCACAACAGAAGGATTCGTGTATGAAGCGACACACGCAACGCTCCGCGCCACCGCGCTCCGCGCGCCTGGCCCTTGCCACTGCCCTGGTGCTGGGCAGCCTGGCCGCCACCGCCCAGGCCCAGCAGGCCGATCCGCTGGCCGGAATCCAGTGGCACCTGCTCAACACCGGGCAGGCCGTGCCGGCCGACACGCTGCCGGTGGCCGGCAACGATCTGAACGTGGATGGCCTGTTCCGCAATGGCATCCGCGGCCAGGGTGTCACCATCGCCATCGTCGATGACGGCCTGCAGATCGCCCACCCGGACCTGGCCGCCAACGTGGCGGCGGTGGCCGGCAAGAACTTCGCCAATGGCTCCAACAACCCCACGCCCTCCAACCCGGACGTCGACAACCACGGCACCATGGTCGGCGGCATCGCTGGCGCGGTGGGCGCCAACAATCTGGGCGTGCGCGGCGTGGCCTCGGCGGCCACGCTGAAGGGATTCAACTTCCTGGCGTCCAATGCCCAGGGCAATTCGACGGCCAACATCGAGTATTCCTGGTGGGATGGCGCCGAAGTGGCCGACGTGCAGGTCTTCAACAACAGTTGGGGCGCCAGGCCGGGTAACCCGAACCTGCCGATTGCCTACAGCCAGAACGACATCAGCGCCTACGAGCAGGCCCTGTCGGGTACCCGCGGCGGTCGCGGCGGCATCTACGTGAAGGCCGCGGGCAACAACTTCAACAACGCCTCGATCAGCCAGACGCAGGACGTCTGCACCGCCGACACCAAGAATCGCGGCACCGGCTGCGTGCCGGCCGGGCGTGACCCGCGCAACAACCTGTTCAACGTGATCACCGTGGGTGCGGTGCGCGCCGACGGCGTGCGTTCGTCGTACTCGTCCACCGGTTCGGTGCTGTGGGTGTCGGCCTTCGGCGGCGAATACGGCCTGCAGGCGCAGTACGCGCCGGGGCTGGTGGCGCGTGCCTATGATCCGGCCATCGTCACCACCGACGTGACCGGGTGCGCGCAGGGCAGCAACACGAACACCGCCCGCGAGAACTCACTGGACAGCAACCAGTCGGCCATCGACAGCACCTGCAACTACACCGGCAAGATGAACGGAACCTCTGCGGCCACGCCGATGGTCTCGGGTGTGGCGGCGCTGGTACTGGAAGCCAATCCGAACCTGTCCTACCGCGATGTGAAGTACATCCTGGCCACCACCGCCACCCGCAACGATCCGAACCGGGCGGCGGTGACGCTGGCCGATGGCCGCGTGCTGGTGCCGGGCTGGACGGTGAACGCCGCCGGCCGTGCCTTCAGCAATCTGTACGGCTTCGGTGTGGTCAACGCCGCGCGTGCGGTGCAGGTGGCGGAGAACTTCCAGTCGCTCGGTGCGCTGGTGGACAGCGGCTGGCGCAACACCACACGTACAGTGGCCATCGGCAACACCTCGGCCGCCGCTGCGCGTCTGACCTTCCAGCTGGCCAATGGCGCGCGCAACATCGAGAGCGTGCAGCTGGGCTTCCGCGTCAACCACAGCAACACCCGCCAGCTGCAGTTCGTGCTGGTCTCGCCCAGTGGCACGCGCAGCGTGGTGCAGCCGGCGTTCACCGCCATCGGCTCGGGTACCAACGGTACGCAGCGCAACTTCACCAGCTGGGACCTGTTGTCCAGCAATGCCTTCCTGGATGAGAGCGCCACCGGCACCTGGACGCTGGAAGTCACCGACATGGGGCAGGCCGCGAACGCTGCATCGCGTGGCAACCTCGAATTCTTCAAGATCCGCGTTCTGGGGCACTGATGATGAAGACGACCATTCTGTTGAGCACCCTCGCCTTCGCGGCGATCACCTCCACCGCCTGGGCACAGAGCTCGGGCCAGCCTCCCGCTGCCAGGACCTTGTCGACCGTGGACGCACAGGCACTGAAGGCCGAAGCCACTGGGCGTAGTTTCGATGTGGGCGGCAACCGCTTCCGCCTGGCACCGTCGGCCACCGTGCAGCAGGCCAGTGGTGGCCAGTTCAAGATCACCCCGGCTGCGGAAGCCGCCGCGACAAGCACCGGTGCCCGCAGCAAGCGCTCCCTCGATGCCGGCAGCACCGGTGCGGCGGCGCGGCTGGATGCCGGTGCCGGCAAGTTCGCCGCCGCCGTGTCCAATGACGGCGCGCCGGTGGTGGCGACGTCGCGGGTCAAGGTGTTCTTCACCGATGCGGCCTCGGCGCAGCGTGCGGCGACCGCCACCGGCGGCACCGTGGTGAAGGTATCCAAGGCTTCCGGCCGGGCGATTGTCGAGTATCCGTCGGTGAACGCGGCGCTGGATGCAACCACCAAGCTGCTGTCGACCGCCGGCGTCAAGGCGGCCGAGCCGGACGTGGTGCAGTGGGAAGAGACCAAGTAAGGCGTTGAGTGGTGCCCCCGGCCGGTTGGCTCTCCTGGCCGGCTGGGGGATTGGTTGTGCCAGGGTGTGCCGACCAACGGTCGGCACCCACCAGGCGGCGGGCATGTAGAGCCGAGCCTACGCTCGGCTGCTGCCTGCAGGGTGCACGGTGAGCGCTGAGCCGAGCATGGGCTCGGCTCTACAGCTGTGCCAACCAAGGTTGGCACCTACCAGGAGCAGATCCGGAAGTGCCGACCAACGGTCGACACCCACCAGGAGCAGTGGTTGGCACCCACCGGCATCAGCGGGCGGCGAGTACGCCGGTGTGCTTGAGGCTGCAGCTGGCCAGTGCGTCGTTGCCAGCGGCCGGATGGGCCGGTTCCAGCAACAAGCGCTGCACATCGGAGAACAGCTTCTCCACCGGCATGCCGTAGGGCGCGAACAGGCGCAGGCGGCCCTGGCGATCGAACACGTAACCACCGGCGATATGGCTCATGGTGTAGGTGTCGGGCAGCTGGCCCGGTTCTTTCTCGTAGAACGCCTTGAAGTCGCTGGCCATCGCCGACAGCTGCGCTTCGTTGCCGACCAGTGCGATGGCCTTCGGATCGAACGCTTCCACATAGGTGCGCGCGACCTCGGGCGTATCGCGGGCCGGGTCGACACTGACGAACACCACCTGCAGCTGGTCGGCATCCTTGCCCATCAGGTGCTTGACCTGACCCAGCTCGACCATCGTGGTCGGGCATACGTCCGGGCAGCTAGTGAAGCCGAAGAACAGATAGGTCACCTGGCCCTGCAGATCCTTCGGGCCACGTACGCTGCCGTGGCTGTCGGGCATCGACCACTGCTGGCCGAGTTCCTCGCAGGCGATGTCCTTGGAATAGAAGTCCATGCGCGACTGCGCGCTGCAGCCGGCCAGCAGGCCGAGCAGCAGGCCTGCGGCCAGGCGCAGGCCACGCTGGGGGAACGCAATGCCTTTCACGGTTCGCAGGCTCAGTTGATCATCATGTGGTAGTGCATGCTCCAGATGATCCAGACCGACAATGCGACGACGATGAACAGGATCACCAGGGTGAACACGAAGCTGGCCAGGTTCCAGCCCCCTTCGGACTTGCGGTCCATGTGCAGGAAGAACACCAGCTGCACCAGGATCTGCGCCACCGCGAAGCCCACCAGCAGGAACAGCGTGAGCGGCCGCGACAGCACCGGGTTCATCACCAGTGCGAACGGCACCACGGTCAGCAGCGCGCACAGCACGAAGCCGATCAGGTAGGACTTGGTGGAGCCGTGTGCATTGCCGGCGCGCGAGGTTTCGACGTGGGCCATGTCAGAAGGCTCCGATCAGGTAGACGAAGGTGAAGACGCAGATCCACACCAGGTCCAGGAAGTGCCAGAACAGGCTCAGGCACGAGACGCGGGTGATGTTGGTCGGGGTCAGGCCACGGCGGTACACCTGGTGCATCACCACCGCCATCCAGATCAGGCCGCTGGCCACGTGCAGGCCGTGGGTGGCCACCAGCGCGAAGAACGCCGACAGGTAGGCACTGGTGCTGGGGCCCGCGCCTTCGTGGATCAGGTGCGAGAACTCGTAGATCTCCATGCCGATGAACGAAGCGCCAAGCACAAAGGTCACACCCAGCCAGCGCAGCACGGCCGAGGCATCGTGGCGGTGCATCGCCAGCACCGCCTGGCCGTAGGTGATGCTGGACACCAGCAGCAGGAAGGTTTCGGTCATCACGAACGGCAGCGAGAACAGCTCCTTGCCGGTCGGGCCGCCGGCGTAGGCGGTGCTGAGCACCGCATACGAGGCGAACAGCGAGCCGAACAGCACCAGGTCGGACATGAGGTACACCCACATGCCGAACACTTTCATGCCGCCCTGCTCGTGGGCGTGGTCGTGCGCGTGCAGATCCTCGTGCACCTGCGTGTTGCTGGCCAGCTCCGGGCGGGTCAACAGGTTCATGCGCGTACCTCCTTCAGCTTGGCCAGATTGGCCGCTTCGGTGCGCGCCACCTCTTCGGAACTGACGTAGTAATCCACGTCCTCATCGTAGGAGCGCACAATCAGGGTCACGATCATCGCGATGAAGCTGGCCGCGGCCATCCACCAGATGTGCCAGACCAGGGCAAAGCACAGCACCAGGATCCAGATGTTGAGGATCAGCGGCACGCCGGTGTTCTTCGGCATGTGGATCGGTGCGTACTTCTTCGGCGGCGGCGGCAACCCACGCTTCTTCGCTTCGTGGAAGGCGTCCAGCGCATCGGCCTTGGGCACCACGGCGAAGTTGTAGAACGGCGGCGGCGACGGCGTGGCCCATTCCAGCGTGCGTGCATTCCACGGGTCGCCGGTCAGGTCCAGGTTGCGCTTGCGGTCACGCACGCTGACGTAGATCTGCACCAGCATCAGGATGATGCCGGCAAACACGAACAATGCACCGATGAAGGCAGCGATCAGGTACGGCGTCCACGCCGGGTTGTCGTACTGGTTCATGCGCCGGGTCATGCCCATGAAGCCGAGCATGTACAGTGGCATGAAGGCCAGGTAGAAGCCGATCACCCAGCAGGCGAAGGACCACTTGCCCAGGCGCTCGTTGAGGGTGAAGCCGAACACCTTCGGGAACCAGTAGACGAAGCCGGCCAGGTAGCCGAACAGCGCACCGCCGATGATGGTGTTGTGGAAGTGCGCGACCAGGAACAGGCTGTTGTGCAGCAGGAAGTCCGCGCCCGGAATGGCCAGCAGCACGCCGGTCATGCCACCGATGGTGAAGGTGACCAGGAAGGCGATGGTCCACAGCATCGGCACGCTGAACTCCACGCGGCCGCCGTACATGGTGAACAGCCAGGTGAAGATCTTCACGCCGGTGGGGATGGCGATGATCATCGTCATGATGCCGAAGAAGGCATTGACGCTGGCACCGGAACCCATGGTGAAGAAGTGGTGCAGCCAGACCACGAACGACAGGATGCCGATCGCCAGCGTGGCGCCGACCATCGACTTGTAGCCGAACAGCTTCTTGCGCGCGAACGTGGCGGTGACTTCAGAGAAGATGCCGAACGCCGGCAGCACCAGGATGTACACCTCCGGATGGCCCCAGGCCCACACCAGGTTCACGTACATCATCGGGTTGCCACCCAACGTGTTGGTGTAGAAGTTGAAGTCCAGGTAGCGGTCCAGGGTGAGCGCGCCCAGCGCCACGGTCAGGATCGGGAACGCGGCGATGATGATCACGCTGGTGACCAGCACGGTCCAGGTGAACACCGGCATCTTCATCAGGGTCATGCCCGGCGCACGCATGCGCAGGATGGTGATGAACAGGTTGACGCCGGTCAGCAAGGTGCCGATGCCCGAGGCCTGCAATGCCCAGATGTAGTAATCGACACCCACGCCTGGACTGAACTCGATGCCCGACAGCGGCGGATAGGCCACCCAGCCGGTCATGGCGAATTCGCCAACGCCCAGCGATATCATCATCAGCGCCGCGCCGACCACGAAGATCCAGAAGCTGAAGGCGTTGAGGAACGGGAATGCCATGTCGCGCGCGCCGATCTGCAGCGGCACGATGATGTTCATCAGGCCGACCACGAACGGCGTGGCGACGAAGAAGATCATGATCACGCCGTGCGCGGTGAAGATCTGGTCGTAGTGTTCGGGCGGCAGGAAGCCGTCACTGCCCGGCCCGGCCGCCGCCAGCTGCGCGCGCATCATCAGCGCGTCGGCAAAGCCACGCACCAGCATGACCAGCGCCACCACCACGTACATGACGCCGATCTTCTTGTGGTCCACGGTGGTGAACCAGTCGCGCCACAGCGGGCCCCACAGCTTGAAGTACGTCACCGCGCCCAGCAGCGCGAGGCCGCCCAGCACCATCGCCGCCAAGGTGACCACGACGATCGGCTCGTGCAGCGGCACGGCCTCCCACGTCAATTTGCCCAACATGTTCGTTACTCCTGGGAAACCTGGACGCCAGCGGCAGCGCCAGCCGGGGCCGCGGCAGTGGTGTTCTCACCGACACCGATGAACTGGTCGATGACTTTCTTGAACAGCAGCGGTTCAACGCTGGAGAAGTGCTGCACCGGTGCGTTCTTCGACGGTGCGGCCAGTGCCTTGAACTGCGTGAAGCTGAGCGCGTCCGGTGCGCTGCGCACCTCGGCCACCCACCGCTCGAACTCTTCGTTGCTGCTGGCGGTGGCGATGAACTTCATGTTCGAGAAGCCATGGCCGCTGTAGTTGCCGGACATGCCGCGGAACTGGCCCGTCTCGTTGGCGATCAGGTGCAGCTGCGTGCGCATGCCGGCCATCGCGTAGATCTGCCCACCCAGCTGCGGGATGAAGAAGGTATTCATCGTCGAGTTGGAGGTGATGTTGAACGCCAGAGGGCGGTTGGCCGGGAAGTTGAGCTGGTTGACCGTCGCGATGCCCAGGTCCGGATAGACGAACACCCACTTCCAGTCGGTGGCGATCACCTCCACGTGCAGCGGTTCACCGGCCACGTCCAGCGGCTTGTACGGGTCCAGTTCGTGGGTGGACTTCCACACGATCACCGCCAGCACCGCGATGATGATCAGCGGTACGCCCCAGACCACGATTTCCACCTTGGTGGAGTGCGACCAGTCCGGCGTGTATTTCGCCTTGGTGTTGCCGGCGCGGAAGCGCCAGGCGAAGACGAAGGTCAGCACGATGGCCGGTATCACCACGATCAGCATCAGGCCGATGCAGATCAGGATCAGGTCGCGCTGGGCGAGCCCGACCATGCCCTTCGAATCCAGCAGCACCCAGTCACAGCCCGACAGGCCGACGCAGGCCAGGGCGACCAGCGCCAGGCGGATGCGGTTCCAGCAGATATTCATTGGAGGTCAACCCTGTTGAAGAAGCGCGCTTGACCGGCTCGCCTGCGCGCAGCGCCCGGGCGTGGAGCGGCTACACTGTGGGTACGAGGTCGCCTACAAGCAGGCGATCCACTCCAATCAAGCCCATACAAGATACATCATTGTATGGACTTGTGCACTCGCACGTATGGAAAAATCTGACCGATGACGCCTCCTGCCGCCGGCCGCCGCCTGAAACACCCCAACCGGACATGGGTTCGCCCCTTCCGCGAGGGCGGCGGACCGCTGTACCTGCAGATTGCCCAGCAGGTACGCGAGGCGGTGGATGACGGCGTGCTGCGCCCGGGCGACCGCCTGCCGCCGCAGCGTGATCTGGCCCAGCAGGTCGGGGTCGACCTGACCACCGTCACCCGCGCCTTCGCCGAGCTGCGCCAGGCCGGGCTGCTGGACGCGCAGGGCGCCGGCGGCACCTTCATCGCGCTGTCGGCCGGCAACCGCAGCACCTCGGTCGACCTGAGCATGAACATCCCGCCGCTGCTGGGCAGCGCGCCGTTCGCGCAGGGCATGGAAGCCGGCTTCCAGCACCTGGGCCAGCAGCTGGGCCAGGGCGAGCTGATGAGCTACCACGTCGGTGCAGGCAGCCGCGAGGACCGCGCCGCCGCCGTGCAGTGGCTGGCGCCGATGCTGGGCTCGGTGGGTGCCGACCAGGTGGTGATCTGCCCCGGCGCGCAGACCGCGCTGTGCGCGCTGATCCTGGCCCGTACCCAGCCGGGCGAGCTGATTGCCGCCGAACCGCTGACCTACCCCGGCCTGCTGGCCGCCGCGCGCGTGCTGCAACGGGGCGTGGTGCCGGTGGCGATGGACGCCGAGGGCATGCTGCCCGACGCGCTGGAGGAGGCCTGCCAGCTGCGCCGGCCGCGCCTGCTGTACCTGGTGCCGACCATCCAGAACCCGACCACGGCAACCATGTCGGCGCAGCGCCGGCAGGCCCTGTTGGCGGTCGCCAGGCGCCACGATCTGACCGTGATCGAAGACGATCCCTATTGGTTGCTGGCTGGCGATGCCGCGCCGCCGCTGGCCGCGCAGCGCGATGCCGGCTGCCCGGTCTACTACATCTCCACCCTGTCCAAATGCCTGGCCCCGGGCCTGCGCACTGCCTACCTGGTGGTGCCGGGCGGCGAGCCGATGGAACCGGTGCTGGACGCCCTGCGCGCGATCGCACTGATGCCGACCCAGTCGATGGTGGCCGTAGCCTCGCAGTGGATCCGCAGCGGCCAGGCCCAGGACATGGTGCAGCGCTTCCAGCAGGAGCTGCGCGAGCGCCAGGCGATTGCCGCGCAGTACCTGCCCTCCCGCGCGCGCGCGCACCCGGCCGGCCTGCACGTGTGGCTGCCGCTGCCGCCACGGCTGGACCAGTACCGGCTGATCCAGGCTGCGCAAGAACAAGGGCTGGGCATCGCCAGCTCGGATGCCTTCAGCGTGGAAGAGCCGCCGCCGGGCAACGCGATCCGCCTGTCGCTGGGCGGCGCCGTCGACCAGGGCACCCTCGCCGGGGCGTTGGCCAAGCTGAACGAGATCCTGTCCGAAGCGCCCGAGGCCCGGCACAGCGCCATCGTCTGACCGGCCCGCATGGCGCGATATCCATACAAAGTGATATTTTGTATGCAATGTATGGATGAAGGGACGTGCATCGATGCGCGCCGAGAAACTGAGGTTCCACCTGGTCATGGCTGCCTGCGGGGGCTTTGTGGTGTTGATGCTGGCCGCGCTGGCCTGGGTCTGCCTGCAACCGCAGACCGCCAGCGTGCAGGCCGCCGAGCGCCACGCCATCGAGCAGTGCGTGCAGCGCAGCGAGGATCCCACGCGTAGCGAGATCCAGCGTCGCGCGCAGGCCGATTCCTGCCGCGAGATGCGCAAACAGTACGTGCACAAGTTCGGCCGGGAAGATTCCTGATGGGCGCAGCTGCGCCGCGCCGCCGCTGGCTGCTGCCGGCGATGATCGCCCTCGCCTGCCTGTTCATGGCCGGCGTGGCGGCAGCCCTGTGGCAGTACTTCGGCTACAGCGCACAATCGACCTTCACCGAACAGGCCATCGTCTTCGACGACGCCCAGCTGCGCCTGCCGCCCGAGTTGGCCGGCGACACCGGTCGCATCCGCGTGGTGCATTTCTGGGACCCGGCGTGTGCGGTCTGCAACCGCGAAACCGGCGCGCACCTGAGCTACCTGATCAGCATGTACCGCCGCGCCGGCATCGACTTCTATGCGATCCGCCGCCCCGGCACGCAGGGCGAGCTGCCCGAGCCGCTGCGCAACAAGGTGATCACCCTGCCGACCCTCGATGGCATCGAGAACATCCCGGCCAGCCCGGCCGTCGCCATCTGGGACCGCCGCGGCCACCTGGCCTATGCCGGCCCGTACAGCATCGGCATGGTCTGCAACTCGGCCAACAGTTTCGTCGAACCACTGCTGGACAAACTGGTGCGCGGCGAAACCGTGCGCCCGAAAGGACTGCTGGCCGTGGGCTGCTACTGCCCATGGCAGGCCAAGCGCTGAGGACGCGCAATGACATCACTGGCTCCGGGTGGCGTGGCCGCCGCAAACAACAACGGCGGTCACCTGTCCGAACCGACCGATGGTTATGGACAGGCTCCCGCCGTTGGAAGCAACGATACGCCCCGACATGCTCCGTACATGCCGCGACCGGATGTCGCAGCGCGCGAATGGGTGCAGGACGTGTACGCGCACAGCGGGCCGATCTACCTGCGCATCGTCAATTCGCTGGAACGCACGGTGCGTCGCGGCGGCCTTGCGCCGGGCCAGCGCCTGCCGTCGCAGCGCGCGTTGGCGCAGCAGCTGGGCATCGACCTGACCACCGTCACCCGCGCGTTCGATGAAGCACGCAAACGCGGCCTGATCGAGGCGCGCGGACCGCAGGGCAGTTTCATCGCACCGCCCAAGGCCGGTTTCGAGCAACGGGTGGACCTGAGCATGAACGTGCCGCCGGTGCCCGATGCCGACGCGCTGGCCGAGACCCTGCGCCGTGGTGCCGCCGCCGTGCTTGCGCGCAGCAACGCACCGAACCTGATGACGTATCACCTGGGTGGCGGCAACCCGACCGATCGCCACGCGGCGGCACGCTGGCTGCAGCCGATGCTCGGCGCGGTGGACGACAGCTGCCTGCTGCTGACCGAAGGCGCGCAGGTGGCGTTGGCCGCGATCCTGGTCAGCCAGGGCCGCGAGGGCGATGCCATCCTGTGCGATGCGCTGGTCTACCCGGGCCTGCTGCAAGCGGCCGCCGCACTCGGGCGACGACTGCTGCCGGTAGCCAACGACGAACACGGCATATGCCCCGACGCGCTGGCCCGGCAGGCACGCGAAAGCGGCGCGCGGCTGGTCTATCTCAACCCCACCTGCCAGAACCCGACCGCGCTGACGTTGCCGCTGCATCGGCGCCAAGCGCTGGCACGCGTGCTGGAACGCGAGGGTCTGCTGGCGATCGAGGATGATCCGTACTGGCATCTCGCTGAAGATGCACCGACACCGCTGGCGGTGCTGGCCCCGCGCCATGTGTTTCATGTGGCAACCCTGTCCAAGGTGATCAGCCCGGGGTTGCGTACCGCCTTCGTGCGCTGCCCGGGCAGCACGCAGGCCGATGCGATGGCCTCGGCGCTGAGGGCTACCCGCCTGATGGGTCACCCGCTGGTCTCGGCGCTGGCCAGCCAGTTGCTGCTGGACGGCTCGGCGCAGGCGCTGCTGGCGCAGGTGCGCAGCGAGGCCCGCGAGCGCATCGGCATGGCGCGCTATCTGCTGGCGCCCTCGCTGCTGGTACGTGCAGAAGGCCTGCATGCCTGGTGCCGGGTGCCAGCGCCCTGGACCGATGCCACGCTGGTGCGCACTGCACAGCTGCAGGGGCTGGCGATCGCGCCGTCATCGGCGTTCTGCCCGCCGGGTGTGGAGCATCACAATGGCGTGCGACTGTCGCTGGGCCTGGCGGCCGACCGCCGGCAGCTGGAGAATGCGTTGCGGCGGATTGATCGGCTGTTGTTGTCCGACACATTGCCGGCAATTGATCGGTAGCGCCGGGCCATGCCCGGCGAAACGTAGATCCACGCCATGCGTGGATAGGGTGTGCCGACCAACGTTCGGCCCCCACCAGATCGGTAGTGCCGGCCGCTGGCCGGCCGAAGATTCCCCGGCACGGTCGGAATGTGCCAACCAAGGTTGGCACCCACCAAAGCAGGGTGATGTGCCGGCCGCTGGCCGGTGGAAGATTCCCCGGCACGGTTGGAATGTGCCAACCAAGGTTGGCACCCACCAAAGCAGGATGATGTGCCGACCCACGGTCGGCACCCACCAGACCGGTAGTGCCGGCCGCTGGCCGGTGGAAGATTCCCCGGCACGGTTGGAATGTGCCAACCAAGGTTGGCACCCACCAAAGCAGGATGATGTGCCGACCCACGGTCGGCACCCACCAGACCGGTAGTGCCGGCCGCTGGCCGGTGGAAGATTCCCCGGCACGGTTGGAATGTGCCAACCAAGGTTGGCACCCACCAAAGCAGGATGATGTGCCGACCCACGGTCGGCACCCACCAGACCGGTAGTGCCGGCCGCTGGCCGGTGGAAGATTCCCCGGCACGGTTGGAATGTGCCAACCAAGGTTGGCACCCACCAAAGCAGGATGATGTGCCGACCCACGGTCGGCACCCACCAGACCGGTAGTGCCGGCCGCTGGCCGGCCGAAGATTCCCCGGCACGGTTGGAATGTGCCAACCAAGGTTGGCACCCACCAAAGCAGGGTGATGTGCCGACCCACGGTCGGCACCCACCAGACCGGTAGTGCCGGCCGCTGGCCGGCCGAAGATTCCCCGGCACGGTTGGAATGTGCCAACCAAGGTTGGCACCTACCACAGCAGGGTCAGGCCAGCGCGGCCAGCGCCTGCACCAGCGCGTCCATCTGCGCCGGCCGGGTGAACACCGACGGTGTCACCCGCACGCAGGCGCCGGATTCCAACCCATCACGATGGGTGGTGAACACCCGATGTTCATCCAGCAGCCGCTTCTGCAACGCGATGTTGTCGGCCACGCTGGTGCGCCCGCGCAGACGGAAGCTGGCCAACGCACTGGCCAAGGCCGGATCGGGCGACGACAACACTTCGATATGCGCCATCTGCCGCGCCGGTACCGTCCAGCGTTCACGCAGGTAGCGCAGGCGCGCCTGCTTGTTGGCCGCGCCGATGCGCTGGTGCAGGGAGATCGCTTCCGGCAGCGCCAGGTAGGCGGCAAAGTTGACCGTGCCGGTATGCACCCGGCTGCCGACCCGGCCATCGTCGGTCTCGCCCATGTACGGGTCCAGATCCGCCACGCGTCCCTTGCGCACGTACATCGCACCGACACCGACCGGCGCACCGATCCACTTGTGCAGGTTGATGCCAACGAAATCGGCCTTCAGCTGCGGCACCGCATAGTCGATCTGGCCGAACCCGTGCGCGGCATCGACGATCGCATCGATACCGAGTGCGCGGGCACGCTCGGCGATCTCCGCCACCGGCAGCACCAGCCCGTGGCGATGGCTGACCTGGGTCAACAGCACCAGCTTCAGCCGCGGCAATCGCGCGAATGCGGTCTCGTACGCCTGCACGATCTGCGCGTGGTCCGGCTCCGCCGGCAGCGCGATGCGCTCGACCTGCACACCACGGCGCTGCTGCAGCCAGCGCATCGCACCGATCATGCTGTCGTAGTCGATGTCGGCGTACAGCACCTGGTCGCCGGGCTGCAGGCGGTTGTAGCCGCCGATCAGCGCCAGCATCGCCTCGGTGGCGCCACGGGTCAGCGCGATCTCGTCGCTGCCCACGCCCAGCAGTTCGGCCACCTGCCGCTGCACTGCCATGTACTGCGCCGGAAACTCCCGGCGCCCATACCAGGCATTGCCACGGTTCACCTCGGCCGTATGGCGCTGGTAGCTGGCCAGCGTCTCGCGCCCCATCGCGCCCCAGTAACCGTTCTCCAGGTGGTTCACTTCGTCGGTGATGTCGAAGTGGCTGGCCACGGCGGACCAGTAGCCTTCATCGCGGGCCAGCACGTCCGGCGCCACGGTCGTTGCGGGAATCTGCATGGGTGCAGCGTAACGCACAGCAGCCGTGGCAGGCAGTGAAGACAGAGCGGCCGCCGCCGGCAGCAAGGCACCGGCACGCAGCAGGTTGCGGCGATGGCGGTCCATCAGAAGGTCAGCCGATACTGCGCGTACAGATTGGCACCGTCGGTGTCGTACGGCGCATTGCGCGAATACACCAGGCCACGGCTGGCCTGGAAGGTGGCCTCGTCCGGATAGCGGTCGAACACGTTGTCGGCGCCCACGCGCAGGCTGTGGTGCTCGTTGATGCGATAGCCCACCGCCAGGTCAAGGAAGCTCATCGCACCGAAGCGCTGGTAGATGTCGCCCACCGCGTTGCCGCTGGAATCAGTCCAGGCACCGTAGTAGCGCATGCGCGCCATCAGCGACCAGGCGCCGATGTCCCAGCTGCCGGTGAGGCTGCCCTTGTGCTCGGGCAGGCGGTCTTCGAACAGCACGCGCTGGGTTTCGTTGGTGGCCACCGAGGTGCTGCCGTTGTCCACGCGGGTGCGGTTGTAGTTGTAGGCCAGGGTCAGCGTCATGCGGCCGGCGCCGAGATCACGCAGGTAGTTGCCCACCACGTCCACACCGGTGGTGGTGGTATCGAAATCGTTGGTGAAGAAGTTCACCGAGGTGTAGCCCAATGGATTCGGTGTGCCGGCCGGGATGGCAAAGCTGGCCGACTGGCTGAAGCGGTCGGTGAGCTTGATCTGGTAGACGTCCACCGAACCGGACAGGCCCAGGTCGGTACGCCAGGTCAGGCCCAGCGAGGCAGTGCGCGATTCCTCCGGCTTCAACGGCCTGGCACCGAGCAGCTGCGCCAGCGGGTCATTCGGCGACAGGCGGCCACTGGTGAAGATCTGCAGCGTGCGCGTATCCAGGCCCTGGCTGGTGCTGGTGGTGTTGAGCTGGGCCGGGGTGGGTGCACGGAAGCCGGTGGACACGGTGCCACGCAGGGCCACGTCCGGGGTGATCGCAAAGCGCGCCGACAGCTTGCCATCCAGTGTGCTGCCGAAGCTGGAGAAGTCCTCGTAGCGGCTGGCCGCGCCGATGCTCCAGCGCTCGCCCAGCGGCACTTCCATATCCACGTAGGCGGCCTTGCTGCGCTGGCTCCACTGCCCGGCCTGGCTGGCCGAGAAGCCCGGTGCGCCATTGGAATTGGCCTCCAGGCCCGCCACGGCGCCCGGACCCACCGCGTACGAGGCCGGATCGCCGGCGCGCACCTGGTAGGTCTCCTGGCGGAACTCGCCACCGAAGGCGACGTTGATCGGCTTGGACAGCGCGCCTACATCCCATTCGTAGTTGAAATCGGCGTTGGCGTTCTTCTCGGTCTGGGTCAGGCGGCCGAGATCGAACGCGGTCGGGCTGGCCGGGCCGAGCGAGGCATTGATCGAGTTCTTCAGGCTGTAGTCGATGGCGTTGCGACCATACGAGGCGCTGACATCCCAGCGCAGCTTCGGCGTGATCTCGCCACGCACGCCGGCCACCAGCTGCAGATCGTTCTGCACGTTGCCGTACTGCGGGCTGAAGCCCACCGGATAGATCGAGCGCAGGTTCCAGCCCGGGAAGATCGTGGTGGTGCGGTAGGCACCGGTGGTGGTGTCCGGGTTGCGCCAGTTGAAATCGCTGACGCCATCACTGTGGCTGTACAGGCCGAACGCATACAGCTCCAGCGTATCGCTGGCGTTGGCCTTCACGTTGAAGCCGACGCGGCGGCTTTCCAGCTCCGGCTGGCCCCAGCGCTGCACGGGGTTGGGCACGGCCAGCTCGGGGTGCGCGGCCTGGAAGGCGATGGCATCCGGGCGCTGGCGGGTACGCGAGGTGGCATCGGAATTGGACGATTCGGCGAACAGCACCAGGCTGCCGTAGTCGCCCAACGACCAGCCGGTGCGCGCACTGAAGTCGCGCGACGCACCATCGCCCTGCGCATACTGCGAATAACCGGCCGTGATCTCGGTGCCGGGCCCGTCTTCGAGAATGATGTTGATGACACCGGCGATGGCATCCGAGCCGTACTGCGCCGATGCACCATCGCGCAGCACTTCGATGCGCTTGATCGCACTGGTCGGAATCTGCGCCAGGTCGGCGGCCTGCGCGCCACGGTTGCCGAGCAGCGCGCTGCGGTGGAAGCGGCGGCCGTTGACCAGCACCAGGGTCTGGTCCGGCGACAACCCGCGCAGGGTGGCCGGGCGCACGAACACCTGACCATCGGCCATCGGCAGGCGCTGCACCACGAACGACGGCACCAGCTGCGCCAGCACGTCCTTCAGGTCGGTGGATTCCACCGAACGGATGTCTTCCTTGCTGAACACATCCACCGGCGCCAGCGTTTCGAACTGGGTGCGGTTGGAGGCGCGGGTGCCGGTCACCAGCATCGCATCAAGCTGGGTCGGCGCGGCGCGGTTGCCATTGCTGGCATCGGCCTCCGCTGCCATCGCGCCTCCTGCGCTGGCCATGGAAAGGGCAAGGAGGATGGAACGCGAAAGCTTCGAACGATGCACGGCAGGGCTCCGGGAGAACGCGACAGGGCCAGCGCCGGTGCGGACTGTGCAGGGCTGGACAAGGCGCGCAGTCTCGGCGCGATCTGTGAAGGAGGCATGACGTCAGTGCGACAGCTTGATGCGCGATCTCGTGTCCGTGCGAAAGGCATCCACGCATGGCGTGGATCTACCGGCAGGCCCGGCATGTGCCGGCCCACGCAGGGGTAGTTGATCCACGCCATGCGTGGATGAGCCTTGGTGCCTCGCGGCGTTGGGGCTAGCCCGTGCCCTTGCCGCCGAAGCCAAGTCGGGCCGGCCGTGCCGTTTGCAGTGGAAAGAACAGCATGCCAATGGACACCATCTGGAACGGCGTGAACAGGAACCAGATGTTGTCGGTGCCGACCGCCAGGATGTTGAAGTCCAGATCGCCGATCCACTCCAACCGCCTCAGCACTGTCACCAGTCCTCCAACGGTCGGAACCGGCAGCACACCGTGACCGGCCAGCATCAACGTCGGTGTCAGCAGCCCGGCCAGGAGCGCGAAGCCGGCGCGGTACACCCAGGCATTGCCCTTCCAGTACGGCGCGCAGCGCCACATCAGCAGCAGCAATGCCAGCGTCAACAGCCAGGCCAACAGACACTGGTCAAGCACCATGTCCATCATCGGCCCGGCTCCACTGGCCTGGCATCCCACGTCGTCGATCGCATGCCCCTTACCTCCCCGCATCATCCATGATGCGGGAATTGTTGCCGGTATGCAGGCACGCGGAAAGCCCCGGCAGCGCAAGAACTGCTAAACCCCGCGCCTGCCAATCCGCTGCTGTGCCCGGGCGGCGTGGAAATCTGGCTGCCAGTGGAATGATCCTCGACCGCGGCGCCCACGTTAACGAATCGTTGCGCCTGCGGTGACGCCTGCACAATCCCGCCAGGTCTACACTCGGCGCATGCGCTCCATGGAGGACTGATCATGCGCCTGCTGCACCTTACCCTGCCGGTCTCCGATGTCGATGCCGTCGCCGCATACTTCCACGATGTGCTGCAACAGCGCGTGGTCGGCCACCATGTGCATATCGGCTGGAGCACGATCGAACTGCAACCGGCCGAGGGGCGACCGCTCGGCGGCGTGCACCTGGCCTTCAATGTGCCCGACAACCGCTTCGGCGACGCGATGACCTGGTTGCGCGAGCGCACGCCATTGCAGCGCAATCCTGCCGGGCTGGACTACTTCGCGCTGGAAAGCAGCTGGCAGTCGCAGTCGGTGTATTTCACCGGCCCCGACGGCCTGATCCTGGAACTGATCGGTCGCCGCCGCCTGCCGGCCAGTGCGCGCGCTGGCGCTTTCCACGGCAGCGAGCTGACCTGCCTGAGCGAAGTCGGTCTACCCAGCCATGATGTCGATGCGGTGCGTGAGCAGTCCCACCAGCACTTCGGCCTGCAGCCGATCAGCCCACCTTCGCAGCAGTTCGCGCCCATGGGCGACGACGAGGGCCTGCTGATCGTGGTGGCGGCCGATCGCCGCTGGTTCCCGGAACAGAAAGACCTGCCCAATGCACAGGGCCTGCAGCTCCAGCTCGGCGATGTGGCCGGCCCGGGTGTTGTGGAAGACCTTGCGCTGGGCTGGCGGGTACAGGCGGCCTGAACTACCAGCTGCCCGACGCGCCTCCGCCACCGCTGCGGCCGCCGCCCCCGGACCAGCCGCTGGAACTGCTTGAGGATGCGCTGGACGATGTGCTGCTGGAGGCGCTGCGTTGGCCAGCGGATGAGCCGCGGCCACCGCGCGCCCTGTCAGCCGGCAGCAGGGTGAAGATCCACATGAAGTACAGCAGCAGCGTGCCCGCACTCCAGCCGATTGTTGCCGCAAGGCGCGCAACCGGATCGGCCCGATCAATGGCCAGCAGTGCGCAGAGTGCGTAGCCAGCGCTCAGCAGCAGCAACACCGCGAACCGCAGCGCGAAGCTGCGGCGATTCTTGTGCCAGCGCGCGCGGCCGGCCTGTACGAGGAAAAACACCAGCATCGCGGCAATGCCCACGGCCAGGTCCAGCAGCGTGTGCAGGGCCAGGCTGGGCGGCAACTGGCCCCGCAGCAGCATCACCACGAAGAAGCCCGCATTGACCGCAAGCAGGCCCAGCAACACCACGCGCAGCGCGCGGCTGCGGCGCCAGCACCAGCCGAGCAGGCTCGCCGCCGGTACGCACAGCGCCAGCACGAAGCACAGGGCCGCCAGCGCAGCCCGGGGCGCCCACAGCGCCGCCGCCAGTATCCCCATGGCCACGACGGCGGTCACCAGCATCGGGCGGCCCCAGGCTGGCAACCGCTTCGCTCGCGCCTGCGGCGGGGTGGCCGCACGCGATGTTCCGCGCCGGCGCTGGTGATGCCTGCGTGCGAAGTCGTCCGCTGTCTTTGCCGCCGGTCGTGTGGACGGCGAACGCCACAGACCGGCGAGGAAGCCGGCCAGCAGCGTCAGTGCAACCACCGAATCGGCGCTGCGCCAGTCCGGCGGGAGCACGTTGCGTGCCGACGGGTCTTCCCATTCCGGCAGCGCCTCGCCGTCGATCAGCGCGACCAGCACCTTGGTTCCTTCCAGGAGGCCCTGGTCGAGGTCGCCTTCGCGGAAGCGCGGCACGATCGCCTTGTCGATGATGCGCGCAGCGTAGGCATCGGGAATCGCGCCTTCCAGGCCGTAGCCGGTCTGGATGCGCACGCGGCGGTCCTGCACGGCCACCAGCAGCAACACGCCATCATCGACACCGTCGCGGCCCAGCTGCCACTGCTCGAACACGCGCTGTGCATACGCTTCGATGCCCTCCTCGCCAACGTGGTCGACCACCAGCACCTGCAGCTGCGCGCCGGTGCGCGCCTGCAGCTGCAGCGCCTGTGTGCGCAGCGTGTTGCGGGTGTCGGCCGACAACGCGTGGGCGCTGTCCACCACCGGATCATCCAGCGCAGGCACCGCAACGGCGGCCATCACCCCCAGCGGCAACAGGCACAGCAGCAGCCACAGCCATGCCGTGGCCCGGGTCCGCTTCATCGCGCGCGGCCCGCTCATGCCCGCTGTCCCTGCTCGATCCGCGCATGCAGTGCCCGCAGCTGTGCGGCCAACTGGTTGAACACCTGCAGATCGGCCTCCACCAGGGCCGGCCAATCCGGTGCCTGCCCCAGCAGTTGGGCCACCTGTTCGTTCGGCGCGCGATCAAAGCCTTCGCCCAGCACGGCCAGATAGCGCTGGCGGAAGCCCTCCGGGTCGCGCTGATCCTGCACATAGAACTGCACCGCCAGCAGACCCGCATACAGGTAATTGACCAGATAGTTCGGGTCGTCGTACATCAGGCGCTTGCTGATCCAGCTGCTGCGCAGCGGCGGGTAGCGCTCCGGCTGCTGGCCAAAGCGCGCCAGCACCTGCCCGGCGAGGACATCGAGATCATCGGCAGTGCCCAGCGACTGATCGGCCACGCCCCGGTAGATCGACTGCTCCAGCTGCGCTTCCTCCGACGAGGTGAACAGCTGCAGCACCATGTCGTCCAGCAGTGACTTCAGGTAGTAGGCCCTGGCCCTCGGGTCCTGCGCCTGCTGGTACAACCGGTCGCGGAAGCGCAGCTCGTTGTAGATGGCGAACGCCTCGGTCAGCCACGGGCTGCCGTTGCGCTGCAGCGGCGATGCATGGCCACGCTGCATCCACTCACCGTGCAGGGCGTGGCCGGCTTCGTGGGCGATCTCGACGTCGCTTCCCAGGTCGCCACTGCGCACGCCGACGAACAGCATCGACGGCGCGCCGGGGGCATTGATCGAGAACGCATCCGCACTGCGGTCGCCACGCTCGGTGGCCAGGTCCATGCGGTGGTTGGCCGGATCAAGCAGCGCACGCAGTTCGGCGACGTACGCCGGCCCGAGACCCTGCATCGCGTCTGCGGCGTTGTCGCGCAGCTGCGCCAGTGTCAGCACCGGCGGCGCGTATCCGGCGTCGGGCACCGCGGTATCCCAGATCTGTGGTGCATCGATGCCGGACTGTGCCGCGTGGCGCAGCAGCATGTCCTGGTAGGCGCGGCGATCCCCGGCATGCTGTTCGATCGCCAGCAACGTGGCGTCCACCGTCGCTGCATCCAGGCCCATGTGCTGATAGCCCCGCGCCGGCGCCGAACCCTCCCCCTGCAGTCGCGCGGTCGCATCATTCACCTGCACCAGGCCCAGCAGCACCGAGGCCATCGGCTCGCGGCGCGACTGCAGGCCCTGCCAGTAGCCCTTCCAGCCAGCCTCGCGCAGCGCGCGGTCACGATGCAGTGCCAGTACCTGCCTGTCGCGCCCGGTATCCCAATGCTGCCCGTCGTGTTCGATCTGCGGGTACTCGGCCGTGCGCAGGATCTGCCCACGCAGGCGCGCGAAGCTGTCCAGCGCAGGATCGGCCAAGGCATCCACGGCCTGCTCCAGCGCGGGGTTGGCCGGGGCGGCGGCTTCCTTCAGCGCGCGCGCGCGAAGGAAGCCATAGGGCCGCGCCCAGGCAGCATCCGCAGGTACCTCGCGCAGCGCGGCGCGGCCGGTACGGGCGATGCGGCTGCACAGCCCCATCACCTCGTCCAGCGCCTGTGCCGGGCGATGATCGCGCGCATTGCGGGCGGCCTGCAGGTGCAGGTAGCTGTGATGGCGCAGGCACTGCGCTTGCATCGCCTCGGCCTGCTGGAAGCGCTGCGCCGGCGCGATGCCGGCCGCGTGCTGCAGAGTCTCCAGCCGCTTGCCCAGTGCCTCACGGGCGGTCTGTTCAGCCGTGGCGCTGGCGAAGTAGGCGCGGTCGTCGGCGCGCAACGACTGCGCGCCCAGACCAGTGAAAGGCGCCATCGCCAGCAGCACGGCAATGGCGGTGGTGGTGCGCATCCTGCGAGCGTGCATCGGCCTCTCCCTGCCTGGACCAGGCGTCGAGCCTAGCAGCCAGCCGCCTTCCCCGCCTGTGCCGGGCCAGGCGTCAGATCGCCTCATCCTCACGCTTGACCAGTGTCCAGCACGGCGCCTGCGCAAAGGTATAGGTCTGCTGGTCGCTGCTGTCCGGCGTTCGGATCTGTACCTGGCGCTGTCCATCGGCCAGCGTGCTGACCTGCAGTTCGCGCCCCTGCCCGGCCAATGCAGCCGGATCGGGCATTACCGGCCATTCGACGTCGGACAGCGCCAGACGGCTTTCCACCTTGCGCGGTTCGGGCTCGGCCTCGGGGTCGATGTAACTATCAAGCAGTGGATCGGCGGTGGCTTTTTCCTGCAGCGCGATCTCGCTGCCGAAGTGCGCCAGGAAGGCGTCGAACTCCGGGTACGGGCAGTCCGCGCTCGCGCGCGCCGGTGCGGGCTGCACCACGGCCGCCGTGGTCGCCGGCGCCGGTGCGGCGGGCGCGGCTTCGGCGGGAAGCGCCTGCGGTGCAGGTGTACAGGCGGCCGCACCCAGCCCTGCGACAAGCACCAGTACAACGGATGCGCGATAGCGACGCATGGGATCATCCTGAATCCGGTTCGGTCGCCCCATGCTACCGCGCGCCCTACACTTGCAGCATTCCGCCTGTCCGAGACTCCCATGCATCGCGTCCTGCTCCTGATCGGCCTGCTGCTGCCCGCGCTGTGGCCGGCCGTGGCGATGGCCGTCGACCTCCACGAAGGCGACCTGCTGTTCGTCACTGCCGGCCACAGCGGCCTCAGCGCGGCCATCGACGATGCCACCGGCACGCAGGGCAGCACCAGCTTCGACCACGTGGCCCTGCTGGCCGCCACGGCGAAAGGCTGGGAAGTGCTGCATGCCGACGAGAAGGGATCGCGCCGGCAACCGCTGTCCGTGTTCCGCCAGGAGGCGCAGGCCAAGCAGCGGCAGATTGTGGTCTATCGCCTGCGGGCACCGGAGCGGAACGCGATCAAGGACGCGGTGGCCACCGCACGCACGATGCTGGGCAAGCCGTACAACACCTCGTATGTGTTGAACGAGGACAGCTACTACTGCTCGGACTTCATCGAGCGCGCGTTCCGTGCGCACCACGTGTTCGCGTTGCAGCCGATGAACTTCCGCAATGCGCAGACCGGCCAGATCGCCCAGCACTGGATCGACCTGTACCGCGGCATGGGCATGGACGTGCCGCAGGACCAGCCCGGCACCAACCCCAACGATATGTCGGCCGCGCCGGTACTGCAGCGCGTCGGCGTGCTGGAATAAGCGAAGCCCCGCACAGGGCGGGGCTTCAGCGGTCACACTGCGCGTGCGGCGCGGTCATTCTTCTTCGTCGTGGCCGCCCTGCTGCTGGTTCTGGTTGCGCTTCTGCTGTTCCTGCTGCTGTTGCTGCTGCTGGTCGCGGCCACGGCCCTGCTGCTGATCCTGCTGGTTCTGCTGGCCCTGCTGCTTCTGGTTCGGGTTCTGGTTCTGCTGTGCCATGTCCGATCTCCAAAGCCACGCGCGGAATGCGGTGGACGTGGCCATCGTCTGCAGCGGTTGGTTAATCACGCGTGGGTGCGCGGCTACATCCATGTGTACGGCCGTGAATGAACACGCGCGGACCCTTGCGGCACAAGCCACTGAAGGATTCATGCGGGTTCGGCATGTGCTCATGCCCGGGTCAGCCGGGCACCCATTCATGGCCCATGCGGGCGGAAACACGCGCTGAACGGATCGGCTTCAGGGCATCACCGGCGGCACATAGGTCAGGGTCATGCCCAGCAACCACAGCAGGCCCAGCACCAGCGGGATATGCACCAGCAGCTGGATGAAGGTGAAGCCCACGATGTCGCGTGCCTTCAGGCCCAGCACGCCCAGCAGCGGCAGCATCCAGAACGGATTGATCAGGTTCGGCAGCGCTTCGGCGGCGTTGTAGACCTGCACCGCCCAGCCCAGGTGCGCCTTCAGTTCGTTGGCGGCCTGCATCACGTACGGTGCCTCGATGATCCACTTGCCGCCACCGGACGGCACGAAGAAGCCCAGCACCGCCGAGTAGACGCCCATCACCAGCGCGAAGGTATCGGTGCTGGCCACGTGCACGAACAGGCTCGACAGCCGGTGCGCCAGCGTCTGCCCGTCACCGCCGGCGGCATGGGTGAGGATCATCGCGATGCCACCGTACAGCGGGAACTGGATCAGCACGCCGGTGGTGCTCGGCACCGCCTTGGCCACCGCGTTGAGGAAGCTGCGCGGGCGCCAGTGCAGCAGCAGACCCAGCGAAATGAACAGGAAGTTGTAGGTGTTGAGGTTGGCGATGGCGGTGACCAGCGGCTTGTTGGCGAACTCGTTGAACAGCCAACCGAAGGCGAGGAACGAGAGCAGCACGGTCAGCAGCGGGCTGTACTCCAGCCATTCGCCAGGACGGGTGCGCTGCTGCAACGGTTCCGGCTCGGCCTGTGCGGCGCCGGGGAAATCCTCGGCGGTACGCGCACTACCGGCAGCCGGCGCGGTGAGCCAGGCAATCAGCAGCGAGACCAGGATCAATGCCGCGGTCAGTGCGATCGACTGCCACAGGAAGATGGTTTCGGTGAACGGCAACACGCCGGTGATCTCGACCAGCCCCGGCGGCATGCTGGCCGGGTTGGCCTGCAGCTGCGCGGCCGACGAACTCAGCCCCATCGCCCACACCGCGCCCAGCCCCAGATAGGCCGAAGCACCGGCGGCGCGGTAATCCATGCGCAGTTCGCTGCGGCGGGCCAGCGCGCGCACCAGCAGGCCGCCGAACACCAGCGAGAAGCCCCAGCTGAGCAGCGAGGCCAGCATGCTGATCAGGCCGACGTAGACCACCGCGCCACGACCGGTACGCGGCACCCGGGCCAGGAAGTCGATGAAGCGCGCGACCACCGGCGCGGTGGCTACCGCGTAGCCGCCGATGACCACAAAGGCCATCTGCATGGTGAACGGAATCAGGCTCCAGAAGCCGTCACCGAAGGCGCTGGCGGTGGCCTGCGGGGTCGAGCCGAAGCCCAGCGCAGCCAGCGCCACGATGACCACGCCCAGCACCGCGAACACGTAGGCGTCGGGAAACCACTTTTCCGCCCAGGCGGCCGAGCGCAACGCTGCGCGCGCCATCCAGCCGTCCTGTACTGCTGCCGTCGAGGCCATCACCTACCCTCCCAGGTTAGATGACCGGATTCTGGGCGGTGGGCCGCGGGCTGTCAGTCGCCTATTGGTCGTAGAGTCGAGCTTGCTCGACTGTTCTGGCTTGGACGCGAAGAGCAGTCGAGCAAGCTCGACTCTACAACGGCCGGTGCCGGGCACCATCGGCGCAATCCCACACCGGTAGCGCCGGGCCATGCCCGGCGGGGGCCATCAGCGCAGCGCCAGGTCCACGGCGATGCCGGCAAACAGCGCGGCGCCGACCCAGTTGTTGTGCAGGAACGCCTTGAAGCACGGGCCGCGCTCGCGCTTGCGGCAGATCCAGAACTCGTACACCACCAGCGCGGTGGCCACCGCCACGCCCGCCAGGTAGTAGCCGCCCAGCCCGCCGCGCACGCCAACCAGGGCCATGGTGGCCAGAAACAGCGCGTACAGCACGCCCTGGATCACCAGGTCCAGGTCGCCAAACAGGATCGCGGTGGAGTGCGAGCCCATCTTCAGGTCGTCCTCGCGATCGACCATGGCGTACCAGGTGTCGTAGGCGGTGGACCACAGGATGTTGCCGGCATACAGCAGCCAGCCCAGCATCGGCACTTCACCCTGCACGGCGGCGAACGCCATCGGGATGCCCCAGCCGAACGACATGCCCAGGTAGACCTGCGGCAGATGGGTGTAGCGCTTCAGGTAGGGGTAGCTGGCGGCCAGGAACACGCCGATGAAGCTCAGGCCGATGGTCAGCCCGTTCATGGTCAGCACCAGCCCGAACGCCACCAGCATCAGCACCGCGAACAGGGCCAGCGCGGCGCGGCCACTGATCGCACCGGTCGCCAGCGGGCGCGCCTTGGTGCGTTCCACGTGCGGGTCGAGCCAGCGATCGGCGTAATCGTTGATGACGCAACCGGCCGAGCGGGTCAGCCACACACCAGCGGTGAACACGAACAGGGTCCACAGCGGCGGCAGGCCACCGGCGGCCAGCCACAACGCCCACCAGGTGGGCCACAGCAGCAGCAGCGTGCCGATCGGGCGATCGGCGCGCATCAGACTCCAGTAATGCCGCCAGCGCGGCGTCGCCGGCGATTGCGGCGAAGTGAGGGGGGTATCAGCCATGCCGATAGGATACTCCTGGCCCTCCGGCAGGGCTTTGCATGACGGGGGGAGATTTGTTCGGCGAAACTGGATAGAATGCCCGTCCCGCACCGCCTCATGGCGCTGCGATGCCCGCCCCGGCACTGACCGGTGGTGCGGCGGTTCTACAACGCGCCCGTAGCTCAGCCGGATAGAGTAGTGGCTTCCGAAGCCATTGGTCGGGGGTTCGAATCCCTCCGGGCGCGCCATCTTCTTGTCGGCTATGGCCTGCCAATCACCGGGCAGATTGGCCCGCGCTTGTCTCCCGTCTCAGTTCATGCGTCCAGCAGGGCCCAGAATGTCAGTTTGTACTCCTGCTCCATTCGGATTGAGTAGACTCGCTTCCATGGGTATCGCCTTGCCAGCACAGGAAAGCCTCGGCGTCGGTCTCTATTCCTACGTCGATGCCGCGCGCTTCATTGGCGGCAGCTCGTCAGAGCTGCGCCGGTGGCTGAAGGGCTACCAGGGCCGGAAGCACGGGAATCCGGAAGCCCACCCTCCCCTGTGGAAGTCGCAATGGGCCGATTCAGAGATCGACGGCATTGGCTTCCGCGATCTGATCGAGCTGCGCTTCGTCCGCACGTTCGTCGCCTGTGGCGTGCCACTCAACCTGGTGCGGCGAACCATTGTCGAGCTGAACGAGCGGCTCGGTAAGGATTACCCCTTCACCAGCACCAGCTTCAAGACCGACGGGCGCCGCATTTTCATGGAGCTCGTTGGCGACAGCGGCGATGCCGCATTGGTGGATGTGGTGAAGCGGCAGGACGTAATGCGTAGGGTCATTGCCCCCTCACTGCGCGACGGCATTGAGCTGGGCATCGATGATCGTGCCGAGCGATGGTTCCCACTGAAGGGCTCCCGCGCGGTGGTGTTTGATCCCCAGCGCAGTTTTGGTCAGCCCATCCTTTCCGAATCGGGCGTTCCAACCATAGCCATTGTCGAGGCGCTGCGTGCCGAAGGTGGCGACGAGCGTCGCGTGGCACGACTGTATGACCTGCCTCTGACTGCAGTGAAGAAAGCACTGCAGTTCGAGAATCGAGCCACGCCTTGAAGGCGCAGATCGATGAGAATCTTCCGCCCGCGCTGGCCCGGGCCATCGACGCCATTGCGGGAACGGACGAACACGAAGTCTTCCACGTAAGGGAGTTCGTGAAAGCCGGCACGACCGACCTGGAGATCTTCGACGCGGCTACCCAGCGCGGAATTCGCGTACACGTTACCCAGGATCATCATCATCGCAAGCCTGCAGAGCGCGAGGCTATCGCACGCCTCGGCCTGACCGTGTTCGTGCTGGCCAAGGGATGGAGCACGTTCAACCACTACGAGCGCGCAGCGCGGCTTCTGGAGTGGTGGCCGAAGATGATGCAGCAGGCCGAACTCGTGCAACCTGGTGCAATGTTCCGCGTTCCGCATGCCAGGGCGTCCGGAGGGCGACTGACGCAGATCAAGGTGTCAAGGTAACCGTCCGCAGCGTCAATCCTTGTCATCCCTGAAACCAGGCTGTGCACGCAGCATTGGCTCGGTCTAGATCATGAACATGTGGAACAGGTGTTTATGGTCCGCGGCCAGCTTCCCTGCAACATCTGCCATGGCGTGGTCTGAGGCTCCGCCGGTGGTGGGAGCCCGAGTTTAGTGCGACAAGCGGGAAAGACAGCCGAGCGTGGGCTCGGCTCTACGGATGCCAATGCACCAATGCAGACAGCGACGCCGGGCATGGCCCGGCGTTGCCGTTGGTGTGCAGATCAGTATTTACCGTCGAACGCGAAGATCGGCTTGCGCTGCTTCCACGCACCGGCGGTGAAGTCCGGGAACTCCAGCGTCTGGAAGCTGTTGGCGATCGACTGCTCGCTCAACGGGGTGATCGCGCTCCAGGTCACCGCGTCGTAGATGTCGATCGGCATCGGCGCCTTGGCCTTCAGCGCTTCCACAAACGCGTGGATGACGAACCAGTCCATGCCACCGTGGCCGGCACTGGCGGCGGTATCGGCATTCTGCTTCCACAGCGGGTGCTCGTATTCGTCCTGGTACTTCTTGAACTCTTCCCACTGGTGCGGCGGGCTGCGACCTTCAATGTGGATCGAGTGGTTCACGTCCATCCACAGGCCCTTGGTGCCCTGCACGCGGAAGCCCATCGAATACGGGCGCGGCAACGAGGTGTCGTGCTGCAGCAGGATGGTTTCGCCGTTCTCGCAGGCCAGCGTGGTGGTGACGATGTCGCCCAGCTTGAACTTGACCTGGGTGCTGGGGTGGGTGGTACCGCCACTCTTGGCCACGGTGTAGTCGTGCAGGCCGCGCGCCTTGGTCGCGAAGGCATTGATGTGGGTGAAGCGGTTGCCACGGTTGATGCCGGTGTACATCGCGCACGGGCCGATGCCGTGGCTG
This sequence comes from Stenotrophomonas sp. Nf1, assembly GCF_003028475.1. Taxonomy (NCBI): domain Bacteria; kingdom Pseudomonadati; phylum Pseudomonadota; class Gammaproteobacteria; order Lysobacterales; family Lysobacteraceae; genus Stenotrophomonas; species Stenotrophomonas sp. Nf1. The sequence goes on along the minus strand of NZ_PYTV01000011.1, from coordinate 15,473 downwards.
GGGTACAGCTCGCCGTTGCGCTGCACCGAATGCTCGGTGCGCCAGCGCGCTTCGCTCCAGCCCTTGGGGCCGAACTCCACGCCGCTGTCGTAGGGCTGGTTCGGGTCGCCGGAGTTGAACTTCACCCCACGCAGGTCGTGCTGGTAGCCGGCCTGCAGGTGTACCAGTTCGCCGAACAGGCCCTGGCGCACCATCTGCAGCGCCGCCATCACGTCGCGGCGATAGCAGACGTTTTCCAGCAGCATGTACGGGGTGCCGGTGCTCAGCTGCGTCTTCAGCACGTCCCAGTGGTCCTGCAGGGTGATGCCGGCCACCACTTCGCAGCCTACAGCCACCCCGGCCTGCATCGCGGCAATCGCCATCGGCGCGTGGTATTCCCACGGCGTGGCGATGATCACGCCATCGATGCCCTTCTGTTCCAGCAGGCGCTTCCAGGCGTTGGGGTCACGGTCCTGGCCGTAGGTCTTCGGCGCCGGCTTGCCGGCCTTGGCCACCATCTCCATGGCGCGGCCGAGCATGATCGGCTCGATATCGCACAGCGCGACAACGTCCACGTCGTCGCGGCGCACCAGTTCCTTCAGCAGCACCAGGCCGCGCATGCCGGTACCGATCATGGCCAGGCGCACCTTGCGCCCGCGTGCCCATGCCGGGGTCTGCGGCAGCAGGCTGCTGGCGGCGACAGCGGCGCTGGCCGCGATGAATTCCCTACGCTTCATGGCAAACATCTCTCCTCTTGGCAGCGCGCCGGCCGCAGCCGGCACGCCAGGTCACGCAAACGGAATTACTTGAAACGGTAGCCGACGGTCACACTGTAACCACGGCCGAAGATGGTTGCGTAGTCACTGGAGTCACCCAGGAAGCTGTTCGGATCGTAGAACGGCAGGCGATTGAACAGGTTCTTGACGGTGAAGCTCAGGTTCCAGGCATCATCCGGGCGCCAGGTGACGCTCATGTTGGCGGTCCACCACGACGGTGCGCCGTCGCACTTGCTCTTCTGCAGGGCCAGGTAGCCGCCGGTGCAGGTTTCCTTGTTGTTGCTCTCTTCGTCGATCTGGTCGGTGGCCCACTTGGTGCCACCCACATAGTTGACGAACATGCTGGTGGTGACCTGCTTGTAGGTCCAGTCGGCGTTGAGCGTGGCACGCAGGCGCGGGTTGTTGTAATAGCCCACCACATCGCCGTAGTACCAGCCGCTGGCTTCATCCATGTAGAAGCGGTTGCGGTTGGCGATGGTGGTGGCCAGACCGAGGTTCAGGTTGCCCCAGTCACCCAGCGAGAAGCGGCTGCGCGCATCGATGTCGAAGCCGTCGATCAGGGTCTTGCCGCGGTTCTTGTACTGGCCCACCACACTGGCCACGTTGCCGGCCGAGTAGCCCGGCAGCACCGACGGGCAGCTCACGCCGCTGGCCGGGTCCGAGCACATCGAGGCCAGCTGTGCCAGGTTGGCGCGATCGCTGTCGGTGATCGGCGAGCGCGACATCGAGATGATGTCTTCCATGCGGCGGTAGTCCGGCGCGACGATTTCATTGTCGCGGTAGATGAACCAGTAGTCGGCCGACACCGACAGCCAGGTGGCCGGCTCGTAGACGAAGCCGAGGGTGGCGATCTTGGCCTTCTCCGGCTTCAGGTCCTTGTTCGGCTGGGTCATGCGCGCCACGGTGCGGCTGCAGTCCACGTTCAGCAGGTTCTTGCCCAGGTCGACGTCACCCGGGCGCTGCGAGCGCAGCAGGAGGTTGGCGATGGCGTTGGTCTCGTTGCAGCGCAGCTCGTCGCGGAAGCCACCCAGCTGCGCGAACACGCCACCATTGCCGGACTCGGCCAGGCTGGGTGCACGGAAGCCGGTGGAATAGGTACCGCGCAGCATCAGCTGGTCGAAGGCCTGGTACTTGAAGCCGATCTTCGGTGCCACGTTGGCGCTGAAGTTCGGGTACTTGTCCACGCGCACCGCCGCATCCAGTTCCAGCTTGTCGGTGATCGGCGCCACGGTCTCGGCAAACAGCGCGTAGGTGTTGCGCTTGCCGTCGAACCACGAACCACCCTGCTGGGTGATCAGGCCGTTGGCCGCATCGGCATTGCCCGGGGTGTAGAAGGTTTCGCGGCTGGCGTTGAAGCCGAAGGCCGCGCGCATCTCACCGGCCGGCAGCTGGAACAGCGGGCCTTCGATCTTGCCGTCCAGGGTGTGCAGGCGGGTCCACGACTGGATGTCGAAAGTCGGGAACGCTTCGCGGATCAGCGCGGCGTTGGCTTCACTGATCTCGCCGAACTTGTACGCCGGATGGTCGGAGATGATCACCCGGCCGGTGCCCGGATCGATCGTGTACGGACCGAAGGCCTTCTCGAAGCCCTTGGTGTTGACGTTGATCGTCTGGTAGGTGGTGGAGTGGGTACCGGCGCTGGCGAACGCGGTCTCCCAGTTCCAGTCACCGCGGCTGCCACGCGCACCGGCCAGCACGCGGTAGCTCTTGTCGGTGTTGCGCTGGCCGAAGTAGCTCGGGCCGGCGTCCTGCAGCAGGTAGTTCAGGCCAACCACGCCGCCCATCATCGCCTTCATCTGCGGGCTGGCGTGGTTGTACTCGTTGTTCGGGCCCAGGAACGGGTACAGGAACTGGTTGACGTTGTTGCCGGTGTTGCGCGAGAACCAGCTGGTCGGGTTGCCGGTGGTGGTGCCGTAGGTGCGCGGGGTGCCGCCGTTGGCGCGCAGGTCGATGTCGGTGTAGGTCGCCTCTGCGAAGATCTCGGTGCTGTCACCGACCAGGAAGGTGCCGTTGAGGTAGGCGGTGTTGCGCTCGGACTTGGCGCCGGCATCGATCTCGTTGTTCATCCAGGTTTCCCAGACGCAACGCGGACCGGCCGCTTCACTGGTCAGCACGTTCTTGCAGCCCGGCGCGGCTTCCTGCACGCGGCGGCCGGTGACCGGATCGAAGGCGAAGTAGCTACCGGGGTTGAACTCGCCCGGCTTGCTGCCCACGCCCAGGCGCAGGTTGTTGAGATAGTTCGGGTTGTTGACGTAGTACTGGTCGGGGCGCTTGTCGTAGAAATCGCTCAGCGGGATCGCGTCGCGGCGGTACATGTTCACCGCGCCGTAGATGTTGAAGCGGTTCTCGGTCAGGTCGCCGAAACCTGCGGTGATGCTGGCCTGGCGCTCGCCGTAGGAGTCGATGCGCGAAGAGGTGTCGTTGGTGAAGTTGATCTCGGCGCCCTGGAAGTTGCGCTTGGTGATCACGTTGATCACGCCAGCCACCGCGTCGGTGCCGTACACCGCCGAGGCGCCGTCGGTCAGCACTTCCATGCGCTCGATGGCGGCGGCCGGGATCGCATCGATGTTGACGAACTGGGTCTGGAAGCCGGCCGGCGCGCCATAGTACGACAGGCGACGGCCGTTCAGCAGCACCAGCGTGCCCTGCGCGCCCAGGCCACGCAGGTTGGCCTGCGAGGCACCGTCGGAACCAGTGAACAGCGAACGCGCATCCTGCTGCGCCGGGCGTGCTGCCGGCAGGTTGTCGAGCACCTGCAGCAGCGTGCGCGCGCCCATGTTCTGGATGTCCTGCTTGCTGATCACCTGCACCGGCGAGGCAGTTTCAACGTCGGTGCGGCGGATGTTGGAACCGGTGACCTCGATGCGGGCCAGGTCGGTGGCCTTGTCCTTGCTGTCCTGGGCGAAGGCGGGAACGGCGACCGACAGCAGCACGCCGGCGATGGCCAGCGACAGCGGAGCGATCGAACGACAGGGGGGGCGGTGGTGGCGTGCGGGCAACATCGGGGTTCTCTCCTGGCAGGGGTGCAGCGCAAAAAGTGAGCGCGTAGGCGTTCGGCGGGCAAAACGCTCCCGGGCCGCGGCCATGAGGGCCGCAGTCGGAATGGGCGGGGGGAGGAGCGGTGTTACGTGGGGGTCATGGGGCGACGATGCTGGCGGAGTCGCCCTCCTGGCCGATCAGCACGGCGTTGGCCCAGTTGGCACAGACCTGGGCGGGTTGGCTGCCCTGCGCACCCAGCGTGCGCAGGCTCAGGCGGGAAATGCCACGGATGTCCAGCTCCGGCTTGACCACGCCGGGCGCCTTCACCAGGCCACTGTCGTACAGCAGGCGGTTGTCACCCCAGACCTGGAACTGCAAGCCACCGGCGTTGCGGCAGGCGTCGTCGATGCCGAGGTCGGCACGCAGCAGGTGCCAGCCGCCCTGCAGGCGCAGGTCGATGCGGCTGTTGGCACCTACGCCCAGCCCACGGCGGAACTGCAGGCCGTTCATGCGCATGCCGGCATCGCCACGGAAGGCCTGGTCGGCGCGCACCTGGCTGGCCAGCGCGGCCGGCACCGGCAGCTCGGAGAGATAGCGCTGCCGGGCCGGTCGCTCCGGTTCCTGGTGTTCGAGGATGTGGAAGGTGGACAGCGCGATCGGGCCGACGTCGCGCGGTTGCAGCGCATCGAAGGCACGGGCGCTGCCCTGTGCCGCGGTGACCATCGGGTCGGTGCTGCTGGCGCCATCGCCCTCGGGGTTCTGCACGCTCAGCACGCGGAAGCGCAGCAGGCGACCGGCGTGGGCCGGGAAGTCGATGCGCTGCACGCCCTCCTTCAGCTGCAGGCGGCCACGTGCGATCGGTTCGCCCCACTCGCCGTTGCTGTCACCCAGGTACACCTCGTAATCGCGTACCTGGCCATGCTTCCAGTTCTTGTCGTTGCGCGGTGCGATGTCGATGCCATCGATCATTTTCCGCTCGCCGAAGCCGATCACCCACTCATGCGCACCGGTGCGCACGGCCTGGTTGCGCACACTGCGGAACCAGGTGCCCGGATCATCATCGAAGGCATTTTCCAGCGCATGGTCGGGTTCTTCGGCCGGGCGATTGACCACCAGCAGGCTGTCGGCCGGTAGTTCGCGGCCCAGCACCGGCGCGGCCGGATAGGCATCGTCGGCAGCGGCGGCGGCCACCGCGAAGTCCAGCTGCAGCTGCAGCGGCTGGCGGATGTCCTGGGCGGCGGTGCGCACGTGCAGGGTGCCACGGCGTTCGCTGGCATCGAAGTACCAGCCCTCAGCTGCGCTGTTGAACGCGGCGGCATCGGCCAGCGCCGGCAATGCGCGGCCAGCGGCCTGCACCGCACGCGGCGCCTGCCGGCTGAGCACGCGCAGGCCATAGCGACGCTGCGCCAGCTGGCCGTTGTACTGGCCCTGCACGGCATCGATCTGCACCTGCACCGGGCCGCTGCCCTGCGCCGGCGCCTGCACGCGGATCCGCTGCGTGCTCGACTCGCCCTGCTGGTAGCGGCGGGTGTTGCCATCGTCTTCGTACAGCGTGTACTGCGAATCGCCCTGCGGGTACAGGTCGAAGGTCACTTCATCGAGTGGTTTTTCGCCGTCGAACAGCATCGACGGGTACATCGGCAGGATCGCACCGGCGCGCACGAATACCGGCAGCGTGGCCAGGTCCACCTGGCGGTCGAGCTGGCGGCCGTCGGCGCCGGCCTGCACGCGGCGGCCATCCCAGTAGTCGATCCAACCGCCGGCCGGCAGGTGGATGTCACGGCGCCAGCCACGGCTGGCGGCCTGGCTGCGGTACACCGGCGCCACCAGCAGGTCGCGGCCGAGCAGGAACTGGTACTTGTAGGTTTCATCCTGCGCGTGCGGGTCACGCGGGTTGTCCCACATCAGGCCACGCACCGGCGGCGCGCCGGTCTGCGCAGCGTCGTGCACCAGACCGTACATGTACGGGGTCAGGCGCATCTTCAACTTCAGGTAATCGCGGTTGATGCTGCGGTAGGGTTCGTCGTACCACCACGGATGCTTGCGAGCGTTCGACGACCAACCGCTCATGCCCATCAGTACCGGGGTGAATGCTTTCCACTGCAGGTCGCGGGTGAAGGTCTCGGCGCTGCCGCCGAAGATCGCATCCACATCGCCGCTGGCATAGGCCATGCCGGACAGGCCGGAGCCGACCAGGGTCGGTACGTGCCAGCGGATGTAGTCCCAGCTGCTGCTCTGGTCGCCGGTCCAGGCCACCGCATAGCGCTGGATGCCGGCCCAGCCCATCACCGTCCACAGGAACGGGCGCGAATCGGAATTGTCGAGGATGCCGTTGAACGCCTGGCGGTTGGCATCCATCGCGAACTGGTAGCCCTTGCCGGTCCAGGCCACGTCCAGCTTCTGCACGCGGCTGCCGGCCTTGCCCACTTCCCAGGCGATCTTGTCCACGCCGTTCTCGGTCCACAGGCCGGTGCGGAAGCCGTACTTGGCCAGGCCCTGCACGGTTTCCGGCAGCTTCTTGTAACCACAGCCGTAGCCATCGTTGGGCAGGATCCAGCCGCCGGGCATGTCGTGGGCGCGGTACTGCTTGGCCACGCTGTCGATCACATCCGGCGTGGTGCCGGTCGGGCCGTCGCTCCAGCCTTCGGGCACGGTGCCGGGCTTCTTGCTGTTGTCACCGTCGTTGTAGCAATCGGCATCGCCGTAGGACAGCGCCCAGCGCGCCACCATGTTCGGGCGGCCGGTCAGCTGGGTGTAGCGCTCGATCAGTTTCGGCAGGTCCGCGCCGACGAAGTAGTAGGCATCGAAACGGTCTTCGCGATGCAGCAGCGTGGCCTGGTCGGCCTCGCGCAGATCGTAGCTGCCATCACTCCAGGTATTGCGCAGCATGCCCCAGCCACGGCTGCTCAGCAGCATCGGCGCCGGGCTCGGGCGGTCGCCCTCTTCCCAGCCACCGGAATAGGACACGTCCAGCTCGCGGCCCTTGAACTGGTAGCGGCCGTTCTGCTGGCCGCCACCGTAATAGCCTTCATCGGCCTGCGAGGACAGCACCTGCACGCTCTGCGCAGCATCCAGGTCCAGCGGCTGCAGTTCCTGCCACAGGGCGGTCGGCTGGCCGTTGTCCAGGCGTTCCAGGCGCAGGCGCAGCGGCTGCCGCTGCACATGCAGCACCAGCGCATCGGTACGCACGCGGATTTCCTGCGCATCTTCTTCCAGCTGCGCCTGCACGTTCGCCTTGGGCTGCGGCAGCACGATCGGCGCGGCCTTGTCGCCGGCGCCGGTCAGTTTGCCGTTGCGGCCGGCCTGCACGCGAATGATGTCGGCAGCCGGCAGTTCGATGCGGATGCGCGCGCCGCTGTCGGTCTGCAGGTCCCAGCCGCGTACGCCGTCCCGGCTGTCGCTGGCGCTGACCGAACGCAGGTTGCCGACCGGCTCGGCATGGGCCGACGTGGACGCCAGCATCAACGCCGGCAACAGGGCCAGCAGCAGCGGCGAGCGACGAACGCAGTTTTCCACGCGGACTCCCAACCCGTTCACCGGGCGTTTCGAAAGCGATTGGGCCGACTCTAGGGCAGCGATTCGAAAGATGTCAACAAATTGAAAGGAAAAAGGAAGATATATTCCTTTGAAACGAAAGTTGTTGCGTCGCAATACTTTGTGTAAGCGCTTGCAAGCGCCTGTTAAGCATTGTGCGATACGGCATGCGCCCGTTTCTTGCGTTTTCCTGCAGGGGCGACACAGGACGAAGCCGACGCCAGATTTTCTTTCTTTTTGCTTTCGCTATTTGACATTTCGAAAGAAAACGCAGATGGTGCGCTGGCCCAACTGGAACCTCCGAATGGACGTCACCCTGCTTTCCGATGTGTCCGCCTGGCAGCGCCTGGGCGGAGCCGATACCGCTACCGAAATCGCCCAGCAGCCTGCGCTGTGGGAAGCCCTCGCCCAGGACCTGTCGCGTGCCCGCGACCGCCTGCAGGCCTTCCTTGGCGACAGCCTCAACGATCCCAACCAGCGCGTGCTGTTCACCGGCGCCGGCAGTTCCGGCTTCATCGCCGAGATGGTGGCCGATGCGATCAACGCACAGTGGGCCGCCGACGTGCGCGTGGTGCACACCACCAGCCTGCTGACCCATCCGGCGCTGTACCTGCAGCGCGACCGCCCGACCCTGCTGGTGTCGTTCGGCCGCAGCGGTTCCAGCCCGGAAAGCGTGGCGGCCGTGGAGCGCATGCGCAGCGATGTGGATGACGCGCGCTTCCTCGACATCACCTGCAACGCCGATGGCGAACTGGCCCGTCGCGGTGCCGGCCGCGCCGACACCTGCACCCTGCTGATGCCATCGGCCAGCTGCGACCGCGCCTTCGCCATGACCAGCAGCCTGACCTGCATGCTGCTGGCCGCGCTGACCGTGTTCGACCGCTCGCCGTGGGACGCCCGGGTGGCGCGCCTGAAGCAGATTGCCGCGCTGGCCCGCGAAGGCCTGGCGCAGTGGGACGCGCCGGTGGCAACGCTGGCGCAGCGCCCGTTCAATCGCGTGATCTACCTCGGCAGCGGCCCGCTGGAAGCGTTGGCACGCGAGTGCGCGCTCAAGGTGCTGGAGCTGACTGCCGGCCGCGTGCTGGCGCTGGCCAACACCCCGCTCGGCTTCCGCCACGGCCCGAAGTCCACGCTGGACGGCAACACCCTGGTGGTGGTGCTGCGCAGTGTGCAGCCGCTGGCACGCCGCTACGAACAGGATCTGCTGGAAGAACTGCGCCGCGACGGCGTGGCCGGCCAGGTGCTGGCGATCGGCCCGCATTCGGATATCGGTGCCGATGACGAGTACACCCTCGTGGTGCCGCCGCTTCACACCGCATTCGACGATCCGTGGCTGGCGCCGGTGTGGTTGGGCTTTGCGCAGCTGTTCGCATTGCAGCGCTCGACCGCGCTGGGCCTGACCCCGGACAACCCGTTCCCGGACGGCACCGTCAACCGCGTCGTCAAGGGCGTCACCATCCATCATGGCTGAGCTGATCGCCCACGCCTGCTACGGCATCGACATCGGCGGCACCAAGATCGAACTGGTGGCGTGCGATGCAGCGATGCAGGTGACCTGGCGCCGCCGGGTCAGCACACCGCAGGGCGACTACGACGGCTTCCTGCAGGCCATGCTGGGGCTGGTGGCCGAGGCGGATACCGCGCTGGGCCGCAGCGACGCGGCCATCGGCATCGCACTGCCGGGCGTGCGTGACCGCCGCACGGGCCGCCAGCTCAGCGCGAATGTGCCGGCGCTGACCGGGCACAGTGTGGCGGCGGATCTGCAGGCGCGGCTGCATCGCCGGCTGCACTTCGGCAACGACCTGCAGTGCTTCGCCCTGTCCGAGGCACACGGCGGTGCTGCCGACGGTTACCCCAGCATGTTCGGCGCCATCCTCGGCACCGGCGCCGGTGGCGGCTTCTGCCTGCAGGGCCGCCTGCTGTCCGGCTTCAACGGGCTGGCCGGCGAATGGGGCCACTGGAGCGTGCCCGGCCACCTGCTGCAGCGTCATGGCCTGCCACTGATCGACTGTGCCTGCGGCCTGCAGGGCTGCGTGGAGCGCTATGTGTCCGGCAGCGGGCTGGCGATGATCGAACGCCACCTCGGTGGCAACGCCGCCGACGCCAGCGCGGTGATCGCCCTGGCCGAGGCCGGTGATGCGCGTGCACGCCAGGCGCTGGACATCCACCGCGACCTGCTCGGCCACAGCCTGGCCGCACTGGTGCTGGCGCTGGACCCGCACGTGATCGTGCTGGGCGGCGGCCTGTCGCAGTACGTGCCGCTGTACCAGCAGCTGCCAGCGGCCATTTCGGCCCATCTGTTCAACGGCGTGCAGGTCCCGCCGATCGTGCCGCCACGCTTCGGTGATGCCGGCGGCGCACGTGGTGCCGCCCTGCTGGCCTGCCAACCCTCGTTTTCCTGATGTCCGGAGCCTGACCATGTCCCCGTTGCAGACCCTGCTTGCCTCCCACCGCGCCGGTGCCAATGTCGGCCTGTACAGTGTCTGCTGCAGCAACGAGCAGGTGCTGCGCGCGGCCATGCACGTGGCGCTGGCGCACGGCACCGTGCTGCTGGTCGAGGCCACCTCCAACCAGGTCGACCAGTTCGGCGGCTACACCGGCATGACCCCGCCGCAGTACCGCGACTACGTGGGCGCACTGGCTGATGAGGAAGGCTTCCCGCGCGAGCGGTTGATCCTGGGCGGTGACCACCTCGGCCCGAATGCCTGGCAGAAGCGCCCGGCCGCCGAAGCGATGACCCATGCGCGCGTGCTGATCGAAGCCTATGTCGCCGCCGGTTTCCACAAGATCCACCTGGACTGCAGCATGTCCTGCGCCGATGACCCGGTACCGTTGCCCGATGCCATCGTCGCTGCGCGTTCGGCCGAGCTGGCCGAGATTGCCGAGCGCACCGCAACCGAACACGGCCTGCCGCCGCCGGTCTATGTGATCGGTACCGAAGTACCGATTCCCGGTGGCGAAGCCTCGCTGGCCGAAGGCCTGCAGGTGACCACGCCGGCCGCCGCCACGCAGACCCTGGCCATCCACCAGCAGGCCTTCGATACGCCGCAGCTGCGCGATGCCTGGCAGCGCGTGATCGCGATGGTGGTGCAGCCGGGCGTGGACTTCGACCACAGCAGCGTGCACGAGTACGACGCCGCGGCCGCCAGCACGCTGGCCGATTTCCTCGAGCAGCAGCCGCGCATCGTGTTCGAAGCGCACTCCACCGACTACCAGCGCGAGAGTGGCCTGCACGCGCTGGTGCGCGATCACTTCGCCATTCTCAAGGTCGGCCCGGCCGCCACCTTCGCCTATCGCGAAGCGCTGTTCGCACTGGCCGCGATCGAAGCCGAACTGCTGCCGGCCGCGCAGTGCTCGCGCCTGCCGCAGGTGCTGGACGAGGTGATGGTGGCGCAGCCGAAGTACTGGCAGTCCTACTACCAGGGCGATGAGGCCGCACTGCGCCTGCTGCGCAGCTATTCCTTCAGCGACCGCTGCCGCTACTACTGGGGCGAGCCGGCACTGGTACAGGCGGTGCAGACCCTGTTCGCCAACCTGGAACAGCATGTACCGCCGCTGGTGCTGCTCAGCCAGTACCTGCCGGAACAGTACCGCGCCGTGCGCGAGGGCACCCTGGCCAATACGCCCACCGCGCTGGTGCAGCACCGTATCGGCCTGTGCCTGGGCGAGTACGCCCGTGCGTGCAGCGCCAACCAGGCCGGAACCCGCGCACAGGCTGCACGCTCGGCTGCCTCCGCTGCGGCGAACGGCTAATCTCTACCTTTCCCCGCGAAACCGAGAATGGCCATGCGCAACACCCGCTCCCGCCGGCAACAGATCCTGCAGCTGCTGATCGAGCACGGCTCGGTGCAGGTGGCCGATCTGGTCGAGCGCTTCGGCGTGTCGGCGGTGACCATCCGCGCCGACCTGACCCACTTCGAAGCGCAGGGCCTGGCCAACCGCACCCACGGCGGCGCCACCCTGGTGCGCACGCCGCCGCAGGAACAGGACATCCACGAGAAGGACGCGCTGAACCTGCCGCTGAAGGAATCGATCGGTGCGTGCGCCGCGCGCCTGGTGCGGCCCGGCGACAACATCATCATCGATTCCGGCTCGACCACGATGACGCTGGCCCGCCACCTGCGCGCCCATCGCGATGTGACGGTGATGACCAACGGGCTGAACATCGCCTGGGAACTGGCCAATGCACCCGGTATCAACGTACTGCTGACCGGCGGTCTGCTGCGCCAGCAGTCGCTGTCGCTGCAGGGCAGCCAGGCCGAGGCCAGCCTCAACTCGTACAGCTTCGACACCCTGTTCCTGGGCGTGGACGGCCTGGACCTGCAGTTCGGCCTGACCACCCACGACGAGGCCGAAGCCCGCCTCAACCATCGCATGGTCGAGCGCGCGCGCCGCGTCGTGGTGCTCACCGATGCCTCCAAGTTCGGCCGCGTGAGCCTGCACCGCATCGCCCGGCTGGACCAGATCCACACCATCATCACCGACGCCGGCATCGACGATGCGACCCGTGAGGGTCTGCAGCGTCTCGGCATTGAAGTGATCATCGCCGAGCCACCCGCATGACCGACACCCGCTCCCTGTACGGCCGCATCCTCACCCCGCTGGGCTGGCGACGTGGCCAGGTTCACTTCGATTCGCAGGTGCGCCAGCTGCAGGTGGATGACCACAGCGGCGGCGATGATCCGCAGCTGCCGGTGATCCTGCCCGGCTTCATCGATCTGCACGTGCATGGCGCGGCGGGTGTGGACCTGATGCAGGGTGGCGACGTGGCGCGCACCATCGCCCGCACCCACCTGCGCTTCGGCACCACCACGCTGCTGGCGACCACCATGACCGCCGGCCTGGACGAGATCGAGCACGCGCTGCAGGGTGTGGCTGCAACCATGGCGGCACCCGACGCGGAAGCCGCCTGCATCGCCGGCGTGCATCTGGAAGGCCCCTTCATCAGCCCGCAGCGGCTGGGCGCGCAGCCCAACCGCACGATCGAGGCGACGCTGGCACTGGTCCAGCAGCTGCATGCGCTGGCGCCGATCCGGGTGATGACGCTGGCACCGGAGATCGGCGAGCACACCGCGTTGATACCCGCGCTTTCCGCGATGGGTATCCGCGTGCAGCTCGGCCACAGCGCCGGTACCTACGAGGAAGGCGTGGCCGCGCTGCAGGCCGGTGCCGCAGGTTTCACCCATCTGTTCAATGGAATGACCGGCGTTGATCACTATCGCCCAGGCATCGCTGCGGCCGCGCTGGCGCACGCGCAGTACGCCGAGATCATCCCCGACCTGCAGCACATCCACCCCGGCGTGATCCGTCTGGCCGCGCGCGCGATCCCGCGCCTGTACGCGGTGACCGACGCCACCGCCGCCACCGGCATGCCTGATGGCGAGTACGCGCTGGGCGAGCAGCGCGTGCACAAGTGTGGAGGCTGCGTACGCCTGGCCACCGGCTCGCTGGCCGGCAGCGCGCTGACCATGGACCAGGCGCTGCGCAACCTGGTGCGCGTCGGCCTGGAGCTGGCCGATGCCTCGCAGCGCGTTTCCACCTTCCCGGCCGATTACCTGGGCCTGGGCGATCGCGGCCGCATCGCGCCCGACGCCCGCGCCGATCTGGTGGTGCTGGACGCCGAACTGCGCCTGCAGCAGGTGGTGGTGGGCGGGCATGTGATTGATCTGAACGCTGTACACGCCTGAAGTACTGCTCTTCGCAACACCGAAAACGCCTGACGCACCGCCGTTCGTAGAGTCGAGCTTGCTCGACTGCTCTGCCACGCCATGCGCGCTCAGTCGAGCAAGCTCGACTCTACGAAAGCAATCCGCACTGAAACGTTCCCAGGGAACCTGCTGATGACTGCAAGCACCGCCCCGCGCTGGCCCGTACGCTACCTGCTCTTCATCGGCGGCCTCGGTGGCCTGCTGTACGGCATCGACATCGGCATCATCGCCGGCGCCCTGCCCTACCTGGAAGCCACCGCCAGCCACGCTTGGCAGCTCAGCAGCCAGCAGCTCGGCTTCGTCGTTGCGGCGGTGCTGCTGGGCAGCGTGCTGTCCTCGCTGTTCGCCGGCATGGTCGCCGACCTGATCGGCCGGCGCGGTGCGATGCTGCTGGCCGGCGTGCTGTTCACCGCGTCGATTCCGATCATGGCGCTGGCCTCCGGCTACACGCCACTGCTGCTGGGCCGCCTGCTGCAGGGCGTCAGTGGCGGCCTGATCGGCGTGGTGGTGCCGCTGTACCTGGCCGAGGTACTCAGCCCCGAGCGGCGCGGCCGTGGCGCGGCGATGTTCCAGCTGCTGCTGACCATCGGCCTGGTGCTGGCCGCGTTGATCGGCCTGTACCACGCGCATGCGGTGGACGCCGCCGCCGAAGCGGTGCGTTCGCTGCCGGTCGCGCAGCAGGCGCAGGAGCTGTTCACGGTGAAGGACCACGCCTGGCGCACCATCTTCTGGAGCTGCCTGGCACCGGGCCTGCTGTTCTGCGCCGGCATCTTCTGGCTGTCCGAATCGCCGCGCTGGCTGGTGCGTCGCGGCCGCGTCGACGATGCCCGTCGCAGCCTGCAACGCGTGTTGCCGGCGGCGCAGGTGGAGACCACGCTGGCACAGATCCAGGCGCCGGAATCGAGCAGCAGCGACGGCAAGCGCGACCCGCTGCTCAGCCGCCGCTACGTGGTTCCGTTCCTGCTGGCCTGCGTGGTGCTGGCCTGCACCCAGGCCACCGGCATCAACTCGGTGCTGGCCTACGCGGTGAACATCCTCAACCAGGCCGGGCTGTCCGGCTCCGTCGCCAACAGCGCCGACGTGGCAATCAAGCTGCTCAATGCGGTGATGACCGTGGTCGCGCTGCTGCTGGTCGACCGCAAGGGCCGCAAGTTCCTGCTGATGCTGGGCAGCGGCGGCATCTGCGTGGCGCTGCTGGCCGCGGCCACGCTGTTCTTCCAGGCCGAGCGTGGCCGCGCCGATGTGCAGCCACACCTGCAGGCCGCCGTCAGTGACGATGGCCTGCAGCTGGTGCTGGATGACGCACAGTGGCAGCGCCTGGGCGCCGGCATCGACAGCGAAGGCCGGCCGATGCAGCTGACCGTGTCGTACGCCTATGGTGACTTCACCAATGTGCGCGCCCTGCGCAGCGACAACCTCACCGACCGCGAGCTGCGCATCGAACGCGCTGGCACCGTGCAGCCGGACAGCGTGATCGGTGCGTTCTTCCGCACGCTGCACCTCAACCCGTTCGCCGACCCGGCCAGCGCCGCCCAGGCGCCGCTGCGCATCGAACAGGCCCGCATCGGGCCGGTGCCGCCGCCGGCACACGGCTGGGCGGTGGCCGCCTGCATCCTGGTGTTCGTCGCGTTCTTCGCGGTCGGGCCCGGCGTGTGCGTGTGGCTGGCGCTGTCCGAGCTGATGCCCAACCGCATCCGCTCCAACGGCATGAGCATCGCGCTGCTGATCAACCAGTTCGTGTCCACCACCATCGCCGCGATCTTCCTGCCCACGGTGGGCCACTACGGCTACGCCAGCATGTTCGTGTTCTGGGCAGCGTGTACCTTCGTGTTCTTCCTGGTGGCCGCATTGTGGCTGCCGGAAACCAAGGGAAAGTCGCTGGAAGAGATCGAAGCGCGGTTTGCAGGGAAGCGCGGTTGATTGCCGCGTCGTGAATGCACTGCCCCATTCTTAGGAGTTTGTCGCGAATAGCCTGATCTGATGTCGGCAAGCGTGATCCACTCCACAGGAATGCTCTGACACGTCGTCACCGGCGGCGCCCTGCCCAACAGTTCTCCCACTACCCGAGGGAGATTCTGCATGGGCACGGAAGCCGCTGTTGTCGCACTGATGCGGGCGATCACGCTCGACGCCCGGCAGCCACGCCAGCTGCGTCTGCAGGGACTGCATGAGGCGTGGGTGGTCGAACGCTTTGAAGGCATCGAAGCGGTCTGCGGCGACAACCGCCTGCAGATCGACTGCCTGGCCACCGATGCGTTCCTGGACCTGGACCCGTGGCTGGAACAGCCGCTGACCCTGCAGCTGCGCCAGGCCGATGGCGCGCTGCGGCAGTGGCATGGGCTGTGCACCGAAGCGGCGCAGCTGGGCAGCGATGGCGGCCTGGCCCGCTACCGTCTGATCCTCGAACCCTGGACCGCGCTGCTGCGCCTGCGCCGCAACGCGGTGATCTTCCAGGACGTGGACACCCGCGCGATCTGCGAGCAGATCTTCGCCGACT
>NZ_PYTV01000010.1:0-197636 GCF_003028475.1 Stenotrophomonas sp. Nf1 | reverse complement strand
GAGTGTCCGCGGCATGGATGCCGCGGCCAAGCCCCCATGGGTGAGGGCGCTTTGCTTGCGAAGCACTGCTTCGCAAGCGCCCGAACGCCCAGCCGCCGGCGGCTGGGCCGGACCCCGGAGGGGGGTTTACGGCGTCTCCCGCAACCGGACCCACCGCGCCATCCCTCAGGAAACCGGCTTCTGCTGTTGCTTCAGCTCTTGCTGTGGCGGTGGCTGTTGCCGCTGCGGGTGCAGGGCGCCGCCCTGCCGAACTAAACTACCCGCCGTTGTCCCAGCAGGATCACCCATGTTCGATACGTCGCCCCAGCTCGATTGCGCCGGCCGCATCCTGCGCCTGGACCGTGCCCGGGTCATGGGCATCGTCAACGTCACCCCGGACTCGTTCTCCGATGGCGGCGCGCACGACAGCACCGAGGCCGCGGTCGCCCACGGCCTGAAGCTGGTCGAGGAGGGCGCCGACCTGCTCGACATCGGCGGCGAGTCGACCCGTCCGGGCGCTGCGCCGGTATCGGTGGAGGAGGAGCTGCGCCGGGTGATCCCGGTGATCGAGCAGTTGGCCGCGCGCAGCGCCGTGCCGATCAGCATCGACACCTTCAAGCCGGAGGTGATGCGCGCAGCGGTGGCCGCCGGCGCCGGCATGATCAATGACATTTTCGGCCTGCGCCAGGACGGCGCACTGGAAGCGGCTGCCGACGCCGGCGTGCCAGTGGTGCTGATGCACATGCAGGGCGAGCCGGGCCATATGCAGGCCGACCCCCACTACGACGACGTGGTCGCCGAGGTGCATGGCTTCCTGGTCCAGCGCCTGTTCGCTGCCGAGATGGCCGGCATCGCCAGGAAGAACCTGCTGATCGATCCCGGTTTCGGTTTCGGCAAGACCACCGCCCACAACCTGACCCTGCTGGCGCGCTCGGAGCGCTTCCTGGAGCTGGGCGTTCCGATGCTGGCCGGCCTGTCGCGCAAGCGCAGCCTCGGCGAACTGACCGGCCGCGACACGCCCTCCGAACGCGTGGCGGCCTCGGTGGCGGCGCATCTGATCGCGGTGCAGCGGGGTGCCCGCATCGTGCGCGTGCATGATGTGGCCGCCACCGTCGATGCGCTGAAGATCTGGCAGGCCGTCGATGCGGTGCCGACGCCGCGCGCCGACGCCACGCCGACGATCCGCTGGCCGGACGAAGACTGATGGGCATCGACCGGCGCCCGCTGGCGATCGCCGTGATGGGGCCGACCGCCAGCGGCAAGACCGCCACCGCGATCGCGCTGGCCCGGCAGCTGGATGGCGAAATCGTCAGCGTCGATTCGGCGCTGGTCTACCGCCATCTGGATATCGGCTCGGCCAAGCCCGATGCCGCCGAGCGTGCACAGGCGCCGCACCATCTGCTGGACCTGCGTGATCCGTGGCAGACCTACTCGGCGGCCGAATTCGCGGCCGATGCCGGCCGGGTGGTGGCCGATATTGTGGCGCGCGGCAGGACGCCGATCCTGGCCGGCGGCACCGGTCTGTATTTCCGGGCCCTGCTGCAGGGCCTGTCGCCGATGCCGGAGGCCGATCCGGAGACGCGTGCGGTGCTGGCCGCCGAGGCCGCCGAACGGGGCTGGGCGGCATTGCATGCGGAGCTGACCGATGTCGATCCGGCTGCCGCCGCGCGCATCCACGCCACCGACCCGCAGCGCATCCAGCGGGCGCTGGAGGTCTACCGTCTCACCGGCACACCGATCAGCGAATGGCAGCGCCGGCCGGGTGTGGCGCCGTTGCCGGTGCGTACCCTGAAGCTGATCCTGGCGCCGCGAGAGCGTGCGGTGCTGCACCAGCGCATCGAGGCCCGCTTCGACGCCATGCTGGAGCAGGGCTTCCTCGACGAGGTCCGCGCGTTGCGCGCGATGCCGCAAATGGCCGCGGTCGAGGCGCCCCTGGACCTGCCGGCGGTGCGCGCGGTCGGCTATCGCCAGGCCTGGGAGCATCTGGACGGGGAGGGCGACCCGGCCCGCTTCCGGGACAAGGCGATCTTCGCCACCCGCCAGTTGGCCAAGCGCCAGCTGACCTGGCTGCGCGGCGAGCTTGATGCGCGCTGGTTCGACCCCCACATCGACCAGGAGCGACTGGCCGAGGCGGTGTCGACCTTCGTCGCACGCTGAACCCCCGCCAGCCGTGTAACATCATCGGTCGGCGGGCGGCTCGGGGGCCGTGGCAAACCGTCGGCAACCCAATAAGAACAATAATCAGGAGTGTGCAATGTCCAAGGGGCAATCGCTGCAGGATCCTTTCTTGAACGCACTGCGGCGCGAGCGCGTGCCGGTTTCGGTGTACCTGGTCAACGGCATCAAGCTGCAGGGCACGATCGAGTCGTTCGACCAGTTCGTGGTCCTGCTTCGCAATACGGTGAGCCAGATGGTCTACAAGCACGCCATTTCCACGGTGGTGCCGGCACGCAACGTGAAGGTGGGCCCGGGTGGCGGCTATGTGCAGTCCAGTGAAGGTGGTCAGGCAGGTGATGAAGCAGACGAGTAAGACCGGAGCGGTGAATGTTTGACCGCTCGAAAAAGGGCGAACACGCCCTGTTGATCCAGCCGCATTTTGGCAAGCTGGAAGACGATGTGCTGGAAGAGTTCGGTGATCTGGCCCGCTCGGCCGGGGCCAGCATCGCCGCGACGATCACCGCGCGCCTGGACCGTCCCAACCCGTCGACCCTGATCGGCAGCGGCAAGCTGGACGAGATCAAGGCGGCGGCCGATGCCAGCGGGGCCGACCTGATCCTGGTCAACCATGCGTTGAGCCCGGGCCAGGAGCGCAACCTGGAACGGTTCCTGGAACGCCGGGTGATCGACCGTACCGGCCTGATTCTGGACATCTTCGCCCAGCGTGCGCACAGCCACGAGGGCAAGCTGCAGGTCGAACTTGCCCAGCTGCGCCACCTGGCGACGCGGCTGGTGCGTGGCTGGACCCATCTGGAGCGCCAGCGCGGCGGCTCGATCGGCCTGCGTGGCCCTGGTGAAACCCAGCTGGAAACCGACCGCCGCCTGCTGCAGAAGCGCGTCGAGCAGCTGCAGAAGCGGCTTGAGAAGGTCGAGGTGCAGCGCACCCAGATGCGCCGTGCCCGTGTGCGCAGCGAACTGCCGCGTGTGGCTCTGGTGGGCTATACCAACGCCGGCAAGTCGACGCTGTTCAATGCGATGACCGGCGCCGAGGCCTACGCCGCCGATCAGTTGTTCGCCACGCTGGACCCGACCGTGCGCCGTATCGCGGTGCCGGGTGGCAACGTGGTGCTGGCCGATACCGTGGGCTTCGTCCGCGACCTGCCGCACGATCTGGTCGCCGCGTTCCGCTCGACGCTGTCCGAGGCGCGCGAGGCCGATTTCCTGCTGCACGTGGTCGATGCCGCCGACCCCCATCGCGAGGAACGCATCGCGCAGGTGGACGAGGTGCTGACTGCGGTTGGCGCCGGCGATCTGCCGCAGCTGCTGGTGTTCAACAAGATCGACCGTATCGACGGCGCCGACGTCCGCCACGACGGTCAGGACGGCGTGCCCGACGAATCGCGACGTGAACGTGTGTGGATTTCCGCACGCGACGGGCAGGGCCTGGAGCTGTTGCAGGCAGTGCTGGGCAAGCGCCTGGGCCTGCAGCACGTTACCGGCGAGCTGCGCCTGCCGCCGGATGCCGGCCGCCTGCGCGCGCGCCTGCACCAGCTGGAAGTGATCCGCAGCGAGCAGGCCGATGAGGAAGGCTGGCTGCTGCAGGTCGACCTGCCGATCGCCGAGGCTGAGAAGCTGGCCGCCAGTGCCGACGGTGCACCGATCCGCGCCCTGTTGCCGGAGAAGCTGCCGGAGTGGTGAGGTAGCGCCGGGCCATGTCCGGCGACTGCCATTGCTGCGGCGCGCGACATCAACCGGTCATCTGCGGTACAACGTGCAGGTTCTTCACCCCACCGTCATGCCGATGTCCATCCCCACCGACGCCGATCTCAACGCCCAGTCCGCCGCGCTTGGGCAGCGCCTGCAGCAGGCCTCGCTGCAGCTGGTGACCGCCGAAAGCTGCAGTGGCGGCTGGATCGCCAAATGCATGACCGATGTCGCCGGCTCCTCGGCGTTCTTCGATTGCGGCATGGTGGTGTACAGCTACGAGGCCAAGCAACGCCTGCTTGGAGTGCGCGCGCAGACCCTGGAGCAGTTTGGTGCGGTCAGCCGTGAGACCGTGCTGGAGATGGTGTCCGGCGCCCTGGTCAACTCCGGTGCCGGCATCGCGGTGGCGGTCACCGGCATCGCCGGCCCGGGCGGTGGCAGCCCGGACAAGCCGGTGGGCAGCGTCTGGATCGGCTGGAAGCGCCGTGGCGGCTACGCCCGCGCCGAGTTGTTCCAGTTCGATGGCGACCGCGAAGCCATCCGCCGGCAAACCGTGGCGGCGGCGTTGCGCGGCATCGACGCCCAGCTGTGACATGCTGCTCCGGTAATCGTCCGGAGCACGCATGATGTGGGAAACGCTGGGCACGGTCCGTGACCTGGGCCGACTGCAGGAAATCGCCGTCGTCCTGATCCGCTACGGCTTCGGCGACGTGGTGCGGCGCATCGGGCTGGCCACCACGCTGGAGCGGGCAGGGCGCCTGCTGCACTGGAACGAGGACCGCCAGGAGCTGCTGCGGATGACCGCGCCGGTGCGTGTGCGCAGCGCGATGCAGGATCTGGGCCCAACCTTCGTCAAGCTTGGCCAGGTGTTGGCCACGCGCGTGGATCTGCTGCCCCCGGAGTGGATCGCCGAGTTGTCCGAGCTGCAGAACGCGGTGCCCGCGTTGCCGTATGCCGAGATCCGCGCGCAGTTGGAGGCTGACCTCGGCGCCGCGCCAGGCGAGGTGTTCGCCTTCCTTGATGAAACGCCGATGGCCGCCGCCTCGCTGGCACAGGCCCATCGGGCGCGCCTGCATGACGGCCGGGAAGTGGTACTGAAGGTGCGCCGCCCGGGCATCCGTGACGTGGTCGAGGCCGACCTGCGCCTGCTGGCGCGGCTGGCCGAGATCGTTGAAGCCCGCCTGCCGGATCTGCGTCGCTACCGCCCGGCCGAGGTCGTGCAGCAGTTCACCGTGTCGTTGCGCCGCGAACTGGATTTCGCTGCCGAATGCCGCAACGCCGAGCGCATCGCGCGCAACTTCAACGGCCGTGACGACATCCTGATCCCGGGCGTGCACTGGCAGTGGACCTGCGAGAGCCTGAACGTGCAGGACTTCGTCGACGGCATTCCCGGCCGTGATCTGGCTGGCGTCGATGCGGCGGGGCTGGACCGCCGCGAACTGGCCCGACGCGGCGCCGATATCGTGTTGAAGATGGTGCTCGAGGACGGCAGCTTCCACGCCGATCCGCACCCGGGCAACATCATCTACCTGCGCGACGGCCGCATCGGCGTGATTGATTTCGGCATGGTCGGCGCGTTGTCCGAGGTGCGCCGTTTTCAGGTGGCGCAGTTGCTGCACGGCCTGGTCGAACAGGACCCGCAGGGTGTGGCCGACGTGCTGCTGGACTGGGCCGGTGGCGTGGAAGTGGACGAGAACCGGCTGCAGCACGACATCAGCCAGTTCGTTGACCAGTATCGCGGCGTGCCACTGAAGGACCTGCGCATCGGACTGATGCTGGGCGACATCACCCAGCTGCTGCGTAGCTACAGCCTGACCCTGCCGGCCGATCTGGCCTTGATGATCAAGGCCTTCCTGACCCTGGAAGGCATGGGTCGGCAGCTTGATCCGGATTTCGACATGGCCAGCGCTGCGCGCCCGTTCCTTGAACGCGTGGTGTTGCAACGCTACGCACCCAGGGCGCTGCTCAAGCGCGGCCGGCGCAGCCTGCTGGGCCTGGTCGATTTTGCCGGTGAACTGCCGCGCGACCTGCGCAAACTGGTGCAGGCAGCGCGTCGTGGCCGGCTGCAGTTGAAAGTGGAAACCAGCGCGCTGCAGGGCTTCGGCGAGCAGGTCAACCGCGCCGCGAACCGGCTGGTGATGGGCATCGTCACGGCCGCACTGATCATCGGCTCGTCGATCGTGATGCACAGCGTCGGCGGCGTTTCCAGCCGCTGGCTGCTGGCGCTGGGCGTGTGCGGCTTCATCGGCGCCGGCTTCTGCGGCGTGTGGATCCTGTTTTCGATCTGGAGAAGCGGCAAGCACACGTAGTGTGCTTGCCGCAGCGGTTCCCAAAGGGAACCGCGGAATCGCGCAGCGATTCCCGTAGAGCCGACCGCTGGTCGGCTGCGTCTGCTGCTGCTCTTGCTTTTTGCCGGCCAACCGCGCATCCGCGCGCTTGCCGAGCATGGCTCGGCACGACAGATCACCTCATCGTCTGTCTGTCGCCCCCGGCACTTGCAGTCCCGGATATTAGTAGTAATACTACTAACCATGGACCTGACCGACACCCAGCAGGCGATCCTGCAGTTGATCGCCGAGCGTATCGAGAGCGAAGGCGCACCGCCGTCGCAGACGGAAATCGCACGTGCGTTCGGCTTCAAGGGCGTACGCGCGGCACAGTACCACCTGGAAGCCCTTGAGCAGGCCGGTGCGATCCGTCGCATTCCGGGCCAGGCCCGCGGCATCCGTCTGGTGCAGGCCCCCGCGGTCGAGAAGCTGGCCGAGCCGGGGCTGCCTGACAGCGTCCTGCGCCTGCCGGTACTGGGCCGGGTCGCGGCCGGCCTGCCGATCGGCGCTGACATCGGCTCTGATGACTTCGTGGTGCTGGACCGGGTGTTCTTCTCGCCGGCCCCGGACTACCTGCTGAAAGTGCAGGGCGATTCGATGATCGACGAGGGCATCTTCGACGGTGACCTGATCGGCGTGCACCGCACCCGCGACGCCCATTCCGGGCAGATCGTGGTGGCACGCATCGATGACGAGATCACAGTCAAGCTGCTGAAGATCGCCAAGGACCGTATCCGCCTGCTGCCGCGCAACCCCGATTACAAGCCGATCGAGGTGCTGCCGGACCAGGACTTCGCCATCGAAGGCCTCTATTGCGGCCTGCTGCGGCCCAACCGTTGACCTGTTCCACAGTGCATTACCCCGCGGTCTTTTGTGGCGATTCTCTGGTTCCACTGAGGTTGGTACGGATGTCCGATAATTCTTTTCAGAGCGCCGGGCAGAATCTCAGCCTGTGCGATACGTCCGACTTAAAGTGAGCCCATGGCAAAGAAGACCCCCAAAGACAGCACCTCCAACGATTCCACCTCTGCAAGGACCCCTCCGATGGACGAGAACAAGAAGCGCGCCCTCGCTGCAGCTCTGGGCCAGATCGAGAAGCAGTTCGGCAAGGGCTCGGTGATGCGCATGGGCGACCGCGTGGTCGAGCCCGTTGAAGCCATCCCGACCGGCTCGCTGATGCTTGACATCGCACTGGGCATTGGCGGCCTGCCGAAGGGCCGTGTCGTTGAGATCTACGGGCCGGAATCCTCGGGCAAGACCACGCTGACCCTGCAGGCCATCGCCGAGTGCCAGAAGATGGGCGGCACTGCGGCCTTCATCGACGCCGAGCACGCGCTGGATCCGATCTACGCCGGCAAGCTGGGCGTGAACGTGGACGATCTGCTGCTGTCGCAGCCGGATACCGGTGAGCAGGCGCTGGAAATCGCCGACATGCTGGTCCGTTCGGGCTCAGTGGACATCCTGGTGATCGACTCGGTCGCGGCGCTGACCCCGAAGGCCGAAATCGAAGGCGAGATGGGCGACCAGCTGCCGGGCCTGCAGGCCCGCCTGATGAGCCAGGCGCTGCGCAAGCTGACCGGCAACATCAAGCGCTCCAACACCCTGGTGATCTTCATCAACCAGCTGCGCATGAAGATCGGCGTGATGATGCCGGGTCAGAGCCCGGAAACCACCACCGGCGGCAACGCGCTGAAGTTCTATGCCTCGGTCCGCCTGGACATCCGCCGCATCGGCGCGATCAAGAAGGGCGACGAGATCATCGGCAACCAGACCAAGATCAAGGTCGTCAAGAACAAGCTGGCGCCGCCGTTCAAGCAGGTCATCACCGAGATCCTGTACGGCGAGGGCATCAGCCGCGAAGGCGAACTGATCGACATGGGCGTGGAGGCCAAGCTGGTCGAGAAGGCCGGCGCCTGGTACAGCTACGGTGAAGAGCGCATTGGCCAGGGCAAGGACAACGCCCGCGGCTACCTGCGCGACAACCCGACCGTCGCCGCCAAGCTCGAAGCCGAGCTGCGCGAGAAGTTCCAGCCGGCCGAAGCGGCCCGCGAGGAAGGCGACGACGACGGCGACGACGAGTAAGGCTTGCTGTGGGGCAGGGCGGCGCCGTCAGTGACGTTGCCCTGTCCCGCAGGTTCGAATCGCCCAGGGATGGGCAGGGCGCCACGGACGGCGCCACCCTTGGAGTACCGATGTCCGACGCCGAAGACATTCCTACTGGCCGCAAGCGCCGGCCACGCGAGCAGACTCCCGTACAACGGGCACTGGGCCTGCTGGTCCGCCGTGAGCACTCGCGCAAGGAACTCACCCGCAAGTTGACCGCGCGCGGTATCGAAGACGAAGCCGCACAGGCCGCTGTCGCCAAGCTGACCGAGGCCGGCTGGCAGGATGACACCCGCTTTGCCGAGAACCTGGTGCGGATGCGTGCCAACACCGGCTATGGCCCGATCCATGTCCGCGCCGAACTGGGTACCCATGGTCTGGACAGCGCGGCAATCGCCGCCGCGATGGACAGCTATGAGGGCGACTGGCAGGAAAATGCCCGTGATCTGGTCCGCCGACGCTTCGGTGAGGCCGGCCCGCAGGACCTGACGCAGCGGCGCAAGGCCGCCGATCTGCTGGCCCGGCGGGGTTTCGACGGCGACAGCATCCGCCGGGCAACCCGCTACGACCCGGATGACTGAGACTGGCGGCGCCGGGCCTGATACCCTTTAGGTTTTCGGCGGTCCGTCGCGACCCTGGCCAACGCGGCCGGTGGTCCGGGTCCGCCGGCCCGCAGACTGCCAGCCCCCAATGAACGCATCCGCCAAATTCACGACTTCCCAGATCCGCAGCGATTTCCTTGAATTCTTCAAGGGCAAAGGCCACACCATCGTGCCGTCGGCGCCGCTGGTGCCGGGCAATGATCCGACCCTGCTGTTCACCAACTCCGGCATGGTGCAGTTCAAGGACGTGTTCCTTGGCGCGGAGAAGCGCAGCTACGTGCGTGCGGCCGACGTCCAGCGCTGCCTGCGCGCGGGCGGCAAGCACAACGATCTTGACCAGGTCGGTTACACCGCACGCCACCACACCTTCTTCGAAATGCTGGGCAACTGGTCCTTCGGCGACTACTTCAAGAAGGACGCGATCGCCTGGGCCTGGGAGCTGCTGACCCAGGTCTGGAAGCTGCCGGCCGAGCGCCTGCTGGTCACCGTGTACCAGACCGATGACGAAGCCTACGCGCTGTGGCGCGACATGGTCGGCATTCCGGAAGCGCGCATCGTGCGCATCGGCGACAACAAGGGCGCGCCGTTCGCTTCGGACAACTTCTGGCAGATGGCCGACACCGGCCCGTGCGGCCCGTGCACCGAGATCTTCTACGACCACGGCGACCACATCGCCGGTGGCCCGCCGGGTTCCCCGGATGAGGACGGTGACCGCTTCATCGAGATCTGGAACCTGGTGTTCATGCAGTTCGACCGCCAGCCCGACGGCACCCTGGTGCCGCTGCCGGCGCCGTGCGTGGATACCGGCATGGGCCTGGAGCGCCTGGCGGCGATCCTGCAGCACGTGCATACCAACTACGAGATCGACCTGTTCCAGGCACTGATCCGCAAGGCCTCCGAGCTGACCGGCACCGCCGACCTGGAGAACAAGTCGCTGCGGGTGATCGCCGATCACATCCGCGCCTGTTCGTTCCTGATCGTCGACGGCGTGCTGCCGTCCAACGAAGGCCGTGGTTACGTGCTGCGCCGTATCATCCGTCGCGCCCTGCGCCACGGCTGGATGCTGGGCGTGCGCCAGCCGTTCTTCAGCAAGCTGGTGCCGACCCTGGTCGAGCAGATGGGCGAGGCCTATCCGGAACTGCCGGCGGCGGTGGACACCGTCACCCGCGCGCTGCAGGCCGAGGAAGAGCGTTTCGCCGAGACCCTCGATGCCGGCATGAAGATCTTCGAGGACGTCGCGGGCAAGGCCAGCGCTGGCGTGATTCCGGGCGTCGACGCCTTCCGCCTGTACGACACCTATGGCTTCCCGCTCGACCTGACCCAGGACATCGCCCGCGAGCGTGACCTGACCGTCGACATCGCCGGCTTCGATGCGGCGATGGAGCAGCAGCGCGAGACCGCGCGTGCGGCCGGCAAGTTCGGCGGCGGCGTGACCCTGCCGGCCGAGCTGGTGGCCACCCTCAGCCCGACCGTGTTCCTCGGCTATGACCGTCTGCAGGCCGATGGGCTGACCGTGCTGGCCCTGCTCAAGGACGGTCGTCCGGTGCAGTCGGCCGATGCCGGTGACGCGGTGATCGTGATTACCGACAAGACCCCGTTCTACGCCGAGTCGGGCGGCCAGGTCGGCGATACCGGCGTGCTGACCGGCAACGGCGTCCGCCTGGCGGTGGACGATACCCAGAAGTTCGCTGGTCAGTTCCATGGCCATGTCGGCACCCTGTCCGAAGGTGGCCTGAAGGTCGGCGACGTGCTGGCCGGCCAGGTCGATGGCGAGCGCCGTGGCGCCACCATCCTCAACCACTCGGCCACCCACCTGCTGCACGCGGCCCTGCGTGAAGTGCTGGGCACCCATGTGCAGCAGAAGGGCTCGCTGGTGGCGCCGGACCGCCTGCGCTTCGACTTCTCGCACTTCCAGCCGATCAGCGCCGAAGAACTGGCGGTGATCGAGCGCAAGGTCAACCAGCAGGTGCGTGCCAACAACGCTGCCGAAGTGCACACCATGGCCATGCAGGAGGCCCTGGACTTTGGTGCCATGGCCCTGTTCGGTGAAAAGTACGGCGAGCACGTGCGCGTGCTGAAGATGGGCGACTACTCCACCGAGCTGTGCGGTGGCACCCACGTCAACCGTACCGGCGACATCGGCCTGTTCAAGATCACCTCCGAGGGCGGTGTGTCCGCCGGCGTGCGCCGCATCGAAGCGGTCACCGGCCAGGGTGCCCTGGATTACGTGGACGCTGAAGAGGCCCGACTGGCCGAGGCCGCTGACCTGCTCGGCGGCAGCGCCGCCGACGTGGTCGAGAAGATCCGAGCCCTCGGCCAGCGCCAGAAGCAGCTGGAGCGCGAACTGGAAGCCGTGAAGGCCAAGGTTGCCGCCGGCGCCACGGCCGACCTGTCCGGCCAGGCCGTCGAGGTCGCCGGTGTGAAGGTGCTGGCGGCCCGCCTGGAGGGCTTCGACGCCAAGGCCCTGCGCGACGCCGTGGACCGCCTCAAGCAGCAGCTGGGCAACGCGGTGATCGTGCTGGCCGGTGCCCAGGACGGCAAGGCCGCCCTGGTCGCGGGTGTGAACGGCAGCGCAATGGGCAAGGTCAAGGCCGGGGAACTGTTGTCCCATATCGCCGGTCAGATCGGGGGCAAGGGCGGCGGACGCCCGGACCTCGCCCAGGGTGGTGGCGAGGACGGGCCCGCCCTTGCCACTGCGCTGGCTGCAGTCGTCGAATGGGTCAGCCCCCGCCTGTGATGAACCCTGCCGTCCCCCTCCTTGTAGGAGCGGGACGGCTGACGGTACCATTGCGAATCTTTTCCCTTTGTCGTGGTAGCGCTTCTTGACGGAGCGTCAAGCCGGTGGGGGATACCCTTCCACACGGTTCCATGGAGACTTACAAAAATGTTGATCCTGACTCGCCGCGTCGGCGAAACCCTGATGATCGGTGACTCGGTGAGCGTCACCGTGCTTGGCGTCAAGGGTAACCAGGTGCGTATCGGCATCACCGCGCCGAAGGACGTCGCTGTGCATCGCGAAGAGATCTACCAGCGCATCCAGCGCGGTGACGAAGCCGGTGGTACCGGTAGCGAAAATTCTGCCGAATAACGCTTTACCTTCGCACTCGATTAACGTTATGATTCACGCCCCGCTGAGGTGCAACGCACCAGACGCGGAGAACACCCCGGAGTGATGCCCGAGTGGCCGAAGGGGCTCCCCTGCTAAGGGAGTATAGGGTCAAAAGCTCTATCGAGGGTTCGAATCCCTCTCACTCCGCCAGATACAAAGAAGCGCCTGCAGATCCCCGATCTGCAGGCGTTTTTCTTTGCGCGGATGCAGGAACCCGGCGTGCCATCCAGCGGTCATCGATCGCTGGATGGCGGCCGGATCAGGCTCTGCTCAGAGCTTCACCGTCACACCCACCTGGAATCCGCGCCCCGGCAGTGGCGCGATGTATTTCAACGGCGAGTTGTGCGGGCGCGCTTCCTCGTTGAGCAGGTTGCTGCCGTTGACGAACACTTCCATGCCGGCGATGTAGGCGTTGCGTACCGGCAGTTCGCGGCTGACCTGCAGATCGACCAGGTTGAACGCATCCAGCGGAATCTCCTCGCTGACGTTGCGGCCGAGGTACTTCTGGGTGTCGTAGTAGGTGCTGGACAGCTGCGCCTTCCAGCCCTGCCGCTGCCATTGCAGGTTGGCGCCGTAGCGGTTGGTCGGCATGTTCGGCAGGTATTGGCCATCATTGTGGGCGCGCAGTGAATCGGGCCGGTCGGCCTGGTTCTTCACCAGGTCGGCGAAGGCGGACATGTTCAACGTGCCATAGCGTCCGAGGTCCAGCGCCTGCGATGCATCGATCTCGAAGCCCTTCACCGTGGTGTCGGTCTGCTTCCAGTACTTCAGCGGCAGGCGGTTGGCCATCTGCGCGCCGGAATGGCCGAGGTAGAGATAGTTCTCGTAGCGCATCCGGTAGGCGGTCGCCGACAGTTCGAATCCACCCAGGTGGAACAGGCCGGTCAGCTCCAGATTCTTCGCACGCTCCGGTTCGAGATTCTGGTTGCCTTCTTCCTGGGTCATCACCGAGTAGTGCGCGTTGCTGGCATACAGCTCGTTGATCTCAGGGGCGCGTTGCGATGATGAGTAGCGCAGCTTCGCCGCGAACAGCGGACCCAGCTCGACATACGAACCGAGGCTGTAGCTGTTGAGCCGGTAGGAACGGTCCTGCAGTTTCGTGTTGGCGGCATTGCGCGAGGTCTTGAAACGGCTGGGCTGCAGTGCGTGGTCGACGCGCTCATGGCGCGCGCCGGCATCGAAGGTGGCCCAGCCGAAATCCAGCGTTTCCTTCAGGAACACCGCATCGCTGCGGCTGTTGACGTCGGGCAGGTAGCGCAGCGAGCCACTGCCGGTGACGTCGCGCGACTGACGGCTCACACCCAGCAGACCACTGAGCGGCCCGATCCGCTGGTGGCTGAGCAGCAGTTCGGCCAGGGTACTCTGGAAGTCGTAGTCGTTGGCCCTGGAAGCACCGAGCCGTTCGCCCGAGGTGTTGTCCAGTCTTGAAACGCGCAGTTCGGCGCGTTCGAACCCCGGCAGTGGATCGCGCAACAGCGCCTCCAGTGCGTAGCGCTGCTGCTTGATCACCACGCCCACCGGCAGGCCGTCGGCGTAGTTGGAACCAAACGAGAGATTCTGCATCGAGAAGCCGGGCACGCCGTACTCGCTGTCCTTGGCATCGATGCTGACACCAACGTAGCCACGGTCGAAGAACAGGGTCGAGCCGAGCGCCACCTGCGAGTTGCGCGCGTAGCTGTTGCCCAGCCGGTGGTGATAGTTGGGCGTCACGTCATTGTTGACCTGCTTCTGCACGTAGGACGGCGTGCCGGCGACGTAGGCAGGATTGACCGGATTGATATAGGTGCGGCGCTGCCAGACCGAGGTCGGGTTGTTGGTGTAGAACGAGAAATCGCCGTCGGCCCAGTCCGGGTTCTCGGTCATGAACTGGTCGATATACGGCTGCGAGGCCTTGTTGTAGATCTGCTGCACACGCGCCTCCTTCTGGCAGCTGTCAGCCAGAGCGGAGTTGACGCCACCGGCGGCCGGGAACAGGCGGGTGTTGCAGACGCCGGCCTTGCTGTCACCGGGGATGTCGTAGTGCGAGATGCGCTGGCGCGAGACCTGCAGGTTGGTGGAGAGATTGCGCTGGTTGTTGAAGTTCATGCGGAAGCCCTGCGCATCGGCCGCGTTGAAGCCTTTGCGCAGGACCAGCTCCATCGACTGGTCCTTGTCTTCCATGGTGCGCGAGATCAGGCCGGAGTCGATCTCGACGCTGCCGCCGATCGCGTTGCCGCCATGGCGCACCGTATCGGAGGACTTGTTGACGGTGACACTGCGCACGAACAGCGGATCGAAGGGAATGTTGATGTCACCACTGATCGCATTCATGCCCAGGATGGACTGGCCGTCCTGCAGGATCTGCACGCGGTTGCCGCTGAGGCTGCGGATGACCGGCGCACCTGCGTTGGGCCCGAAGGCGCTGCTCTGCACCCCGGAGACATGTTCGAGCAGGTTGCCCAGGGTACGGTTCTGCGCCTGTGGGTTGTCGACGGTGACCCGGCTGTCGATGCGCGAGGGCTGGGTGGCCTCGACCCGCAGGGTAGGGAGGGTAGGTTCGTCCGCAGCATGGGCGCTGTGGACGGCGAACAGAATGGCTGCAGCAAGCAGGTGGCGACGCATGACACGCTCCGTGAAAATGGCGTGAAATGTTATAACGTAACTATTTGTGGCGACAAGTGACACAGTGACCGCTGCAAGCGCCCGGGCCGGGTGCCCCTGTTCATCTGGACGGCTTGCCTGGCGCCCCGCCAGCGCGCACGATCCGGGTCACTGCGCAGCGCCACGCACGCGCAGGCCCTTCTTCACTCGAACGGAGCATCGTATGAAGCTGTTGTCCGTGCTGTTGCTGTCCGCGCTTTCGCTGCCGGCCGCGTCGCTGCAGGCGGTGGAGGCTGCGCCTTCGCCGCTGTTGGGTCGCTGGTCGCTGGATGTCTCCACCTCGGCGCTGCCCGTCGCGCAGCGCCCGAAGCAGGTGCTGCTGGAGTTCCGGGACGCCGGCGCCGGCCGCTGGAGTTCGCACGTGGATATCGTGCTGCACGACGGCAAGACGATGAAGTCCGATGGCACGCTTGCGCTGGATGGCACGCCGGGGGCCCTGTCCGGCACGTATGGCGCAGACAAGGCGAATCTGAAACTGCCGGCACCGAACACGCTGGTGATGCAGCTGGTGGACCATGGCACGCCGGCCTCCACGCGCATCTATACGGTGGCAGCCGACCACGCGACGATGACCGAGACCAAGGCGTTCTACGGCCACGACGGCACGCCGATCCTGCAGACCAATCTGTTCAAGCGCATGCCGTAGGGCCGTAGCCAGCTCGCCTGTGCAGCGTCGATGCGCAGGCGTGATGCACCGAGTCAGGGCGCCGCAGGATCGGGCTTGCCGGCATCGATGCCGTAGCGGTCGATCGCTTCCTGCATGCGCGCGCGTTCGATGCGGCCTTCGTCGGCCAGCGCCTTCAGCGCGGCCAGCACGATGAAATGCCGGTCTACTTCGAAGAAGGTACGCAGCGATTCACGCGTATCGGAGCGACCGAAGCCATCGGTGCCGAGCGCGATGAAACGGCGATCGTTGATGAAGGGACGGATCTGATCGCCGACGATCTTCATGTAGTCGGTGGCCACCACCACGGGGCCGTCATGGTTCTGCAGGCACCGCTGCACGTAGGGCAGGCGTGGGTCTTCGGCCGGATGCAGCAGGTTCCAGCGCTCGGTGGCCAGGCCATCGCGGCGCAGTTCGGTCAGGCTGGTCGCGCTCCACACCTCGCTGGCAATGCCGAAATCCTGCCGTAGCAGCTCGGCCGCCGCTTCCACTTCGCGCAGGATCGCGCCGCTGCCCATCAGCTGCACGCGAGGCTGTGAGGCGGTCCCGGCCGCGGCGGCGTGCAGCAGGTACAGGCCCTTGAGGATGCCGGCCTCGGCGCCCTCGGGCAATGCCGGTTGCGGGTAGTTCTCGTTGAGCACGGTGATGTAGTAGTAGATGTCTTCCTGCTCGACATACATCCGGCGCAGGCCGTCGTGGATGATCACCGCCAGCTCGTAGTTGTAGGTCGGGTCGTAGGACACACAGCTGGGAATCACCGAGGACAGTACGTGGCTGTGGCCATCGTCGTGCTGCAGGCCTTCGCCCATCAGCGTGGTGCGACCGGAGGTGGCACCGAGCAGGAAACCGCGGGTGCGCGCATCGGCGGCGGCCCAGGCCAGGTCGCCGACCCGCTGCAGGCCGAACATCGAATAGAAGATGTAGAACGGAATCGTGGCCAGGCCGTGGTTGCTGTACGCGGTGCCGGCAGCGATCCACGAACAGATCGCGCCGGATTCGTTGATGCCTTCCTGCAGGATCTGGCCATCCTTGGCTTCCTTGTAGTAGCTCAACTGGCCCGCATCCTGCGGGGTGTACAGCTGGCCCAGGTAGGAATGGATGCCGATCTGGCGGAACAGGCCTTCCATGCCGAAGGTGCGTGATTCATCGGGCACGATCGGAATCACCCACTTGCCCAGCTCCGGGTCCTTCAGCAGGCGGGTGAGGATGCGCACGAAGCCCATGGTGGTGGACTGGCCGCGCTCACCGCTGCCCTGCAGCTGGCTGTTGAAGATCGACAGTGGGGGCAGCGGCAGCGGATCGACCTTCGCCAGCCGCGCCGGCAGCTGGCCACCCTGGAGGCGGCGGCGCTCGGCGAAGTAGATCGCTTCGGCACTGCCGGGTTCGGGGCGCAGGTAGGGCATTTCCTCCAGCTGCTCGTCGCTGACCGGCAGGTTGAACCGATCGCGGAAGGCACGGACCGCATCGGCGCTCATCTTCTTCAGCTGATGGTTGATGTTCTGGCCTTCGCCGGCTTCGCCCATGCCGAAGCCCTTGACCGTCTTGGCCAGGATCACGCTCGGCCGGCCGCTGGTATTCACCGCCTGCTGGTAGGCGGCGAACACCTTCTGCGGATCATGGCCACCACGCGCCAGCGCCCAGATCTCGTCGTCGCTGATGTGCGCGACCAGCTCCAGCAGTTCGGGGTAGCGGCCGAAGAAATGCTCGCGTACATAGGCACCGCTCTGCGACTTGAACGTCTGGTAGTCGCCGTCCACGCATTCCATCATGCGCTGGCGCAGCAGGCCGCTGTGATCGCGTGCCAGAAGTTCGTCCCAGCCACTGCCCCAGATCACCTTGATCACGTTCCAGCCAGCGGCGCGGAAGGTGCCCTCCAGTTCCTGGATCACCTTGGCGTTGCCCCGTACCGGACCATCCAGGCGCTGCAGATTGCAGTTGACCACGAACACCAGGTTGTCCAGCCGCTCGCGGCCGGCCAGCGAGATCGCCGCCAGTGATTCGGGCTGGTCCATCTCGCCATCGCCAAGGAAGGCCCAGACCTTGCGGCCCTGGTGTTCTTTCAGGTCGCGGTATTCCAGGTAGCGCATGTAGCGCGCCTGGTAAGCGGCGGTCAGCGGGCCAAGGCCCATCGATACCGTGGGGAACTGCCAGAATTCCGGCATCAGGCGCGGGTGTGGATACGAGGACAGGCCCTCACGACCGGCTTCGCGGCGGAAGTTGTCCATCCGTGCCGGGTCGATGCGGCCCTCCACGTAGGCGCGGCCATAGATGCCCGGCGCGGAGTGGCCCTGGATGTAGATCATGTCGCCGTCGAAGGTGTCGGTGCGGCCACGGAAGAAGTGATCGAAGCCGACGTCGTACAGCACCGCCGCCGACTGGTAGGTGGCGATGTGGCCGCCGACGTTGGAATGCTTGCCGGCACGCAGCACCATCACCATCGCGTTCCAGCGGATCATCGCGTTCAGGCGGCGCTCGATGGCAAGGTCACCGGGGTAGGCCGGCTGCCGTTCGGGCGGAACGGTATTGATGTAGGCGGTCCAGGCCCGGGTGTGCAGGTCGCCATGCTGTTGTGCGTCGAGCTCGCTCAGCTGGTCGATCAGGTAGTGCGCACGCGGCCGGCCACCGGACTGCAGCACCGCCTCCAGCGATTCACGCCACTCGCGCGTTTCCAGCGGATCGGTATCGAAGGGAGTGTGGGTTTGGTTCATGACGGTCTCCAGAGGGCGCCGGTGGGACCGCTGCCTGGGTGACCACCGAGGAGACAAGCGTAGGTGCGTGACTGGATTGCAGGTAGACGGGCGCGGCTTGGGTCTGCGCCAATCCAGTGTTGCTGCGCTTTTGTAGAGTCGAGCGATGCTTGACTGCTTTTCGATCATTGGCCGGAACAAGCAGTCGAGCAACGCTCGACTCTACAAGGGCGCGGCCGCCTCGTCGTGCCCGACGCCGCAAAGGCATGATTGCTCAATCGTGCTCGAAGCGTAGCGGCTCGCTGCCCATCGCCGGGTCGCTGGTTCCCGGGCGTCCATCTTCGGCGCGCCCGGCCAGGCGCAACTGGCTCTGGCCCGCGCCGATGCTCAGGTCATACCACCCCGCCGTGGGCGCTGCATCCCATGCCAGCGTGGTTTCCGCACGGGCGGGCAATGTCAGCGTCTGCTCGGGCATATGCCCGGCGTAGGCGCCGGCCTGCACGCGCAGCGGCTGCGCAGCGTTCCCCAGGTTGCGCAGGTGCAGGCGCAACTGGCCATCGGCGCGGTCGAGTACCGCCTGTACGGTCGGGCCCTTGGCCGCACCCTGGAAATGCCGGTGGAATCCGTTCGGGCCCAGCAGCCACAGATCGTAGCGACCCTGCGCATCAAGCGGCCAACGCTCCCGCAGCGGGGTGCCCGGCACGAGTGTGTAGCGGCGGGGTATCGCATCAGGACGCAGCCGGTCGTAGACATGCAGCACCGCCGCTGCGCCTTCGCAGGACAAGGACAGATCCAGGCCTGAGGCGTCGAGCGACGCAATCGATGCCTGTGGCCGGTAGGGCAGCGCCCGCGCCGGTCGCACACCGCTTTCCTGCTTCGCCGGTTTCAGTCCTTCCGGCAACGTTGGCACGGTGCGCCCAGGCAGGGCGGCGGCACGGGCAGCCACCGCGCTCACGTCGGGCAGGCCGCGCACGAACGGGCGGGTGTCGCGCTGGGCGAAGTCGAACGCGCCGGTCAGATCACCACAGACCGCGCGGCGCCACGGCGAAATGTCCGGGGCAGCCACACCGAAGCGGCGTTCGATCAGTCGTATCACCGAGGTGTGGTCGTACACCTGGGAATCGACCCAGCCCCCCCGGCTCCACGGCGAGATCACATACAGCGGCACGCGCGGGCCCAGCCCGTAGGGGCGTCCGCGCAGTTCGGCGGCATCGTATTTTTCGTCGCCCGGTGCCGGGTGGCGGTGGTACTCGCCCTCGGTGCTGACCGACGACGCACCCGCCCAGCCACCGTTCATTGCTGAGGGAGGGGCCGGTGGCGGCATATGGTCGAAGAAGCCGTCGTTCTCGTCGAACATCAGCAGCAGGGCGGTGCGGCTCCACACCTCCGGATCGGCAGTCAGCGCGTCCAGCACGCGTGCGGTATAGGCCGCGCCCTGGGCCGGGCTGGAGGGGCCGGGGTGTTCGCTGCCGGCAGCATCAGCGATGATGAAACTGACCTGCGGCAGGCGCCCGTCGAGCACGTCCTGGCGCAGTTGCGTCAGCCCACGGGTGCTGACCCCGCGCGCGCGCAGCTGCGGGTCATGCCCGGGTGCAGCGCTGTAGGCGCGACGGAACGCCTCGAAGCCGGCCAGCGGGTTGTCGGTGAAGTTGTCGGCCATGTCCTGGTAGATCTGCCAGGACACGCCGGCTTTCTGCAGGCGCTCGACATGGCTGGTCCAGCGGTACGACGCCGGATGCCCGCCGTGTTCGGGGAAGTTGTCATGCGAGTTGGCGATCACCGGGCCACCGGCGCGGGCCTGTGCATCGTTGTGACCGGTCCACAGGAACACCCGGTTCGGGTTGGTGCCGGCCTGCATCGCGCAATGGTAGGCATCGCAGATCGTGAACGCATCGGCCAGCGCGAACTGGAACGGCAGGTCACTGCGCTGGAAGTAGCCCATCGAGTGGTTCTGCTTGGCCTTCGGCCATTGCCCCATGCGGCCGTGGTCCCAGGCGCGCTGCGCATCGGGCCAGGTATGCGGCGTGCCTTCCACGCGCATGTAGCCGAAGTGCGCGGCGGTATCGAGCGGGAAGGGCGCGATCGCCCGCTTGCCGCTGGCATCGGGCTGCAGCCACAGGCTGCGCATGCGCCCACCGGCTTCCAGCGCGGCGGCCGGGGCGACGAAACGGTCGCCGAAACCGCGCACCCCCGGCAGCGTGCCGAAGTAGTGGTCGAACGAACGGTTCTCCTGCATGAACACCACAATGTGCTGCAGGTCTTCCAGGCTGCGCGTCTGCGCGGCGGGGGCGATCGCTGCGGCCCGGGCGATGCTGGGCAGCAGTGGGGAAAGGCCGGCGGCAACGCCGGCCTGCAACAACCGGCGTCGGCCGATATCGGTCACGGGCTCACTCACAGGTCCACACGGAAGGAGATGCCGACGGTGCGCGGGGCGCCGATGAAGGCGTTGTCGCGGCCGTCCACCCCCGCAAGATACCGCTTATCGGTGAGGTTGCTCACCACCAGGTTGGCGCCCATGCCCTTCAGGCGCGGCGACAGGCCCTGCAGATCGAAGCCGATGTTGGCGTTGAACACCGTGGCCGAGGGCAGTTTGTTGACGTTGGCGGCGTCCAGATAGCGCGTGCCCAGGTAATGGCCGGACAGACCGAAGTTCCAGTTGGCGCCCTGCCAGTCGGCCGACAGCACCAGGGTGTTCTCCGGCTGGCCGATCACCTTGGCGCCGTCGACGATGCCCAGCTGGGCATCGCGGGCGACGTTGCCGCTGCCCAGGTACTTGGAACGGTTGTAGGTGTAGGCGGCATTGATCCGCCAGCCGTTGTCCCAACCATAGCCGAACGCTGCTTCCAGGCCGTTGCTTTCCACGCCACCGAAGTTCTCGTAGACGCCGTCGGTCTCGCCCAGGTAATCGATGCCGCTGACGAAGCCGGCCGGCAGGTAGACGATGCGGTTGTCGAACTTGATGTTGTACAGCGTGACCGAGGCGGTCAGCGGCCAGCGGCTGATGCGCATGCCCACTTCGATGTTGTCGGCGGTCTCCGGCTCGACGTTGCGGAAGCGCTGCGGGTCGGTTTCACCAAGCACGCCGGACGGAATCGCGGCGAAGTTCTGCGAGAAGCCGGCGAACAGCTCCATGCCCTCCACGCCAGGCGCCCAGGTAAAGCCGGTCGACAGCAGCGGATCGGACTTGGAATCGGAGGTGACGTGCTCGCTGGCACCGATCACGCGGCGGCGCGACTGGTCGACGAAGAACTGCTTCACGCCCACGCGCGCGCTGAACGGGCCGAAGCGCGCCACGTCCTCGACGTAGTACATCTGCTCGTCAACCTTGTACTTGTCCTCGAACTGCACCCAGTACGGCTGGTGGTCGAAGTCGATGCTCTGGCCGACAGCGAGCAGGCGGTGCCAGTCGCGGCGCGCCGAACGGTCCAGCTTCTCCACCCACAGGCCGCCACGGATCGTGTTGTCGACCGCGCCGAAGGTCTGCCGCCACTCGACGTCGGCGGTCATGCCCATGCGGTCGTTGTCGTAGTGCGTGTGGCGATACGACTGCGCGCCCAGCACGTTGCCGGCGTAGCAGTTCGGGTCGTACTCGGCAGTGAAGCCCAGCCGTGGCGTGCAGCTGGCCAGGCGCTGCGCGGCGCTGCCATCGGGATTGACGAAGAAGATCTGGCCGCGGTTGCTGCCGCCGTACACCGTCTTGCCACCGATGTACTCCGCTTCGGGGCGGCCGGCGCCATCGTCGCTGACCTGCGCCAGGTACGGCGGCAGCCAGTCGCCCCGGCCCTGCATGCGATGCCCATAGGCGGCCATCGAGGCCTTGAAACCATTGCCGCCGTCAAAGGCTGCGCGCAGGTAGCCGAAGGTGTTTTCGCGCAGGGCGCGCGAACCGGAACGGTAGTTCTGGTCCAGGTACGGGATGCCGGTCAGGGTGCCGACCAGGTTGTCGCGCTCCGGGTTGGTGGCAAACCCCTTCGGCGAAACGCTGGTGTATTCCGGCTCGTCGGCATCGTTGTAGGAGAGGTAGCCGGTCAGTGTCCAGCGGTCGAGTTCGGTGATGAACTTGCCGGCGATGTGATCGTTGCTGGCGTGGCCGGTGCCATCGATCCAGTCGTGCACCTTCGACGAGGAGGCGCTGACCCAGGCGCGGGTATGGCCCCCGAGCAGGCCGGTGTCGTAGCGCACGTAGTACTTGCGTGCATCGTTGTCACCGGCGCCGACCACGAAACGCAGCCGGCTGTCCTGCAGTGGATCGCTGGTGAGGAAGTTCAGCGTGCCGCCCAGCGCCTCGTTCGAACGCGAGGAAATATCTGCCGTACCCTGGCTGACTTCCACCGTTTCCAGGTCCAGGGTGTCGATGTAGCGGTTGGCCAGCGAGCCGCCGCCGTAGCCCGAACCGCCGTTGGGCAGGCCATCGATGGTGGTGCCGATCTGCTGCGTGTCGCGGTTGGTGACGAAGCCGCGCATGCTGATCTGGGTGCCCCATACCGACGAACCGGTGGCATCGGCCTCGCTGACCACCACCCCTGGCACCTCGTTGAGTGCATCGTTGACGCTGCTCATCACCGTCTGCCGGTTCAGGGTTTCCGCGCGTACCGAGGTCTTGGCGTAGCTGGTGGCCTGGCCGATCACCTGCACCTGGTCCAGGGTACGGGCATCGCCGCTGCGCGCTTCGGCCGCCTCGCCCTGCGGTGCCTCGGCCAGGGCGTCCAGTGCAGGGGCGATCAGCAGGGCAAGCAGCGAGACACGGGGAAAGCGCGCAATCGTTCGCATCGAAACCGGACCTTCAGCAGAGGGAAGCCCCGGAGTGTCGGCAGCGCCAATGACATCGGCATGACGTGAAGATGCAGGAATCGTGTTGTGTGACGGCGGCGACGGCCTGTGGCGTTCTTCAGTAGCGCGCGTCCCTGGGTTTCGGATCGCGCGGCCAGTCCTTGTCCTTGTTGGCGAAGTCCGGGCGCGGCTGGTTGATGAAGTAGCTGGCGATGTCCACCGCGTCCTGGTCGGGCATCACCTGTTGTCCCAGCGGTGGCTCGCGGGTCACTGCCGGCGGCATGTTGTGCTTGATGAAGCCGGCGGCCTTGTACAGGCGCGCCATGCCAGCGCCGATGTTGAAGCTGTGGTCGCCCCACAGCGGTGGGAAGGCGATGTCACCGCTGGCGTCGCGGCGTCCTTCGCCGCTGTCGCCGTGGCACGCTGCGCACTGCACCGCGTACAGCGCCTGGCCGCGGATCGGGTCCGGGGTCAGCGTGTTGTCGATGGGTCCTTCGCTGGGGGCGGCCACCTTTGCACCGTCTGGCACAGGGCTGCTCAACCACGCCATGTAGTCGAGCATCGCGCGCATCTGCGGCGAATCCTTCGGCAGCGGCTTGCCGTTCATCGAACGCTGCAGGCAGCCGTTGATGCGCTCGGCCAGTCCGATCACCTTGCCCGGACGCGGCATGTAGCGCGGATAGGCACCGCCACCGGTGTTGAAGTAGTGGTTGCCGAACGGCCGTTTGCCCTCGGCCATGTGGCACGAGTTGCAGTTCAGATCGTTGCCGACGTTGTCCGGCAGCAGGCGTGCGGTTTCATTGAGCAGGCGGCGGCCGAGCATCACCGATTCGGCGTTGCCCAGCGCGCTGATTTCTTGGGCGCTGGGCGGTTGGTAGTGCCCGATCACCGTGCCGCGTGCATCGAGGATATCGAGCGTACTGGCCGCAGCGGCATCCAGATCCGGGTACAGATGGCGATGGGCGAGGGTGCCGGCGATGGCCAGCAGCGCGGCGGCCATCGCAGCGCCGAGCAATCTGCGGGAACGTCTGCGCGAACGCTTCATCGTGCGGCCTCCTGCGGAACGTAGTGCAGCGGTTTGTCGCGCACCACCCGGCGCATCCGCGCCACGTCGACCTCGCTCACCGCGCTGGCCTGGTTGCCCCAGCTGCTGCGGATGAAGGTCAGGATCTGCGCCAGCTGCGCGTTCGGCAGCTGCTCGAAGCCGGGCATGGTGAAGGCCATGCGGTCATGCGGCGTATGCGGCGTATGGCCGCCGATCAGGGTCACCTGCACCAGCGAACTGGGATCATCGGCGAACACGATCGAGTTGCCGGCCAATGCCGGATAGACGCGCGGCATGCCGCGGCCATCGGCACGATGGCAGGCCTGGCAGTGCTCGGCATAGGCCAGCGCACCGGCCACGCGGTAGTCACCGTTGCGCAGCGCTGCGGTGGTGGTGTCGGCTGCGGGCGACCACTGCGCGCTGCGTCCTCCGCGCGCGGGCAGCTGTTTCAGATAGCGCGCCATCGCCAGCAGGTCGGCGTCGGACAGGTACTGCGTGCTGTGCTCGACCACATCGGCCATGCCGCCGAAGGCCGCCGAGCGATCGGTGCGGCCGGTGCGCAGGAAGTCGACGATCTCGCGTTCGCTCCAACTGGCCAACCCGGTCGATTCATTGCGCAGGTTCTTCGCATACCAGCCTTCCAGCACCGAACCGGACAGGAACTGGCGGCTGCCATCGTCGGCCATCGCCTTTTCCTGGAAGGCCAGGCCACGCGGTGTGTGGCAGGCACCGCAGTGAGCCAGGCCTTCCACCAGTTCGGCACCACGCTGCTGGCCGGCGTCCAGCGAGGGATCCGGGCTGAAGCTGCGCGGGCGTGCGAACAGCAGCTGCCACCATGCCAGCGGCCAGCGCGTGTTGGCCGGCCAGGGAATCGTGCTGTCAGCGTTGCGCTGTTTCACCGGCTGCACCGAACCCATGAAGTAGGCGTACAGCGCTCTGATCTCGGCATCGCTGGCGATCACGTAGGAGGCATACGGCATCGCCGGGTACAGCGGTTGGCCGTCATGGCGGATGCCGCGGCGTACGGCGCGCTCGAAATCGGCGTAGTCGTAACCGCCGATGCCGGTTTCGGGATCGGGCGTGATGTTGGTCGAGTAGAGCGTGCCCATCGGCGTCTGCATGCCGAGGCCACCGGCGAACGGCTTGCCACCCGGTGCGGTATGGCAGGCCGCGCAGTCGGCGGTGCGCGACAGGTACTGGCCTTGCGCGATGAGCGCCGGATCGTGGATGTCGACCTGCGCCGTCTGCCGTGGCGCGAACCAGTAGGGCGTGGTGCGGGCGATGCCGTAGGCGGCGGCCACGGTGGCGGCCAGGGCAAGGGCGAGCTTGAGCGAGGTGCGCATGGCGGCACTGTGGGCATTGCTGCGCGCGCGTTCATTGATCCGGATCAATGCCTGAATGGATACAGCCTGTGCACCAAGCTGAATCGTTCCTGCGCTGTCATCAAGCCGTCATCCGGCTGCGATAGATGGCCCGTGCCCGCGTCGCTAACCTGCCACGCTGTCGCACCTTTCCCCTGATTGCCCATGAAGCGCTTGCTGCTGTTGCTGCTGGCGTGCGCCGGCCTGTGGCTGGCCGCATGCTCCTCTTCGATCAATGCCTCATCCACCTCGCTCGCCGATCGGTTGATCGCGCCGGGTGGCGTGTCGACGCTGCTTGATCGCCCGCGCATCGCCGCGGCCATCGCTGAACTGCCCAACCGCCACGGCTTCGCACCGGGTCGCGACGGCGTGCCGATCTTCTGGCGCGTGTTCGATCCGGGCGACTACGGTGCGCGTTATCGCTATCTGCCGCAGCGTCACGAGAACGGCCTGCCGCTGGATACCGGCCTGAGCCTGGCCGTGCCGCAGCCGTTCCGCGCACAGGCGCCGCGCGGCACCGTGGTGCTGCTGCACGGCTGGATGATGAACGGTGATTCGATGCTGCCGTGGTCGCTGCAGCTGGCCGAATCCGGCTACCGCGTGGTGACCCTGGACCTGCGCAACCATGGCCAGTCCGGCGCCGGCCCGTCCGGCTATGGCACCTATGAATCGGACGACGTGGTCGATGTGATCGGCGAGCTGCGCGCGCGTGGTGAAGTAACGGGTCCGCTGTATCTGTTCGGTGTGTCCTATGGCGCCGCCACGGCGGTGTTCACCGCCGACAAGCTGGGCGACCAGGTGGCCGGCGTGGTGGCGATGGAGTCGTTCGCCAATGCCGGCGTGGCCATCCGCACGATGATCCCGCACCTGATGGGCCTGCAGCCGGAAGGATTGAAGGCGCAGGCGGTGGCCTCCTACGCGCGCTGGCGCTATGGCGGCCAGGACATCAACCAGGTGATCGCCGCCGCCAGCCGCCGCATCGACGTCGATCTGGACCGCGTGGACGTGGCGCGTGCGCTGGCCGATACCCGCGCCTGCGTGCTGCTGCTGCACGGGCAGGGC
Organism: Stenotrophomonas sp. Nf1; assembly: GCF_003028475.1. Taxonomy (NCBI): domain Bacteria; kingdom Pseudomonadati; phylum Pseudomonadota; class Gammaproteobacteria; order Lysobacterales; family Lysobacteraceae; genus Stenotrophomonas; species Stenotrophomonas sp. Nf1. The sequence continues at coordinate 171,426 of NZ_PYTV01000010.1, read as the reverse complement.
GACCAGCACATCCCGGTCAGCCAGGGCCGCGAGCTGGCGCAGGCCAATCCGCGCGCGCACTACATCGAGATGCGTGGCGAAGACCACATCACCCTGCCGCTGCGGCTGGACCTGCTGGCCGGCGTGGTCGACGACTGGATGGCGCGCGACGAACACCACCCGAAGAGCGCCTGCCCGGCACCACAGCTGCCGGCCCAGGCCGAATGGCTGGCCCACCGCTGAAAAAAGGGGACGGAGGGAATTAAGTCGTTTCCCGCACACACGCGGCAGAAACGACTTAATCCCCTCCGTCCCCTTTTTCTGTCAGGGCAGGCGGCGTGCCAGTGAGCGGGCGGACGCGGCCACGCCGAGCAGCAGTGCGGCCACGCACAGGAAGGCGAAGCCGAGGCTCGTGGCATGTGCCAGTGCGCCAATCGCGGCCGGGCCGGCGAGGATGCCGGCGTAGCCCAACGTGGTGACCGCGGTGATCGCGATGCTCTCGGGCATCACCCGCTGCTGGCCGGCCATCGAGAACAGCGCCGGCACGATATTGGCGCAGCCCAACCCGACCAGCACGTAGCCCGCCAAGGCCATCGGGAACGATGGCACCAGCGTGGCCAGGCCAAAACCGGCCGCCGCGGTGATGCCACCGATGACGATCGTGCGGGTGCGGCCGAGGCGCTCGACGATGCCATCGCCGAACAGGCGCATCGCGGTCATCGCCAGGGTGAACACCGCGAAGCCTGCGCCGGCCTGGTCGCGCGGCACCTGCCGTACCTCGGCCAGGAACACCGCGCTCCAATCCAGCATCGAGCCTTCGCCGAGGAACACCACGAAGGCCAGCACGCCGATGAACAGCACCACGCCATGTGGCAGCGCCAGCAGTGGCCCCTCATGCAGGATCCGTTGCGGGCGCCAGTGTGGCGCCGCGAGCACCGCCACCAGCAGCAGGGCCGTCACCGAGGCCAAGGCAGCCATCCACAATGGCGTTCCAAGCACCAGCAGGCCGGTCATGCAGCCCGCACCGACGAAGCCGCCGATGCTGTAGAACGCATGGAAACCGGACATCATCGGCCGCCCAGCATCGCGCTCGACCGCCACCGCCTGCATGTTCATCGCGCAGTCCAGTGCGCCCACGCCGGCGCCGAATACGAACAGGGCCGCGCCCAGCGCCAGCGGTGACGGTGCCAGCACCAGCAAGGGCAGGGCGCCCAGCATCATCGCGCAGGTGATCACCATCACCCGCCGGCACCCCAGCCGACCGGTCAGCGCACCCGCCAGCGGCATCGCCAGCAGCGAGCCCAGGCCGAGGCACAGCAGCACCGCGCCGAGGCTGGCATCGGACAGCCCGGCCTTGGTCTTGGCGTAGGGCACCATCGGCGCCCAGGCGGCAGTGGCGAATCCGGGGATGAAGAAGGCGGCGCGGGTTGCGTGCTGCTGGGCGCGGGGGGATGAGGGCGTCATGCGTGATGGAGATCTCCAGGGAATGCAGTCATGGAAACGTTTTCAGTCGAGATCGGCAAGTGCCATGGATGACATCGGACGACGCATACGATTGCATCGCGTCACCAGTGGTTAACGCCACACGGGGACAGTGGCGGCACGGTCGGCATTCCGCCGCCCGCTGCCGGAGATCTGTACATGAGCACGACACCGACCATCCTCCTCGTCCACGGATTCTGGGGCGGGGCCGCACACTGGGCCAAGGTGATTCTGGAACTGCATCGCAATGGCCATGACCGCGTGCAGGCGGTGGAACTGCCGCTCACCTCGCTGGCCGACGACGCCGGGCGCACCCAGAAAATGATCCGCCAGATTGAAGGGCCGGTGCTGCTGGTCGGCCATTCCTACGGTGGTGCGGTGATCAGCCAGGCCGGTAACGAGGCCAACGTGAAGGGGCTGGTCTACATTGCCGCCTTCGCACCGGATGCCGGCGAGAGCCCGGGCGGCATCACCCAGCAGCATCTGCCGGAAGCGGCGCCGAACCTGGCACCGGACAGCGATGGCTACCTGTGGCTGCGCGCGGACAAGTTCCACGAGAGTTTCTGCCAGGACCTGAGCGAGGACGAAGGCCGGGTCATGGCGGTCACCCAGAAGGCGCCGCTGGCCAGCACCTTCGGCGATGCCGTCAGCGACCCGGCGTGGAAGCACAGGCCGAGCTGGTATCAGCTGTCGCGCCACGACCGCATGATCGCGCCGGAGAACCAGCAGGCCATGGCCGCACGGATGCAGCCGAAGCGGTTGCTGGAACTGGATGCCAGCCATGCGTCGCTGGCGTCGAAGCCGGCCGAGGTGACCGCGCTGATCCTGGAAGCCTGCGCCGCCGTCGGCAGCTGAGGCAGCGCAGCGCACGACAGCCGGGGCGCAGGGGAGTACACTCCTGCGCCTGCGGCCACCCGGCCGAATCCCCATTCCCTCCAGCCGTCGCCAGAGGATCCCACTCGATCGTGGAGGTCCCGTCGTGCTGTCCGTGCCCGTTGCCCGTATCTCGCCTTTGTCGCTGCGTCGCCGCCTGCTGCCACAGGCGCTCGCGCAGAGCCTGCTGATCGCTGCACTGGCCAGCAGCGCCAGCGCGGCCGCGCAGTCCACTGCTGACCGCGACGCGGCCACGCAGGCGCCGACCTCGCAGACCCTGCAGACCGTGCAGGTCACGGCCAACCAGCTGGGCACCATCACCGAAGGCAGCGGCGCCTACACGCCGGGCACCATCGCCACCGCCACCCGCTTGGTGCTGACCCCGCGGCAGACGCCGCAGACCATCAGCGTGATCACCCGCGCCGAGATGGATGACTTTGGCCTGCACGGTATCGATGACGTGATGCGGGTGACCCCGGGCATCAGCATCGTCACCTATGACAGCGAGCGCACCGAGTACTACGCACGCGGCTTCGCCGTGCAGAACTTCCAGTACGACGGCATCCCGATGTCGCGTGACTCGGCCTATTCGGCAGGCAACACGCTCAGCGACACCGCCATCTACGACCGCATCGAAGTGCTCAAGGGCGCCACCGGCCTGTTGACTGGCATGGGTGATCCCGGCGCGACCATCAACCTGGTGCGCAAGAAGCCCGGCAAGGACTTTGCCGGCAGCGCGACGCTGGGTGTGGGGCGTTGGGATGATTACCGCGCCGAGATCGATGTCGGCGGCCCGCTGACCGCCGATGGGCGCGTGCGCGGTCGTGCGGTGGGTGCCTGGCAGGACAAGCACTCCAATCTTGATTACTACCAGCGCACCAGCAAGGTCGGCTACGCAGTGCTGGAAGCCGATCTGGGCGAGCGCACGCTGCTGACCGTGGGCGGTGATGCGATGGACAGCGACCCGAAGGGCTCGACCTGGGGCGGCATTCCGCTGCTGGACAGTGCCGGCAACTTCAACGACATGCCGCGCTCGTTCAACAACGGCACCCGCTGGAGTGGCTGGCGCCAGTATGTGCGCACCGGCTTTGCCACGCTCGAGCACAGCTTCGCCAACGATTGGGTGGCCAAGCTGCAGCTCAACCACCAGGTCAACGGCTACGACGCCGCGCTGGCGGGTGCAGCCGGTGGCAATCCCGATCCGGTCACCGGCGAGGGCGTGTCGTTGTGGCTGGGCAAGTACGTTGGCAAGACCGTCAGCAATGCAGCCGACTTCTACCTGAGTGGTCACTTCGGCCTGTTCGGCCGCGAGCATGAGCTGGTGGTCGGTGGCAGCGCCTCGCGCAAGCGCTGGACCAATACCGGCTACGCGCCACAGCCCGGCTATCCGACCGAGGTACCCAACTACCGTGCATGGCAGGGCGACATTGCCGAGCCGCAATGGCAGCGCAGCTACGACAACAATGAAGTGACCCGCGAGAATGGCCTGTACGTGGTCGGTCGCTTCGACGTTGCCGATCCGCTGAAGGTGATCGTGGGCAGCCGCCTGGCCAGCTACCGTTCGCCGGGCACGCACGAGACCGGCGTGTTCGTGCCATATGCCGGTGTGGTCTATGACCTTGGCGAGCACTATTCGGTGTATGCCAGCTACAGCACCATCTTCAAGCCGCACAGCGAACGCGACGAGCAGGGCAAGGCGCTGGATCCGCTGGAAGGGCGCAGCTACGAGATGGGCCTGAAGGCCGAGTTCCTCGATGGACGCTTCAATGCCAGTGCGGCGTTGTTCCAGCTCGACCAGGACAACTTCGCCCAGCCCACCGGCGGCAAGACTCCCGACGGGCAGGATGCCTATCGCGCCCTGATGGGCGTGCGTACCAAAGGCTACGAGCTTGAGATGTCGGGCCAGCTGGCCGAGGGCTGGCAGGTGCAGGGTGGCTTCTCGCACAAGATCGCCCGCCAGGCCGGTGCCAAGGTCACCACGCTGGAACCGGAAAACCAGTTCAGCCTGCACAGCAGCTATCGCCTGCGTGGCGACTGGAAGGGGCTGACACTGGGCGGTGGCGCGCGCTGGCAGGATTCCACGTTCGGCCAGATCAGCAACCCGGCCACCGGTGCGCAGGTCGTGCATCGCACCCAGCCGTATTGGCTGCTCGATGCGATGGCGCGCTATGAATTCAATGATCGCCTGTCGGCCACGCTCAACGTCAACAACCTGCTGGACAAGCGGTATTACACGATTTTCAGCTGGTACAGCACCTACACCTGGGGCGAGCCGCGCAATGTGCGGCTGGCGATGACGTACAGGTTCTGACGCCGGTCCTGTAGAGCCGAGCCCACGCTCGGCTGGCGGTTTGACAGCCAGCCGAGCGTGGGCTCGGCTCTACAAGTGCGCGGGCGCTGTCGTTACAGCGGCAGGTCGAACACCAGCACTTCGGCGTCGTTGCCGTTTTCCAGGGTCAGCTGCGCTTCGTCGCTGATCTGCAGCGCATCACCGGCTTCCAGGGTGATGCCGTTCACCTGCAGCTGGCCACGCGCCACCTGCACATAGGCGCCGCGACCGGTGCCGAGTGCGTGGTGCAGCTTCTGGCCGCCATCGAGAATGGTGGCGAAGATGCGGGCATCCTGGTGGATGCGCAGCGAACCGTCGGCCCCGTCCGGCGAGGCGATCAGGCGCAGCTGGCCACGCTTGCTGTCCGGGGTGAAGTGGGTCTCCTCGTAGGACGGCGCGATGTTCTCGGTGTCCGGGAAGATCCAGATCTGCAGGAAGTGCACGGTCTCGTCGGCCGAGTGGTTGAACTCGCTGTGGCTGACGCCGCTACCAGCGCTCATGCGCTGCACGTCGCCATAGCGCAGCACCGAGCCGGTGCCCATCGAGTCCTTGTGTTCCAGTGCACCGCCGAGCACGTAGGAGATGATCTCCATGTTGCTGTGGCTGTGGGTGCCGAAGCCCTGACCGCCGATCACCTTGTCTTCGTTGATCACCCGCAGCGGGCCGAAGCTGACGTAGCGCGGGTCGTAGTAGTTGGCAAACGAGAAGGTATGGCGCGAGGACAGCCAGCCATGCTCGGCCAGGCCACGGGTAGCGCTCTTGCGGATCTGCAGCATGATGGAATCTCCTTGTTCGATGGTTTCGATGGGGCGGGGTGGGCCGGTAGTCGGCGTGTTTCCCCCGTTGGAGAGAAGTATCCGCTTGCGCCTTGGCTTTGAAAAACGGATAGTTTTGACAGCCATCATCGAAAAATTCGAATGCTCAAGCTCAGCCTCGATGCCCTGCAGATCCTGGATGCCATCGACCGCCGCGGCTCGTTCGCCGGCGCCGGCAAGGCGCTGCACAAGGTGCCCTCGACCATCTCCTACACCGTGGCCAAGCTGGAGGAGGATCTGGGTGTTCAGTTATTCGACCGGGTGGGGCCGCGAGCCGAGCCCACCGAGGCCGGTCGTGCGCTGCTGGATGAAGGCCGGCACCTGCTGCGCGCGGCCCGTGAACTGGAGCTGCGGGTGCGCCGGGTCGCATCCGGCTGGGAGACCGAGCTGACCCTGGCGGTGGACTCGGTGTTTCCAACCTGGTTGCTGGGGCTGGACATCGCTGCATTCCGTGAGGCGCAAGCGCCGACCCGGCTGCGGCTGATCGGCGAAGCCCTGTCTGGTACGTGGGAAGCCTTGCTGGATCGGCGCGCCGACCTGCTGGTGGGTGCGCCGGGCGAGGGGCCCAGCGGCGGTGGCTACGTGGTGGAGCCGCTGGGCACGGTGGAATTCGTGTTCGCGGTCGCGCCGAGCCATCCCCTGGCCGCAGTGGACGGTGTGCTCGGGCGCGAGCAGCTGGTCGAGCATTGCGCGATCGCCGTTTCCGATTCGGCGCGCAGGCTGCTGCCGCGCACGGTGGGGCTGTTGATGGGGCAGGAGATGCTGACGGTGCCCGACATGGCCAGCAAATTGAAACTGCAATGCGAGGGTGTGGGTTTCGGCTTCCTGCCCGAGCCGTGTGCGCGTGCAGCGGTGGCACGCGGCCAGCTGGTGATCCGCGAGGTGGAGGAACACAAGCCGGAAGAGACCTTCTGGCTGGCCTGGCGCACTGGTGAGGACGGTGCCGCACTGCGCTGGTGGCGCGAGCGCCTGCGCAGGCCGGAGCTGCTGTCGCAGTGGTGGCAGGCGATGGCCAGGGGGTAGGTGTACGGCAGGGCTGCGCCCTGCACCCGCTACGATCCAGAGCAACAGCAACAGCAACAGCAACAGCAGAAGCTGGTTTGCTGAGGGATGGCGGGGTGGGTCCGGTTGCGGGAGACGCCGTAAATCCGTCCATGGGGGCTTGGCCGCGGCATCCATGCCGCGGACACTCCCGCAACCGGATCCACCCCGCCTTCGACACATTCCTGCGGCTGTTGGTAGGTGTCGACCTTGGTCGACACGGTAGATCCACGCCATGCGTGGATGCTCTTCGATCAATTATCGAAATACTCGAACTCGATGGAGATTCATCCACGCATGGCGTGGATCCATCAGATCGCGAGAATCTGTCAGAGGTGGGGCGGCATGGGCAGGCAGGACCGTTGGCGGCATGGATGCCGCCATCGAGCCCCCATGGATGGGTTTACGGCGTGTCCTGCCTGCCCATGCCGCCCCGCCAGCCCACGGAATGCCAGCTGTTGCTTTTGCCGTTGAGGTTGCCGGCCAGCGGCCGGCACTACCAGGGGTGCAGGGCGCAGCCCTGCCGAAAAACACGCATAAAAAAACAGCAGGCCGTGGCCTGCTGTTTCGGTGTAATGGTGCGCCCGGAGAGATTCGAACTCCCGACCGCCTGGTTCGTAGCCAGGTACTCTATCCAACTGAGCTACGGGCGCCAATTACATAAACTTGTTGTGCTGACTGTGTATGGTGCGCCCGGAGAGATTCGAACTCCCGACCGCCTGGTTCGTAGCCAGGTACTCTATCCAACTGAGCTACGGGCGCGCGGTACACAATCAAATTTTAAAACATTTCCAGCGGCGGATGCTGGAAACCTGTCGAGTGGTGCGCCCGGAGAGATTCGAACTCCCGACCGCCTGGTTCGTAGCCAGGTACTCTATCCAACTGAGCTACGGGCGCCCTGCGACAGGAGCGGAATTATGCGGATGTCGGCGCGTACCGTCAACAGTTTTGTGAAAATTTTCACCCAACTGAATGAAAAAGCTGCCAGCGACCGCCTCCGGGGCCTTCAGCCACGCGAAATGATCGGCGCGCGTGCCCAGTTCCTGCGCAGACAGCACGCGCAGCTGTGCGGCAACATTCGGCAACTTCGCCAGTAGCACCTGCATCGATCCGGAAGGCGCCAGCCAGTCGTGCTCCATCAGCACCGCCTGTGCGCTGCCGTGCACGCGCGCCATCTGCGCATCCAGATCTTCGTCCATGCCGGCGGCGGCATAGTGATTGTTCAGGCCCACCCGCGCCCAGTCGGCAATCAGCCCGCGCGCCTCGGTGCCACCGAAGCCGAGGCGACGGCCATGCAGTACCCCCTGGCGCTGCGCGATCCACGGCAGGAAGCGATAGACCAGCGGCAGCAGCCAGCCACGTGGTGGCGGGAAACCGCGCCAGAACGGTGAACCGCTGGCGGCCAGCCACAGCCGGTTGAAGTGCTGCGGGTTGCGGCCGGCATGCACGCAGGCCAGCTGCCCGCCGAGACTGTGGCCGCCGATGATCCAGGGCAGGGCGCCGGCGGCATCGTCCGCGGCGGCCAGTACCGCCTGGCTGGTGGGTAGATCCTGCTCCAGCACCTCGCGGTAGCCCCAGTCCTGCGTGCGCGACGGCCGCAGCGAACTGCTGCCGTTGCCGCGCCACTCATGCAGATAGACCGCCACGCCCTTTGCGGCCAGCGCCTGCGCCAACGGCAGGTAATGGCGCGCGGCCACGCCCAGTGCCGGCAGCCACAGCAGGCGTGCGATCGGCTGTGCAGGCACGCAGGCGATCACTTCATAGCGGTGGCCATCGTCGCACTGCACGGCAACGGTGTCTGGTGTCAGCGTCATGCGTGCGGTGCCGCGCCGAAATGGTCGAGCACCAGCACTTCGCTGCGGCCCGGCGCATAGCCCTGCTGCAGGCCGCGCGCAACGTAGTCGATGCCGGCTTCGCAGGCATTGGCCAGGCTCAGGCCGTTGCACAGCTGCGCGGCGATGGCCGAGGCCAGCGTGCAGCCGGTGCCATGCGCATCCAGTGGCAGGCGGGTGTGGATGAATTCTTCGCTGCTGACGCCGTCGAAGTAGCGGTCGACCACCCGGCTGCCTTCCTGCAGGTGGCCACCCTTGAGCAGCACGGCGCCGGCACCGAGGTCGAGCAGGGTCGCGGCGGCCCGTTCGGCGTCATCACCGTTGCTGATCGTCCGGCCCACCAGCAGTTCTGCCTCCGGCGTGTTCGGGGTGATCAGGGTGGCCAGCGGAATCAGGCGTTCACGCAGGGCCTGCAATGCGGAGTCTTCCAGCAGGCGCGCGCCGCTGGTGGCAACCATCACCGGATCGAGCACCACGTGCGCCGGGCGATGGCGCTCGAGTACTTCGGCCACCGTGTTGATCACCTCGGCGTTGGCCAGCATGCCGAGCTTCACCGCGTGGATGTCGAAGTCGTCAAAGCACGCCTCCAGCTGTGCGCGCAGGAAGTCGATCGGCGGCACATGCACGGCGATGACACCGCGGGTGTTCTGCGCGGTCAGCGCGGCAATCGCCGAAAGGCCGTGCACGCGATGCGCAGCGAACGCCTTCAGGTCGGCCTGGATGCCTGCGCCACCGCCGGAATCGGAGCCGGCGATGGTGAGGGCGGAGACGGGAGTGGTCGGGCTCATCCGTCGATTGTGCCGTGGTCCCGCATGCGCGGGTAGAGTCGAGCTTGCTCGACTGCGCGGCAGACGGGGTCAGATCCCTTTTCCTGCGGAAAAGGGATCTGACCCCCGGGCGCCTGCAGCACGACCCTCAACGGCGCCAGCGCGCCCACTGCTGGTACAGCACGTAGCCCAGCCCGGTCAGGCCGGTCAGCAGGGCAGGCGCGAGCAGGGCGTCGTACTGCCAGCGCACGAACAGCCAGGCGCCAATGACTCCGCCGGCGAGGAAGCCGCTGATGATCAGCCCGCTCAGGGTCAGCCGCCGCACCTGCAGCGGCAGTCCGCGCAGCAGGTGGCCCAGACCGATGCCCAGGTCGGTGAACATGCCGCTGAGATGGGTGGTGCGCACCACCGCGCCGCTGAAGGTGGTGGCCATGGCGTTCTGCAGGCCGCAGGCCATGGCGGCAGCCAGTGCGCCCCAGATCTGCTGCTGTTCGAACAGCGGAATGGCGACCAGCAGCAGCGCCGATTCCAGCGCCAATGCCACGCCGTAGCGACGCCCCAGTTGCAGGGTGTTGTCCTGGATCAGCAGGCCGCTGAGCATCGCGCCGAGCGAGAACGCGATCAGCAGACCCCACAGATGGCCGACGGCGCGCCAGTCACCCTGCGCCAGCGCCATGCCCAGCTGGCTGGTGCTGCCGGTCATGTGGCTGACGGCCTGATGCTCGAAGCCGAGAAAACCGACCACATTGACCATGCCGGCCACGCACGACAACGCGACCGCGCCGATCCAGACCCAGGTCGGCAGGCGTATTCCCATGGCGGGCCCTCAGGGCCCGCCGAGGCCGCCGTTGAACTGCAGCTCGCTGAAGGTGCTGGTGGACGGATCGAACACAGCGCCCCAGAACTGCGCGCCGCCATCGCAGACACGGATCGCTTCCCGTGCCGGATTGATGCCGCTGTCGTCGGGCAGATGGAAGGCGTTGATGTAGATCAGCCGTTTGCCGGTGCTTTCAATGCCGACGTACTGGCGGTCGAAGTCCAGCACCTTCGGCACCTGCGTTTCCAGCGACGACAGCTTCGCCTCCAGCTGGTCGACCTGCTGCCGGCTGGGCGCCCAGTACCCCGACACCCGCCCGGCCTCGCGGCCGGGGCTGGTGCGCGAGCAGGTGTCGAGCACCTGCGCGGCGATGATCGGGCGGGTGACCACCCACGACTGGCCAGTGCGCTCGGCGGTCGGCACGCTGGCCGGGCCGCGCGTGGTGGTGCAGGCGCCCAGAGCGGCGGCGAGGGTGATCGCCGCCGTGGGCAGCAGCAGGCGGGTGCAGCGGTTCACAACACCTCCGAGGCGTAATCGGCCAGGCGCGAGCGCTCGCCACGGCGCAGGGTGATATGCGCACTGTGCGGCCAGTTCTTGAAGCGGTCCACCGCGTAGGTCAGTCCCGAGGTGGTCTCGGTCAGGTACGGGGTGTCGATCTGCTCGACATTGCCCAGGCAGACGATCTTGGTGCCGGGGCCGGCACGGGTGATCAGCGTCTTCATCTGCTTGGGGGTGAGGTTCTGCGCCTCGTCCAGGATCAGGTAGCGCGACAGGAACGTGCGGCCGCGCATGAAGTTCATCGAACGGATCTTGATGCGGCTGGCCAGCAGGTCGTTGGTGGCCTGGCGGCCCCAGGTACCACCTTCCTGGTTGTGCGTGAGCACTTCCAGATTATCGGTCAGCGCGCCCATCCACGGCGTCATCTTCTCTTCCTCGGTACCGGGCAGGAAGCCGATGTCCTCGCCGACGCTGACCGTGGCGCGGGTCATGATGATCTCGCGGTAGCGCTGCTGGTCCATGGTCTGCGCCAGGCCGGCGGCCAGCGCCAGCAGGGTCTTGCCGGTGCCGGCGGTGCCGAGCAGGGTGACGAAGTCGATCTCCGGGTCCATCAGCGCGTTGAGCGCGAAGTTCTGCTCGCGGTTGCGCGCGCTGATGCCCCACACGGCGTGGCTGCCGTGGCGGAAGTCATCGACGAGCGACAGCACCACCTTGCCATCGCCGACCACGCGGCTGACCCGCAGCTCGACTTCGTCTTCGCCGGGCAGGTAGACGTACTGGTTCGGGTACCACTCCTCGCCGTCCAGCGCCTGGATTTCGTAATGCGTGCGGCCCTTGTCGCTCCAGCTGCGCAGGTCGTCGCCGTGGCGCTTCCAGAAGTCTTCCGGCAGCTCGGTGGCGCCGGTGTAGAGCAGGCTGAAATCGTCCAGCGCACGGTCGTTCTCGTAGTCCTCGGACACGATGCCGGCGATGGCGGCCTTGATGCGCAGGTTGATGTCCTTGGAAACGAACACCACCGGCAGGTCCGGGGTTTCCTCCTTCAGGGCCAGGATCGCGCCGAGAATGGCGTTGTCCGGGATGACCTTGCCGAAGCTCTTGCCGGCATCGAAATGGCTGGTCTGGAAGCGCAGCTTGCCCGCGCTCTGCTTGCCGCGCAGCTGCAGGCCATTGGGCCGCTGCAGCGGAATGCCATCGGCCAGGTTGTCCAGGCCCGAAGCCTGCACCAGCTCGTTGAGGAAGCGGCTCACCTGGCGGGCGTTGCGGCTCGCTTCGGAGGTGCCCTTCTTGCCGTTGTCCAGCTCCTCGATCACCTGCATGGGCAGGTAGACGTCGTGCTCCTCGAATTTGAACAGCGCGGTGGGATCGTGCATCAGCACGTTGGTATCCAGCACGTAGATGCGCTTGCCTCGGGTCATCGTCGGTTCCTGGTTACGGACAGGGAAAAACCATCACTTCCTGCTGCAGGGCAGGGTGATGGCGGACACGGTGGGCAATGGGACTCACTTGGACTGGGAGGCCTTCAGTTCGTCGAGAACGGCATCGGCATGGCCGGCAACCTTGACCTTGCGCCAGGACTGCACGATGCGGCTGTCGGGGGAAATCAGGAAGGTGCTGCGCTCGATGCCACGTACCTGCTTGCCGTACATGTTCTTCATCTTGATCACGTCGAAGGTGGTGCACAGCGCTTCGTCGCCATCGCTGACCAGCGGGAAGCTGAAGCCCTGCTTGGCACAGAAATTGTCGTGCGACTTCACCGAGTCGCGCGAGACGCCGAGCACGACCGCGCCGGCCTTCTTGAACTTCGGCAGCAGCGCGTTGAAGTCGATGCCTTCGGTGGTGCAGCCCGGGGTGCTGTCCTTGGGGTAGAAGTACAGCACCAACCACTGGCCGGCGTACTCGCCGAGGGTGGCGTGGGCGCCGCCGGACAGGGCCAGCGGCAGGGAGAGGGTGGTGCTGTCCAGGGTGTCGCCGTTGTTCATGAGGTCCTTCTGTCGAGCCTGGGTTCTTTCTACGACAATTGCATGAAACGCCACGCGCCTGTGAGAGGCGCGCGAAAAAATCAGGAATTCATTCAGAACTTCATCGGGTCCATGATCGCGTCCAGGTTCAGGTGGTCGCAGAACTCGAGGAAATCGTCGCGCAGCGCGGCGATGTGCATGTTGGCCGGCACGCCGATGGTGACCTGTGCGCTGAACATCTCCGCACCGGTCTGCATGGCGCGGTAGCGCGTGCTCTGCAGGTTCTCGATGGTGATGCCCTGGCGGTCGAAGAAATCGGCCAGCTGGAACAGGATGCCCGGCTTGTCGGCGGCGATCACCTCGACGATGTACGGCAGCAGGTTGGACTGCGCCTGCTTGGCCGCGGTGCGGTACCAGACCAGCTTCAGGCCTTCCTCGCGCTCGAGCCGGGTCAGCATCGCTTCCAGCTTGGCGACCGAGTCCCACGAGCCGGTGGCCAGCGCGGTGACCGAGACGTCGCGGCCGACCGTGGCCAGCCGTGCGTCCACCAGATTGCAGCCGCTGTCGGCAATGCGGCGGGTCACGGACAGCAGGGGGGACTCCGGATGCGTCGTATAGGCGTTGATCAGGAGGTGGTTTTCGCTCGGCGCGGGGCGCGGGGTGGTGTCGGTCAAGGCGATTCCGGGTAATGCATGCGTGAGTCTGAATGCCCGCCAGAGGCGGGGATCCACCGGTGTCCAGCATACTTGCCCGTGCTTTCGCGCCGCAAGTAACATTCAGGTCGCCCCCGGCCTTTCGTGGCGGGCGTTTCCCTTCCCAGCCAAGAGCAGCACGTCCTTGTCCCTTTCCGGCCTCATCACCGCGCTGGCGACCCCTTTCCGGGCCGACGGCGCCCTCGATCCCGACGGTTGGCAGCGCCTGCTGCATCTGCAACTGGAAGGTGGCGTCCATGGCGTTGTCGTTGCCGGCTCGACCGGTGAAGCAGCAACCCTCACCGATGCCGAGTACGACCTGCTGCTGGCCAGCGCGGTCGAGCGCATCGGCGGCCGCATTCCGGTCATGGCCGGCACCGGTCTGTCCGGTACCGCCAAGACCATCGAACAGACCCGCCGCGCCGCCGCGCTCGGGGCCAGCCACGCGCTGGTGGTCACGCCGCCCTACGTGCGCCCCACCCAGGCCGGTCTGATCGCGCATTACCGTGCGGTGGCCGACCAGGGCGGGCTGCCGGTGGTGCTGTACAACGTGCCCGGCCGTACCGGCTGCGACATGCAGCCGGAGACTGTGGCCGAGCTGGCCAGCCATCCCAATATCGTCGGCATCAAGGAAGCGGTGGGCGACACCGGCCGCGTGCAGGCGCTGCTGGCCCTGCGCAGCCCGCAGTTCGCCGTGCTCAGTGGCGATGACGGCACCGCCGCGCGTTCGATCCAGGCCGGTGTCGATGGTTTGATCTCGGTCGGCTCCAACGTGCTGCCGGGCGCCTACCGACGGATGTGCGAGCTGGCCGCGGCCCACGACCACGAAGCCACCGGGTCGTGGGATGCGCGCCTGCAACCGTTCCATGATTTCTGCGGCGTAGAGCCGAACCCGATCCCGGTCAAGGCGCTGCTGCGCCGCCTCGGCATCGGTCACGATCTGCGGCTGCCGCTGCTGCCGCTGTCGGCATCGCACCATGCGGCCGCCGATCATCTTGCCGGCGACATCGCCGCCCTCGAAGCCCTTTCCAGCCACTGACCTCCCGTCTTGGTCTGATCCAGGAGATTCACATGCGTCAATCCGTTTCCACCGTCCGCGTCCTGTCCTATGCCCTGCTTGCCGTGGCCGTCGCCGCCGGCACCACCGGCTGCTTCAAGCGTGGCGTCAAGGGCGACTATGCCCTGGCCCCGGAAATGCGTCCGCTGGAAGTGCCGCCGGACCTGAACCTGCCGGCCACCACCGGTGACAACAAGGTGCCGACCCTGGCCTCGGCGACCAAGCCGGCGGCCCCGGTTGCTGCGGCCCCGGCCATGGGCAACACCGGCTTCACCATTGCCGGTGGCAAGGATGAAGCCTTCGCCAAGGTCGGTACTGCCCTGGAAGGCGTGGAAGGCGTGACCATCGCCAGCCGCGCGCAGCTGCTGGGTTCGTACGATGTGGCCTATGAAGGCAGCAACTTCCTGGTCCGTGTGGTCGCCGTCGATGCCGGCGCCTACATCTCCGCGGTCGACCCGCGTGGCCTGCCGGCTACTGCAGAAGCGCCGGTGAAGCTGATCGCCGCGCTGAAGGCGAAGCTGGCGCAGTAAGGCGAGCCCTGGTCGGCGTTTTTGTGCCAACCAAGGTTGGCACCTACCGGAAGACGTGCCTTGGTAGAGGCCGACCCTGGTCGGCGCTTTTGTGCCAACCCAGGTTGGCCCCTGCCGAGAACAGAAAAGGGCGCCGATGGCGCCCTTTTCTGTTGCCGTGGCGGGCGCTTCTCAGCGCTCCAGCAGCTTCAGCTTGTCCGGCTTGCCATCCCACTCGCCGGCGTCGGCAGGCGGGTCCTTGCGCACGGTCAACACCGGCCACTCGCGCGACAGCTCGGCGTTGAGCGCGACGAAGCCTTCCTGGCCGGCGGGGACATCGTCCTCCGGGAAGATCGCATTGACCGGGCACTCCGGCTCGCACAGGGTGCAGTCGATGCACTCATCCGGGTCGATCACCAGGAAGTTTGGGCCTTCGTGGAAGCAATCCACGGGGCACACTTCCACGCAATCGGTGTGTTTGCACTTGATGCAGTTTTCGGTGACGACAAAGGGCATGGGCTGGGGGTGGATCGATTCCTGAACCCGACAATTCTAGAACAGGTTGGGCCCCGGTGTCGGCGCGGGGCGGAAAACGGGCGTCTGGCAGGCTCGGCCGCGCGCCCGTTGGCGACAGGGTGGGGCCTGTGCGACGCTGCGGGCGCCCGGTCGCCGCAGGTGGCCGCCTTCCCTTCCAGCAGGATCGTCCATGTCCCAAGCCCAGCCCGGTACCGCCTCCCAGGGCGGCGAGAACACTGCGTTCATCGTCCTCATCAGCTGTGTGGCCACCCTCGGTGGATTCCTGTTCGGTTTCGATAGTGGTGTCATCAACGGCACGGTCGACGGCCTGCGCCAGGCGTTCAATTCCAGTGAGGCGGCGCTCGGCTTCGAAGTCGCCTCGATGCTGCTGGGCTGTGCGATCGGCGCGTTCCTGGCGGGGTGGCTGGGTGACCGGCTGGGCCGCCGTGGCGTGCTGATCGTGTCGGCGCTGCTGTTCCTGGTGTCGGCGCTGGGCGCCGGCGCCGCCCATGCCTCCTGGTTGTTCATCGCCGCACGCGTGCTGGGTGGCTTTGCGGTGGGTGCGGCCAGCGTGATGTCGCCGGCCTACATTGCCGAAGTCGCCTCGGCACGCTATCGGGGACGGCTGGCCACGGTGCAGCAGATGGCCATCATCTGTGGCCTGTTCGCCGCCTTCCTCAGCAACTACCTGCTGGCGCGTGCCGCCGGTGCGTCCACCGAGCCGTTGTGGCTGGGCCATGAAGCCTGGCGTTGGATGTTCTGGATGCAGGCGCTGCCCTCGGCACTGTTCCTGCTGTTGCTGCTGGTGATTCCGGAAAGCCCGCGTTTCCTGGTGCTGAAGGGCCGGCAGGCGCAGGCGAGGGCGGTGTTGTCGCGCCTGTATGGCGAGGTGGCAGCGGCGGCCAAGCAGGCCGAGATCGAGGCCAGCCTGGCCCAGGACCAGCACAAGCCACGCTTTGCCGACCTGCGCGACAAGGTCACCGGCAAGCTGCGTCCGATCCTGTGGGTGGGCATCGGCCTGGCGATGTTCCAGCAGCTGGTCGGCATCAACGTGGTGTTCTATTACGGTGCGGTGCTGTGGCAGGCGGTTGGATTCTCCGAAGGCGACGCGCTGCTGATCAACGTGCTGTCCGGCGCACTGAGCATTGGCGCCTGCCTGCTGACGGTGGTGCTGATCGACCGCATCGGCCGCAAGCCGCTGTTGTGGGTCGGCTCGGTCGGCATGTCGGTGGCGCTGGTGCTGATGGTGGTGGCATTTGCCAGCGGCAGCCTGGTCGATGGCCGCCTGCAGTTGTCCGATGGCATGGGGCGGTTGGCGCTGGTGGCGGCCAATGTCTACGTGGTGTTCTTCAACATGTCCTGGGGTCCGGTGATGTGGGTGATGCTGGGCGAGATGTTCCCCAACCAGATCCGCGGCCCGGCGCTGGCGGTGGCCGGCGCGGCGCAGTGGACCTCGAACTTCGCGATCACCGTGACCTTCCCGATGCTGCTGGCCGGCATCGGTCTGGCCGGCGCGTATGGCATCTACGCGGTTGCGGCCATCCTTTCGGTCTTCTTCGTGGTCCGCTACGTGCGCGAGACCAAGGGCAAGGAGCTGGAGCAGATGGAAGGCTGACGGCACTCACCTTTTCAGCGCCTCCCTGTAACGAGGGGAGGCGGCAGGCCCGCCGATCCAGGACACGCCGTAAACCCCGCTCCGCGGTCCGGCCCAGCCGCTGGCGGCTGTGCGTTCGGGCGCTTGCGAAGCAATGCTTCGCGAGCAAGGCGCCATCGAGCTCCATGGATGGGCTTTTGCGTGTCCAGGCAAGGGTGGCCCGCCCCCTCCTGCGCAGGAGCAGGCAGGCGCCAAAGCGACCAAGCCGATCGATGCCATTGCAAACCCTGGAAAACAGAAAAGCCCGCACAAGGCGGGCTTTTTCGGTTCCTGCTGCGGCGACTGGCGCTCCCTAGGGGACTCGAACCCCTGTTTTAGCCTTGAGAGGGCCACGTCCTAACCACTAGACGAAGGGAGCGTAACTGGTGTCGCTGCCGAGGCAGGAGCGCTAGTATATGCACCTCGATGCCATTGGGCAATCCCGAAACTTCAACCGGAAGCGCCAACATCATTTCCCCTGCTACATCACCGTTCAGCCTGCGCGTCATCCCGCGCGACCAGCACACCATCTCCCGCAAGGAGATCAGCCCGAATGCCCTGCGCGTGCTCTACCGCCTGCGCGATGCTGGCTTCGGTGCCTACCTTGTCGGCGGCGCGGTGCGCGATCTGCTGGTCAATGGCCAACCCAAGGATTTCGACGTGGCCACCGACGCCACGCCCGAACAGGTCAAGCAGCTGTTCCGCAACTGCCGCCTGATCGGCCGACGCTTCCGCCTGGCCCATGTGGTGTTCGGCCGCGAAATCATCGAAGTCGCCACCTTCCGCGCCAACAGCGATGACGGCAGCGGCGACCGCGAGATGGAAAACGGCATGCTGGTGCGCGACAACGTGTACGGCACCATCGAAGACGACGCCGTACGCCGCGACTTCACCTGCAACGCCCTGTACTACGCCATCGAAGACTTCTCGGTGCGCGACTACACCGGTGGTTTCGAAGACGTGCAGGCGCGCCTGATGAAGCTGATCGGCGACCCCGAGCAGCGTTACCGCGAAGATCCGGTGCGCATGCTGCGCGCGGTGCGGCTGGCGGCCAAGCTGGGCTTCCAGATCGAAGAGGGCACGGCTGCGCCGATCCCGCATCTGGCCGGCCTGCTCAACGAAGCGGCCCCGGCGCGCTTGTTCGAGGAAGTGCTCAAGCTGTTCCTGTCCGGGCACGGCGTGGCCAGCTTCGAGGGCCTGGAGCGCTATGGCCTGCTCGACGTGCTGTTCCCGGAAAGCGCCAAGGCGCTGAAATCGAACCGCACCGGCGCACTGCGGCGCATGCTGGTGGAAGGCCTGGCCAACACCGATGCGCGCGTGGCCAATGATGAGCCGGTGTCGCCGGCGTTCCTGTTCGCCCTGCTGCTGTGGCCGGCGTTCTGCCGCGCGCAGGCGACCCTGCTCAAGCAGGGCGTGGCACCGGAAGAGGCGCAGCGTCGTGCTGCCGACCGCGTTACCGTGCAGCAGCTGAGCACCATCGCACTGCCACGCCGCTTCTCGCTGCCGATGCAGGAAATCTGGCTGCTGCAGTCGCGCTTCGGCTCGCGCCAGCGCAAGCGCGTGTTCCGCACCCTGACCCATCCGCGTTTCCGTGCCGCATTCGACTTCCTGGCCCTGCGCCAGGTGGCCTCGGCCGAGCACGAAGCCGATGTCGCGTTCTGGCGCGAGGCACAGGCGCAATCGGGCCATGAACTGGAGTCGTCGCTCGATGCGATGCACAGCGAAGGCGGTGATGAGGACGGTGGGGCGCCGCGCAAGCGTCGCCGTCGCCGTCGCCGCGCGGGCGGTCCGGCGGGCAGTGCCGCCGAGTAAGCCATGACCCGTGCCTGGATCGGGCTGGGCGCCAATCTTGGCGACGCCGCCCACACCGTCCGCGCGGCGATCGCCGCGCTGGACGACCTGCCTGCAACGCGGCTGCTGCAGGCGTCACGCCTGTATGCCACCCCGGCCTGGGGCAACGAGGACCAGCCGCCGTTCGTCAACGCCGTGGCGGCGGTGCTCACCGATCTGCCTGCACTCGAGTTGTTGCAGGCCATGCTCGGGCTGGAGCGGCAGTTCGGCCGCGTCCGCGATCCGGCGGTGCATTGGGGGCCGCGAGCGCTGGACCTGGATCTGCTGCTGTACGGCGAACAGGTGTTGGATCTGCCCGATCTGAAGGTGCCGCATCCGTACCTGCACGAGCGTGCTTTCGTTCTGGTGCCGTTGGCCGAAATCGCTGCCGATCTGGCCATTCCCGGCCATGGCCGCGTGCAGGATGCAGTGATGCGGGTGGATGCCTGCGGGATCGCGCCGATAGGGTGATAATGCCCGGGTTATCTCCCCCGGTTATCAGCACATGAGCACCCACGCAGACAGCAAGCCCTGGACCGTTCCCGCCCTGGCCGAGGCCAAGCGCAATGGCCAGAAGCTGGTCATGTTGACCGCCTACGACGCCGGCTTCGCCCGCACCTTCGACGCCAACGGTGTCGACCTGATCCTGATCGGCGATTCGCTGGGCATGGTGGTGCAGGGCCATGATTCGACCCTGCCGGTGACCGTGGCCGACATGGTCTACCACACCCGCGCCGTGGCCCGCGTACTGCAGCGTGCGCTGCTGGTGGCCGATCTGCCGTTCGGTGCCGATGCCACCCCGGAGCGAGCGCTGGATGCTTCGCTGCAGCTGCTGCAGGCCGGCGCGGAGATGGTCAAGATCGAAGGTGCCGGTTTCAAGGTCGACATCATCCGCTACCTGGTCGAACGCGAGATTCCGGTCTGCGCGCACCTGGGCCTGACCCCGCAGTCGGTGCTGCGCCTGGGCGGCTTCAAGATCCAGGGCCGTGGCGATGCCGCGCGCCAGCTGGTGGAAGATGCCCGGGCCGTGGCCGCGGCGGGCGCCAGCATCATGGTGCTCGAATGCGTGCCGACGCCGGTGGCGGCCGAAGTCACCGCTGCGGTGGACGTGCCGACCATCGGCATCGGTGCCGGCCCGCACTGCGATGGCCAGGTGCTGGTGTTGCACGATTTCCTCGGCCTGGACAGCGGCCATCGCCGCCCGAAGTTCGTCAAGGACTTCCTGGCCGAAGGTGGTTCGGTGGCCGGTGCCACCCGCGCCTTCGCCGACGCCGTGCGCGACGGCAGCTTCCCCGACGAACAGCACGCCTACGCCCAATGATCCAGACCTTCAACGAACTTGGCGCACTGCGCGAGCAGATTGCGCAGTGGAAGCAGCAGGGCCTGCGCGTGGCGCTGGTGCCGACCATGGGCAACCTGCATGGGGGGCACCATTCGCTGGTGACCCTGGCCCGCCAGTACGCCGACAAGGTGGTGGCGAGCATCTTCGTCAACCCGACCCAGTTCGGGCCGAATGAGGACTTCAGTCGCTACCCGCGCACGCCTGAGGCCGACGTGGCCGGGCTGGAGCAGGCCGGCTGCGATGCGGCGTGGCTGCCCAGCGTGGAGACGATGTACCCGCTGGGCGTGGACAAGACCACGCAGATGCACGCGCCGGGTGTCAGCGAAGTGCTGGAGGGTGCCAGTCGCCCGGGCCATTTCGATGGCGTGTGCACGGTGGTGGCGCGTCTGTTCCTGCAGGTGCAGCCGGACGTGGCCGTGTTCGGGCGCAAGGATTACCAGCAGCTGGCCGTCATCAAGCAGATGGTGGCCGAGCTGTCGTTCCCGATCCAGATCGTCGGCGCCGAGATCGTGCGTGACGAGGACGGCCTGGCCAAGAGCTCGCGCAACCAGTACCTGAGTGCCGAGCAGCGCCCGCACGCGACCACCATTCACCGCACCCTGCTGGGCATGCGCGAAGGCTACGTGGCCGGGCACACGCGGGCGCAGATCGAAGCGGACGCCACGGCGGCGCTGCAGGCCGCCGGTTTCCAGGTCGACTATGCGGTGCTGCGCACGCCGGAGCTGGCCGAGCCGAGCTTTGACGGCGGTGGCCGCGTGGCCCTGATCGCCGCACGGCTGGGCACGACCCGGCTGATCGACAACCTGGAATTCTGATGTCTGGATGGGGTCAGATCCCTTTTCCGCAGGAAAAGGGATCTGACCCCAGCTCTCCCTGCCGGCCCGCTTCCTGAACAGGTTGCCGGTCGTGATGCCGATGGCCGGACGGGTGCTAGAATCCGCTCTTTCCTTTGCCGTTGCAGCGCCCCCATGCACCTGTCCCTGCTCAAGACCAAGATCCACCGCGCCACCGTCACCCATTCCGAGCTGAACTACGAAGGTTCCATCGCCATCGATGACAACCTGCTGGCTGCCACCGGCATCCGCGAGTTCGAGCAGGTGCACATCTGGGACGTGACCAACGGTGCGCGCTTCTCGACCTATGCCATCCGCGCCGAAGCCGGCAGCGGCGTGGTCTCGCTCAACGGTGGCGCCGCGCGCCACGTGCAGGTCGGTGACATCATCATCATCGCCGCGTTCGCCAGCATGACCGAGCAGGAAGCTGACAGCTTCAAGCCGAAGCTGGTGTACGTTGATGGCAGCAACCAGATCACCCACACCAACGACACGATCCCGACACAGGCCGCATGACAACGAACAACGGATTCGACTCGCTGCATTCCCACGCCCAGCGCCTGAAGGGCGCAAGCATTCCCAGCCTGCTCGCCGCCGAACCCGGCCGCGTCCAGGATCTGGCGCTGCGGGTCGGTCCGTTGTACGTCAATTTCGCGCGGCAGAAATACGATGCCGCAGCGCTGCAGGCGCTGTTGGCATTGGCGGCCGACCGTGATGTCGGCGACGCCATCACCCGGTTGTTCCGTGGTGAGCAGGTCAACCTGACCGAAGGCCGTGCCGCACTGCACACCGCGCTGCGTGGCGACGTGGTGGATGCGCCGGTGGCGGCCGAGGCCTATGCCACCGCCCGCGAAATCCGCCAGCGCATGGGCGTGCTGGTGCGCGCGCTGGAAGACAGCGGCGTGACCGATGTGGTCAGCGTCGGCATCGGTGGTTCCGATCTCGGTCCGCGCCTGGTCGCCGATGCGCTGCGCCCGGTTACCGGTGCGCGCCTGCGCGTGCATTTCGTATCGAACGTGGATGGCGCCGCCATGCAGCGCACGCTGGCCGCGCTGGATCCGGCCAAGACCGCCGGCATCCTGATCTCCAAGACCTTCGGCACCCAGGAAACCCTGCTCAACGGCCAGATCCTGCACGATTGGCTGGGCGGTAGCGAGCGCCTGTACGCAGTCAGCGCCAATCCGGAGCGCGCCGCCAAGGCCTTCGCCATTGCTGCCGAGCGCGTGCTGCCGATGTGGGACTGGGTGGGCGGCCGTTACTCGCTGTGGTCGGCGGTCGGTTTCCCGATTGCGCTGGCCATTGGTTTCGAGCGTTTCGAACAGCTGCTGGAAGGCGCGGCGCTGATGGATGCGCATGCGCTGGACGCACCGCTGGAGCGCAACCTGCCGGTGCTGCATGCGCTGACCGACATCTGGAACCGCAACCTGCTGGGCTGCGCCACCCATGCGGTGATGACCTACGACCAGCGCCTGGCGCTGCTGCCGGCCTACCTGCAGCAGCTGGTGATGGAGAGCCTGGGCAAGCGCGTGCAGCGTGATGGCCAGCCGGTCACCACCGATACCGTGCCGGTGTGGTGGGGTGGGGCGGGCACCGACGTGCAGCACAGCTTCTTCCAGGCGCTGCACCAGGGCACCAGCATCGTTCCGGCCGATTTCATCGGTTGCGTGCACAACGACGATCCCTACACGATCAATCACCAGGCGCTGCTGGCCAACCTGCTGGCGCAGACCGAAGCGCTGGCCAACGGCCAGGGCAGTGACGATCCGCACCGCGATTATCCGGGTGGCCGCCCGAGCACGCTGATCCTGCTCGATGCGCTGACGCCGCAGGCGCTGGGTGCGCTGATCGCGATGTACGAGCACGCCGTGTATGTGCAGTCGGTGATCTGGAACATCAACGCCTTCGACCAGTTCGGTGTCGAACTGGGCAAGCAGCTGGCCAGCGGCCTGCTGCCGGCGCTGCAGGGCGAGGACGTGGCGGTTGCCGATCCGATGACCCGCGAGATCCTGGCGCAGCTGAAGCGCTGAGGTCCTGGTGCCGGCCAGCGGCCGGCGCTACCGGTGATATCGTTCTTGGGTAGTGCCGGCCGCTGGCCGGCATTCACGTAATGCGTCCATCGTTCATGGGGTTGCCGGCCAGTGGCCGGCACTACCGGCTCGGGTCGCGTTCCGGGCTCGGCCGCTTGGCCAGCTTGCGCTGCAGCGAGCGCCGGTGCATGCCCAGCAGCCGCGCCGCCGCCGACACGTTGCCGCCGGTCTCGTGCATCGCCTGCTGGATGTGTTCCCACTGCAGCCGGCTGATCGGCGTCATCGCGTCGGGCACTTCCATTTCGCCATCGTCGGCTGGGCCGTCATCCTCTTCGCCCAGGGCGCGCAGGATCATCGGTACCGTGGCCGGCTTGGGCAGATAATCGTCGGCACCGAGCTTGATCGCTTCCACCGCCGTGGCGATGCTGGCATAGCCGGTCACCAGCAGGATCCGCATGTCGGCACGCAGGGCGCGCAACGGCTGGATCAGTGCCAGGCCCGAGTCGCTGCCCAGCTTCAGGTCGATCAGCGCGAATGCCGGTGGCTGTTGGCGCGCCAGTGCCAGCGCGCTGGCGGCATCCTGCGCCGTCTGGGTTTCCAGCCCTTTGCGGGCCAGGCTGCGCTGCAGGGTCCTCAGGTACAGCTCGTCGTCGTCGACCAGCAGGCCCAGGGTGGAGTGGTGAAGGCTCATGGGGTGTCCTCGCGTGGGGCCAGCGGCAGGCGGAAGCCGACGCGGCTGCCGGCCCCCTGGGCCGGGCGCATCCACATCTCGCCGTCGAGGCGTTCAATGGTGGCATGGGACAGGGCCAGGCCGACGCCCATGCCCTCGCTCTTGCTGCTGCCGAACAGGGTGCCGGGCAGCACGGCGGCGCGCGCATCGAAGCCGTGGCCGTAGTCGCGGACTTCGCCGATCAGGTCGTCGCCTTCAATGCGCAGGTCCAGGTCAACGCGCGGCCGGCCGGCCTGCTCTCCGGCATCGGCGGCATTGTTGAGCAGGACCATCAGCAGGTGGCCCACGCCGGGGTCCAGTGGCAGCCGCAGCGGGGCGTCGTCGTTGCGGTGAAGGTCGATGGTCGGCCGTACCAGGCGCCATTGCTCCAGCACCTGCTGGGCATTGGAGTGGCGGCGGCCGGGGGCGTCGGCCGAGGCCGGTGCGGCCAGCGCCAGCACGCGTTCACGGCATTGCACCAGCAACTCGCGCAGGGTTTCCATGTCCTCGCGCACTTCCGGTTCTTCGCTGCGCTCGGCCACGTCGTCGGCCAGCAGGGTCATGGTCGCCAGCGGCGTGTTCAGTTCGTGCGCCACCGAGGCGGCATGGGTGGCCAGGGCGACGATGCCCTCGTTGCGGGCGAAGCGTTCGCGCAGCGCCGACAGCTCCAGTTCGCGCTGGCGCAGGGCCAGCGCCAGGCGGGTGGAGAAGGCCAGCACCACGGCCGCGGAGATCAGGAAGTTGGCGACCACGCCCCAGCGGTTGAGATCCTGGGCGCGGAAATAGCCGTCCGGCAGGGGTTGGCCGAAGATGCCACTGCTGGCGTAACCGAGCAGGCAGGCCAGCGCCACCGCCAGCGCCCAGCGCAGGGGCAGGGCGAACGCAGCCAGTGCGATCAGGATCAGGAACAGCGAGCTGAACGGGTTGGCCATGCCGCCGCTCCAGCCGACCATCCAGGTCAGGATGATCACATCCACCAGGATGTGCCCGAACGCGGTCAGGGGTGCGGTATCGGCGGCTTCCGGGCGCAGCTGGGTGTAGATGTTGAACAGCGCCAGCACCGCCACGCCGGCCCACAACGGCAGTTGCGGCAGCGGCAGGCCCAGTACCCAGGTGGCCACCAGGATGGTGGCCGCCTGGCCGCCCACGGCAAGCCAGCGCAGGCTGCACAGGGTTCGCAGGAACGGGGCGTCGGGACCGGTCATTCGTGCTCATCGTATGCGTTCCCGGGCAATGGCGCCTGCGACAATCGGCCGCAGACGCACCATCGGCTGAATGCGACTCACCCGGAAGGTGGGGCCGGGCGGTAGAATGCGCCCATGCACGACGCCGTTACCCGCCCGACGCCCCCCTCCGATGCCACTGCCTGGCCCCGTCGCCAGACCCATGCCGTCCAGATCGGCGGGGTCACCGTCGGTGGAGGCAAGCCGGTGGTGGTGCAGTCGATGACCAACACCGATACCTCCGATGTGGCCTCCAGCGTGAAGCAGGTGGCCGAGTTGTGGCGCGCCGGTTCGGAAATGGTGCGCCTGACCGTCAACACCGTTGAGGCTGCCGCGGCGATTCCGCGCATCGTCGACAAGCTGGCGATGATGGGCATCGAGGTGCCGTTGATCGGCGACTTCCACTACAACGGCCATCAGCTGCTGAGCGCCGAACCGGCCTGTGCCGAAGCGCTGGCCAAGTACCGCATCAACCCGGGCAACGTCGGCTTCGGCAAGAAGAAGGACCTGCAGTTCGCACAGCTGATCGAGTTCGCCATCCGCTTCAACAAGCCGGTGCGCATCGGTGCCAACTGGGGCTCGCTGGACCAGGCCCTGGCCGCGAAGCTGATGGACGAGAACAACCACCGCGAACAGCCCTGGGACGCTGGCCGTGTGCTGCGCGAGGCGCTGATCCGCTCGGCGCTGGATTCGGCTGAGCAGGCAGTGGAACTGGGCCTGCCGCGCGATCGCATCGTGCTGTCGGCCAAGGTCAGTGGCGTGCAGGAACTGATCGCGGTGTACCGCGACCTGGCCCAGCGCTCGGATTTCGCGTTGCATCTGGGCCTGACCGAAGCCGGCATCGGCAGCAAGGGCATCGTCGCCTCGGCGGCGGCGCTGAGCGTGCTGCTGCAGGAAGGCATCGGCGACACCATCCGCATCTCGCTGACCCCGGAACCGGGCCAGTCGCGCACGCAGGAAGTGATCGTCGCCCAGGAACTGCTGCAGACCACCGGCCAGCGCGCTTTCACCCCGCTGGTCACCGCCTGCCCGGGCTGTGGGCGCACCACCTCCGAGTTCTTCCAGGAACTGGCCAAGGTGGTGCAGAACCACGTCCGTGAAAAGATGCCGTTGTGGAAGATCCAGCATCCCGGCGCGGAAAACATGACGCTGGCGGTGATGGGCTGCGTGGTCAACGGGCCCGGTGAATCGCGCCATGCCAACATCGGCATTTCGCTGCCGGGTACCGGTGAGGCGCCGTCGGCGCCGGTGTTCGTCGATGGCGAAAAGAAGGTGACCCTGCGTGGCGAGAACATCGCCCAGGACTTCGTCGCCCTGATCGACGACTACGTCGAACGTACCTATGTCCGAAGCGCCGGATAAGCCCGCGATTCTCGCTGCGCCGGAGTCCGCCTCCGGTTTCCGCCACTGGATGGCGCGCAATGCCTGGCGCCTGGTCCTGCTGTTCGGTGGCGTGCTGCTGCCGCTGGCGGGCTTCGTCGCGCTGGCCGATGAAGTGCACGAATTTGAATCGTTCCATTTCGATGCACCCCTGCTGTGGCAGATGCACGGCCTGCATTCGCCGCTGCTGGACCGCTTCTTCGTGCTCATCTCGAAACTGGGCTACGAGTGGTTCCTGATCCCGGCCGACGTGCTGATCATTGGCGCGCTGCTGGGCTACCGGCGTTGGCGTGAAGCCACCTTCGTGGCGGTCAGCTTCGTCGGCTCGGCGTTGCTGAACATGGGCAGCAAGCACTTCTTCCAGCGCGAGCGGCCCAGCCTGTGGGAGTCGATCGCGCCGGAATCGACGTTCAGCTTCCCCAGCGGCCACGCGATGGGCTCGATGACCCTGGCGGTGACCCTGGTCCTGCTGGCCTGGAACACCCGCTGGCGCTGGCCGGTGCTGCTGTTGGCCCCGTCGTTCAGCCTGCTGGTCAGCCTGTCCCGGGTCTACCTGGGGGTGCATTACCCCTCCGATATCCTGGCCGGATGGTGTGCCGCGCTGGTTTGGGTGGTAGGGTGCTATCTGGTCATGTTCAGTCGCCGGCACCCATGGCGACGTCACGGCTCGCCGCCAGCGAAGGCCAGCGAAGCATCATCACAGGGGGAATGACGTGGATGGCCCCCGGTGGGCGTCTACGTGATAGATCAGTTGTTTCGAAACAGCAGGTTCTGCAAGACAGGGGGCAAGCTCAACGCGTGGTTATGTGATGCGCAAGGCAGAATGCCCGCGCCGCATTCCGAGCGCGCTTGCGGGGTATCGGCACCCTGCCTAGCTTGACCTGCAATGGCCGCATTCGAAGAGGTACGTGAATGACGATTCGAGTCTACCTGGTGGATGACCACGCACTGGTCCGCACCGGGATGAAGATGATTCTGTCGGGGGAAGCCGACATCGAGGTGGTGGGCGAAGCCGAGACCGGCGAAGACGCGCTGCGCGATGTCCGCCAGTTGTTGCCGGATGTGGTGCTGTGCGACCTGCACCTGCCGGGTGTCAGCGGCATGGAAGTGACCGAGCGCATCGTCCGCAGCCACCGCAATACCCGCGTGGTGATCGTGTCGGTGCTGGAAGACGGCCCGCTGCCAAAGCGCCTGCTCGAAGCCGGCGCGGCCGGCTACATCGGCAAGGGCTGCGATGCGCAGGAGCTGTTGCGCGCGGTGCGCGATGTGGCGGCTGGTCGCCGCTACCTGGGCACCAGCATCGCGCAGAACCTGGCGCTGTCGACGGTGGAGGGCAATGGTTCGCCGTTCGACAGCCTGTCGCCGCGTGAACTGGAAGTGGCACTGCTGCTGACCCAGGGCCTGCGCCAGGAAGACATCGCACGGCGCCTGAGCCTGAGCGCGAAGACCGTGAACACGCACAAGGCGCGGTTGTTCGAGAAGATGGGAATCCACGACAACATCGCGCTGGCACGCATGGCCAGCCAGTACGGGCTGGTGGACCCGGCGCGGCCGTTGTAACGGTTTCGGCCCTCTGTAGAGCCGAGCCCATGCTCGGCTGCTTTCCTTTCCGCTGGCGCGGAGCCGAGCATGGGCTCGGCTCTACACCTGAGTCGGACTCAATGGCCGCGCACGCGCTGGATGATCTTCGCGGCGTCGGCGGCGCTGGCGCGCACCTTGTCCCATTCGCCGTTGGCGATCCAGTTGCCCGGCACCATCCACGAGCCACCGATGCAGACCACGTTCTTCTGCTCCAGGTATTCGGCGGCGGTGTTCTCGGTGATGCCACCGGTCGGGCACAGCTTGAGGTCGGCGACCGGGCCGGCCAGGCCCTTGATCATCGCCAGCCCGCCTACGGCCGTGGCCGGGAACAGCTTGCACACGCGGAAGCCGCGCGCGTAGAGCGACAGCAGCTCGGTCGGCGTGGCAGCGCCCGGCACGACCGGCAGTGGCGCAGCCGCCAGCGCATCGGCCAGCGCCGGCGGCGTACCCGGGGTCACCAGGAAGTCCGCACCTGCATCGATGGACTGTTGCATCTGCGCCACGGTCAGCACCGTGCCGGCACCCACCACCACATCCGGCAGCTCACGCTTGAGCATCGCCAGCGCTTCCATCGCCACTGGCGTGCGCAGCGTCAGCTCGATGGCCGGCAGCCCACCTTCCAGCAGCGCCGCACTGACCGCCCGCGCCTGGTCCAGCGTATGAATCGTCACCACCGGCAGGATGCCCGCCGCATGCAACAGCTCCGCCGCCTTCACCTGATGTTGTTCGATACCCATAGCTCTGCTTCTGCCTTTGCTTCTGCTTTTGAATTTGTTTTTCAGTGACCACTTCGCGGCGTATCGGCGCCGGAAACTGTGATGCGGAGGAGGGCAGGCCGTCGCCAGGACCGTTCGCGCCATGGATGGCGCGACCGAGCCTACAGGGATGTATTCACGGCGTGTCCTGGCGACGGCCTGCCCTCTGCCGCCCCCAGGAACCTCACCGCCGCGACAAACCCGCAACGCCTTTCAATCCTCAGGCGTCCTTCGCCTCATGCGGCGCCGCCGCTGCCGCCGCATCGTGCCCCAGCTCGTATTCCGCGTCGTAATCCCACGGCCCACCATCGGCCGCCGCCGGCCCGCACGAAATCGAAATCGCACCCTGGTCGGCCGGACCCACCACGCGACGGTTGATCGCGAACAGATTGCGGCCAAGATCCTGCGCCGCTGGCGCAGTGTTCGGCGCCAGCGAGCGTGCTGCCCATTCGGCCGCATCCACCAGCACTTCCAGCGTGCCGGCCTCGCCATCAAGGCGGATCATGTCGCCCTCGCGCACCTTGGCCAGCGGGCCGCCACGTGCCGCTTCCGGGGTCACGTGGATCGCTGCCGGAATCTTGCCCGAAGCGCCGGACAGGCGACCGTCGGTGACCAGTGCCACGCGTCGGCCCTGGTTCTGCAGCAACCCCAGCAGCGGCGCCAGCGAATGCAGTTCCGGCATGCCGTTCGCGCGCGGGCCCTGGTAACGCACCACCGCCACGAAATCCTGCGGCAGCAGGCCGCCGGCGTGCAGCTTGTTCAGCACCTGCGGCGCATCGACCACCACGGCGGGGGCCTCGATGGTGCGGTACTGCGGCTTCACCGCCGACAGCTTGATCAGCGACTTGCCCAGGTTGCCGCGCAGCAGGCGCAGGCCGCCCTGGTGTTCGAACGGGTTGTCGACGCCGCGCACCACCTCGTCATCGGCACTGTGTTCCAGGCCGGGCAGATAGACCAGCTGGCCGTCACGCAGCTGCGGTTCGCGCGCATAGTCGGCCATGCCGCCGCGCGCCACGCTGACCAGATCGCCGTGCATCAGCCCGGCCTTGATCAGCTCGCCGAACACGAATGCCGGGCCGCCCGCCGCGGCGAAACGGTTCACGTCGGCCTCGCCGTTCGGATAGACGCGCGCCAGCAGCGGGATCAGCTGCGACAGCTCGTCGAAGTCGTCCCAGGTCAGCACGATGCCGGCGGCGCGCGCTACGGCGATCCAGTGGATGGTGTGGTTGGTCGAGCCCCCGGTGGCCATCAGCGCGATGACCGCATTGATGATCGCGCGCTCATCGATGATCCGGCCCAGCGGGCGGAAGTCGTCGCCGAGTGCGGTGATGTCCAGCGCACGTTCGGTGGCTTCGCGGGTCAGCGCATCGCGCAGCGGCGTGCCCGGGTTGACGAACGACGCCCCCGGCAGCTGCACGCCCATCGCTTCCAGCAGCACCTGGTTGGAATTGGCGGTGCCGTAGAAGGTGCAGGTGCCGGCGCCGTGGTACGAGGCCGACTCGGCTTCCAGCAGCTCTTCGCGGGTGGCTTCGCCGGCGGCGTAGCGCTCGCGCACTTCGGCCTTCTGCTTGTTGGGGATGCCCGGGGTCATCGGGCCGGCCGGCACGAACACCGCCGGCAGGTGGCCGAAGGCCAGTGCACCGATCAGCAGGCCCGGCACGATCTTGTCGCACACACCGAGGTAGACGGTGGTGTCGAACATGTCGTGGCTGAGGCCGATGGCGGTGGCCTGCGCGATCACATCGCGCGAGAACAGCGACAGCTCCATGCCGCCACGGCCCTGGGTGACACCGTCGCACATCGCCGGCACCGCGCCGGCGACCTGTGCGGTGGCGCCGAGTTCGCGCGCGATCTCGCGGATCTGCTCGGGATAGGTCTCGAACGGCTGGTGCGCCGACAGCATGTCGTTGTAGGCGGTGATGATGCCCAGGTTCGGCGTCACCCCGCCGCGCAGGCGGCTCTTGTCGGTGCCGCCGCAGGCAGCGAAGCCGTGGGCGAGGTTGCCGCAGCTCAGGCGGCTGCGGAACGGGCCGTCACGCAGGGAGGCGTCGATCGCGGCCAGGTAGGCGGCGCGCGAGGCGGCGCTGCGGCGGATGACGCGCTCGGTGATGGCGTGCAGTTGCGGATGGAGGCTCATTGGCTACCGGCGTTCGTGGTGGCGAGAGGCAAGCGGCGGCAAGGCGCCGCCGCCGACGTCAATCAGCCCAGTGGACGCGCAGGCGCGCGCCGTCCAGGTTGATCGCATTGAGGATCGGGTACTGCTGGGCATCGTTGCTGTCCAGCGCCTGGCGCAGCACCTGCAGCTTCTGCTTGCCGCGCAGCAGCAGCAGGCGCTGGCGGCACTGACGCAGGCCGTGCGGGGTCAGCGTGATGCGCAGCGGCCACTGGTTGGCACCCGGGCAGCCGGTGGCATCCAGCGCGGCATAGGGCAGGGTGCTTTCCAGAGCGCGGGCGAGATCCTTCGAGCCCGGGAACAGCGAGGCGGTGTGGCCATCGTTGCCCATGCCCAGCGCCACCAGGCTCGGCGGCTGGCTGTGCTGGGCCTGCAGATTGGCGGTGTAGACGCATTCCGGCAGCGGCTTGCCGATCCGCACCAGCGGATCGAAGTGGGCACCCTCGGCGCGCTTGAGCAGGTGCTCGCGCACCAGCCAGGCGTTGCTGTCGCGATCCTGCGGCGACAGCCAGCGCTCGTCGGCCAGGCTCACTTCAACCCGGTCCCAATGCACGTCCAGTTCCGCCAGGGCCTGGTAGACCGGCGCCGGCGTGGTGCCACCCGACAGCAGGATGCGGGCGCGGCCCACTTCATTGATGTCGTGGTTGAGGGTCTGCGCCATCTCGGCGGCTACCGCCTCGATCCAGCCATCGGCATCGCCATGCTGGATGAAGTCGATACGATCGTCGTGGAAAGCGGGGGTCATGCGGCAACTCCTGGTGCGTCACGTTCGGCGTCGGCGGCGTAGGCAGCGGCACCCAGCAGCCCGGCGTGGGGATGCATCACCGCCAGCGACGGTACCCGCGCCATGATCGAAGAGAACCGGCCCTTGTGTTCGAAGCGCTGGCGGAAGCCAGAGTGCTGCAGCGAGTCGAGCATCTTCGGGGTCAACCCGCCGGTCAGGAACACGCCGTCCCAGGCGCCCTGGGTCAGTACCAGATCGCCGGCAATGGCGCCGAACACCGCGCAGAACACATCCACGGTGCGCATCGCCTGCGGGTCGCCATGCAGGGCGCGCGCGGTCACGTCCACCGGTTGCAGCTGGCCCGGATCGATGCCGGCCATCTCGCACACGGCGCGATGGATGTTGACCAGGCCAGGGCCGCAGATCAGTCGCTCGTTTGAGACGCGGCCGAACTGCTCGGAGAGGATTTCCAGGATGCGGATCTCTTCCGGCGTTCCCGGCGGGAAGCTGACATGGCCGCCTTCGGTTTCCAGCGGATAGCAGCGGCCGTGGCGCAGGATCAGGCCACCCACGCCGAGCCCGGTGCCCGGCCCGATCACCGCGTAGTTGCGCGGCTGGCCCGGCTTGCCCGGCACCCAGGCCGCACCGCCGACCTGCACCACGTCATCGGGTTGCAGCAGCGAGATCGCCATCGCCTGCGCGGCGAAATCATTGATCAGGTGCAGCTCGTCGAAGCCGAGCATCGCCGCGGTGCGGCTGCGCGAGATCACCCAGGGATGATTGGTGATGCGCGCTTCGTCACCATCGACGCGGCCGGCCACCGCGAACACGCCGCGGCCGGCCGTGGCGCCGATCTGTTCCAGATGGTGGCGCGCGGCATCACCGAGCGAGGGGAACTCGGCCACCGCGTACTCGCGGATGCTGTCCTTCAGCAGTGGCGCGTCCAGCGAGGTGTCGGCCAGGGCGAAGCGGGCGTTGGTGCCGCCGATGTCGGCGACCAGCACGGGCTGCGAGCCGGCACTCATGCCGAGGCTCCGCTGTCGGGTGCGTCCACGCCCTGCGGCAGGAATTCCGTTGCGTTGCTCGGGCCCCACTGGCCGGCGGGGTAGGGTTCCAGCGGCAGCTTGGCCTCCTTCCAGGCGTCGGCCACGCTGTCGATCCAGGCCCACGCGGCGCGCACTTCGTCGTCACGCACGAACAGCGTGTGGTTGCCATTGAAGGCATCCAGGAACAGGCGTTCGTAGGCGATGCGACGGTGCAGGCCGGTCGGCACCGACAGTTCCAGTTCCAGCGGGTGCAGTTCCAGCGCGCCCCATTCCGGGCCGGCCAGGCTGCTCATCAGGCCCAGTTCGATGTTTTCCTGCGGCTGCAGCTGGAACACCAGGCGGTTCGGCGCGGCCTGCGCGCGCTGCGGACGCTCGAACAGCCAATGGGTGACCGGCTTCAGCGTGACCACCACGCGGGTGGTGCGTTCGGGCAGGCGCTTGCCGGTAACCAGATGGAACGGCACGCCGCTCCAGCGCCAGTTGTCGATGTGCGCGGTCACGCCGGCGAAGGTTTCCACGTCGCTGCCTTCCGGCGGCTGGTAGGCCTGGGCCGGCTGGCCGTTGATGGCGCCGGCGGTGTAGCGGCCACGGATGCTGTCACGCGCGGCGTGCCTGGCATCGAGCGGGCGCAGTGCGCGCAGCACCTTGACCTTCTCGTCGCGGATGCGGTCGGCTTCCAGCGAGGCCGGCGGCTCCATCGCCACCATGCACAGCAGCTGCAGGATATGGCTCTGCACCATGTCGCGCAGCGCGCCGGAACGGGCGTAGTAGGCGTCGCGGCCATCCACGCCTTCGCTCTCGGCCACCAGGATGTGCACCGATTCGATGTAGTTGCGGTTCCACACCGCTTCCAGCAGCGTGTTGCCGAAGCGCAGCGCGATCAGGTTCTGCACTGCCGCCTTGCCCAGATAGTGGTCGAGGCGGAACACACGGTCCTCGTCGATCCACTGGCCGATGGTGGAGATGATCTCCTCGGCGCTTTCGCTGTCGCTGCCGATCGGCTTCTCCAGCATCAGTCGTGCCGGCGCAGCCAGGGCGCCGCCCTTGGCCAGGCCTTCGCAGGTGGAGATGTACAGGCCCGGCGGAATGGCCAGGTAGCTGACGCACTTGCGGTGCACCAGGTCGGCGACCGCGGCGGCTACCGAGTCGACGTCGCGCAGGTCGACCGAGCGGTAGTCGATGCGACGCAGCAGCGCAGCGATGTCATCCTGCGTGGCCATCGGCATGGCCTGCTGCAGGCGCGGGCGCAGGATGTCATGGAAGGCTTCGGTGTCATGCCCGGACAAGGCCAGCGCACGAATGCGGAAGTCCTCCGGCAGCAGGCCGTCGCCGAGCAGGCGAAGCAGCGAAGGGAACAGGTAGCGCTGGGCCAGATCACCTGTGGCACCGAACAGGAAGAGGGTGTCGTGCATCGCTCGAGTTTCAGATCCGGGTGACATCGTTGTCAATCGCTTCATGGCTGGGTTCGGGGGACATCCGCGCAACTGCCTGTCCGAGGCTCGTCAGGGGCGATTTCCGGGGCTCCGGAAGACCGTTCCATTCGAAACCACTACCTCGGCGGAAGCTTCGTTCTTCCGCCGACGCAGATCGGTGCGCACCGATCATCGGATAGTGCCACGTGAAAACGTTTACATGGCAGAATGGGCAACTGTATTCGATTGCAGTGCTCGCCGCCATGCGGCAGGCGCGCAATCATCACTGCCATCGGGAGGGCCGAGGCAGTCCCAAAAGACAGCCCGGCTTCGGGCGGACCGGATAGGTGATATGGCAAAAGTGCAGTTGCAGGGTGTGCGCAAGGTCTATGACAACGGCCAGGTCGCGGTGAAGGACGCCACCTTCGAGGTCGCCGATGGCGAGCTGATGGTGCTGGTCGGCCCGTCCGGCTGTGGCAAGTCGACCCTGCTGCGGATGGTGGCCGGCCTGGAGGAGATCAGTGGCGGCACGCTGAGCATCGGCGACCGCGTGGTCAACGACGTGGCGCCGAAGGACCGCGACATCGCCATGGTGTTCCAGAGCTACGCGCTGTACCCGCATATGACCGTGGCCGAGAACCTGGCCTTCGGCCTGAAGCTGCGTGGCCACGACAAGGCCACCATCGACAAGCGCATCGCCGAGGCGGCGCAGACGCTGGGCCTGACCGAGATGATGGACAAGCTGCCCAAGGCAATGTCCGGTGGCCAGCGCCAGCGCGTGGCACTGGGCCGTGCGCTGGTGCGTGAGCCGGCGGTGTTCCTGCTTGACGAGCCGCTGTCCAATCTTGATGCCAAGCTGCGCCACAGCGTGCGCACCGAGATCGCGCAGCTGCACCGCAAGCTGGGTACCACCATGATCTATGTGACCCACGATCAGGTGGAAGCAATGACGCTGGGCCAGCGCATCGTGGTGCTCAAGGACGGCGTCATCCAGCAGATCGACACACCGATGGCGCTGTACGACCGCCCGGCCAACCTGTTCGTAGCCGGCTTCCTCGGCAGCCCGGCGATGAATGTGCTGCGCGGCACGCTGCAGGGCGATGCCGGTGGCGTGACCGTGGTCGATGGGCAGTGGCGTGCGCCGCTGGGCCAGGCCACGATCGATCCGGCCTGGCTGCAGAAGCCGATCGCGGTGGGCGTGCGTCCGGAGCATCTGCAGCCGGCGGCCGCCGACGATGCGCATGCGTTCAGCGCACGCATCGAAGGCATCGAGCCGGTCGGCAACGAGATCTTCGTCAACCTCAGCAGCGGCCAGCATGCGCTGACCATGCGCGTGGCCCCGCAGGCGTTGCCGGCAGTGGGCGAGGACATCCGTGTATCGATCCACCCGCAGGGGCTGCATTTCTTCAACCCGGAAACCGGCGAGCGGCTGTAATCGGGCTTATCGATGCTGCCGGCCAGCGGCCGGCACTACCCAGGATCGGGTCTTCGGCTTCAGTAGATCCACGCCATGCGTGGATGCGGTGCCGGCAGAGGCAGTGCGGACCAAGGTCCGCACCCACCAGATCGGGTCCCGGGTTCAGTAGATCCACGCCATGCGTGGATGCGGTGCCGGCAGGGGCAGTGCGGACCAAGGTCCGCACCCACCAAAGCAGGGTCCCGGGTTCAGTAGATCCACGCCCACCAGATCGGGTCCCGGGTTCAGTAGATCCACGCCATGCGTGGATGAGATGCCTGCAGAAGCAGTGCGGACCAACGGTCCGCACCCACCATGGCGGCGGTAGCGCCGGGCCGTGCCCGGCGTGAACCTCAGCGCGCCAACCCATCCAGCAGCGGTACGCGCTGCGCCACGGCCTCGCCCACCTGCAGCGCGGAATCGCTGGTTTCCAGCGGCAGTACCGCCAGTGCCAGCTCGCCGGCCACGCAGGCGATCGTGCCCAGCGCCGCGCCGTCCTGCTGTACGCCTTCGCCGGCCTGTGCCGGTGCCGCGGTCTGCAGCAGCTGCACCGCGCGCTTGGCTTTGCCGAGGAAGTGGGTACGGGCGACGATTTCCTGGCCCGGGTAGCAGCCCTTCTTCACGCTGTAGCCGTTCAGGCGGTCCAGGCCCAGCTGCTGCGGGGTCCACACTTCGCGTTGGCTGTCTTCCAGGCGCGGCAATCCGTAGCGCAGGTCGGCCTGGCGCCAGGCCAGGGCGAAAGCGGCCTCGTCGGTTTCGCTGCCGGCGGCAAAGGCATCAGCGGCGCCGATGCGCAGGGTGCGCGGCAGCGCGTCGCTGCCCAGGTCCAGCTCCCAGCTGTCACCGGTCGTGTGCGCGATGGCGGCGCCGCTGGCGGCCTCGGGCGCGGTGAAGGCGCCGGCCACGGCCAGATCGTTGCGCACCTGCACCTTCACCTTGCGACGGAACACGAAGCGCTGCAGTTGCGACGCAATCGCATCGGCATCGCCGTCGGCCAGCACCAGCATCACATGGTCATCGGCCAGCCGGAGCAGCTGGAACACCGCCAGGGTGCGGCCCTTGGCGCTCAGCCAGGCGCTCCACTGCCAGTGCCACAGGGGCAGGGCGGTGACGTCGCTGCTGAACTGGGCGTGGGCGAACACGGCCGCATCCACGCCCTGCAGGCTCAGCAACTGGTGGCCGGGCAGGCGCGGATATCCGACGAAAGCAGGGGGCAGGTTGTCAGGCACGTGAACGAGGTCTAAAATTTGTGCGTTGCGAGACCGAACATGATAGGCCAAACAACCCCCACTCCCGACGACGAATCTGAAGCCCCGCTGGTCCCTGCGGCACCCGTGCCCGTGGAACAGGAAAAAGCAGAGGAATTCGGCGGCCGCGGCGGACTTGATCCGGTGCGGTATGGCGATTGGGAGAAAAACGGACGCTGCATCGATTTCTGATCAGCATTGAGCCAACGCGGCCGTGTGCCGCCCAGCCGAGACAACGAGCCCAGCGAATGGCGACCAGACAACGCCCACTTTCCCCGCACCTTCAGGTGTATCGCTGGCAGATTCAGATGGCCACCTCGATCCTGCATCGAGCCACTGGCGTCTTTCTGTCTGTTGGTGCCCTCATCATCGCCGCCGGCCTGCTGGCCCTGATGATGGGGCCCGAGTCCTGGAACTGCTTCACCGGCCATGCCGGGGCCTGGTATGGCCGCGTGTTCCTGTTCGCGTGGACATGGTCGTTCGCCTATCACCTGTGCAATGGCATCCGCCATGTGGTGCAGGACTTCGCCATCGGCTTCAGCATCCCCGCCTTCATCCGCAGCAGCTGGCTGTCGGTCACCGGCAGCCTGGTGATCACCCTGCTGGTGTGGGCCTATGTGATGTTCGGAGGTGCCGCGTGAGCAAGTTCCGTACCCCGTTGAAGAGCGTGCGCGGCCTGGGTTCGGCCAAGACCGGCACCGAGCACTTCGTGCACCAGCGCCTGACCGCCGCCGCCCTGGTGGTGCTGGGCATCTGGTTCCTGGTCTTCGTGCTGGGCCTGCTCGGCTCGGATTACGCGACTGCCGCCGCTGCCGTGGCCAAGCCGTGGAACGCGGTGCCGCTGATCGGCCTGCTGATTGCCATGTTCTGGCACGCACAGCTCGGCATGCAGGTCGTGCTGGAAGACTACATCCACGAATCGCTGCTGGCCCTGGTGCTGCAGACCGCGGTGAAGTTCGTCGCCGTGCTCGGCATGATCGTCAGTGTGTTTGCGGTGGGCCGCATCGCCCTCGGCGTTGCCTGAGCCCAGGCACCTACACAGGAATCCAGATTAGATGTCCGCTTACAAGATCACCGAACACAAGTACGACATGGTCGTGGTCGGCGCCGGCGGCGCCGGCCTGCGCGCCACGTTCGGCCTGGCCGCCAAGGGCCTGCAGACCGTGTGCCTGACCAAGGTCTTCCCGACCCGTTCGCACACCGTTGCCGCCCAGGGCGGTATCTCGGCCGCACTCGCCAACATGGGCGAGGACGACTGGCGCTACCACTTCTTCGACACCATCAAGGGGTCGGACTGGCTGGGTGACCAGGACGCCATCGAATACATGTGCCGTGAGGCCATCCCGGCCATCATCGAGCTCGAACACTACGGCGTGCCGTTCTCGCGCACCGCCGAAGGCAAGATCTACCAGCGTCCGTTCGGTGGCATGACCACCAAGTACGGCGAGGGCCCGGCGGCGCAGCGTACCTGCGCGGCGGCCGACCGTACCGGCCACGCGATGCTGCACACCCTGTACCAGCAGTCGCTGAAGCACGATGCGCGCTTCATGATCGAGTACTTCGCGCTCGACCTGATCTTCGACGACGAAGGCGCCTGCCGCGGCGTGCTGGCCCTGGACATGTCCGATGGCACGCTGCACCTGTTCCGCGCCCAGGGCGTGGTGCTGGCCACCGGCGGCTACGGCCGCGCCTACTTCAGCGCCACCTCGGCGCACACCTGCACCGGCGACGGTGGCGGCCTGGCCATGCGTGCCGGCATTGCCATGCAGGACATGGAGTTCGTGCAGTTCCACCCGACCGGCATCTATGGTGCCGGCTGCCTGATCACCGAGGGTGTCCGCGGTGAAGGCGGCATCCTGCGCAACAGCAGCGGCGAGCGCTTCATGGAGCGTTACGCACCGCACTACAAGGACCTGGCCTCGCGCGACGTGGTCAGCCGTTCGATGACCATCGAGATCCGCGAAGGCCGCGGCGTCGGCGAGCACAAGGACCACATCCTGCTCGACCTGACCCACCTCGGCCCGGGCGTGATCGACGACAAGCTGCCGGGCATCGCCGAAAGCGCGCGCATCTTCGCCGGCGTCGACGTGCACAAGCAGCCGATCCCGGTCATTCCGACCGTGCACTACAACATGGGCGGCATCCCGACCAACTACCACGGTGAAGTGGTGCGCAAGGTCGGGGACAACCCCGATGCGGTCGTGCCGGGCCTGTACGCGATCGGCGAAGCGGCCTGCGTGTCCGTGCACGGCGCCAACCGCCTGGGCTCGAACTCGCTGCTGGACCTGGTGGTGTTCGGTCGTGCGGTGGCCAACCGCTGCGCCGAGACCATCAAGCCGGGCGCATCGCACAAGCCGCTGCCGGCCGATGCCTGCGACAAGGCGCTGGGCCTGCTGGACAAGCTGCGCCACGCCGACGGCGATACCCCGACCTCGGTCATCCGCGATCGCATGCAGCGCACCATGCAGGCCGACGCCGCCGTCTTCCGCACCAGCCAGACGCTGAAGGAAGGCTGCGAGAAGATGGACAAGATCTTCGACTCGTTCCAGGACGTGAAGGTCTCCGACCGTTCGCTGGTCTGGAACTCGGACCTGATCGAGACCTACGAGCTGAACAACCTGCTGCTCAACGCGGTGGCGACGATCAACTCGGCCGAACAGCGCAAGGAAAGCCGCGGCGCGCATGCGCACGAGGACTATCCGGACCGCGACGACGTCAACTGGCAGAAGCACACCCTGGTCAGCGTCGACGAGAAGGGCAAGTGCAGCTTCGACTACCGTCCGGTGCACATGTACACGTTGACCGACGACGTGTCCGTGGTGCCGCCGAAGCCGCGCGTGTACTGATCCGACCCCGCCTACCATGCAATCCGCGCCCAAGGGCGCGGGCCGCCTGAGCCAACGAGAGCAGCCATGGCCGAGTTTTCACTCCCCAAGAATTCCAAGATCACGAAGGGCAAGCACTTCCCCGTCAAGAACGGCGGCAAGAACGTGCGCACCTTCAAGATCTACCGCTGGAGTCCGGACGACGACAGCAACCCGCGCACCGACACCTATGAAGTCGATCTGGACGCCTGTGGCCCGATGGTCCTGGACGCCCTGATCAAGATCAAGAACGAGATCGATCCGACCCTGACCTTCCGCCGCTCGTGCCGCGAAGGTATCTGTGGTTCGTGCGCGATGAACATCGACGGCACCAACACCCTGGCCTGCACCCGAGCCATCTCGGACTGCGGCAAGAAGGAAGTGCCGATCTACCCGCTGCCGCACATGAACGTGGTCAAGGATCTGGTTCCGGACCTGACCCACTTCTACGCGCAGTACGCGTCGATCAAGCCGTGGATCCGCACCCAGACCCCGGCACCGCCGGACCGTGAGCGCCTGCAGTCGCCGGAAGACCGCAAGAAGCTGGACGGCCTGTACGAGTGCATCCTGTGCGCCTGCTGCTCGACCAGCTGCCCGAGCTACTGGTGGAACGGCGAGCGTTATCTGGGCCCGGCGATCCTGCTGCAGGCCTACCGTTGGATCATCGACTCGCGCGATGAGGACACCGGTGCGCGCCTGGATGATCTGGAAGATCCGTTCAAGCTGTACCGCTGCCACACCATCATGAACTGCGCCCGGACCTGCCCGAAGGGCCTGAACCCGGCGCTGGCGATCGCCGAGATCAAGAAGCTGATGATGGAACGCCGCGCCTGATACAGGGCCGGGTAGCTGCATGACCCCAGTAGAGCCACGCCATGCGTGGCTTTGCTGTATCTGGAGAAACACAATGGATGAAGAAACCCTGCTGAAGAAGCTGCGCTGGCGCTGCCGCCGCGGCATGCGCGAGCTGGACCAGCTGTTCGGGCGCTACCTCGACCACGAATGGAGCACTGCGCCGACCGAAGAGCGCGAGGTTTTCCTGTTCCTGCTCGACTGCGAGGACGATAAGTTGTGGCGCTGGTTCATGGGCTACGAGGCCTGCCCGCATGCGCACGCCATTCCCCTCATGCAGAAGATCCTCGCCCTCAAGCCTTGAGTGGGGCCCCTCACGGCTGCAGGCTGTGGCCCAGCTGTCGGTGTTGCTGGCCGCACCCTGGCTGCTGCGTGCGTCGGATCTGCCGCCGCGGCTGCTGATGCCCGCCGTGCTGCTGGCCTGGGTGTTCGGCCTGGCCGAACTGGCCTGGCGCCTGCGCCGACCGCGTGTGCGGGTTCTTCTGCCGGCGCTGCCCGATCCGCTGCAGGTGGCGGGGCAGGACATCGATGCCCCCCGCCTGGTGGTGCGCGGCCCCTGGCTGCTGTTGCTGTGGCGTGAGGACCGGCGGCGGCGTCGCCTGTTGTTCTGGCCCGATGTGCTCGATTCCGGGCAGCGACGTGAACTGCGACTGGCCGTGGCCGCACGCAGCGTTTCCCGTCGGCCCCGGTCAATGGCACCATAAGCTGAATTGACCGGCGTGCCTGCATGTTCAAACCCATACCCGTGGCCATCGGCCTGCGCTACCTGCGCGCCAAGCGCCGCAACGGCTTCATTTCCTTCATCTCGATGGCATCGATCCTGGGCATCGCGCTCGGCGTCACGGTGCTGATCACCACCCTGGCGGTGATGAGCGGTTTCCAGAAGGAAATCCGCAGCCGTCTGCTGCAGATGACCGCCCACACCACCATCAGCCGTGACGGCGAGCCCATGCCGGACTGGATGCGCGTGGTCGACATTGCCGGCAAGGACCCGCGCGTGGCCGGTGCCGCGCCGTACATCGAGATCCAGTCGATGATCAGTGGCCCGCGCGTGCAGGGTGCGATCATCCAGGGCATCGATCCGGCGCTGGAGCCGAAGGTCTCGGTGATCGACCAGAAGGTCACCAAGGGCAGTTATGACAGCCTCAAGCCGGGCAGCTTCAACCTGCTGCTGGGCAAGGAACTGGCGATCTGGCTCGGCGTGGACGTCGGTGATCAGGTGCTGGTGACCTTCGCCGAAGTGCAGGGCACGCCCGCCGGCGCGGTGCCACGAATGAAACGCTTCACCGTCAGCGGCATCTTCGAGGCCGGCTACAACGAGGTCGATCGTGGCGTCGGCTTTGCCAACATGCAGGACCTGGAACGCGTGCTGCGCAGTGACGGCGCCACCGGTGTGCGCCTGAAACTGCACGACATGGACCGCTCGCTGGAAGTGGGCGTGGACCTGGCGCAGAGCCTCGGCGGTGCTTACCGGGTCAGTGACTGGACCCAGCAGAACGCCAACCTCTACCACTCGCTGCGCATGGAGAAGGTGGTGATGGGCATCCTGCTGTCGCTGATCATCGCCATGGGCGCCTTCAACCTGGTGTCCTCGCAGGTGATGCTGGTGACTGACAAGCAGGCCGACATCGCCATCCTGCGCACCCTCGGCCTGACCCCGGGCGGGGTGATGCAGGTGTTCATGGTGCAGGGCTCGCTGATCGGCATCTTCGGCACGCTGGCCGGCCTGATCGGTGGCATCACCCTGACCCTCAACCTGGAACGCATCCTCGGCGCCATCGAGGCCGTGTTCAACGTCAAGCTGATGCCGGAAGATGTGTACTACATCACCGGCCTGCCGACCGACATGCAGACCGGCGACGTGGTGGCGATCACCGTGGTGGCGCTGCTGATGAGCTTCCTGGCCACCCTGTATCCCGCCTGGCGGGCAGCACGCACCCAGCCGGCGGAGGCCCTGCGTTATGAATAAGGTCTTCGATCGTGGCGAGGAAGTGATCCGCGCCGAAGCGCTGGGCAAGACCTATGCCGAAGGGCGCATGCAGACCCCGGTGTTCGACAACCTCGACCTGACGGTGGCTGCCGGTGAAACGGTGGCGATCATCGGTGCGTCCGGTGCGGGCAAGAGCACCTTGCTGCACCTGCTCGGCGGGTTGGATGTTCCCAGTGCAGGCGAAGTCTATGTGGCCGGCCAGCGCATGTCGGCGCTCTCCGATACCGCGCGCGGGCTGCTGCGCAACCAGGCGCTGGGGTTTGTCTACCAGTTCCATCACCTGCTGCCGGAATTCACTGCGCTGGAAAACGTGATGATGCCGCTGCTGTTGTCCAAGTCGCATTCGGTGCTGTCGCAGCGTCTGGCGTACGCGGGGCTGGGCGTGGTGGGGTCAGCGCTGGCCAGCATCGTCAACGGCGCGACTTCGTTCGTCCGCGGTCGTCCGGAGGTGGAAGAGGCGGTTGCGCGCGCCACCGCTCTGCTGGAGTCGGTCGGGCTGGGCCATCGTCTGGATCACAAGCCGGGCGAGCTGTCCGGTGGCGAGCGCCAGCGTGCCGCCGTGGCGCGCGCGCTGGTCAACCATCCGGCCTGTGTGCTCGGCGACGAGCCGACCGGCAATCTGGATGACCGCACCGCCGGCACCGTGTTCGACCTGATGCTGGAACTCAATCGCGCCCGCCACACCAGCCTGGTGCTGGTGACCCACGACCGCAGCCTGGCACGTCGCCTGGACCGGGTGCTGGAA
The DNA here is from genome assembly GCF_003028475.1 of Stenotrophomonas sp. Nf1. NCBI lineage: Bacteria > Pseudomonadati > Pseudomonadota > Gammaproteobacteria > Lysobacterales > Lysobacteraceae > Stenotrophomonas > Stenotrophomonas sp. Nf1. The sequence goes on along the minus strand of NZ_PYTV01000010.1, from coordinate 128,439 downwards.
CTGCGCGAAGGGCGCCTGCACGCGCTGGCCCACGCCGACGTCTGAGCCGCTGGGCCCGCTTGGGTGGAAGCCAACCGTGGTCGGCTGCTGCTGCAGGGCAAGCGCCAACCAAGGTTGGCGTCTACCGGAATCCGGCGCCTTGGGTCTGCATTGGTAGAGGTCGACCTTGGTCGACCGCCGACCGCCGACCGGCGGCTGAATGGGGCCGCTGGGCGTCGCGCCGGCAGTGCCTGGTCGGGCGCATGATGGCGACAATTCCCCGAGGAGATCGCCATGAAGACCCCGCTTCTGCTGGCAGGCCTCTGCCTGGCCCTGGCCGCCTGCGCGACCACCGGCCGGCTCAGCAGCACCGAAAAGCTCGACCTGTACCGCGCCCATGCTGGCGCGCCGCAGAACGACATGCAGTTCTTCGGCAGCCTCAATGGCTGGACCGAGCTGGGTGACAGCGCGTTGGCAGTGTGGACCCGCCCGAGCGAGGCCTATCTGCTGGAATTGAGTGGCCCGTGCCCGGACCTGTCCTACGCCACCGCCATCGGCCTGACCAGCAGCATGGGCCGGGTCTCGTCACGCTTCGACAAGGTGCTGGTGCGCGACCCGACCGGCGGCCCGCGCATGCCGTGCTTCATCAACAGCATCCGCAAGCTGGACGTGAAGGCACTGCGCACCTCCGAACAGGAGCTGCGCCAGGCGCAGGTGCAGGAGCGCGAGGAAAACGCCAAATAGCGTGGTAGTGCCGGCCGCCGGCCGGCATCCCGCCGATGCCAGGTTGCCGGCCAGCGGCCGGCACTACCTGGGTGTCACGCTTCCGGGGTGAAGCCTGCGGGCTTCTCTGCGTCCTTCTCGAACAGGAACTTGACCAGTTCGCCTTCAAGGAATGCGCGGTGCTGGGGTGTGCGCGGCGACAGCCGGTTCTCGTTGATCAGCATGGTCTGATGCGCCAGCCATGCGGCCCAGGCCTGCTTGCCGATGTTGCTGAAGATGCGCTGGCCCAGTTCGCCAGGGTAGGGCACGAAGTCCAGGCCCTCGACATCGCGTTGTTCGTACTGGCAGAAGACGGTTCGGGACATGGCGTTCACTCGTGGTTGCGGGATTTCTTGGACGTTCGTTTCGGCGCCTTGATGCTGGCGCCATCGAGCAGCTTGCGGATCGGCGCCGGCAGGCCCAGCGCCGGAAGCTCGTCGGCGGCGACCCAGCGCAGCGTGGGTTCTTCCACGCGCAGGCCGTGCACCTGCCGCGACAATACCTGCAGGTGCAACTTGTAGTGGCTGAAGGTGTGCTGCAGCACCGGCAGTTCTTCGGCGTCTTCCAGTGATCCGTCGACATGCGCGTCGAACCAGTCCTGCAGATCGCTGCCGGCCTCGGCCTGCGGCAGCGTCCACAGCTGCGCCCAGATGCCGGTGTCCGGACGCTTCTGCAGCAGCACGCGCTGCTGGGTGTCGCGCAGCAGCAGGGCCACCGCTTCGCGTTCGGGCAGGGTCTTGCCCGGCTTGGGTGTGGGCAGATCGGCGGTGCGGCCTTCGCGGCGTGCCACGCAGTCGTCCTGCAACGGGCAGATCACGCAGGCCGGCCTGGCGCGGCTGCACACCGTCGCGCCCAGGTCCATCTGCGCCTGGGTGTAGTCGGCCATGTGCCCGGCCGGTACGTGCGTCACGTGCGCCTCGGCGAGAGCCCACAGCTGCTTCTCGATGGCCGGCAGGCCGGGGAAGCCGTCAATGCCGTGGTAGCGGCTGAGCACGCGCTTGACGTTGCCGTCGAGGATCGCGAACGGGTCGTTCCAGGCCTGGCTGAGGATCGCCCCGGCAGTGCTGCGGCCGATGCCGGGCAGGGCATGCAGCGCGTCGAAATCACGTGGCAGATCGCCGCCATGCAGCTCCACGCAGCGCTGGGCCGCCGCGTGCAGATTGCGCGCGCGGGCGTAGTAGCCAAGCCCGGCCCACTGCGCCATCACCGCATCATTGCTGGCGGCGGCGAGGTCGGGCAGGGTCGGGAAGTGCTGCAGGAACCGCTGGAAATACGGGATGACCGTGGCCACCTGGGTCTGCTGCAGCATGATCTCCGACAGCCAGACCCGGTAGGGGCTGCGCGGGTGCTGCCAGGGCAGGTCGTGGCGGCCATGGTTGTCGAACCAGTGCAGCAGGCGGGCGACGAAGCCGTCTTGCTGGGCGGTATCGGCGCTGGCGTGCGGCTGGCGGGGCATCGGGGTTCCGGGAAAGGGCAGCCACCCGTGGGGTGGCTCTACCAATGTGTCGCGCGGGACCGGGGCGTCGCGCGCGGGGCAGTAGAGCCACGCCATGCGTGGCTGCGCGGCATATCAGCCGCCCAGTGCTTCAGGCAGCAGGGCGTCGACGAAGGCTTCCGGATCGAACACGCGCAGGTCTTCCGGGCGCTCGCCGATACCGGCGAAACGGATCGGAATGCCGAACTCGCGGGCCAGCGCGAACACCACGCCGCCCTTGGCGGTGCCGTCCAGCTTGGTCACCACCAGGCCGGTCACGTTCACTGCGGCGTTGAACTGGCGCAGCTGCGACAGCGCGTTCTGGCCAGTGGTGCCGTCGATCACCATCAGCACCTCGTGTGGCGCGGTGGGGTCGATCTTGCCGAGCACGCGACGGATCTTGCCCAGTTCGTTCATCAGGCCAGACTGGGTGTGGAGGCGGCCGGCGGTGTCGGCAATCAGCACCGAGGTGCCACGGGCCTTGCCGGCCTGCAGCGCGTCGAATGCCACCGAGGCGGCATCGGCGTTCTGGCCCTGCGCGACCACGGCCACGCCGTTGCGCTCGCCCCAGGCCTGCAGCTGGGCTACGGCAGCGGCACGGAAGGTATCGCCGGCGGCCAGCATCAGGCTGTGGCCGTCATCCTTGAAGCGCTTTGCCAGCTTGCCGATGGTGGTGGTCTTGCCGACGCCGTTGACGCCGACGGTGAGCACCACGAACGGCTTGGCAGTGCGGTCGATCAGCAGCGGCTTGGCCACGGGCTGCAGGATCGCGATCAGTTCGGCGCGCAGTGCGGCCAGCAGCGCGTTGGCATCGGCGAACTCGCGCGACTTCATGCGCTTGCGTAGGCCTTCCACCAGATCGGTGGTTGCGCCGACGCCGACGTCGGCGGTGATCAATGCGGTTTCCAGCTCGTCCAGCAGGTCATCGTCGAGCTTGGGGTTGCGCGAGAACAGGCCGCCGAAGCTGCGCGCAATGACGCTGTTGCGCAGGCGTTCGCGCCAGCCGGGCTTGCCGGCGGCGGCGGGCGGGGCGTCGACCAGGACCGGCAGGTCGGCGGCCGGGGCGACCGGCTCCTCGGCCGGAACGACCGGGGCCAGCGGAGCCAGCACAGCGGCCGCAGCGAGCGCTTCGGCCTGCACGTCTTCGGCCGCGATGACCGGCGGCGCAGCCGGCACGGCGGGCGCTTCGGCGACGGGCGCCTGTACGGGCGCCGGTGCCGGTTCGGGTGCAGGTGCAGGTGCAGGTGCTACGGCTTCGGCCGCCGATGCGGCGGGCGCGTCCTCGGCGGGCGCGGCTGACGGGAACGCCGCCGCCAGCTCTTCAGCCGAGTAGTGCTGGGTCTTGGCTGCCTCCGTGGCGGGGGCATCCTGGGGCTTCTTGCGGCGGAAAAAACTGAGCATTGGCAAAAGGCGCTGAAATCAGGGGGATATGCTACCACTCGGGCCTGTCTGGCCGATGTGGACTCAAGGTCGCGGCCCGCCGGCCGTTAACCGGTCCGGAGGGCTGCGTCGTGCAGCCCGGAGGCCGCCATGAACAACGTGATGGGAACTGCACTCAGCGGGATGCGCGCGGCTCAGCAGGGCGTGCAGGTGGCTGCACACAATGTTGCCAGCCTGGCGACCCCCGAAGCCGAGCGCTTGCAGCTGCAGCGCGGTGCGGTGGCTCAGGGCGGGGTGGAGACGGCGGTGGCCACCACCGGCCCCGATCCGGGCGCGCCACTGGGTGATCTGCTGGCGGCCAAGGCCGAAGTCGTGGCCTTCGCCGCCAATGCCACGGTGATCCGCCGCCAGGACCAGCTGCTGGGTTCGCTGCTGGACCGGGAAGCCTGAACCGCCCGCCCCGGTAGGTGCCAACCTTGGTTGGCACAATAGAGGCGTGCCAACCAAGGTTGGCATCTACCAGAGCGGGCATGCCAACCAAGGTTGGCATCTACCAAGGTAGCGCCGGGCCATGCCCGGCGACCACCGTCTCGATCAGGCCGACAGCTCCAGCAACAGCTTGTTCAGGCGCGCCACATAGGCACCCGGGTCCTTCAGGCTGTCACCGGCGGCCAGCGCGGCCTGGTCGAACAGCACCCGGCCCAGATCGTCGAAACGCGCGCCATCGGCTTCGGCATCGAGCTTGGCGATCAGCGGATGGCCCGGGTTGATCTCCAGTACCGGCTTGCTGTCGGGCACCTTCTGCCCGCTGGCTTCCAGGATCTGGCGCATCTGCAGGCCCAGGTCCTGCTCGCCGATGGCCAGCACCGCCGGCGAATCGGTCAGGCGGTGCGAGACGCGCACTTCGGCCACGTCGTCGCCCAGCACCGTCTTCAGGCGCTCGACCAGGCCCTGCTTGTCCTTGGCCGCGGCTTCCTGTTCCTGCTTGTCCGCTTCGGTTTCCAGCGCGCCCAGGTCGAGGTCGCCACGGGCGATGTCGACGAAGCCCTTGCCGTCGAAATCGGTCAGATAGCCCATCAGCCACTCGTCGATGCGATCGGTCAGCAGCAGCACTTCCACGCCCTTCTTGCGGAACACTTCCAGGTGCGGACTGTTGCGCACCTGGCTGAAGCTCTCGCCGGTCAGGTAATATATCTTGTCCTGGCCTTCGGCCATGCGGCCGATGTAATCGGCCAGCGACACGGTCTGCGCGTCGCCGTCGCCGCGGGTGGAGGCGAAGCGCAGCAGGCCGGCCACCTTCTCGCGGTTGTTGTAGTCCTCGGCCGGGCCTTCCTTCAGCACCTGGCCGAATTCCTTCCAGAACGTGGCGTACTGCTCGGGCTTGTCGGCAGCCAGCTTTTCCAGCATGTCCAGCGAGCGCTTGGTCAGTGCGGCCTTCATCGAATCGATGACCGGGCCGGACTGCAGGATCTCGCGCGACACGTTCAGCGACAGGTCGTTGGAATCGACCACGCCCTTGATGAAACGCAGGTACAGCGGCAGGAACTGCTCGGCCTGGTCCATCACGAACACGCGCTGCACGTACAGCTTCAGGCCCTTGGGCGTGTCGCGGTGGTACAGGTCGAACGGTGCGCGACCGGGCACGTACAGCAGCGAGGTGTATTCCAGTTTGCCTTCGACCTTGTTGTGGCTCCACGCCAGCGGATCGCTGTGGTCATGCGCCACGTGCTTGTAGAACTCGGTGTACTCGGCGTCGCTGATCTCGGTGCGCGGGCGGGTCCACAGCGCGCTGGCGCGGTTGACGGTCTCCCATTCGACGGTGGCGCCTTCTTCGCCTTCCTTCGGCATCTGGATCGGCAGGCCGATGTGGTCCGAATACTTCTTGAGGATGCTGCGCAGGCGCCAGCCGTCGGCGAAGTCGTGCTCGCCGTCCTTCAGGTGCAGCACGATGCGGGTGCCGCGCTCGGTCTTGTCGACGGTGGCCACTTCGAAGTCACCTTCGCCGCGCGAGGTCCAGCGCACGCCTTCGCCCGCAGCCAGGCCGGCGCGGCGCGAGGTCACTTCCACTTCGTCGGCGACGATGAAGGCGCTGTAGAAGCCGACGCCGAACTGGCCGATCAGCTGCGAATCCTTCTTCTGGTCGCCGGACAGCTGGCGCAGGAAATCGCCGGTGCCGGACTTGGCAATCGTGCCGAGGTGGGCGATGGCTTCGGCGCGGCTCATGCCGATGCCGTTGTCTTCGATGGTGATGGTGTGGGCGGCGGGGTCGAAGCTGACGCGCACGCGCAGCTCGCTGTCACCTTCCAGCAGGGCCGGCTGGGTCAGGGCCTCGAAGCGCAGCTTGTCGGCGGCGTCGGCGGCATTGGAGACCAGCTCGCGCAGGAAGATCTCCTTGTTGGAGTACAGCGAGTGGATCATCAGCTGCAGCAGCTGCTTGACTTCGGTCTGGAAGCCAAGGGTTTGGGTCTGGGTGGTCTCGGTCATCGATAAGGCTCCGTGTGCAATGCCGCGCCAGCGCGTGCGGCCTCGCCAAGGGGTAGGGATGATTGTCCCGAAATCAAGGGGTTGGTCGGGCAGGGCTTGCAGCCCTGCACCTGCAGAGGCCAAGGCAACAGCAACAGCGGGCATTCCGTGGGATGGCGGGGCGGTGTGGGTTGGCAGGACACGCCGTAAACCCGTCCTTGGGGGCTCGATGGCGCCTTGCTCGTGTGCGCAATCCTGCGCACACAGCAAGACCGGGGTTGGGCGTCCTGCCCAACCCGCCCGAGGCATGCCTCGGGCCCATGGCGCCAACGGTCCTGCCAACCCACACCGCCCCGCCTCTGACAGGTTCACTCGGCTGTTGGTAGGTGTCGACCTTGGTCGACACATCTGTCAGATATCGAAACAAATCCGGGGTCAGATCCGTTTTCCTACGGAAAACGGATCTGACCCCAAGAGTCGTTCCGACAGATCGCAGGAAACTGTCGAAGGCGGGGTGGGTCCGGTTGCGGGGGCGTGAGCGCCATGGATGGCGCGACCGAGCCTCCATGGACGGATTCACGGCGTCCCCCGCAACCGGACCCACCCCGCCAACCCACAGGGATCAAGCTTTTGAAGTTGCTTCGACTGTTGCTTCGGCTTCTGCGGGTGCCGGGCGCAGCCCGGCCGAACTACAATCCCGCTCATGCTGAAATTCTCGAATACCTCCCGCCGGGGGCGCCGATGAGCGGCCGTGGTGGCAATGAGGGCCAGGTCCGCATCATCGGCGGGCGCTGGCGCAACACCCGCCTGCCGGTGCCGACCCTGCCGGGCCTGCGGCCGAGCAGCGACCGCGTGCGCGAAACCCTGTTCAACTGGCTGATGCCCAAGCTGGGTGGGGCCCGTGTGCTGGATCTGTTCGCCGGCAGCGGTGCGCTGGGCCTGGAGGCCGTCTCGCGCGGCGCCAGCCATGCCACCCTGGTCGAGCGCGATGCTCAGCTGGGCCGCAATCTGTCCGCCGCCGTGGCCAAGCTGCAGGCGGCCGACCAGGTGGCCGTGGTCCAGGCCGATGCCCTGGCTTGGCTGCGGGGTGCGCCGGCGCAGCAGGCCGACCTGGTCTTCATCGATCCGCCGTTTGCCGATGGCCTGTGGCAGGACGTGCTGGCCCAGCTACCGCGGCACCTGGCCGCCGATGCCTGGCTGTACCTGGAATCGCCGGCCGGCCACGTGCCGGTGCTGCCGCCGGACTGGCTGCTGCACCGCGAGGGCGGCACCCGCGAGGTGCGCTTTGCCCTGTACCGCCGCGCCACTGCTACACTTTGACCTCATCTGAACATCTGCAACCGCCCATGACCGTGGCCAACCGCCGCATCGCCGTCTACCCCGGCACGTTCGACCCGATCACCAATGGTCATATCGACCTGGTCAGCCGGGCCGCGCCGCTGTTTGAAAAGGTCGTGGTCGGCGTGGCACAGAGCCCGTCCAAGGGGCCGGCGCTGCCGCTGGAGCAGCGCGTGCAGCTGGCTCGCGGTGCGCTGGGGCACCACAGCAACGTCGAGGTCATCGGCTTCGATACGCTGCTGGCTCATTTCGTACGTTCGGTCCAGGGCGGGGTGCTGCTGCGCGGCCTGCGCGCGGTGTCCGACTTCGAGTACGAGTTCCAGATGGCGAGCATGAACCGCCACCTGATCCCCGAGGTCGAGACCCTGTTCCTGACCCCGGCCGAACAGCACAGCTTCATTTCGTCCTCGCTGGTCCGCGAGATCGCGCGCCTGGGCGGCGACGTGTCCGGTTTCGTACCGGCCGCGGTGCTCGAAGCCCTGCGCAAGGTCCGCGAAGCGAAGGCGGCACAGCAGTAAGTCCGCAGTACCTGCACCCCATTACGTACAACACCACGCACCATTCCGGGAGGAAACCCATGAATACCACCATGCGCGCGATGCTGATCGCTTCGTTGGCCCTGGCCTTCACCGCCTGCAAGAAGGAAGAGGCCGCTCCGGTCGACGAGGCCAAGCAGGCCCTGGTCGCGCCGTCCAAGGACGACGATGCAGGCTGGAAGAAGTACCTGCAGGAAGTGGCCATCCAGAACATGGGCAACATCACCAACAGCCCGTTCCTGTACTACCTCTCGCCGGAATCGGACCCGGACTTCCAGGCCAAGTATGAGCGTCAGACCGAGAGCGCGACCCAGGCCGTGGCCCGCGGCGTGCAGCCGGGCAACATGCTGGCCTTCGGTTCGTCGGCCTCGGGCAAGATGGCTGACATGATCCAGGCCGTGTTCAAGGACGTGTCGCCGGATTCGATGAAGGGCGTGCGCGTCGTCTTCATCGGCCAGTCGGCCGACAACGCCCGCGTGCAGGCTGCCGTGCAGCCGACCGGTGCCGAGTACATTTTCGTCGAAGCCAAGTAAGACCGAGCCATGGCGGCCATGCTCCGGCATGGCCCGGGCGGTGACCCGCAAGGGCGCCGCTGATGACCTGACCGGCCCGCGCGCCCGCGCTGGCCGGTCCTTGTCCCAAGGCGCGGGCGAGGAGTATCGCCATGTCGCTGAAAATCAACGAGCTCTGCGTCAACTGCGACGTATGCGAGCCGGCCTGCCCGAACCAGGCCATTGCGATGGGTGAAACCATCTACGTGATCGACCCTGCGCGCTGCACCGAATGCGTGGGCCATTTCGACGAACCGCAGTGCGTGGTCGTCTGCCCGGTCGAGTGCATCGACCCGGACCCGGAGATCGTGGAAACCGAAGACCAGCTGCTGGCCAAGCTGCGCCAGCTGCAGCACGATCACCCCGAACTCTACGCGGAGCCCCCATCCGAATGAAGACGTTGATCGTCCGCCCCCTGTTGCTGCTCGGCCTGCTGCTGAGCCCGATGGCCTGGGCCGACAGCCCGGCCCGCGCCGAGCGCCCCGATGGCGCGGCCATTGCCAGCGGCCATGCGCTGGCCACCCAGGCCGGCATCGACATCCTGGCGCAGGGCGGCAATGCCTTCGACGCGGCGGTGGCGGTGTCATCCACGCTGGCGGTGGTCGAGCCGATCAGTTCCGGCCTCGGCGGTGGCGGCTTCTTCCTGCTGCACGACGCGGCCACCGGCAAGGACGTGATGCTGGATGCACGCGAGACCGCACCGGCGTCGGCCACGCCGCAGGCCTTCCTCGACAAGCAGGGCAACCTGGACCGCGACCGCTCGGTCAACGGTGCCTGGTCGGCCGGTATTCCCGGCCTGCCTGCGGCGCTGGTCGAACTGTCGGCCAAGCACGGCAAGCTGCCGCTGTCGGCGTCGCTGCAACCGGCGATCCGCATCGCCCGCGAAGGCTTCCCGGTCTACGACCGCATGGCCAAGGGCTATGCCTCGCGCCGCGAAGTGATGGAGCGCTATCCCGGCACGCGCGAGGTCTACCTGCGCAACGGCAAGCCGATCGCTACCGGTGACCTGTTCAAGCAGCCGGAACTGGCACAGACGCTGGAGCGCCTGGCGGCCGGTGGCTTCGATGGTTTCTACAAGGGCCAGACCGGCAAGCTGCTGCTGGCCGGCGTGAAGCAGGCCGGTGGCCAATGGACGGCCGAGGAACTGGCCGGCTACCGGGTGAAGCAGCGCGAGCCGATCGTCTTCAACTACAACGGCTGGAAGATCACCACCGCGCCGCCGCCGTCGTCCGGTGGCATCGCGCTGGCCAGCATGCTGCAGATCCTGGAAGGCTGGGACATCAAGCAGATGGACCCGGCACATCGCACCCACCTGGTGGTGGAGTCGATGCGTCGCGCCTACCGTGACCGCACCTTCTTCCTCGGCGATCCGGATTTCGTGCAGATCCCGCAGAAGGTGCTGACCAGCAAGGACTACGCACAGGGCCTGCGCGCCACCATCCACCCGGAGAAGGCCACGCCCAGTGACCTGCTGTCGGGCAACCCGACGCCGCTGGAAGACGACGAGACCACGCACTTCTCGATCATCGACCGCGACGGCAACCGCGTCGGCGCCACCCAGACCGTCAACCTGCTGTACGGCTCGGGGCTTATTCCCAAGGGCACCGGCGTGCTGCTGAACAACGAAATGGACGACTTCGCGCTGAAGCCGGGCACGCCCAATGCGTTCGGCGTGATGGGCTACGCGGCCAATGCACCGAAGCCGGGCAAGCGCATGCTCAGCTCGATGACGCCGACCTTCATGGAGAACGACGACAAGGTGATCGTGCTGGGCACCCCGGGGGGCAGCCGCATCATCACCATGGTGCTGCTGGGCATCCTCGGCTACGACGCTGGCCTGGATGCGCAGCAGGTGGCTGCGTTGCCGCGTTACCACCACCAGTGGCTGCCGGACCTGATCGAAGCCGAGGACGATGCGTTCGACGCGGCCACGGTGAAGCAGCTGCAGGCGATGGGCCACAGGATCGACCTGCCGGGAGACACTGCTGCCGGTGGCCGCGGTTCCAGCCACGTGTGGGGCAACCTGCAGACCGTGGAATGGGACCGCAAGGCGAACCGGCTGTTCGGTGGCAGCGACCCGCGCAACCCGGTGGGCAGCGCCCAGGTCGTGCCGGCCCGCTGATCCAGCGGTAGTGCCGGCCGCTGGCCGGCAACTTGGCAGATCATCAGAACCCCGCCCATCGGCGGGGTTTTCTGTTTCCTTTCTAGCGATTATTTAACGGGGTGCCGCCGATAATTGCCGTATGAAACTATGGTCGATTCGTGGAAACTCGCAGCGCCTGGACGGCGGTGCGATGTTCGGCAACGCACCGCGTGCGCTGTGGGAAAAATGGGCGGCACCGGACGAGCTCAATCGCATCGAGCTGGCCTGCCGTGCGCTGCTCGCCAGCCCGCTGGAAGGCAAGACGGTACTGTTCGAAACCGGGATCGGTGCATTCTTCGATCCGCGCATGCGCGAGCGCTACGGCGTGCAGGAAAGCCAGCATGTGCTGATCGATTCGCTGCGCGAGGCGGGTTTCGAACACGAGGATATCGACGTGGTGGTGCTCAGCCACCTGCACTTCGACCACGCCGGTGGCCTGCTGGCGGCATGGAGCGAAGGGCGTGAACCGGAGCTGCTGTTCCCCAACGCCACTTTCGTGGTCGGCGCGCAGCACTGGCAGCGTGCGCTGCAACCGCACCCGCGCGACCGCGCCAGTTTCATCCCCGAGCTGCCCGGCCTGTTGCAGGCCAGTGGTCGCCTGGAAGTGGTGGAAGGCGAGTATTCAAAGGCACTCGGCCGCAGCGTGCGCTTCAGTTACAGCGACGGCCACACGCCGGGCCTGATGCTGGCAGAGATCGTCGGCCATGCGCATGCGGGCGAGGGCGCGCATGGCGGCGTGGTGTTCTGCGCCGACCTGATTCCCGGCCGCTCATGGGTGCACGTGCCGATCACGATGGGCTACGACCGCAACGCCGAACTGCTGATCGACGAGAAACGGCGGTTCCTCGAAGACAAGCTGGCGCGCAATGTGCATCTGTTCTTCACCCACGACCCGCAGGTGGCGCTGGCGCAGCTGGGGCGCGACGACAAGGGGCGATTCGTGACCCTGCATGAGCAGGGTGAACTGAAGGCGCGCGCGCTGGGGTAATGAAATGGCCGGGCAATGCCCGGCCTTCATGTATGGGTAGATCCACGCCACGCGTGGATGGTTTTCCGCGGACGCGACTGTTACGACGCCTTCAGGCAGCTGCTCATGAAGGTCTTGCGCGCATCACCGGCCAGCTTCTTGGCGCCGGCGTCGGCATTGCACTTGCGCATGCGTTCCTGCGGGGTGGTTGCTGCTTTGCTTTCGGCGGCATGGCCACTGAGGCAGGCGCTCTGCGCGGTCTTGTAGGCGTCACCCTTCAAGCCCTTGTTCTTGGCCGAGCAGTCGGCCATGCGCTGCTGCTGCGGGGTGGTGGCATTGGCGGCCAGCGGCAGGCCGACCAGCAGGATGGCGGCCAGCAGGAAAGAGGCTTTCATCGGGAGCTCCAGGGGTGGCGGGTGCGCGGAGCATTCGCTTCCGGCCTGCAAGGCCACGTGAAGAATGCGCCCCGGGCCGAGAGCGCTTGCACCGGCGTTCAGATCGGCGTATTACTTAGCCATATGGGTAAGTATGATCCCGCCATTCAAGAGGTATTCCAGGCACTGGCCGACCCGACGCGCTGCGCGATCGTGGCCGCGCTGGGGCAGGGGCCGCGCACCGTGTCGATGCTGGCCGAGCCGTTCGAGATGGCCTTGCCCTCGCTGATGAAGCATCTGGCCGTGCTGGAACGCAGTGGCGTGGTGCGCAGCCGCAAGCAGGGGCGCATCCGCACCTGCGAACTGGTGCCGGAACGGTTGGGCCAGGCCGAGCAATGGCTGGCCGCGCAGCGCGCCGTGTGGGAAGCACGCGCCGAGCGCATGGTCGAGTTTGTCGAAACCCTTCACCGACAGGAGCAGGCCCATGGCCGCAGACGCAGGTAACAATCCCGAGACCGATCTGGTCATCAGCCGCGTACTGAATGCACCGCGTACCGCGCTGTGGCGGGCGTGGACCGACCCGGAGCTGCTGCGCCAGTGGTGGTGCCCGCAGCCGTGGACCACCGAAGTACGCGCGTTCGACCTGCGCCCGGGTGGGGCCTTCCACACCTTCATGCAGGGCCCCGACGGCGGCAGCAGTGACAACCCGGGCAGCTTCCTGGAGATCGTGCCGCAGCAGCGGCTGGTGTTCACCTCGATGCTGGGCGCGGGCTGGCGGCCGCAGTCACCGTGGCTGGGCTTCACCGCCATCATCACGATGGAGGACGAGGGCGAGGGCTGTCGCTACACCGCGCGGGTGATGCACCCGGACAAGGCGCTGCGTGACCAGCATGAGCAGTTGGGTTTCTTTGACGGCTGGAATACCGCCATCGACCAGCTTGAAGCATTCGCGGCCGGTCTGTAACACCGCGCTTGGGGTCAGAGCCCTCTCCTGTGGAGAGGGAACCGCCCCCGAGTTTGCTGCGGTCAGATCCCTTTCGGAACGAAAGGGCTCTGACCCCCGGTACTCCGGATCAGCCCACGCGGGTACCGAAGATGCGGTCGCCGGCATCGCCCAGACCCGGCAGGATGTAGCCCTTCTCGTTGAGCTGGGCATCGATGGCCGCGGTGTAGATTTCCACATCCGGGTGCACGGCCTTGACCGCCTCGATGCCCTCCGGCGCGGCCACCAGGAAGATGCCCTTGATGCGGCGGGCGCCGGCGCGCTTGAGCATGTCGATGGTGGCGATCAGGGTGCCGCCGGTGGCCAGCATCGGGTCCAGGATCAGCGCGTCGCGCTCTTCCAGGCGCCCGGTCAGGCGCTCGAAGTAGGGCACCGGCTGCAGGGTTTCCTCATCGCGCTGCAGGCCGACCACGCTGACGCGCGCGGCCGGGATCAGCGACAGCACGCCGCTGAGCATGCCCAGGCCGGCACGCAGGATCGGCACCACGGTGATCTTGGCACCGGCGATGCGCTGCACGGTGACCGGGCCGGCCCAGCCGGGCAGGGTGTGCGGCTCGGTGTCCAGGTCGGCGGTGGCCTCGTAGGCCAGCAGGGTGCCCAGCTCGTTGGCCAGTTCGCGGAAATCCTTGGTGCTGAGCGCGGCGTTGCGCATCAGGCCGATCTTGTGCTGCACCAGCGGGTGGCGCACTTCGACGATCTTCATGGTCGGGAAGGGGAATCAGGAGAGAGGCCACCATTTTGCCGGATTGCCGGGCCCAACCCCAAACCGGGCGCGCCACCGTCGTACATGAAATGTGCAGACGCATGTCATGGCCATGCAACCTTGCGGACATACCGTGCAGACCCATTCTTAACAGGAATGGGGATTCCCAGTGCATATCAAGACTCCGTTGGCCGTTGCCATCACCCTGACCCTGGCGATGGGGGCTGCTGCGCCGCTGCAGGCCGCCGGGCAGCAGGCGGTCGCCGCCACCGGTGCCGTGGCCGCTGATGCGGTCGACCTGGACCGCATCGAAGTGCGCGCCCAGCTCGAATCGCAGATCCGCGCGGTCGACCTCAAGCGCAGCAGCGACGCCATCGAAGACGCGGTGTCCTCCGATGCGCTGGGCCAGTACCCGGACAAGAACGTGGCCGAGTCGCTGCAGCGCCTGCCGGGCATCAGCGTCACCCGCGACCAGGGCGAGGGCCGCTTCGTGGTCATCCGCGGCCTGGACGCCAACCTCAACAGTGTCAGTGTGGATGGCATCGCCGTGGGCACGCCGGAGGATTCCAGCCGCGCCGCACCGCTGGATGTGATCCCCTCCGATTCCACCGAGCGCCTGCGCGTGGTGAAGTCACCGACCCCGGACATGCCCGGTGACGCCATCGGTGGCGCGGTGCTGGTGGAGTCGGCCTCGGCCTTCGACCGCGACGGCCGCAGCCTGCGCGGCAAGATCGAAGGCAGCCACCAGCAGCTGTCGGGCGAGACCAGCCCCAAGGCCGCGTTCAATTACAGCGAGGTGTTCAACGATACCTTCGGCGTGGCGCTGGGCGTGAACTACCAGAAGCGCAAGTTCGAGTCGGACAACACCGAAGTGGAGTACGACGGCGAGGATGATGCCGCACCCGGTGATGTCACCGCGATCAATCTGCAGCACCGCAAGTACGAGATCGAGCGCAAGCGCATCGGTGCCAACCTCAACCTCGACTGGCGCCCGAACGAGGACAGCCGGTACTACCTGCGCACGCTGTACAGCCAGTTCGACGACGCCGAGACCCGTCAGCGCGTGATCTTCAACTTCGACGACGCCAAGATGGTGCAGACCGGTGCCGACCAGTACCGCCTGGACGGCATGCCGAAGGATTCGATCGACAAGCGCATGCGCTACCGCACCAAGAAGGAGAACACCTTCGCGGCCAGCCTGGGCGGTGAGAACAAGCTGAGCCACGCGGTGGTCGACTACAAGGTGGGCTACACCCGCACCGAGGAGCGGGTCAATGATGAGATGGAGGCGCGCTTCAAGCTCAACGGCAAGGCCTTCAATGGCACCCTTGACCAGAGCAGCCGCCTGCCCAGCTACAGCTTCGACAACCCGCAGTGGCTGGACAACGCCAACTACGCCTTCGACCGCTTCGTGCTCTCGCCCAAGCAGGTCAATGACAAGGAACACAGCGCGCAGGTCAACGTGCGTTTCGACGGCGACAGCAGCAGCATCAAGTTCGGCCTGCTGGGCCGTTGGCGCGACCGCGACGTCAATGTCGATGAGAACGAGCTGCGGGTCGGCCCGAAGGTGGCGCTGTCGAGCTGGAACGCCGGCTCGCCCGAGCACCGCCATGGCGACATGGGGGCGGGCATGGATTCGGCCGCGATGCGCGCGTTCTGGGCCGCCAACGGTGGCCAATACAGTGCCCGCCCGCAGGACGTCGGCGCCAATGCGATGACGTCGCTGGAGGAGGATTACGTGGCCAGCGAAGACATCTTCGCCAGCTACGCGATGGGAACGTGGGACGTCGGCGCGCTGCGCATCATCGGCGGCGTGCGGGTGGAGAACACCCGCTTCAAGGCGATCGGTAACCAGGTCGACGTCGCCGCCAATGGCCGCACCTTCACCGTTACCCCCCGCGTGGCCAACAGCAGCTACACCAACGTGTTGCCGGGCCTGCACCTGCGCTATGACGCCGCCGACGACTGGGTGCTGCGCGCCTCGGCCAACAAGACCGTATCGCGTCCGTCGTTCGGCGACGTCTCGCCGCGCGTGGGCTACAGCCGTGGCGACGAGGAAGTGCGCCTGGGCAACCCCGAGCTGGATCCGTACGAATCGAAGAACATCGACCTGTCGGTGGAGAAGTACATCGGCAGCACTGGCATCGTCTCGCTGGGCCTGTTCCACAAGTCGATCGATGGCTACATCGTGCAGACTGTGCGCACCAATGATCCGGACTACGGCGGCTTCGACGTGACCCAGCCGGTCAATGGCCGCAAGGCCACGGTACGTGGTGCCGAGTTCAACTGGCAGCAGCAGCTGGCCTTCCTGCCGGCGGGTCTGGATGGCTTGCTGGTGGGTGCCAGTGGCACCTGGCTGGACACCGAGTTCGACGCGGGGATCGAGGATCGTGCCGGTGAGGACTTCACCCTGCCGCGCGCGTCCAAGCACGTCTACAGTGCGCACATCGGCTACGAGAAGTATGGTCTGAGCACGCGGTTGGCGGCGGTGTACCGCAGTGAGTACCTCGACAGCATCGGCAAGGGCCGCGCCTTCGACATCTATGTCGCGCCCAACACCCAGCTCGACTTCTCGCTGGACTACAAGTTCACCCCGCGCGTGAGCATGTACTTCGAAGCGCAGAACCTGCTGGACAAGCCGCTTGAGCTGTACCAGGGCACACGCTCGCGCACCCTGCAGATGGAAGAGTATGGCCGTACCTACGCGCTGGGCCTGAAGGTGGCACTGTGATGGCGCGTCGCATCACCCTGCTGGCTGCCGCACTGGCCGCAACCCTGGTGGCTGGCTGCACGCCGGCCACCGGCAACGATCCGTCCGTGGCCACGCCCGAGGCAAAGGCCGCGGCCGAGCGTGCGGTGACCACCATCGCCGAGGCGTTCCTTTCGCCGATGACGCCGGCCGACAACATTGATTCCCCTGCCGCCTGGCGCGCACCCGACGGAAAGCTGTGGTTGATCGCCACTGCCAAGGCCACCGACAAGCTGGTGGTCTACGACGGCAGCACCGGCCAGCACCTGCGCGACGTCGGCAGCAGCGGCACCGCGCCTGGGCAGTTCGACCGCCCAAACGGCATTGCGGTGACCGACGACCTGCTGTGGATCGTGGAGCGCGACAATCACCGCGTACAGGTGCTGGGCCTGCCGGACTTCACCCCGCTGGCGACGTTCGCTGCCGACGACCTGCGCAAGCCGTACGGGCTGTGGGTCGACCGCCGTGCCGATGGCTACAGCGTCTACGTCACCGACTCCTGGGACAACGGCGAGGATGCACAGGGGCGTGACATCCTGCCGCCGCTGGCCGAGCTGGACAAGCGCGTGCGCCAGTACCACGTGAGCCGCGACGGTGCGAAGGTCGACGCAAAGCTCGTCGCCAGCATCGGTGACACCAGTGAAGCCGGTGCGCTGCGCGTGGTCGAATCGATCTGGGGCGACCCGGACAACGACCGCCTGTTGATCGCCGAAGAGGACGAGCGCTACGCCAGCGAATTCAAGGTCTACACCCTGGCCGGGCGTTTCACCGGCACCACCTTCGGCCGCGATGTATTCAAGGCGCAGGCCGAGGGCGTGACCCTGCGCACCTGCGGCAAGGATGGTTGGTGGATCACCACCGAGCAAGGCAAGCAGCGCAGCGTGTTCCACCTGTTTGATCGCCACACGTTGAAGCCGGTGGGCGCCTTCCAGGGCAATACCGTGGCCAACACCGATGGCATCTGGATGATGCAGCAGCCGAGCGCGCGCTTCCCGCATGGTGCGCTGTACGCGGTGCATGATGACCAGGGCGTGGTGGCGTTCGATTGGGAGAGCATTGCCAAGCAGCTGGCGCTGCCGCTGGAGTGTGGCGCATGAGCCGGTCTTGGGTGATGCGCACGCGGGTGTTGGGCCTGCTGTTGGCCGTGCCGTCGCTGGCGTTCGCGGCAGCCGAACCGAATACCCAGGTTCCAGCGGGCAGTCGCCACTACGCAGCGGCAGCGGTGCCGGATCGTATCGTAGCTTCGCCCGCAGCCGATCCCGGACACGGTTTCGCCGTGGCCTGGCGCACCGATGGCAGTGTGCAGGCGCCGTTGCTGGAACTCGCCCTGGCCGCCGATTCACCGGCCATCGAGGGCATCCGCCAGATCCGCGCGACGACCCGTGCGCTGCAGACCGAGAACGGCGTGTCGCACCACCATCGCGCCGACATCGACGGACTTCAACCGGATACCCAGTACGTCTACCGCGTGCAGGGCAACGGCAGCTGGAGTGCCTGGAACCAGCTGCGCACGCTGGCCACCGCCGAGCAGCCGCTGACCCTGCTGTACTTCGGCGACACCCAGAACAAGAACCTCAGCCATGTCAGCCGCGTGGTGCGCGCCGCGCAGAAGGCGGCGCCGGACGCGCGCGTGAGCCTGTTCGCGGGCGATCTGGTCAGTGGCGGCGACAACATGGACGACAGCGAGTGGGGCGAGTGGTTCGCCGCCACCGGCTGGTTGGCGCAGGAAACGCTGGTGGCGCCGGCGATCGGCAACCACGAATACTTCGAGGAATTCGAGGACACCCCGCAGGAGCGCCGAGTGCTGGGCCGGCACTGGCCGGTGACGTTCGCGCTGCCGGGCAACGGCGCCAGCGCTGCGCAGCAGACCAGCTACTGGTTCGACGCGCAGGGCGTGCGCGTGGTGGTGCTCGATGGTACCTCGGCACTGGATCTGGGCACGGCCAAGGCACAGGCACAATGGCTGGACAAGGTGCTGACGGCAAACCCGCAGCCATGGACCCTCGTGCTGCTGCACCAGCCGTTCTATTCGCCGCGGGAAGGGCGCGAGAACGCCGCGCTGCGTGATGTGCTGCTGCCGGTGGTGCGTCGCCACAAGGTGGATCTGGTGCTGCAGGGCCACGATCACACCTACGGACGCCGTGGCGAAGGGCAGGCCGCGACGCCGCAGTACGTGGTGACCGTGGCCGGGCCGAAGCAGTACCGCCTTTCCGATGAGGCGCGCAGGACGATGGATCCGGTGGCCGAGGATACCCAGCTGTTCCAGGTGCTGCGCATCGACCCACAGCGCCTGCGCTACGAAGCGCGTACGGTAACCGGACGCCTGTACGACAGCTTCGAACTGCGCCGCGATGCCCAAGGGGGCAAGCAGCGTACGGAGCTGACCGAAGGGCGCATCGCACCACGCGACTGCCCGCGTGCGCAGACCGCCAAGGGTCGCGCCGACCGTTGCTGGGAATGAGGAGATCCGGATGAACGCTGCACGCCGTGTTGTCCCCATGGCTGCCATCGGCGGCGCCCTGCTGCTGCTCGCGACCGCGGTGACCGCCGCAGATGCTGTGCTGCACCCGTTCCTGGTGGCGCAGCCGAAGCAGGCGCCGCAGGAGGTGAATCTGGCCGTGGAGATTCCGGCCGGCAGCTTCACCAAGTACGAGATCAAGGAAGACGGTCTGGTGCATGTGGACCGCTTCCAGTCGATGCCGGTCGCCTATCCGGCCAACTACGGCTCGATGCCGCGGACGTTGGCTGGCGACAACGATCCGCTGGACGCGCTGGTGCTGACCCGCGAGCCGCTGCATCCGGGCGTGATCGTGCGCTTCCGCCCGATCGGCTACCTGAAGATGATCGACGGCGGCGAGCATGATGAGAAGATCATCGGCGTGCCCACCGACAAGGTGGATCCGAGCTACGCCGGCATCCGCGATCTGGACGATCTGCCGGAGATCGAGCGGCAACGCATCGAGGCGTTCTTCCGGGTCTACAAGGACCTGCCGGCCGGGCGCAATCCGGTGCAGCTCAACGGCTGGGGCAATGCGGCCGAGGCGCGCGCGCTGATCAGCGAGGCGATGCAGCGCTTCAAGCAGTAGATCCACGCGATGCGTGGCTGCCCCGCCCACGCATCGCCTTCACCGCCGCTGGCTATCATGTGTGCCTTCCACAACGAAGGCGGTGTCTGTGTCGGTAGCGTTGCTATGGTTCCGCCGTGATCTGCGGCTGCAGGACAATCCGGCCCTGCAGGCCGCGTTGGAAGCGGGCCACGACGTGGTACCGGTCTACCTGCATGCACCGCATGAGGAAGGCGAGTGGGCACCGGGTGCGGCCTCGGATGCGTGGCGGCATCGTTCGCTGGCGGCACTGGATGCCGATCTGCGCGCGCGTGGCTCTTCGCTGGTGCTGCGCAGCGGTGACAGCCTGCCGACGCTGCAGGCGCTGATCGAGCAGACCGGCGCCGAAGCGGTGTACTGGAACCGCAAGTACGAGCCGGCCACGCAGCCACGCGACGCCACCATCAAGCGCATGCTGCGCGAGCAGGGCATCGACGCGCAGAGCTGCAACGGCAGCCTGCTGTTCGAGCCCTGGGACATTGCCACCCAGCAGGGCCAGCCGTACAAGGTGTTCACCCCGTACTGGCGCAACGTGCTCAGCCACTGGCGCCTGCCCGCGCTGCAGGCCGCGCCGGAGGCACTGGCAGCGCACACGGTCGACAGCCTCGCGCTGGACGCGTTGCGGCTTGCGCCGACGCTGGACTGGGACACCGGTTTCTGGGAGCACTGGCAGCCGGGCGAGGCCGGGGCACGGGAAGCGCTGTCGGTGTTCGAGGATGGTGCCCTGCGCGGCTACCGGGAGCAGCGTGACCTGCCGGACCGGGTCGGGACCTCGCGGATGTCGCCGCACCTGCATTTCGGCGAGATCGCGCCATGGCGCATCGCCCACGCGCTGGAGGGGCTGCGCAGCGCCGGTACCGACGCCGACATTGATGGCTACCTGCGCCAGCTGGGTTGGCGTGACTTTGCCTACCACCTGCTGCATCACTTCCCGAAGACGCCCACCGACAACCTCAACCCGCGCTTCGATCGCTTCCCCTGGGCAGACCCCAGCGCCGCGCAGCTGCGCGACTGGCAGCGCGGCCACACCGGCGTGCCGATCGTTGATGCCGGCCTGCGCGAGCTGTGGCACACCGGCTACATGCACAACCGGGTGCGGATGATCGTCGCCAGCTACCTGTGCAAGCACCTGCGGGCACACTGGCTGCATGGCGCGCGCTGGTTCTGGGATACCCTGGTCGATGCCGACCTGGCCAACAACACGATGGGCTGGCAGTGGGTGGCGGGAACCGGTGCCGATGCCGCACCGTATTTTCGTGTGTTCAACCCCGTGACCCAGGCCGAGAAGTTCGATCCGCAGGCGCGCTACATCAGCCGTTGGGTGCCCGAACTGGCCGCGCTGCCGGTGAAAGCACGGTTTGCGCCCTGGCAGCATCCGTTGCTGCTGGCGACGCATGCACCGGACTATCCGCGTACGCCACTGGTGGACCTGGCCGCAGGCCGCGATGCTGCGTTGGCGGCCTACCGCCAGTCGGGGGCAGGGTAAAGTGCTGGCTGAGCGATTCAGTCAGCTAGCTGAACGCGCCCCTGTCGAGGGCTCGGATCATCATTCCGGCATCGCATCGGGCTGTTTATTCTCTTTGCGCCCGCAGGCCGCCGGCCGACCGGAAACCAAGGAGAACCTCATGATCCGCAACACCACCCGCAACGTCGCACTGGCCCTGATGAGTGCGGCCGTCCTGTCGGCCTGCGCCACCGGCGGCTCCTACGTACAGAGTGACCAGTACGGCAACCCGACCGAGCAGCAGAACCGCACCGGCCGCAACGCCCTGATCGGTACCGCCATTGGTGTGGCCGCTGGCCTGCTGACCGGCGACAGCGCCACCGAGCGTCGCCAGCATGCGCTGATCGGTGCCGGTATCGGCGCGCTCAGCGGCGCCGCCGTTGGCCAGTACCAGGATCGCCAGGAACGCGCGCTGCGCGAGCGCACTGCCAACACCGGCATTGATGTGCAGCGCCAGGGCGACAACATCATGCTGAACCTGCCGGACGGCATCACCTTCGACTTCGGCAAGTCGACCCTGAAGCCGCAGTTCTATGGTTCGCTCAACGGCGTGGCGGGCACCCTGCGTGATTACAACCAGACCATGATCGAAGTGGTCGGCCATACCGACAGCATCGGCAGCGACGCGGTCAACAACCGCCTGTCGAAGGAACGTGCCGACTCGGTGGCGCAGTACCTGATCGGCCAGGGCGTGCAGAGCGTGCGCATTGAAACGTTGGGCGCCGGCAAGTCTTACCCGATTGCCGACAACAGCACCGATGCCGGCCGCGCCAAGAACCGCCGCGTCGAAATCCGCGTGATTCCGCTGAAGCAATAACGCGCAGCGTTATTGCGGTTCCGGCGCAGCCGGAACGAAAATGCCGCCCTTGCAGGCGGCATTTTTGTAGGTGCCGAGCGTTGCTCGGCACGCCGATAGCGTTCCCGTTCGCGGCTTCTCCCAACAGCGCCGACCAAGGTCGGCATCTACCGGAAGCCGGGCGCAGCCGGAACGAAAATGCCGCCCTTGCAGGCGGCATTTTTGTAGGTGCCGAGCGTTGCTCGGCACGCCGATAGCCTTCCCGTTCGCGGCTTCTCCCAACGGCGCCGACCAAGGTTGGCATCTACCGGAAGCCGGGCGTAGCCGGAACGAAAATGCCGCCCTTGCAGGCGGCATTTTTGTAGGTGCCGAGCGTTGCTCGGCACCCCGATAGCGCCCGTAGAGTCGAGCTTGCTCGACTGAAGCGCAAGAGCAGTCGAGCAAGCTCGACGCTACGGAATGCCGGTAGATCCACGCCATGCGTGGATGCTTCCGGTCATGCCGCCGAAGCGGCCACCTTCTCCAGGATGCGCTTGCCGCTGCTTTCCAGCGCGGCATCTTCCTGCGCCTTCTGCTGCTGTGCCAGCTTCGCGCCGGGGCACTGCGCCAGCATGTAGTTGGCATCGAAGTTGAGCTTCTCGACCAGGAAGTCGACAAACGCACGCACCTTCGGCGAGACCAGGCGGCCACCGGCGAACACCGCGTTGAAATCCACTTCCGGCCCGGTCCAGCCGGCCAGCACGCGGCGCACCATGCCCGACTCGACGAACGGCTTGGCCATCACATCGCCGGTCAACAGCAGGCCTTCGCCACACACCAGCGCACCGTTCAGCGCAGACATGTCGTTGGCGGTCATCAGCGGCGTGACCGGGAAGTCGCGCAGCTCGCCGCCGTTCTCGCCCAGCTGCCAGGTGAAGCGTGGCGAGTTGCCGGTGTGGTAGGGCTTGCGCATCGCCAGGATGCGGTGGAACTGCAGCTCTTCCGGGTGCAGCGGCTCGCCGTAGCGCTCGATGTAGGCCGGGCTGGCGAACACCTGCGTGCGCAGGCTGCCCAGCTTGCGCGCCACCAGGTTGGAATCGGGCAGGGCACCCACGCGCAGCGCAAGGTCGGCTTCACCTGCAATCAGGTCCAGCTTCTCGTTGCCCATATGCATGTCCAGGCGGATTTCCGGGTACTGCGCATGGAACTGGCCCAGCAGCGGGGCGATCCAGGTGATGCCGATCGAATAGGGCACGGTGAAGCGCAGCCAGCCACGCGGGCCGGACTGCAGCTGGCTCACCGCGCTCTCGGCTTCTTCCAGCTCGCGGGCGATGCGCTGGCAATGTTCGTGGTAGATCGAACCGGCTTCGGTCAGGCCGAGGCGGCGCGTGGTCCGGTGCAGCAGGCGCGCGCCCAGGCGCGTCTCCAGCTCCTGCACTTTGCGGCTGACCGTGGTCTTGGGCAGGCCGAGCGATTTGGCAGCGGCAATGAAGCTGCCCTGCTCAACCACCTTGACGAAGATCAGCGTCTCGTTGAGATCGTGGGACATGGTCGGGGATCCTGGACGTCGGGGATGGGACAATCGTGACAGAACGATTGGACCGGGAGCGGGATGATTATTCCCCTTAATCAGGACTAATCAAGTAAAGGTTTGAGGTCTATCGTGGCGCCATTCGTTAATTGGAGCCCGTCCGCCATGAGCCTGCGCAACATTCTTGCCCGACTCCGGAACGCCGGCCAGAACACCCTGGACCTGGCGATGACCGTCGAAGCCCGTCCGAGTTCCTTGGTACACAAGGACTTTCGTGAGTTTACCGCGCCCATGCGTCAGCAACGTGGCGGTGTCATCCGGCTGATCCCCCACGGGGGTGACCGGCTGCGTCGAATTGGGACTATCCCGGATTTGGGAGGAAATGTCCCGTGAATGGGATGCTGACGCCCGAAGTCCTGGTCCTCGGCGGTACCGGCGCCGTCGGCCAGGGCGTGGTCGGTGCGCTGCTGGAAGCGGGCAGCCCGGTGCTGGTGGTGGGCCGCGATCCGGGCCGGCTGGCCGCGCTGCACGAGCAGTTCGCCGATGAGCCGGGCCTGGAGACGATGCTGGGTTCGCTCAGCGACGACGGCTCGGCGCGCGCGCTGGCCGAGCGCATCGCGCAGCGCCCGCGCCCGCTGGCGGCGGTGATCGCGGCCATGGGTGGCCCATATCGCCGCGGCCGCGTGGTTGATCGCAATGGCGACGAACTGCTCGGCGCGATGCAGGCCGATCTGATGCCGCACGTGCATGCGGTGCGTCACCTGCTGCCGCTGCTGCAGGACAACGTGCACGCGCGCCGCTACGTGATGATCGGCAGCCCGGCGGCGGTAAAACCGTGGGCGGGCTACGGCGAAAGCTCGATCACCGCGGCGGCGATGCGCATGTACGCGCAGGTGGTGCACCAGGAAGCGCAGGCACTGGGCGTACGCGCGCAGATGCTGGAAGTCTGCAGCCCGGTCTGCACCCCGGCCAACGCCGCCAATGCCTGCATCGAGTGGCCCAGCTCGCTGCTGGTCGGCCGTCGGGTGGTCTCGCTGCTCGATGGTTGCCGTGACAACCGCGCGATCGTGCGCTGTGACAGCAGCGACGCCGAACTGCCACGCGGCCTGCTGCACCTGGAGATTCCTCCCTTGTGGCGCGATACCGCCGGCGTCGCTTGACCTCGACCAAGGTTGAGGTCGCAGTATTCGCCGCCGCTTTTTGCAACACGTTTTCCTATAGCTGTACCACCCCTCCGTACGGATGCATGCCATGACTTCCCCCAATACCACCCCACATCGTTTCGGCCATCGCATCGCGATGGTCGGCGTGTCGATCCTCGCCGCGGCCGTGCTGGCAGCGTGCAGCGGCGGCCATGCCGAAGAAGCCGGTGCGCCGCCGCCGCCGCAGGTCAGCGCCGCGCCGGTGCTGGTCAAGCAAGTCAGCCAGTGGGACGAGTTCAGCGGCCGCGTCGAAGCGGTACAGAGCGTTGAACTGCGTCCGCGCGTGTCCGGCTACATCGACAAGGTCAACTATGTCGAAGGCCAGGAAGTGAAGAAGGGCGAAGTGCTCTTCACCATCGACGCGCGCAGCTACCAGGCCGAGTACGATCGCGCCGCCGCCGAGCTGGCCCGCGCCCGCACCCAGGCCACGCTGGCCCGCAGCGAATCCGAGCGTGCCAAGCGGCTGTCCGAGCAGCAGGCGATCTCCACCGAGACCGCCGAGCAGCGTCGCGCCGCCGCCGACCAGTCCGGTGCCGCCGTGCAGGCGGCGCAGGCTGCGCTGGATGCGGCCCGCCTCAACCTGGAGTTCACCAAGGTGCGTGCACCGATCGACGGCCGTGCCGGCCGCGCGATGGTCACCGCCGGCAACCTGGTCACCGCCGGCGACAGCGCCAGCGTGCTGACCACGCTGGTCTCGCTGGATACCGTGTTCGTCTACTTCGATGCCGACGAAAGCACCTTCCTGCGCTATGCCCAGATGGCCCGCAAGGGCGAACGCCCGAGCGAGCGTGACAGCGAGCTGCCGGTGAAGGTCGGCCTGTCCGGTGAAGACGGCTACCCGCATGCGGGCAAGGTCGACTTCCTCGACAACCAGGTCGCGCGCAGCACTGGCACCATCCGCGTCCGCGCATTGCTGGACAACGCCGACCGCCAGTTCACGCCGGGCCTGTTCGCCCGCGTGCAGCTGCTTGGCAGCGGTCAGTTCCAGGCCCTGCTGATCGACGACAAGGCGGTGCTGACCGACCAGGACCGCAAGTACGTCTACGTGGTCGACAAGGATGGCAAGGCCCAGCGCCGCGACATCCAGCTCGGCCGCACCGCCGATGGCCTGCGCATTGTCGAGCACGGCTTGGCCGCCGGTGACAAGGTGATCATCGACGGCGTGCAGAAGGTCTTCATGCCGGGCATGCCGGTGCAGGCCAAGGCGGTGGCGATGCAGCCACAGCCGGCGCCGGCACCGGGCCGCGATGCCACCGCCGCCCTGAAGCACTGATCCGCCGTCTCCTGATCCGAGTTTCCGCTTAGCTGCCGGCGCCAGCGGCAGCCTTCCCTGCCTTCGTCATCTCGGCGAGGGGCAGGGTGGCTGTTGCCCGCCGAATGCCTTTCCCAGGAATTCCTCCATGGACTTTTCCCGTTTCTTCATCGACAGGCCGATCTTCGCGGCGGTGCTGTCGATCGTGATCTTCGCCGCAGGCCTGATCACGATTCCGATCCTGCCGATCAGCGAGTACCCGGAAGTGGTGCCGCCGTCGGTGGTCGTGCGCACGGTGTATCCGGGCGCCAACCCCAAGGTCATTGCCGAGACCGTTGCCACGCCGCTTGAAGAGGCCATCAACGGCGTCGAAGGCATGATGTACCTGAAGTCGGTGGCCGGCTCCGACGGCGTGCTGCAGATGACCGTGACCTTCCGCCCGGGCACCGACCCGGACGCGGCGGCGGTGAAGGTGCAGAACCGCGTGGCGCAGGCGCAGGCGCGCCTGCCCGAGGACGTGCGCCGGCAGGGCGTGACCACGCAGAAGCAGTCGCCGACCTTCCTGATGGTGGTGCACCTGACCTCGCCGCAAGGCAAGTACGACACCCTGTACCTGCGCAACTACGCGCGACTGCACGTCAAGGATGCGCTGGCGCGTATCCCCGGCGTCGGTGACGCGCAGATCTTCGGTGGTGGCGACTACGCCATGCGCGCCTGGCTGGACCCGGACAAGGTGGCCTCGCGCGGCCTGACCGCCAGCGACGTGGTGCGCGCCATGCGCGAGCAGAACGTGCAGGTATCGGCCGGCCAGCTCGGCGCCGAACCGCTGCCGAACAGCCAGTTCCTGACCCTGATCAATGCCCAGGGCCGCCTGAAGACCGAAAAGGAATTCGGCGACATCGTGCTCAAGAGCGGCACCGATGGCGAGATCGTGCGCCTGGCCGACGTGGCCCGCCTGGAACTGGGTGCCGGCGACTACACCCTGCGCTCGCAGCTGGACGGCAAGAACGCGGTGGGTATCGGTATCTTCCAGTCGCCCGGTGCCAACGCGCTGGAAATCCGCGACCAGGTCATCTCGACGATGGACGAGATGCAGAAGACCATGCCGGCCGATGTGAAGTACGAAGCGGTGTATGACACCACCATCTTCGTGCGCGACTCGATCAAGGCCGTGGTCTCCACGCTGCTGGAAGCCATCGCGCTGGTGGTGCTGGTGGTGATCCTGTTCCTGCAGACCTGGCGTGCTTCGATCATCCCGCTCATCGCGGTGCCGGTGTCGGTGGTGGGTACCTTCGCTGCACTGTACCTGCTGGGCTTCTCGATCAACACGCTGAGCCTGTTCGGACTGGTGCTGGCGATCGGCATCGTGGTCGATGACGCGATCGTGGTGGTGGAGAACGTCGAGCGCAACATCGAAGAAGGCCTGTCGCCCACCGCGGCGGCACACCAGGCCATGCGTGAAGTGTCCGGCCCGATCGTGGCGATCGCGCTGGTGCTGTGTGCCGTATTCGTGCCGATGGCGTTCCTGTCCGGTGTCACCGGCCAGTTCTACAAGCAGTTCGCGGTCACCATCGCCATTTCCACGGTGATCTCGGCGATCAACTCGCTGACCCTGTCGCCGGCCCTGGCCGCGCGCCTGCTGAAGGCCCATGGCGCTCCGAAGGACGGCCCGAGCCGCCTGATCGACCGCCTGTTCGGCTGGGTGTTCCGTCCGTTCAACCGCTTCTTCAAGTCCAGTTCGGAGAAGTACGAGCGTGGCGTGGCGCGCATCCTTGGCCGTCGCGGCGCGGTGTTCGTGGTCTACGCGATCCTGCTGGTCGGTACCGGCGTGATCTTCAAGCTGGTGCCGCCGGGCTTCATCCCGACCCAGGACAAGCTGTACCTGATTGCCGGTGTGAAGCTGCCGGAAGGCTCGTCGATCGCGCGCACCGATGAAATGCTGCGCAAGGTCGCCAAGATCGCCCAGGAAACCGACGGCGTGGCCCACACCATTTCGTTCCCGGGCCTGAACGCGCTGCAGTTCACCAACACGCCCAATACCGGTGTGGCGTTCATTCCGCTCAAGCCGTTCGCCGAGCGTCATGGCCGTACCGCTGCGCAGATCAATGCCGAGATCAACCAGAAGATCGCCGGGCTGCAGGAAGGCTTCGCCTTCGCGATGATGCCGCCGCCGATCCTCGGCCTGGGCAACGGCAACGGCTACCAGATGTTCATCGAGGACCGCGGCAACCTGGGCTACGGCGCGCTGCAGAACGCCGTGCAGGCGATGCAGGGCACCGTTGCGCAGACCCCGGGCATGGCCTTCCCGATTTCCAGCTACCAGGCCAACGTGCCGCAGCTGGATGCCGAGGTGGACCGCGTGAAGGCGAAGGCACAGGGCGTGCAGCTCACCGAGCTGTTCGACACGCTGCAGACCTACCTGGGTTCGGCCTACGTCAACGACTTCAACCAGTTCGGCCGTACATGGCAGGTGATCGCCCAGGCAGATGGCCCGTACCGCGAGACGGTCGAGGACATCGGCAAGCTGCGTACCCGCAACGACCGCGGCGAAATGGTGCCGATCGGTTCGATGGTCACCATCAAGCAGACCTTCGGCCCGGACCCGGTGCTGCGCTTCAACGGTTACCCGGCCGCGGACCTGGCCGGTGAAGCCGACCCGCGCCTGCTGTCTTCGGCCGAAGCGATGAACAAGCTGACCGAGATCGCCGGCAAGGTGCTGCCGGTGGGCATGACCACCGAATGGACCGACCTGAGCTATCAGCAGGCCACCCAGGGCAAGGCCGCCTTCATCGTGTTCCCGGTGGCGATCATGCTGGCCTTCCTGGTGCTGGCCGCGCTGTACGAGAGCTGGTCGCTGCCGCTGGCGGTGATCCTGATCGTGCCGATGACCCTGCTGTCCGCGCTGTTCGGTGTGTGGCTGACCGGTGGTGACAACAACGTGTTCGTGCAGGTCGGCCTGGTGGTGCTGATGGGCCTGGCGTGCAAGAACGCGATCCTGATCGTCGAATTCGCCAGAGAGCTGGAGATGGGCGGCAAGGGCATCGTCGAAGCCGCGCTGGAAGCCTGCCGCCTGCGTCTGCGTCCGATCGTGATGACCTCCATCGCGTTCATCGCCGGCACCGTGCCGCTGGTGCTGTCGCACGGTGCAGGCGCCGAAGTGCGCTCGGTGACCGGTATCACCGTGTTCGCCGGCATGCTGGGCGTGACCCTGTTCGGCCTGTTCCTCACCCCGGTGTTCTACGTAGCCCTGCGCAAGTTCGTCACCCGTAATGGTGGTGGCCAGCTGGTGCAGCACGGCGAGCCGACCATCCACCACTGACATGGAACCCCGTCGCCGCCGGTCACTGGCCGGCGGCGGCCTCCCCCTCACAAGGCATGAATCCATGAATACCCATCAGAACAAGATCGCGCTGGTCACCGGCGCCACCCGCGGCATCGGTGCCGAGACCGTGCGCCAGCTGGCCCAGGCCGGCGTGCACACGCTGCTGGCCGGCCGCAAGCGCGAGACCGCCGTGGAGCAGGCGCTGAAGCTGCAGGCCGAGGGCCTGCCGGTGGAAGCCATCCAGCTGGACGTGACCGATGCGGCCAGCATCGCCGAAGCGGTCGAGCAGGTGCGCCAGCGCCATGGCCGCCTCGACATCCTGGTCAACAACGCCGGCATCATGATCGAGAACCCGGCGCAGGCGCCGTCGGAACAGTCGCTCGACACCTGGAAGCGCACCTTTGACACCAACGTGTATGCGCTGGTGGCAGTCACCCAGGCCTTCCTGCCGCTGGTCAAGCAGGCCAAGTCCGGCCGCATCGTCAACGTGTCCAGCATGCTCGGCTCGCAGACCCTGCATGCCGACCCGGCCTCGGGCATCTACGATTTCAAGATCCCGGCCTACAACGCTTCCAAGGCGGCGGTGAACAGCTGGACCCTGAGCCTGGCCTACGAACTGCGCAACACCCCGATCAAGGTCAACACCGTGCACCCCGGTTACGTGAAGACCGACATGAACGGTGGCAACGGCGAGATCGAAATCAGCGAAGGCGCACGTTCCAGCGTGGAAATGGCGCTGATCGGTGAATCCGGCGCCAGTGGCAGCTTCACCTACCTGGGCGAGGTGCTGCCATGGTGATCCGCACGTTGGCGATGGCCGTCTCCAGCCTGGTGCTGGCAGGCTGTGTCAGCGTCGGCCCGAACTACAAGGCGCCGGTGCAGGAACCGGTGGTGCTGCAGGGTGCCCAGCAGCCGGTGTTCAGCACCGCCTCGCCGGTGGCCAGCTGGTGGGCGCAGTTCGATGATCCGGTGCTGGAGCAGCTGGTGCACGGTGCGCTGTCGGACAACCTCGACCTGCGCGTGGCCGTGGCCCGCGTCAGCCAGGCCCGTGCGGTGTTCGTCGAAAGCCGTTTCGACCAGGCCCCGCACATCACCGCAGGCGGCAGCTATGACCGCCGCAAGCAACCCGATCCGCAGCTGGGTGGGCAGCGGGTGTTCAGTGAAAGCTACCAGCTCGGCTTCGACGCCGGCTGGGAGCTGGATCTGTTCGGCCGCAAGCGCCGTGCTGCCGAAGCCGCGCGCGCCGACCTCGACGCCGAGCAGGCCAATCTGGCCGACGCGCAGGTGCTGGTCGCCGCCGAAGTGGCACGCAACTACTTCGAGCTGCGCGGTACGCAGAAGCGCATCGCCGTGGCCCAGCACACCCTGGTCAACCTGCGCGATACGCAGAAGCTGACCGAGGCACGCTGGGAACTGGGTGCCGGCAGCGAACTGGATGTGCAGAGCAGCCGTGCCCGCTTGAAGGCGATCGAGGCCGACATCCCGCTGCTGGAAGTGGCCGAGACGCAGTCGCGCAACCGCCTGGCGGTACTGCTGGGCCAGCGCCCGGAAGTGCTGGCCGACATGCTGGCACCGCATGAGGTGCCCGCTTTCGCCAAGGCACTGCCGTTGGGTGATACCCGCGAACTGCTGCGCCAGCGTGCCGACGTGCGTGTGGCCGAGCGTCGCCTGGCCGCTGCTACGGCACGGGTGGGTGTGGCCACCGCCGATCTGTTCCCGCGGCTGTCGCTGTCCGGTTTTGTCGGCTTCCTCGGCGGTGATGCCAGCGGCCTGGTCAACGGCAACAACAAGGCGTGGTCGCTGACGCCGTCGCTGAGCTGGGCGGCATTCGATTTCGGCACCGTGCGCGCACGCCTGCGTGCCAGCAAGGCCGAGGCCGAAGGCGTTGCCGCGCAGTACGAGCAGGCGGTGCTGCTGGCCCTGGAAGACACCGAGAATGCGCTGACCCGCTATTCCAAGCAGCAGGCACGGTTGGGCATCGTGGTCGAACAGGCGCAGGCGGCGCGGCGGGCCGAGTCGCTGGCGCAGATCCGCTACCGCGAGGGTTCGGAAGATTTCCTGACCCTGCTGGATGCGCAGCGCACGCAGTTGGCCGCTGACGATGCGTTGGCGGCGGCCGAAGCCGAAGTCAACGTCAGCGTGGTGGGCGTGTACAAGGCGCTGGGCGGCTGGGGGCAGTCGCCGCAGCCGCCCCGCGTGGCGCAGGCGCAGTAAGCCGGAAGGGGCGCTGGCCGAGGCCGTCGCCCCTTTCGTACCCGACCCGATGTCTCAGGTCGTGGTGCAGTTCACAGTCATGTCGCTTCTGACTCTGCCGGAACGCCGCCGCCCCGTGTAACTAGTGGGGTGGCCCTTGGGAGGAACGGCAATGACAGACGAAAAGCGAGACACCCAGCGCATGTTGTTCGGCGATCCCGGGCTGCCCGGCGCCGGGCTGTCGGTGGCGGTCGTGGCATTGATGGTGCTGGCGACGTTGGCCGCAGCGGTCGGTTTCCTGCGGCTGGTCGATTCGATGCTGGGCCTGGGGCTGATCGGGATCGCGGTGTTCCTGGCCATCGGCGCGCGGATCTGTCAGGCGCGCGATCAGCACCAGGCACTGTACCGGCTGTTGTCGCGGCGGGCATCGCTGTAGCCGCCGCGACAGCCGGTTCAACGCTTCGGCCAGTCCAGTTCCACCACCAGCGGGAAGTGGTCCGAAGGCAGCACGCCCTTGATGCGGCGGTCATCGGTGAGGAAGCTGCGTGCGTGGAATCCGCGCACCAGCACCCAGTCAAGCTGCACGGTGGGTGTGCCGGTGAAATCATGGAAGGTCAGGCGCGGCCCCTGTGGCGTTGCCACCTGGGTCCGCGTGTCCTGCAGCACGCGGGTGAACGCCTTGTAGGTCTCGCCTCCCGGTTCGCTGTTGAAGTCCCCGGTCAGTACCACCGGCAGATCGGGCGGCAGCGTCGCCAGGCGCGTGGCGATCAGTTCGGCCCCCTTCACCCGGCGGGGCTCGTCCTCGTCGCGGTAGGGCAGGTGGGTATTCATGAAGTAGAAGCGGCGACCGTCGTCAAGGCGGCGGAACACCGCCCACGTGACCATGCGCGGGTACAGGTTGCCCCAGGTGATGCTGCCGGCAACCTCGGGTGTATCGGACAGCCAGAAATTGCCTGACGATTCCACGCTCAGGCGCGTGCCGTCGTAGAACACGCCCATGTGTTCATCGCCATTGCCGCCGCGGCGACCTTCGCCGAACCAGCGATAGCCCGGCAGATGCTGGACAAGGTAGTCGGCCTGTTCCTGCACCAGTTCCTGGGTACCGATCACTGCAGGATGGGCATCAAGAATGACCTTGACCATCGCATCGCGGCGGTCCGGCCAGCGCTTGCCCGACTCGGTATCGGCCGGCGTGCGGACGTTGAACGACATCACCTTCAGCGGCGCCGGGGCTGCGGCCCAGCTGACGGCGGGTAGAGCAAAGGCCAGCAACGCGACCAGTGCCGGGCAACGGAAACGCGACAACATCGTGGAATCCCTCCATTCCATGAAAACGGTTTCATGCAGCATCGCACGAATCGAGCGGGGCCGGATGTGCCTGCACTGGCGGTATCGGAAGCGATGCCTCCTGCGTATTCAGGCCGTTCTTCATGGTGCCTTGACCCGGGCGCGCGCGGCTGCGTGCTAGAACGGCGGTGCCCGGGCCTTCGCCCGGGCAGTCGCAACCGTCAACCCATGATGGAACCACAAGGAGCTGTGCCATGACACGACTGATTCGTGCGTTGCAGGTGTCGCTGAACCTGCGTTCGGACAATTCGACGCAGTGCATCCGTTCCAGGTATCGCTATTGGAATCTGTTCTGAGCAGCAGGACGCGACGTATTCGATGACATCGCCAGGGAGGGCCGATGCCCTCCCTGGCGTCAGGAGCTGGGCATGGATGAGCGTGCAGCGGATGCGGAAGTGATGTCCATCGACGACCTGCTTGAGCGGGTACGTCGTGAAGGGCCGGTGCTGCGGTTCCAGAATGATGTGGTGGGTATTTTCGATCCGGCGCTGGCGGTCAGGATCGACAAGGCCAACACCGACCGGCATACGGTGCCGGACTCGTTGACCGATTTTCTGGGCCTGCGTGGCAAGCAGGACCCGGTGGCGTGGCGCGAGGTACGCACACTGTTGAGCGAGCAGGCCGGGCGCTTGGCTGCGCCCGCGCAGATGCGCGCACTGTATGAACGCATGCATGCGTTTCTTGTGCAGCGTGCGGCGCGTCCGCAGGATCTGGGTGGGTTGAGCTGGTGGGCGATATCGCAGTCGCTGTTGCCGCTGCTGATCGATGGGCTGAGTCGTGCCGATGTGGCAGCGCTCATCGGCGAGCAGAAGACCCGCTACAACGCCATCGTGCTGCAGAACTTCTCGTGGTGGCGCCGGGTCATCGATTTCCATCTCTCGCGCCGTGCCGCACGCACCGTCTCGCGGCACATCCGGCGCCGGGCGCGCGAGCCGCAGCCGCGCGAGGATTTCCTGCACTCCCTGCTGCCCCTGGTGCCGCGGGTGGGGGTGGATCGGGTGGCCTACCTGGTGTCGATGGTGCTGGCCGGCATGTCAGGCCTGCCGGGCATCACTGCGGCCAGCCTGCTGTACGCCATGCATCGTTTCCCGCAGTGGCACGCCCGCATCCGCGAGGAAACCTCGGCGCTCAGCCTGGATGAGTTGTATGCGCTGCCGATCAGATCGCTGCCGTGCACCTCGCGCTTCGTCAAGGAAACGCTCAGGCTCTGGCCGGGCCTGTTCGCCCTGCATCGTCCTGCCTCGCATGACATCGATATCGAGGGCGTCTGCATCCGCAAGGGCGGTGCGTACGAGTTGTCGTCCTACTTCCAGCATCACTCCCCCGACTTCTGGGAGGCGCCGGACAGCTTCGACCCGGATCGCTGGTTACCGGAGCGTCGCCAGTCCAACAAGGGCGCCTATGTCCCGTTCGGATTCTCCTCCCGCGCCTGCATCGGAAGCGCGGTCGGGCACGCCCAGCTGCTGCTGTTCTGCGCGCTGGTCACGCGTGATTTCGAGCTGCAGGTGCAGGCCCAGCCCACGCCGTGGATGCAGCTGGAAGGCTTTGCGTATCCGGTCGATTTCGTCGGCCGGTTGATCCCGCGCGGCTGAGCCGCGCCCACCGCGTGCAGCACGTCGGTGGGCGCCTCGGTCCGCAGCGTGGGCGGCCGTGCTCAGCGCCCGGCCAATGTGTCCAGCAGCGTACGTGCGGCCAGTTTGCCCAGCGCATTGCCGGCCAGCGGGCTGTCGCCGGTCAGCAGCAGACGGTCCTGCAGCACACTGCCATCAATGCCTGCGTTGACGATCTGCACCCCCTGCTGCGCCAGGCGCTCGCCGAAGAACCAGCGCAGCTGTCCCGGCATGTAGCCGATCTCCGGTGTCTGCCGGTCCATGGCGTCGGGGAAGGCGCAGATGCGGTAGCCACGGAACAGTGAACCGCCGTCGGCCTCGTCGACGCCTGCGGCCAGCAGCGCGGCGGGGCCATGACACAGCGTGATGATGTGCCGCTGCTGGGCCATCGCCCAGTGCAGGGTGGCTTTCACTGCGCGGCTGTCGGGCAGGCCGAGCAGCGCGCCATGGCCGCCGGGAATGAACACCGCGGCATAGTCCGAGTCCGCGCCGAGGGCCGCCACCACGTCATCCAGGCGCAGCGGTTGGCGGAACCGTGTCTGGTAGCGTTCGTACAGCCCGCCGATCTCCCGGTCCTCGCGCGGAAACGCCCACCACTCGAACTTGACGGGGTTGCCGGATAGCGTCGCCACATCGATGTCCAGCCCGGCCTTGTCCAGGTGATACATGGGCAGCAGGGTTTCCACCGGATGATTGCCGGTGGAGAACAGGTGGCCATTGGCCGTGGGCAGGTAGCGCTCATCGGCGCCGATCATCAGCACTTTCCAGCGGCCATCGCGGCGCGCGTCGGGATAATCGGCGCCGGACAGATTGCTCAGTGCCGAGGTGAACTGCGACAGCGAATAGGGCGAGGGGAAAAAGGCATCGCGCTCGGCCGGATCGGGACGGGGCTGGCGGCTGGAATCGTGCGTATTCATGGCAATCTCCGTGGGGGGGATGTGCGGCCAGCATAGAAGCGTGCCTGCACACGCAGGATGAGGGTTTACCCGCGACATTCACGCCACGGCATGTTGCACCGCGCCACCCGAATGGATTGGACAGCGCGATTATGTCGTGTTATCTAACCGGGGCCGGATAACCCCGGCATAACCACACAGCAAGCACAATCAAAGGAGTGATCATGAAAAGATTCGCCCGAGCATTGCGCGTCAGCCTCAACATCCATCCGACCGAAAAGAGCAGTGTGTGGACGGTCTGGCAGATCTGGGTAGAGTTCTGATTCCCCGGGTTTCGGCCCGGATCTGATCTGCAGCAGGACGAAGGGACTCGTCTTCGAGTCCCTTCTTGCCGGAGGCGTACTTCATGCAAGGGACGTCGAACGAAGGCAGCACCGTCGCTGCCGAGCGCCTGGCCGCACGCGTGGAGCGCGAGGGGCCGGTGCTGAAGCTGGACACGGGCGGGGTCGGGGTGTTCTGCCCGGAGCTGGCCGGAAAGATCGACAAGGAAAATTCCGAGCATCTGTTCGTGATCGAATCGCTGGCGGACCTGTTCCGGCGGCATGAGCGCGTGCGTTGGACCGAAGTGCGCAACCTGATCGCCACGCGCAGTGCCGAACTCACCGACGCGGAGACATTGCAGGTGCTGCAGTCGCGCATGCGGCGGGCGCTGGACGCGCTCTGTGATGTCGAGCAGGACGCAACGCCGGCCATCTGGAAGGTGATGGCCCATCCGTTGATTCCACTGGTCATCGATGGATTGGACGCGCGGGGCGTGGCCGCCATCGAACGCGCGCTGCATCTTCGCTACAGCATCCAGGTCGAGCAGGTCATCCATCGTCGCGACCTGTTGCGCAATTTCCTCATCAACCGCGCCGAGTCGCGCGTGATCCACGCCGAGCTGAAACGGCGCGTGCGTGCGGGTCATTCCCATCTGGATTACGCACAGTCGCTGCTATCGCTGCACCAGCGCATCGGCCTGGATAAGGTCACCTATCTGGTCACCGTGCAGCTGATCGCCATCTCCGGCGTGCCGGGCATGATGGCCGCCTGCCTGCTGCTGGCGTTGCAGATGCATCCGCAATGGCAGCAGCGCATCGAAGAGGAGTTCGCCGCGCTGTCCGATGCCGAGATCCACGCACTGCCGATGGGGCGTATTCCGGCCACCATGCGCTTCCTGAAAGAGGTGATGCGGCTGTACTCCACGCCATTCAACAACCGCCGGGTGGCCGCCTGTGATCTTGAAGTGGAAGGGCAGGCGATCGCCGAAGGCACGGTGTTCGAACTGAGCTCGTTCATCCAGCACCGTTCGGCCAAGTACTGGGATGATCCGCTGCGGTTCGACCCGGACCGCTGGCTCCCCGAACGGCGCAAGCGCACCGCCGGCATCTACGTGCCCTACGGGTTTCCCACCCGTTCGTGTGTGGGTTCGGCGGTGGGCAATGCGCAGCTGGTGCTGCTGTGCGCGTTGTTGGCGCGCGAGTACCGCTTCACGCCAGGCAGTGGCTACCGGCCGGAGGTGCGCATGGAGGGCTTTGCGATTCCCGCTGCATTGCACGGCACGTTCTCGCGCCGCGCACCGGCCGCCTGAGCGCAGGGGCAGGGGCGGCTAGTTGCTGCCCCGCCCATGCGCCTGCATGTCCTCATGCAGGATGCGGCGCAGCTCGACGATGGCCGGCGTGGCTTCCTGCACGCTGTGGCCGGATACGATCACCTTTTCCGAATCCGCACGCGGCAGGTGCGAGCTCCAGTACGGCACCAGCCCATCATCGGTTTTCTCCAGCGGGCCCTCGGCCTTGGCGCGGGCGATGATGGAGTGGTAGCGCACCTTCGGTGACATCGGCAGATCGGCCACCGCGCGCACGAACGGGTCATCCTTGTCCAGGTTCTGGATGCTGTTCATCTGGTAGCCGTGCTTGCCATCGTTGCGATCGATCTGGCCATCGTTGGCCAGCGTGGTGACGTCCTCCAGCACGGTCAACGGCAGCCGGACCAGGCGCCCGATCCAGCGCCCGAGGCGGGTGCCGGCCACGTCGGTGCCACGGTGCGGGGTGGCGATGAACACCACCCGCGATACTTCCGGCTCCGGCACGAACGTCAGCACCGGAGCGCCCTTGGTGCGCAGCAGTTCGCGCTGGGCCGGCGTCATCTGCGCAGTGGCCAGCAGGGTTTCGACCAGATGGTCGCCGGAGGAAGAGACCATCAGCCGCGCGATCACCCCGCCCATGCTGTGGCCGACCAGCACCATGTCGTGGGACGCCTGCGCCTTGGCACCCGGGTCGAAGTGCTGGAACACTTCGGCCAACGTGTGGCGCATCGCATCGTGGCTCATCGCGATGGGCATGTTGGTCGGGTAGTAGAACTGCCAGACCTGGAAGTCGCGGCGGATCTCATCATCGCGCATCAGTTCGTTGGCAACATTCACCCAGGCTTCCGGGCTGCTGGCCAGTCCGTGGATCATCAGCAGCACGCGGCGGTTCGGGTCGTACGGCTGCATCATGTACAGATGCGGCGTGTCGATGCCGCCCTTGCCGCCGAACAGCGAGCGCAGCGACTGGTGGCTGAAGTTCGAGCGCGCCAGCCACAGTGCGTAGCCTGCGGTGAAGTTGGCTGCCAGCGGCACCTGCTGGCCGTGCAGGGTGACTTCGGAGACCTGGTAGGGATCGTGGATCTCCAGTTCCGGCGAATCATCATGCAGCACTTCCCAGAGATTCTTCCCCGAGAAGCGCAGCAGCACGCTCATCGACGGGGAGGGCATCTCGCTCCAGCTGCGCTGTGCCGGCGCCGTACCAGTCCCGGCGGCGGCCGGCGCGATGCTGGCATCGGAATCGTCCATCACCGCCACCAGTTCGGCACCGAAGCCATCGCGGCGGTGCACGCTGCGCAGGGTGCCGGTGAAAGACAGCGACGCGGCCGGTACCAGCTCGGTCGGGGTGCGGGTATCCAGCGGCGAGGCTTCATCGGCCGGCGCCAGTACGAAGGTCCAGCGGCCCAGCTGGAAATGGCTGGCATCGTTGCGCACGCGTCCGGTGGCGTAGGCGTTGTACAACTGCACCGAGGCTTCCTGCACGGCCAGGTTGTAGTAGTCGCGTACCTGGGTCTGGCGGTCTTCGAAGCCACGCTGGTTGGCGGTGCGCTCGGTGAAGAACAGGTATGCGTAGGCCTGCCGCGCAACCTGCATCCAGGCGTCCAGGCGCGGCTGGAACTCGGCATCCAGTTCAGTGACGGCAGTCTTGGCGCGCCCCGAGGCCGAGTATTCGCGCTTCGGCGCCGGCAGGGTCATGGCGTACTGCAGCCACAGCTCGGCCAGGCTGGAGCGCTTGTCTTCCTCGCGCACCACGATGCTGCCTTCCATCGCCTCGATGCAGGGCAGGCCAGGCTTGGCACAGACACCCTCGTCGAGCCCCGCCACGCGCAGCGTTTCCATCGTTGCCGAGCTGAGCTTGCCGGTGGTGAGGATGTCGCCGCGCTTGAGCGCGATGTACTGGCCCGGCGTGACCGAGGCGACCTGCACCGATGGCCCGAACTGGCGCAGCGTTGCGCAACCGCCCAGGCCGAGCAGCACGGTAATGATGAGGGTCGTGCGGCCGATGAAGCCCAAGCCCGTGGTAGCCATACGATCCTCCTGCGCGGTGGCGCCACTGTAGCGGTCGGCCTGTCAAAGCGGAATATCCCGGGCGGACGCCTCGAACGACGGGGCTGTGACCGCCGGGCGATTGGGGCACCGGTGTGTGACACTGAAATGAATGGACGCCGACAGGCAATGCCGATGAGATGGCTGGAAACCCGGATTCCCCCACCGCTGGTGATGCTGGCCTGCGCGATGGCAGGTCTTGCCGCCAGTCGCTGGGAAAGCTTGTGGACCGGGCCCGCAGCGGTTCCGGCGCTGGTTCCGGCGGCCGTGATGGCTACCGGCGTGGCGTTGAATCTGCTGCCGAAGCTGGCGTTCCGGCGCGCCGGTACCACGATCAATCCTCTGCGGCCGCAGGCGGCCAGCGCGCTGGTCACGCACGGCGTGTACCGGCATACGCGCAATCCCATGTACCTGGGGCAGGCGCTGGTCCTGCTCGGCGCCATGCTTTACCTGCAGGATCTGCGCGCGCTGTTGGCGGTCCCCCTGTTTGTCGTGTACATCACACGCTTTCAGATCCTGCCCGAAGAACGCGTGTTGTCGGCGCGCTTCCCCGGCGAGTTTGCAGCCTTCTGCAGGCGCGTACCGCGCTGGCTCTAGGTCAGGTCAGAGGGTGCATCCGCTCGGGTGCGATGTTGCCTCTGGCATTTCCGGTTCCATCTGTGCCGGATGCCAGCGGCATGCGTGCGATGTGCGCAGATGCGTGGTGCCATGAGTGTGTTGCATCGCAGCGGCACATGCTCACGCGACGCGGGCCAATGAAGCCTGTGCGGGTTTGCATACGGAAACTACCGCGCCCGGTCTGCCGTGCAGGCGCTTGTGCGCGTGGTGCAGCCTCTCTAGAGTGCGTCGTTCCTTCACATCAGGATGATGATTTTGCGACGAGTACGTGGGAAGCGGGCACTGGTTCGATGCAGCAGGACGCTGCTGGCACTGACGCTGGGATTGGCGGCGTCGGCATGCACGAACGACAAGCGCCCCTCTGAAGCCACGGATGCAGCCGCTGCCCCCCAGGCAATGGCCATCTCAGCCACAGAAATCGCAGGCACCAACACCGAAGGCGGGCGCTCTATCGCCGCCAGTTATGCAAAGTACTACAGCGCACCACAGGTGCAGCCGCTGATCGCCGACCTTGAGTTCCTGTCCAAGGGCGGCGACGCGGATGCGAGCTTCATGCTGAGCCGGATCTACGATGACTGTGCTGTGATTCCTGATGCCGGATCGCTGGCGCAGCTCGATATCCCGCAGGCCAGGAAGCGTGCCATCGAGCGCAGCGGTGCGTGGTTCAAGCGCCGTTGCGAGGGCATGTCCACCGACGTGGTTGCCGCCATCCGCAACGTCAAGCACTACCAGGCGCTGGCGGTGAAGCAGGGCAATCTTGCTGCGCAGATCGAAGCGGCCGCGCCTGGCCTTCATCGTGCCGACCAGAACCTTTCCATCGACGATCACAAGACGTTCGTCGAAGCGGTGCTGACCCAGGACGATGGCGAGGCCTACATGGCGCTGGCGGCCATGATGGGAGAAGGCGCCTCCCTGCGCATCGAGCAGATGAAGCCGTACAAGGTGGGAACGGCCGTAGAAGAAGCCGCATGGATGCTGGCAGGTTGCCGCAAGGGCGTACCCTGTGATGCGCAGTCGCCGATGTTGAATCGCCTGTGCCGTTCGGGCATGTGCGGTTACGACTCGGTCGAGGCGCTGT
This sequence comes from Stenotrophomonas sp. Nf1, assembly GCF_003028475.1. Taxonomy (NCBI): domain Bacteria; kingdom Pseudomonadati; phylum Pseudomonadota; class Gammaproteobacteria; order Lysobacterales; family Lysobacteraceae; genus Stenotrophomonas; species Stenotrophomonas sp. Nf1. The sequence continues at coordinate 87,912 of NZ_PYTV01000010.1, read as the reverse complement.
ACAGCAACGAAGTGCTGGCGCCGGAGCAGATGCAGCGGGCCCGCGAGCGGGCCGACGAGATCATTGCGCAATCAAGGACGATGAAATGAAGGGAAGGACCCTGCGGAAGGTGTTGCTGTTAGCGGTACTGGTTCCAGGCGTCGCCCTGGCATTGAAGGGCACCAAGATCATCAACGGCGGTGATGCGCTTTACCGCAATCTCAACAACGTCAAGAACGTCAATGTGTCGGAGATGGTCGAGATCCGGCAGGCGGGCATGTTCGAGATGATCGGTCAGCACCGGCTCGCGCATGGCCTGGGTTCGATCAAGGCCGGCGATACCGTCACCTTCATGTGGCCCGATGGGTCCATTGAAAAGGCGGTCATCAACGATCCGCGTTCAACCGTGGGTGCGGTCATCATTGCCGGCAGCCAGATGACCAAGAAGCAGGTCACGCTGCGCTGCGGTTCGTGCCATACGCAGTACCGGTAGACCGTTCAAACAGGCAATGAGAAAGCCCGGAAACCCATGCTGAGCGTGGGTTCTTGGACGTCTGTACGGCAGTCCGAAGCTGCAACCCTTTACGTTGCTCCAGGCTCGTACTTCCTGAAGCTTTCGACCGGTGGTGGGCTCTGCGCAAACATTTCAACTTCGCAGAACCTTACGCTTGCTGCCGGGGATCGACAGTCCTACCGTTCGACGGCCCCGTCAGAAGGGAGCCTCCGGCTCACGCGGGAGCAATGAGTGGGCAGGCGGAGCGCTGTAGAGTAAAGAGCTCGGAAACCCAAACTGCAAATGGGTTTCCGGGCTTCTCCGATCCTTGACGGACCGTTCGTTGTTGGAGGTGGGCTCTACCGTAGTCGCGTCTCAGGCCTTTGTGCTGAGTGGTTCGAACCCTATGCTGCGTCGGCGATACCCCCATCCATGCCCTCGGTATCGTCGGTCTGGTCGCGCTGCTGCATCTGGTCCTGATTCCAGGAATCGATCTCCGATTCGACCTAGCGAACTGAACTGCCGAGGTGGACCGGTTTGGGGAACTTCCCGGCCGAAATGCGCAAGTACAGGGTCGACTTTGCCATCCCGATCCGGGCCAGAACCTCCGCTCGGCGAAGGAGGCGGCTTGGGGTGACTGCGGTGCTCTCGTTCATGCTTCCTCCTTCGGCACGCCGGCGGCGACCAGATTGGTGCCGCGACGGCGGCGCTTCGATACGCAGGCCATGATCCGATCGGCTTCGGCCCGGTCCGCACGGGAGAGTGCGATCAGTGCCAGGCCCCTGGCCTCCCACGCGCGCACGGCGGTTTTGCTGGCCTTGGAGATGTCCACCCCCGACAGGCTGGCCAGCACGTGGCCCAGCTCGCGGAAGTCGGGCACGTCGGTGCCCTGCAACAGGTCAGCCGTGTGCGGCCACCTCGTGACATAGGCCCGTGGCAGAATGCCCAGCAACGAATAGGGGATTCAGGGAATGAGCGTTGTTGTCGAAGTTGGCCGTGTTGCGGTGAGCTCGTGGAACTGGAATGCAATCTCGGCTGTCATGACAGGCTTTGCGGCGTTTATTGCGCTCCTTGTGGGAATTCTGCCCCTCCTTCTTGCCAACGCAAGGCGCAAACGCCAAGCGAAAGTGTTGGCTCAGGTCCTGGCGGATGATCTTTCCATTCAGGAGCTCCATCTTCGGGCTGCAATGCAGGTTCCCAATGCACAGGATGGTCGCGTCACCGCCTGGGAGTACCAACAGATATCCAAGGCAATCGCGTTCTTGAACGCACAACCTGTAATGGACCTGATTTCTTTCAGTCCCAATCTTCCAAGCTATCTAGTCAGTGCCGTGGCACAGTGTGCTGCCATGCTTAGTATTGCCCGTCAACGCATAGTTTTTCTCGCTGATCCCAAGCCCGGGCAGTCCTACACGATCGCAGGTGACATCGGTTGGTATGAGAGTGTGGCTGCAGACATTCTCAAACTGAGAGTTGCGCTTCATAGGTGGATAGGTAGCGAACCGCAGATCTTCGCGGATGATGCAAGAACGCTTGCCGAGAACCTTCGCAAAGTGGCGCTTGCACACGAGAATGATTGGCGAAACGCGAAGGCAAAGGAGCAGTACGACAAGGCTGTAGAGCGGATGCAGCAACGTAACTCCACCAAAAGCTAATCTGTGAAGGAAGCGAAAGCTAGCCGCGGGGAGGTACAGCCGCCGTCGTGCTTCATAGAGATGCCACCTACTTCCGTCAACTCGGCGCACCGCTGTGTGCACACCGCGACTTGTGCGGCTGATCGCCCACAGGGCGCCCATGCCGGCGACGAACAGGCTACCGGCAATCGCCCAGGTCAGTGCAGCGGTGATCAGCCGGTCAGCCATGGGGTAGGACCTCCCTGGCTGCAACCGTGGCAGAATGCGGCCCCTCAACAGGGAGAGTTAATGCATGTACTTCGCCGAGATCATGGTTCCGTGCTTTGAGTCCGGCGCGAACTGCAGGATGGATTGGGTTGCGGTAGCTGCCGTAGGTGGGTGTGCGGCCGCCGTGGGAACGGTGGTAGCTGTGGCCCTTCCGTACTGGAGGGCGAGGCGGGAGGAGTCTGCGGTCACCAGGATGGTGCTTGCCGACGTTATCCCAGATCTGTCGGCCATCAAGCGCGATTTGGAGACGACCATGACACTGGTCAGCATGATCAAAGAAGGGCGCGCCGATCCCGATGAGGATTTTGTGGCTCGCATATCTCTGTATACCGAGCTCCCTGAAATGAAGGTAATTCCAGAACGAAGTGAAGCGATCAAGGCCCTGACTGCATTGCGAAAGCAGATCGTTGAGTAGAATCGCTGTTGCCAGCTTTTCGACAGCAAGAATTTTGTCATTGACGCTGAAATGGTGAAAGCTCTTGCGCCGATGTTGGAAGAAGCCGCGACAGGTGTCCTTGTCAGAACAGCAAACCTTGCTCGTGAGGTATTTGTGATCCTGCCCAAGGAGGGGAAGCGCCTGCTGCCGATGATTAGGCATGGGGAAGATCTTCAAGAAACGGAGTACGGAAAGGAGCACGCGATTTGACGGCCCATTCGCGATGAGCAGGATCCCGAGGTCGCATAGAATTGCGCAGTAGCAAATGGTGTTGGCTGTCATTTCAGCCATTGCCTACCGCGTGGCTTTCGGTGAAGACGTGCTTGCGCAGGAAGTCGTCATAGTCCCAGTTGCCAGCAGAATGGAATTCGATCCAATTCTGGGACTCGGAAGCGACACCCTGCAGCGCGTCTAGGTCCACGGCCTGCGGTGGCGGAGCTGCGTACAGGTCGTAATCGCCATAGGGCAGCTTGTGCAGGCCGGGCATGGCGACGACCTTGTGGTCGGTTGCGCCATTGCTGGCCCACGCAACGCGCTCCTGCCCCACCGGCTGGCGGGCGGCGAGTGCTGCTTCCAGTGCGGCATACGTGGCCTCCGAGATCTCGCCGTGATAGTCACCGCTATCAACGTCGCTGATTACGCGGCGCGCGGCTTTGGTCACCGCCCACGCGATCGTGCGTGAACTCTGGCCAGGACAGGCGCTTTCCGTCGCTGCGGCCGATCAGGAAGAAGCGGCGGCGGGTGGTTGGGTCGCCGAAGTCGGCGCAGCAGACGACCTTCCAGTCCACCTTGAAGCCGACGGCCTCCAGCTCGGCAACCCATGCGCGGAAGTACTCCCCGCGGCGCGACTTGATCGGCCGGCCGGTGACGAGGCTGCTCGGGCCCCAGTCCATGAACTCCGGGACGTTCGCCACCAACACGCGGGCGACGCGGAGTTCGGTGCACCAGCGCACCACGTGCCACGGGTCCATGCGGCTGCGACTACAACCACGCCAAGAGCGGCAACGTCCGACGCGGCCACATGTTGGGCTACGCCCTCTGCAAGTGGCACCACGTGCGGCATCCGATGGAGGGGAACACCTTCGCGACGATGCGTCAGATCTACGGCCCGAGCCTGTTGGATGGCTCGCGGACGTTCCACGAGACGTACGGCTCCGACGACGAGCTGATCGCAAACCAGACGTACGTCGACGAACTGAGGGTAGCAGCATGAAGACGACGAAGGCCCTGGCGCCTAGGTTGAATCCCCAGGTGGCGCCCCGCGAGCGGCGCATGGACCACAACACCGTTTCCCGCCCCATGCGCCCGAAGCCCGGCATCAGCTTCTGCTGCACCGCCGAGACGGTGGAGGAGTTCGAGGCGCGCGGCGGACAGGTGCAGCGCCTGGCCGCCAGCTGGGAACAGGCAGCATGACCGGCGCCTGTGCCAATGTTTCGCTACCCCGAGCTAAGAGCCGCAGCTGCCTTTCTAGCAGCGACTTGAGCGGGAAGCGTAAAAGTGTAGGTGAGGAAAAGCTCAGTAAAGCTAGCCAATTGGAAGATTTCTTCCGAGCTCAGTTCATCGTCGTCATGTGCTCCCTGATTGCCATCAAGCCGGATCAGGTGGGCCCACTCCTTCAGATCATCGGTCAGCTTTCCCGCCTTATGAAGGGCATCAATCCTTGGAGCGAGGTTCTTTCCTGCGAGGCTGCTATCAAGCTCCCTGGTCGCCACGTCGAGAGCCTTCCTATACATGGCTGCTGCAGCATCGGCGTGGCCTCGGGCAGCGTTATCCGAGCCTTGCATATATGCCCTTTGAACGGCCGCAGAGATGTGTTCTGGAACTTCTATGCGCTTTGGCGTCGGGTAGATCCCTGTTATCACTGCTCCCCGTGCCTTGCATTCTGCACGAAACTCGCCGTGGCTTTGAGTGATCCAGCTGTGGTCGAACGCTCCATGTTTCGTTGCCACACACACCAAGTCATTGCAGGCATTGCAGCGAAATACGACGGTGGGATCTTTTCCGCGAGGCGCAGATGTCACCACGTAACTCATTCCCACAGACTCCGTCCGGCAGTGAGGGCAGGTATCAACGAAGGTGTTTGCCATGAATGAAATCGCTCTTCAGTCAAAGAAGATCCTGGGCGAGATGCTATTGGTCGACTGTAAAACTCCTGGCCGACTTGTTGAGCATTATTAACGGTGCTTGGAAAGTCAACGAAAAGATTATGTTGCGGCGCTTGCGATCGCCTTGTGTGTCAGCGAACAGCGCCGGCGTAGGGGAGTCGGTCCCAGGTATGACCTGCTCGAAGAAGTCGAGGGCGAATCTGCTGGCCGAGACCTTCCATGAGCCAGCAACCAGCAGATCACCACCACAACCGCGAGCCGGGCTGGCCGGAGTGGGGCCGCGAGAACATCACGCTGACAGCCGCCCTGCGGATGGTCCGCATGTACGGCGACCGCCTTCCGTCGATTGCCCAGCTTCGGGCGGACTTCGGGATCAGCCGGGCAACGGCGTTCCGGTGGCGTGCTGCATTCCGCGATGCCATCGGCCAGAACGAGGCCGCCCATGGAGGCTGACCGCGCGCTGGAGCTGGTGCTGCCCTGGCCGAGCAAGGATCTGTCGCCGAATGGCCGGGTGCACTGGAGCAGGAAGGCCAGGGCCACGAAGCATGCCCGGCAGACTGCGGTGGTGCTGGCGCACGAGGCTGGATGGCGCGCGCTGCAGCTGCCGGCAGGGAAGCTGCACCTGTGGATGAGCTTCCACCAGGCGCCGGGCAAGGCCCTGCCGGACGACGACAACATGCTCGGACGGTTCAAGGCGTATCGGGACGGCATCGCCTAGGTGCTTGGAATAGACGACAAGCGGTTCACCAGCCACCTGGTCGTGAGCAGCGAGCGCCGGCCGGGTGGCCAGGTGGTGGTGCGGATTACAGGCTGGCCGGAACCGGAAGGCCCTCAGCGAGGGGAGAAGATCGATGCAGGTTGACACGTTTGGAGCATACGTTCGCGCGGAGCTTGAGCACTGGGGTCGGGAGTTCGCCCTTCACCGCGACTGCGACTATCTGGGCCACCAGGCGAAGAATCTGCTTGCGGTCCTGATTGAGCACAGAGGCGAGATGCCGGGCAGGGCGCAGGGCTACAAGCCTTTGGAGACCGACCATCGGGCGCAGATGATCGAAGATATCGTCGCCAGCATTAGCAGGGACAATGTCGCGATGGCTTGCGCCCTGCGAGCCTACTACTGCGGGCACGGGCGAAAGAAGGTCGAAAGATTCGAGACTGCGATCCTTCTGATGGCAAATAGTGGCCATTGTGCTGTTTCGACCCGCCAGTACTTGAACTTAGTGGAGTTGGGATTCCAACGCCTTCGCGGCCGTCTTGAGGCGGCAGCTATTGCTGCTTAGCGTCACGCTTCGCAATGGCGGCTCTGGCACCTTCGGGAAGCTGCTCATATCGGGCCTTGAACTCCAAGGGTGCCGCGATCTTCACTTGAACTATGAGGTTCAGCATCTCGAACATCGTCCAAGCCATATCGGGCGTATCGCCGAGATCTAGTTCTCCAGGGTGCACGGCGTTGTTTCCTACAACTCGACAGTAGTCAAGTGCTTGTTGAACCACCGCCGGAAGTCCCTCGGCGACGAGGGACTTGATGTCCTCGTTGATGTTCTTGCCTGGCTTCCCTAGGGATACCATTAGTTTCTGGACAGCTAGCCGCAAGAGAGCGGCCGACCCTCTGGGTGAAAGGGCATAAATGGAAGCAGCCTCTTCATAGTCAGCTTTGACGGCGTCAGGCATATGTTCATGAGCGCGCGGTGTGCCGACGACGTTAGGAATGAGGATTCTTCCAGTAGTAGCGTCCTCATTCGCAAGCCAGAATATGGAATTTTTGCAGGCGCTGCAGGTCGACCTCCAAATCAACGATCGGGAATTGCTGGAATGAGAGATCGGTAGATTATTGAAGGCTTGACTCGCGTAGACGTCGCAGAGCACGCAGCTGAATTCGGCGGCCCTGAACTGTGCTGCAAAATGCTTCCCCATATGTGTTTCCTCCACGCTGTAGACGAATTGTGCATCTTTGGTTTACCTCTTGACAGGTGCACACCTCTAGTCTAGCCTTTAAGGCGTAGTGACATAGAAGCCTCCGGAGCTATCCGGGGGCTTTTCTTTTTTCGGACCAGCCATGATTCTGACCGCCTCGACAATCCAGCAGGCGGTCGGCTGCAATGGCGTAAGCGTTGTTTTCGATTGCGACCGGCTTCCGCTCCAGCGCGCGCGCCAGGTCGTTCGGCTTCCTCGGCTTGGCCTTGGGGTCAACGGCGTAGCGACTGGGCCAGGTGTCGGCCATGCCCTGCGCACCGTAGTTCAGGTTCTCGACGGTACGGGTCAGGCTCGCCGACTCGTGGCCGACCTGCGCCAGGAACGCGGCCACCCGCTTCGGGGTGCTGATGCCGAACGCCGTGCAGGCATCGGTCAGGGGCTGGGACCACTGGGCGGCGACGGCGGCATACTCGTCGGCCAACCCGCTGTTTAACCGATCCGGTGTGCTCGTCTATGGAAGGTACTGACCGATGGCAAGGGGAGGGCGCATCCGCAATGAAGGCGGCTCGCTGATCCAGATCGACCCGAGTTGGGAGTGTCTGGGCATGAAGACCGGACCTTTCGTGGTTCAGACAAGTGCCTACACGGTTCCAGGCGTCGGCGGCAGAACGATCGGCAGGGCCGTGATTCAGGTCGCCGGCTGTAACGAGCCGATCCTGGCGGTCAACTGCTCCAGCGCGCTTGTAGGTGTCGTTAGCAAGAGCCAGTCCGGATCTACCTACGAGTGGGTCATCAGCACTGACATCGTGGGGGCGAGCGTTACCTACTGGGTGTTCGATACCACTGACGTGGCTCAGATGAAATTCATCACCACCAAGGGGCTGCGGATGCGGAATCCGGCCAACAACCGGGTGATCTTCGACTCCCGCTATAAGTACATGCGGGTGCTGCAAATGGTGAATACCCTTGTCGGAACGGGGACCGTGGATATCCCGGTCCCTCTCTCATCGGGGTATGCAGTGGGCATCTGCAACACAGGCCTCTATACCCGCGTGGATGGCGGTCCGATCACCGGCGGAGGCGGCTGGCGCACCCAGACCGTGGGCTACGTGGCTGGCGTTCGAACCAATGCGAATGGGACCATCAACGTCGGACTGATCAACACTCGCAGCGCGACGGATGAAGGCCCGGGGCCGCCATGGGCTACAACAACCTGACCGGCCTGATTCTGGATATGCGGAACTACTAGCGAACGATGCGGGAGCGCTTGCTGTTGCCGTCCTGGTACTTCACCGACCACGGGGTGATCAGGTAGCCAGGGCGCTGCCAGTTGACCTGCGAGAAATGGTTCTCGCGTGCTTCCGTGGCGGTTCCATTGACCAGAAGGTAGGGCCGGTCAGTCCTGGGCAGGGCGCAGTCGCTGACGTAGCCGTCGGTCTTCAGTTGCACCGTGTACTGTCCAGCGTTCTCTTCGACCTGTCCGCAGACGGTTGCGCGGGCCGTTTGGGACGCCTCCAGCGCTCGAGGAGCGATGCGGACCACGAAAGCATCCAGGCTTTCGCCGGCGATGGATGCTTCCTGGTGCAGGTCGACGGTGCGGCCGTGTATGACCCCCGGCGAGGTGCTACAGGCTGTGATCAGTGCTGCCGCGATGGCGGTGATCAGTGGTACGCGCATAACTCTCTCCTTGTGCTGCGCTGCGGACAAGGCAGAGGGTAGCGCTTCGGGTTGTCCCGGTGCTTACGGAGAACCATTCGCGTCTCGCCGGCGCGAATGTCAGGCGATCTGCTGCAGCAGATCCTCTCGGTTGTTCCGCGGTGTATTGACGGCCCGGCTGACCCGGTAAGCGTCCATGGCCGGCGGCTCGCTGGCCAGCAGCATTGCCATCGCATCGTCGGGAGTGGCGACCATCCACTCATCGATCTGGCTGGCATGCAGCCAGACGGGCATGCGGTCGTGGATGTCGGCGGAGGCGCCGCTGTCGTCGTAGGCGGCGCAGGGCACTGATTCTCGTCTCGTGGTACACCCCGAAGGTACTGCTAGTAGCGTAGGGCGAGGAAGTGATTCGATGGGCTTCAACGCTACCCATCGCATCAGTCAGTGAGGCCAGTGGCTACCCGCCGACGGTTACTGTGCCGCTACAAGGGCCGCGGCCGCACGTTGGAGGCTCGTTTCCCCAGTTGCTGCCAGGGCGGTCCATCCCCCCGTTGCCGCCTGCAGCTCCACCACCGTCACCACCGTCCCCACCGCCACCGGCACCGCCAGGGTTCCCCTGTTTAATCTCCTGGACTGGGCCGCCTTCGAAGTTTCGCCCATCAGTTTTTCTATAGGAAACACAAGCAGTAGCGCTGCAGATGGTAATGACATTTCCATGGGTCATTGTTGGAAATGCTCGAGTGTTGTGGATGAAGTTCAGGGTTGCCAAATCAGGCATGGGTGTTTGCAACAGGCAGCTCTTGCATGTGTAGGGGCCGTATCTTGATACCACCTGTCCCGCTCTCGACGGAGAAAGGACTATGGAGCAGGTTGCCAAGAGGATGACCGCGATCACTGATTTGTACGGATTCATTGAGGTTCCATCCCCTTCGCTTGGGTTACGATCTGAAAGAGCTCCTTGCTCTTCTTTCGAGCCTGAGCAAGTTGTTGCGCCGAAAGTTCATTGGCGATGCTGTTTCTGTAGGCCTCGCTGGAGTAGTCCGGGTTGATTTCGCCCAGTGCAAGCTGTGCGGCGTAGGCCTTCTCTGGATCGCGGGGGAGTGCGTAACCAGCCATGTACGCATTCGATAATTGCGCCAGCGCATCGACGCTTCCCTTTAGCATTGCCTCATTGAGGTACGAAGCGGCGCTGCTCTGCCAATCCTTGAATTCTGTTGATTCGGGATCCGGCTTGTCACCGAGTATTGCATTCGGCATGGCTGCATAAGCAACCATGGCCTCTATTGATCCTTGGCCAGCAGCTTTTGCCAGCCAGTACCCAATCTGGTCCGACTGGGAAGGGGAAAGAGACTCACACTCGATGAGCTTCCTCAGTAGCTTTTTTTCATACTCGGGTGAGGCCCCGATGGCTCTCGATTCGGTCAGTTCTTCTGGAGTACTTGCCCTTAGATACATCGCGCAGTCCGTCAGGGCCAAGTAGATGCTGTAGGAGGCGTCAGCATCGCCAGCCTCGGCCACGGGCTTAAGTGAATCGATCCATGCGCGCGGGTCCCCTGGTGGTCTCAGTTCCTGCCCACGCGCGAAGACAAAGGAGTTTCCTTTCTCTCTTCTCGCGTAGGGAGGGAGCTTGGTTCTGCCAGTGGAGGATGGCGCGCTCTGCTCCTTTCCTTGCAGGAGTGCTGCTGTTGCCGAGGAGGGGGGACTTTCGCCCTTTCGAAGCGTGAGGAATGCTGCAGTTGACGCGGTGAGAATGGCGATAATCGCCAATGCCGACAGTTTGGATACTCTCATTTTTCCATTCCTTGGGATCAGAGCTGCCATTTCAACCGACCGGATCAGCTTCAACAGAAAGCTGGTTCGTGAGGCTGTGTTTAGTACGGCATCGAGATTGTTTGCTGTCAATCAATTTTGTATTGCTGTTTGTAACGCGCGCGGTGGGGCCAATAGATGGGGCCGGCGAGGGCTGCTGGTGGTTTGGTCGCAAGCAGATGCGGGTAGTGATGGGTGAGCTCCGATTGTCAGCGCATAGTTGACCGATAAGACCGATACGACTGTTTAGGCATCCTTTCCTTGTGAGGTCCCGAGGCACGTGCAGCTCGACCCGGAGGCGCTTGAGAAGCGCCGCGCCGGCACAGAGTCGAGTCAGGCTCGACCCTGCGAATCGGCAAATTGTCGAAATCGTCAAACTGGCAATGCAGGCCTTAACAATCGCGTCCCGACACAGAGTCGACTATGACTCGACTCTGCCCGAACGATTCAGCCAGGTCGCCGCCTGTTCGCAGGAACTGCGACGGCCGGTCGTATCCTTGCGGCCATGCTTCCCTCGCACGGCTACAAAGGATTCCGCACCGCCCCGATGCCCGCTGGCTGGGGCCAGATGGACGATGCTTGGGTGCTGTGGTGGAGTGGACGACAGATTGCCCAGCTCACGCCGACCAAGGACCATGGCGTGCGTGTGCACCTCGACGCCCGGAGGATGTGGCAGACCAAGGATGAGCGCGCCGCCAGCATCGCCCAGGGCAAGCGCCACGCCGAGCGCTGGTGCGCGGCCAGGCTCTACCCAGAGCTGCGGCTGCGCGTTGCCGTTGCCCGGCTGCTGGACGCGACGCCGAGCAATCCGCTCGAACCGCTGCCTGGTCTGCCCCCTACGCCTGAGCAGCAGCAACAGGCCCGGCGTCTGGCCGACGCAACGGCTACCGCCATGGCGCGGGTCAAGGAAGCGTTGGAGCCGCCCAGGCCGCCGCCGGCGACCAAACCCAGGCCAAGGGACGCCCGCAAGGCGTGGGTGAGGGCAGGGCTTCAGCAGCTGCGCCGCGGCGTGTAGTCGTCAGGCAACCCGCAGTTTCACCACAGTTCCGTCGCGCAGCTGGTCCAGGTAGTCCGCCCACTCCTGCATCATCCGGATTCGCTCATCGAGGTGGGTCGTGCGGTTGTAGGCGCGTCCGTTCGGGGCGCGCACGGCATGCGCCAGCTGGTGCTCGATGATGTCCGGGCGGAAGCCCAGCACCTCGTCCAGCAGCGTGCGCGCGGTGGCGCGGAAGCCGTGGCCCGTCACCGTATCCTTGTCGTTGCCCATGGCGCGCAGCGCGGCCAGCACCGCCACCTCCGACATTGGCCGATCCTTCTTGCCCAGGGCGGGGAACACGTACTTTCCCGACTCGGTGTAGGGCTTCAGCTCGCGCAGGATCTCAACCGCCTGGCGCGCCAGCGGCACGATGTGAGGCTGCCGCATCTTCATGCGTGCCGCAGGGATCGACCACAGGGCGGCATCAAGGTCCATCTCCGTCCATTCGGCCTGCCGCAGCTCCCCTGAACGCACGAAGACCAAAGGCGCCATCTTCAGCGCCGCGCTGACGATACCCGCGCCACGGTAGGCGTGTAGGGCGCGGAGCAGGCCGCCCAGCTGGACCGGGTCTACCACCTCGGCGTGGTTCCGTTCTGGAGGCGGGACCAGAGCGCTGCGTAGGTCCGCGACGGGGTTCCGCTCGGCTCGGTCGGTCGCCACGGCGTATCGCATGACCTGGCCGCAGTTCTGCATGACACGGTGCGCGGACTCGAACGCCTGGCGCTCCTCCATCTTCCGGGCGATCTTCAGGAAGTCGGAGGCCTTCAGATCTGCAGCGCGCAGCTTCCCGATGTGGGGGAAGGCGTCATTCTCAAACCACGCCTCTACCTTCTTGCTGTACGTCGGCACCCAAGGGCGGGCCGTCAGCCACTCCCGGGCAATCGCCTCGAAGCTGGAAGCAGCATCCACGACGGCAGCAGTGGCGGCAGCCTTCTTCTGCTCGCCGGGGTCCACTCCGCCGCGCAGCAGGCGCCGGGCATCGTCGCGTGCGACCCTGGCGCAGGCCAGGCTCACGTCTGGGTACAGACCCAGCGCCAGCACCTTCTCCTTTCCCCCGAAGCGGTACTTCCAGCGCCAGCTCTTGGCGCCGGCCACAGTGATCTAGAGGTAGAGGCCACCAGCATCGGACAGCTTCTGCGGCCTGTCGGCGGGCTTCGCACGGCGGATCGCGACGTCGGTCAGGGGCATGGGCGTATCGGCTTTTCGTGGGCGGTGCGATACCCCTAGATATACCCCCACCGTCTCATAGCCTGCAACGGAACGGCATGGACAAGGGTGGAAAACGAAAAAGCCGGAACCCCTTGTTTGACGAGGGATTCCGGCTTTTCGTGGGCCCTTACGAACCCGGTATTGGTGGAGGTGGGCGGAATTGAACCGCCGTCCGAAGGCACTCCATCCCCAGCACTACATGCTTAGCTCGCCGTTGGATCTCGTCCCCGAACAGCACGGCGCGCAAAGCGCATCCGGGAACCAGCCTGTTGTGTTCTAGTGCCGGACTGACAGGCAGCCGTCCAGCGCGATTCCATGATAGTGACTCTACACCGCGAGCATGGACACAAGCGGTTTCGAGGCTTAGGCCTTAAGCGGCCAGAGCGTAGTTGTCGTCGTTGGCAACTAGAGTTTTGCAGCTGGATTTACGAGGAAAGCTACCCCCTCGGCATGCGCCAGGCGACTTCACAACCCCCGTCGAAACCAATGCACCCCCGGTTTCTACAGTGCTGCAAGGTACAGGGCCGATTCCGTGTCGCCACGGGCAGGGCCTGCCCAACGCTGCGAATGTTACGGCAATCCTGCTGAACAGTCACGTGCGGGCGTCGAGCCCGGGCCTGGCAGGGCCGGGTTGCGCAGATGGGGTCCAGCGCCGCATGCCTCCGCCCGTGCCGCTTGGCACGTTGTGGAGGCACCGGTGGCGTGATCGAATCGGCCAACGCCCTTAACCGCTGAACCTTTCCCATGCGCTTCAGCTCCCGCACTCTGCGATTCCGTGGCGCGCTTGCCGTGCTCGCCTGCCTGCTGGTGATGCCGTGGTGCGCGCTCCAGGCTGCCGAACGCCCTTACTCGGTGGAGGTCGGTTACAGCCCGGCGCTGGATCTGTTCAATCTGCTGGACAACCTGCCGGACTGGTTGCCCGGATACACCTCGTCGGTGTACCAGAAGGAGTGGCAGCGCCGCTTCGGGCTGGATGACCAGGATCGGGCGCTGCTGGCCGGCTATGCAGCATTCCGGCGGCGTACCTCGCCGCTCGCGCGCGATGAGGTGGAATCGACTGCACCTGCTGACCGCTTGTTCGCGGGAGCCGACACCCGCACCGGCGATCCCTATTCGCGCCATTTCCTGGCTACTCGGACCTTCGATGCCGGCGTAGACGCGGCCCTTGCCGGGCTGGACGGGAAAGACCAGCGGCTGCTGCGGCAGTACTACGCGCACTTCGCACCGCGTGCGGCACAGCTGCTGGCCGCGCAGGCACCCTTCGCGGCGCAGCAGGCCGCGCTGGTCCGGCAACTGGCCGCGCCTGCGGTCGTGGACCTGGCCGAACAGATGAAGGCGTTCTTCCACGTGGATGACTCGCCTGCCTTCCAGGTCCGCTTCGTCTGGTGGCCGGAGGCGCGGCGGACCCAGGCCAAGCTGCGCGGCGGCTACATCCTGCTGTTTTCGACCTTCGAGACCGAAGACGACTGGGCACCCATCGTGATGCACGAGTACAGCCACTACCTTTCGGCAGGACAGCCACTGACGCAGCGGCGGGCGCTGGCCGACGCGTTCGTTGTGGCGTGTCCGGCTGCGCTGGCGTTGCCCAACCCGCTCAATGCGCTGGAGGAGCCGTTGGCCATCTATTGGGGCCAGTACCGGTTCGAGCAGCAGGTGCGGGGACAGGCGCTGCCAGTGGCGTCGGCCTGGTACGTGCAGCCGCATGCCGATCATGCAGCCAAGGCGCTGGCCGCAGCCTTTCCCGCCACCGAATCGGCGCCGTCGCTGGAGGCCGGGCGCCTGTTGCAGGCGGCGGCGTCTGCCTGCGGCGCGACCAAGGACGGGGCGCCTTGAGTGGCGGGTCCGGCATGGGTATCCGCAGGCCGGATGGCTTTTGGCAATCCGCAACTCGTTGTAGAGCCACGGTCATAGCGGATTGCTAACCTCCCTGGCACGAATTTGCGACACACTGGCCATCACGATCCAGGCCAGGACAGACACGGAGAGTGTGGGTGATCGAGGCAAGCCAACAACGCAGCCTGCGACAGCTGGTCGGCCCGGTCGGCGCTGACTACCAGCGGCGGGCGCTGCCCCCCGGCTGGGTGTGGGCCGTGCTGGGCGTGCTGCTGGCGGCCACCGCGTTGACCGAATTGCCGGCAACGGCAGCGGCAGCCCTGGTGGCCAGCGCGGTGGTGGTGCATTGGCCGCAGCGCGGTCGCACGCACTGGCTGGGCTGGCGCCTGCCGGCACTGGCGGTGATGGCCGCACTGTTGTGGGGGCCGGAGGTGCTGGCGCAGTGGTTCGAACACGGGCTGGCCTTGGTCCTGATGTCGTTGGCCAGCCTCAGCATCGGCGTGCACGTGCTGCAATCGCGCCAGTTGGCGCGGCAGCTGCAGGGCGCTGCCGATGCGCTGGATGACGCCCAGTTGCTGGCGTTGTTGCCGGCCGACGCAGCGCACCTGGCACAGCAATGGCGGTCCGGCGATGACCGCCATGCGCCGGAGCTGGCGGTGGTCATGCACCTGGCGGTGATGCACGCCGCGCTGGCGCCGCGCCTGCGCGGGCAGGGCATGCTGGCGGGGTGACCGGCTTTTTGTAGAGTCGAGCTTGCTCGGCTGCTTCTTCGCCGAAGCCGAGCATGGCTCGGCTCTACAGCCAAAGCAGTCGAGCAAGCTCGACTCTACCGGGGAATCTGCAGCCGCTTACGCGTCGCGGTTGCCGCGACGCATCACGCGCTGCTTCTCGATCGCCCAGTCGCGGTCCTTGGCGGCATCGCGCTTGTCGTGGTTCTGCTTGCCCTTGGCCAGCGCGATCTCGAGCTTGATCTTGTTCTTGCTCCAGTACATCGCGGTGGGCACGATCGTGTAGCCATCGCGCTCGACCTTGCCGATCAGCTTGTCGATCTCGTTCCGGTGCAGCAGCAGCTTGCGCTCGCGGCGGTCTTCGGCCACCACGTGGGTGGAGGCCTGGATCAACGGGGTGATCTGGGCGCCGATCAGGTAGATCTCGCCGCGCTTCACATAGGCGTAGGCGTCGATGATGTTGCCGCGGCCGGCACGGATCGATTTCACCTCCCAGCCCTGCAGGGCCAGGCCGGCCTCGAAGCGCTCTTCGATGTGGTACTCGTGGCGGGCACGCTTGTTCAGCGCGATGGTCTTGGTGGCCGTCGCGTTCTTTGCTTTATCCTTGCCGCTGTTCTTGCTCATTTCCGTATTGTCTCCGATTCGGGCCCGCCCGGTCGATTGCCGAAACGTCCTGTATTCATGCCTACTATCCGCCGCAGCGCCCTGGTCGAACATTCGGCCGCGCGCATGTTCGACCTGGTCAACGATGTCCAGGCCTATCCGCACCGCTTCCGCTGGTGCTCGGCTGCCCAGATCCTGGAGCAGGGCGAGGACCGGCTGGTGGCGCGCCTGGACCTGGGGCTGGGCTCGTTCAGTACCTGGTTCCAGACCGAAAACACCCTGCAGCGCCCGCACAGCATCGACATGCAGCTGCGCGATGGCCCGTTCAAGCAGTTGCACGGCCGCTGGGAATTCCACGCACTGGCCGAAGATGCCTGCAAGGTCACCCTGACCCTGGAGTTCGAACCCAGCTCACGACTGCTGGGGCCGGCGCTGGCGATCGGTTTCCAGGGGTTGGCCGATCGCATGGTCAACGATTTCGTCCGCGTCGCCGACGAAGGCTGAGCGATGATCGAGGTCGAGGTGGTGCTGGCGTGGCCAACGCAGGTGCTGTCGCGCCGTCTGCAGCTGGATGAGGGCGCGACCGTGGCCGATGCCATCGCGGCGGCTGGGCTGGAAGGCAGTGCCGATTGCCCGGCGGTGGCCGTACATGGCGTGCTGGCACGTCCGCAGCAGCCGCTGCTGGAGGGCGATCGCATCGAGCTGCTGCGCCCGTTGCTGGCCGATCCCAAGGACAACCGCCGGCGTCGCGCGCTCGGCGGTTGATTGCCGCACCCCGTCCTTGCTGACGGGCAGGGGCCTCAGCGGCCCTTCTTCTTCTTGTCCTTCGGCAGGTTGCGGCCGAACTGGCGCACGGTCTGCCCGGCCAGGTCCTTGTCGTTGCCCGGGAAGTAGTCGCCTTCCCAGCGGGTGACGCTGTCGTTCTCGAAGAACACCACGAAGTTCTTCACTTCGGTACGGCCCAGGCGGTTCACGCGCTGGCTGGCGGTGTAGTCCCAGCGCTGGGCATGGAACGGATCGGGAATGGACGGGGTACCCAGCAGCGCGGTGACCTGCTGCTTGCTCTGCCCGACCTGCAGCTTGGCCACGGCATCTTCCCGGATCAGGTTGCCCTGATAGATGGGTTGCTTGTAGATGATGCCGCACCCGGTGGTGGACAGGGCGACGGCGGCGACCAGCAGAAGATTGCGCATCGGGAATGGCGGTTGGGGAAATCGAACCGATGATACACTCCCGGCGTGCCACCGCGACCCAATCCGAGGCAGCTGGCGCTAAATCGCCAATGAACGGAGACCTATGGAAACCCACGACCTGCGCAAAGTCGGCCTGAAGGTGACCCATCCGCGGATGCGGATCCTGGCGCTGCTCGAGCAGCGCAATGCCCAGCACCACATGACCGCCGAAGACATCTACCGCCAGCTGCTGGAGCATGGCGACGAGATCGGGCTGGCGACGGTCTACCGCGTGCTGACCCAGTTCGAGGCCGCCGGCCTCGTGCTCAAGCACAACTTCGAAGGCGGCCAGGCCGTCTACGAGCTGGACCGCGGCGGCCACCACGACCACATGGTCGACGTCGACAGCGGCAAGATCATCGAGTTCGAAAGCCACGAGATCGAGGAGCTGCAGCGCAAGATCGCCGCAGATCACGGCTACGAGCTGGAAGAACACTCGCTGGTGCTGTACGTGCGCAAGAAGCGCAAGTAAGCCGTTCCGGCCAGCCAGATGCGACGAAACCCCGGGCCTGCCCGGGGTTTTTTGTTGGTGGGGTCAGAGCCCTTTGCGGGCGCAAAGGGTTCTGACCCCGGCCGACCTTGCGGGGTCAGATCCCTTTTCCCAAAGAAAAGGGCTCTGACCCCTGACCTCCAAGCAGTGCCTCCAGATCCACCGCCTCGGCCATCGCCCGGTTGCCGGCGTCGCCTGGGTGCAGGTGGTCGCCGGAGTCATGGGCGGCGGCCATCCGCGACGGATCGGCCGGGTCGCGCAGGGCCGCGTCGAGGTCGATCACCGCATCGAATGGGCTGCTCGCGCGCAGCCAGGCATTGAGCTGCCGGCGCAGCGCGTCCTTGTCCGGGTGGTAGTAGTCGTCCAGCGGCGTGCCGGGCAGGGCGTCGGCGAACGGTGGCAGGGTCGCCCCCACGATCCGAACGCCCCGGCGATGCGCCTGCGCGGCCAGGGCGCGGTAGCCGGCCTGCAGCTGCGCCAGCGTGGGCCGGGCCTGCCGCCGGGCGAAGGCCGTGCCGGGCCAGCTGATGTCATTGATGCCGATCAGCACGATCACGCTGGCCACACCAGGCTGATCCAGTACATCACGTTGGAAGCGGGCCCGTGCGGATTCCCCCATGCCGTCGCTCAGCAGGCGGCCGCCGGAGATTCCGGCGTTGACCACTGCCACGCCACGCGGCGACAGCCGTGCGGCCAGATGATCGGTCCAGCGCTGGTCCTGGTCCAGGCTGGCGGTCGCGCCGTCGGTGATCGAATCGCCGATGACCACGACGCTGCGTGCGCTGGCCGGCGCTTCGACCTCGATGCCGGTCAGGAACAGCCGGGCCGTGGTGGCGGTGGCATTGCTCAGGTCGCGCGTCAGGCTCTGGTTGCCGGGGGCGATCCAGCTGGTCTGGCGGCCGTCCCAGTGGAAGGTTTGCAGCGGCGTCGACGCCGACACAAAGACGCTGACCTGCAGCGCCTGACCACCCTGCACAGCCAGCGGCAACGGATCGCTCAACCGTTCCTGGCCAGGGCCGATCAACGCCCCGGGCTGGCCGTCGAAACTGAGCGCCTGCGGTGTGGCGCCTGCCTGTGTGGCCACGCTGGCCGCCCCGACCCGCAGCGGCTGCGTGCCATAGGCATTGCTCAGCCGGATGCGCAGGCGCGTGCCGCCCAGGCTGATACGCGCGGTCTGGCGGAAGGTCTGGTCCTGCAGTGTCTCCGGCACCAGGGTCGGGAACAGGAAATCGGCGTCCCACACCGGTTGCGGGCTGGCCTGCCAGCTGGCGACCCAGTGGGGGGCGGGGGCGGCGCTGGTGGCGCCGGACAGGGCGAGCAGGGTGGTGGCAGTGAACTGGCGGAGGCGGTTCATCGGGCGATCCCGGGTGGAATGGCGGCATGGTGATTCCAGGCTCATCTGTGAACTAGACTGCGCAGGGATAATCATCTGTGAACTGAATTCATCGCCATGGCACGCTCCGACATCAACCGATCCGGCGAACTGGAAGTGTTCGTACGGGTGATCGAGACCGGCGGCTTCTCCGCCGCCGCCCGGACGCTGGACATGACCCCGTCGGCGGTCAGCAAGCTGGTGGCGCGGCTGGAGCAGCGGCTGGGTACGCGCCTGCTGCAGCGGTCCACCCGGCAATTGCAGCTGACCCCGGAAGGCTGCGCGTTCTACGAGCGTGGCCTGCGCGTGCTGGCCGACCTGGACGAGGCCGAGCGCTGCGCCAGCGCCCATGCCGAGCCGCGTGGGCGGCTGCGGGTCAATTCCAACGTGCCGTTTGGCCAGCATTTCCTGCTGCCGCTGCTACCGCGCTTCCTTGACGGCAACCCGCAGGTGGGCGTGGACTTGACCCTCAATGATGAGGTGATCGACCTGCTGGAGCAGCGCACCGATGTGGCGGTGCGGGCCGGTCCGCTGAAGAGCTCCAGCCTGGTGGCGCGGCGGCTTGGGGCGACGCGGATGATGATCGTGGCCGCACCGGCCTACGCGCAGCGCCACGGCCTGCCGGCCGACGTCGAGGCGCTGCAGTCGCACAACCGGCTGGATATCGGCCATGCGCGCGCGATGCAGGGCTGGCCGCTGCTGCAGGACGGTCGCGAGCGGATGCTGCTGCCCAGTGGCAACGCCCGCGCCAGCAATGGCGATGCGCTGCGCCAGCTGGTGCTGGGCGGTCTGGGGCTGGCACGGCTGGCGGCGTTCCAGGTGCAGGCCGACATCGCCGCCGGGCGTCTGCTGCCGGTGCTGGAAGCGGCCAACCCCGGAGACCTGGAAGAGGTGCACGCGGTGTTCCTGGGGCAGGGCGGCTACCTGCCGCTGCGGGTGCGCGCGTTCCTGGATTTCCTGGTGGAGCACGTCGACCTGGCGCGGCCACGGGGGTAGTGCCGGCCGCTGGCCGGCAACCTCATGATCCTCGTCCACCTATTGCGCGCTGCCGGCCAGCGGCCGGCACTACCGTGCGGAAGCCGAGCCTATGCTCGGCTCAATGCGCCAGCAGCTTGCGCGCAGCGGCGCGCGCTTCCTTGCTGACTTCCACGCCGCCGAGCATGCGCGCCAGCTCTTCCTCGCGCGCCTTGCTGTCCAGCTTCTCCACCGCGCTCTGGGTCATGCCTTCCACCGGCGCCTTGCTGACCCGGTAATGCGCGTGGCCCTTGGAGGCGACCTGCGGCAGGTGGGTGACGCACAGTACCTGGCGCTTCTCGCCCAGTGCACGCAGCTTCTGGCCGACGATGTCGGCCACCGCGCCACCGATGCCCGAATCCACTTCGTCGAACACCATGGTCGGCACCGCATCCAGGTCCAGCGCGGCCACTTCGATGGCCAGCGAGATGCGTGACAGCTCACCGCCCGAGGCGACCTTGCGCAGGGCCCGCGGCGGCTGGCCGGCGTTGGCGGCGACCAGGAACTCCACGCGCTCCGCACCCTGCGGATCGGGCTTGCCGGAATCCTGCGGCTCCAGTTCGATCAGGAACTGGCCACCACCCATGCCCAGCTCGGCGATGATGCCGGTGGTGGTGGCCGACAGTTCGGTGGCGGCGGAGCGGCGGCTGGCGGTCAGCAGCTCGGCCTGCACACGCCAGGCGGCCGCGGCCTTGTCGATTTCGCCGGCCAGGCGCTGCAGGCGCTCATCGGCGCCGCGCAGCTGTTCCACTTCGGCGTGCATGCGCTCGCGCTGCGCGCCCAGCTCGTCCATCGGTACGCGGTGCTTGCGCGCCAGGTCGTGCAGGCGGCCGAGGCGGCGCTCGTTCTCCTCGAACTGCTCCGGGTCGGCGTCGAGGTCGTCGTGCACCCGGTCCAGCAGCGACAGGGCTTCGTGCAGCTGGATCGAGGCGTTGTCGATCAGGCCGTCCACCTCGCCCAGGCGTGGGTCGTGTTCGATCAGCCGCGACAGTTCGTGGCGCACCTGCTGCAGCAGGTCCAGCGCAGAGTTGCCGTCGTCGCCGTTGAGCTGGTTGCTGGCCGCCTGGCAGGCGCTCAGCAGGGCGCTCGCATGGGCCTGGCGGCGATGGCTGGCGCCCAGCGCGGCAATCGACTCCGGCTCCAGGTCCTCACGGTCCAGCTCGCGCAGCTGGTGCTCCAGGAAGCCGATCCGGTCACTGACGTCGCCCTGTTGCGACAGCGCCAGCGACTCGTCGACCAGCGCCTGCCAGGCCGCGGCGGTACGGCGTACCTGACGGCGCTCGGCCTCGTTGCCGGCATAGGCGTCGAGCAGGGCCAGCTGCGACGGACGGGTCAGCAGCGCCTGCTGCTCATGCTGGCCGTGGATTTCGACCAGCAACCCGGCCAGGTCGGCCAGCTGTGCGAGGGTGACCGGACGGCCGTTGATCCAGGACCGCGAGCCGCCGTCGGCGCGGATCACCCGGCGCAGCTGGCATTGCTCCTCATCGTCCAGCTCGTTGTCGGCCAACCACTGGCGCGCGGCCTGCAGCTGGTCCAGCGCGAACTCGGCCGAGAGCTCGGCACGGGCTGCGCCGTGGCGGACCACGCCGCTGTCGGCGCGCAGCCCGGACAGGAAGCCCAGCGCGTCGACCATCAGCGACTTGCCGGCGCCGGTCTCGCCTGAAACGACGGTCATGCCGGGCCCGAACTCCAGTTCGGTGGCGCGGACGACGGCGAAATCCTTGATCGAAAGATGTCTGAGCATGGGTAAGGGGTATCAGCAGCCGCGCAACGCTAGCACGCGGGCGAGGGAGGTCCAATGACTTGCCAAGGTGAAGCGCCGCCATTATCTAGTGTCCGTGTCTCACAGGTTGATTCCATGCACGGTTCCCCCGACCAGCTTGCCCCGCGTGCGCGCCATCTATTGCGTACGCTGATCGCGCGCTACATCCAGGACGGTGAGCCGGTCGGCTCGCAGACGCTGGCGCGTGTAGCCGGCCTGGAGGTCAGCCCGGCCACCATCCGCAACATCCTCGGCGACCTGGAGGACCTGGGGCTGCTGGCGTCGCCGCACACCTCGGCCGGGCGCATCCCGACCGCGCATGGCTACCGGGTGTTCGTCGACAGCCTGCTGCAGATGCAGCCGCCGGGCGAGGGCGAGCTGGCCCGGTTGCGCCAGGAGCTGGCCGGCGGCGGCAGCACCCAGGCCCTGCTCGGCAGCGCCTCGGAACTGCTGTCGGCGATGAGCCACTTCGTCGGCGTGGTCAGCGCGCCGCGACGCGAGCAGTTCGCCTTCCGCCAGATCGATTTCGTGGCGCTGGACGGGCGCCGGGTGCTGGCGATCCTGGTGTTCGCCGACAACGAGGTGCAGAACCGGGTCATCGAGACCCGCCAGGAGTTCGCGCCGGGCCAGCTGGAGCAGGTGGCCAACTACCTCAATGCTCATTTCGCCGGCCTGCCGATGGCCGAGATCCGCACCCGCCTGCTGCTGGAGCTGCGCGATGCCCGTTCCGAGCTGGAACAGCTGCTGGCGCACAGCATCGAGCTGGCCGAGCAGGCCCTGCAGCCGGCGGCCGACGACATGCTGGTGGCCGGCCAGACCCGGCTGATGGGGGTGCAGGACCTGTCCGACCTGGAGCGCCTGCGCGAGCTGTTCGAACTGTTCTCCAGCAAGCGCGAGATCCTGCAGCTGCTGGAGCGGACCATCCAGGCGCCGGGCGTGCGCATCTTCATCGGCGAAGAGACCGGGATGATGCCGCTGCAGGGGGTCTCGCTGGTCACCGCGCCGTATACCGCCAACGGTCAGGTGCTGGGCGTGCTGGGGGTGATCGGCCCGAAGCGTATGGCCTACGACCGCATGATCCCGCTGGTCCAGGCCACCGCCGATGTGCTGGGGGCGGCCTTTTCGCCGGCCGGCCGCACGCCGGGAACATCCGACGCTTGAAACGCAGCATCCCGCCCACACTAGGGTGGGTGGAGGCGGAGATTGACCGCCAGGGACCCAGACATGAACCACGAACATCCAGATATCGAATCCCAGCAGAGTGCCGCCGATGCGGCCGCCGCCGCCGGCGTCAATGACGAAGTGGAGCGCCTGCGCGCCGAAGTCGAGCAGATCAAGGCCGATGCGCTGCGTGAGCGCGCCGACCTGGAGAACCAGCGCAAGCGCGTGGCCCGCGACATCGAGCAGGCCCGCAAGTTTGCCAACGAGAAGCTGCTGGGCGAGCTGCTGCCGGTGTTCGACAGCCTGGATGCCGGCCTGAAGGCCGCCGGTGATGACCCGCACCCGCTGCGCGAAGGCCTGGAGCTGACCTACAAGCAGCTGCTGAAGGTCGCCGCCGACAATGGGCTGGTCCTGCTCGACCCGACCGGCCAGCCGTTCAACCCGGAACACCACCAGGCGATCAGCCAGGTGCCGACCCCGGGTGCGGCTCCGGGCACCGTGGTGACCGTGTTCCAGAAGGGCTACCTGCTCAACGAGCGCCTGCTGCGGCCGGCGCTGGTGGTGGTGGCCGCCGACTGACCCCTGCCGGGCCGGGCGGCGGGAATGACCCGCGACCCGGCCCGACGCTGAACGCGCCGGGCGACCGGAAACACAGCGTTCGGGAGATGGCTTGAATGTTCCACGAGCCTCCCCCACATCGTATTCATCCACCGGCCGAACGGCCGGACTGACCCCAACAAGCATCCTCAGGAGTCTCCCCCATGGGCAAGATCATTGGTATCGACCTCGGCACCACCAACTCGTGCGTGGCGATCATGGACGGCGGCAAGGCCCGCGTCATCGAGAATTCGGAAGGCGATCGCACCACCCCGTCGATCGTCGCCTACACCAAGGACGGCGAAGTCCTGGTCGGTGCCTCGGCCAAGCGCCAGGCCGTGACCAACCCGAAGAACACCTTCTACGCGGTGAAGCGCCTGATCGGCCGCAAGTTCACCGACGCCGAAGTGCAGAAGGACATCGCCCACGTCCCGTACAGCATCCTGGCCCATGACAATGGCGACGCCTGGGTGGCCACCAGCGACGGCAAGAAGATGGCCCCGCAGGAAATCTCGGCCAAGGTGCTGGAGAAGATGAAGAAGACCGCCGAGGACTTCCTCGGTGAGAAGGTCACCGAAGCGGTCATCACCGTGCCGGCCTACTTCAACGACAGCCAGCGCCAGGCCACCAAGGACGCCGGCCGCATCGCCGGTCTGGACGTCAAGCGCATCATCAACGAGCCGACCGCGGCCGCGCTGGCCTACGGCCTGGACAAGGGTGACAACAAGGATCGCAAGATCGTGGTCTACGACCTGGGCGGCGGCACCTTCGACGTCTCGGTGATCGAGATCGCCAACGTCGATGGTGAAAAGCAGTTCGAAGTGCTGGCCACCAACGGCGACACCTTCCTGGGCGGCGAAGACTTCGACAACCGCGTCATCGAGTATCTGGTTGAAGAGTTCAACAAGGACCAGGGCATCGACCTGCGCAAGGATCCGCTGGCCCTGCAGCGCCTGAAGGATGCTGCCGAGCGCGCCAAGATCGAGCTGTCCAGCGCCCAGCAGACCGAAGTGAACCTGCCGTACGTCACCGCTGATGCCTCCGGTCCGAAGCACCTGAACATCAAGCTGACCCGCGCCAAGCTGGAAGCGCTGGTGGAAGACCTGATCAAGAAGTCGATCGAACCGTGCCGTGTCGCCCTGAACGATGCCGGCCTGCGTTCGAGCGACATCAGCGAAGTGATCCTGGTCGGTGGCCAGACCCGCATGCCGAAGGTGCAGCAGGCGGTGACCGAGTTCTTCGGCAAGGAACCGCGCAAGGACGTCAACCCGGACGAAGCCGTGGCACTGGGTGCGGCGATCCAGGGCGGCGTGCTGGGCGGCGACGTCAAGGACGTGCTGCTGCTGGACGTGACCCCGCTGTCGCTGGGCATCGAAACCATGGGCGGCGTGTTCACCAAGATCATCGAGAAGAACACCACCATCCCGACCAAGGCCTCGCAGGTGTTCTCCACCGCCGAGGACAACCAGTCGGCGGTGACCGTGCACGTGCTGCAGGGTGAGCGCGAACAGGCCCGCTTCAACAAGTCGCTGGCCAAGTTCGACCTGTCCGGCATCGAGCCGGCCCCGCGTGGCCTGCCGCAGGTGGAAGTGTCCTTCGACATCGACGCCAACGGCATCCTGCACGTGTCGGCCAAGGACAAGAAGACCAACAAGGAACAGAAGGTCGAGATCAAGGCCGGTTCGGGCCTGTCCGAGGAAGAAATCGCGCGCATGGTGGCGGACGCCGAAGCCAACCGCGAAGAAGACAAGAAGTTCCAGGAGCTGGTGCAGGCCCGCAACCAGGCCGACGCCCTGATCCACGGCACCCGCAGCGCCATCACCGAGCACGGCAGCAAGGTCGGCGGCGATGTCATCGGCAAGGTCGAAGCGGCGCTGGCCGATCTGGAAACCGCGATGAAGGGTGACGACAAGGCACAGATCGAAGCCAAGTCGAAGGTGCTGGAAGAAGCCGGCCAGTCGCTGTTCGCTGCCGCCTCGGCCGACCAGGGCGGTGCCCCGGGTGCCGACGCCGGCAACGCTGGCAAGGGCAACGACGACGTGGTGGATGCCGAGTTCACCGAAGTCAAGGACGACAAGAAGTCCTGATCCGGACCGACACGGGACGCTGCCTGGCAGCGTCCCGTTGTCGCATCAGGGTCCTGACCGCCACCCGGCGTGTCGGGGCGCCCGACGCAAGAGCGGACCTGGTTCCGCTCTTCCGCTTTGACGAATCCCGACTTTCCGGAATGCGATCCACGATATGAGCAAGCGCGATTACTACGAAGTGCTGGGCGTTGCCCGCACCGCCAACGACGAAGAACTGAAGAAGGCCTACCGTCGCTGCGCGATGAAGTTCCACCCGGACCGCAACCCGGGCGATACGGCTGCCGAAGCCTCCTTCAAGGAGTGCAAGGAAGCCTACGAAGTGCTGTCCGACGGCAACAAGCGCCGCATGTACGACAGCCATGGCCACGCCGCGTTCGAGCATGGCATGGGCGGTGGCGGTCCGGGCGGCCCGGACATGAACGATATCTTCGGCGATATCTTCGGCAACATCTTTGGCGGTGCCGGCGGCGGTCCGCGCCAGGCGCGCCGCGGTGCCGACATCGGCTACGTGATGGAGCTGGACCTGGAAGAAGCGGTGCGTGGCGTCGAGCGCCGCATCGAGATTCCGACCCTGGCCGAGTGCGGCGACTGCGATGGCAGTGGCTCGGAAGACGGCAAGGTCGAAACCTGCAATGTGTGCCATGGTCGCGGCCAGGTGCGCATCCAGCGCGGCATCTTCGCCATGCAGCAGGCCTGCCACAACTGCAACGGCCGTGGCCAGATCATCGCCAAGCCCTGCAAGACCTGCCACGGCAATGGCCGTGTCGAGGAAGACAAGGTGCTGTCGGTGAAGGTGCCGGCCGGCGTCGATACCGGCGACCGCATCCGCCTGCAGGGCGAAGGCGAAGCCGGCCCGGCCGGTACGCCGCCGGGTGACCTGTACGTGGAAGTGCGCGTGCGCGAGCACGCCATCTTCCAGCGTGATGGCGACGACCTGCACTGCGAAGTGCCGATCCGCATCTCGCAGGCGGCACTGGGTGACACCGTGCGCGTGGCCACGCTCGGCGGCGAAGCGGAGATCCGCATCCCGGCCGAGACCCAGACCGGCAAGCTGTTCCGCCTGCGCGGCAAGGGCGTGCGTTCGGTGCGCAGCCGCAGCGAAGGCGACCTGTACTGCCGCGTGGTGGTGGAGACCCCGGTCAACCTCACCAACGAGCAGCGCAAGCTGCTGGAACAGTTCGAAGCCACCTTCGTCGGCGAGGAAGCGCGCAAGCATTCGCCGAAGTCGGCCACCTTCATGGATGGCGTGAAGGGCTTCTGGGACCGGATGACGTCCTGAGTTCGCAACGCAAACGGTGAACGGTAGCGCCGGGCCATGCCCGGCGTTTTCGTTTGCGCTCAGCGGAAAAATGCCGCCGGCGTCTGCCCCAGCTGACGCTTGAACATGCTGGTGAACGCACTCGGGCTGTCATACCCCATCGCCAACGCGACATCGATGACCTTGTCGCCGACCGCCAGCCGTTCCAGCGCGGCCAGCAACCGTGCCTGCTGCCGCCACTGGCCGAAGGTCATGCCCAGTTCGCTGCCGAAATGCCGCTGGATGGTCTTCACGTCCACCTCCAGTGCCTGCGCCCAGTCCTGCAGCGTGGCGTCATCGCCAGGGTGCTTCTGGATGTGCTGGCAGATCCGCTGCAGGCGCGGGTCGGTCGCGGCAGGCAGATGCAACGGCAGCACGTCCATGCGATGCAGCTCGTCCAGCAGCAGGCGCACCACGCGGCCATCGCGGCTGTCTTCGATGTGCTCGCCCTTGATCAGCGTGGCTGCTTGCAGCAGTTCGCGCAGCAGGGGGGCCACCTGCACCGCGAACGGTTCGGCCGGCAACTGCGGCGCAAACAATGGATCGATGTACAGGCTGCGCATGTGCACGGCGGCGATGCAGTCCACCGCGTGCACCATGCCCGCCGGCATCCAGATCGCGCGCGTCGAGGGCACCACCCAGCGCCCCACTTCCGAGCGCACCACCATCAGCCCCGAAATGGCATAGACCAGTTGGTGGCGCTGGTGCTTGTGGCCTGCGATGTGGCTGCCGGCCGGGTATTGAGTGACCCGGTAGGTGACCGGGCGGTGCAGCGGCACCTCCCGCCACGGTGCGGCCGGGTCGACATCGCTGGCAATGTCCTTTTTGCGATAGGCCATGACCCGAACGCGGCAGAAGGGAGGGGAGGGCAACCGTAGCATGCGGGGCTCGCCCCCAACCTGACTGCGTCCATGTCCGCCCTGGCTTCTCCTGCAACGACCTCACGCCCGGTGGCTCCCGGCGTGCTGGCTGCCATTTCCACCTCGCACGTCGTCAACGACATGATGCAGTCGTTGATCCTGGCCATCTACCCGGTGATCAAGGGCGGGTTCAACCTCAGCTTCACCCAGATCGGCCTGATCACGCTGACCTACCAGCTCACCGCCTCGATCTTCCAGCCGTTGGTCGGCATGGCCACCGACCGGCGCCCGGCGCCGTATTCGCTGCCGATCGGCATGGCCTCGACCCTGTGCGGCATGCTGCTGCTCGGCTTCGCGTCGAGTTATGCCGTGGTGCTGCTGGCCGCCGCGATGGTCGGCATTGGTTCGGCGATCTTCCACCCGGAGGCCTCGCGCATCGCGCGGCTGGCCTCGGGCGGCCGCCATGGCTTCGCGCAGTCGGTGTTCCAGGTCGGCGGCAATTTCGGTACCGCGCTCGGCCCGCTGATTGCTGCAGCGGTGATCGTGCCGTACGGCCAGCATGCCGCGTCGTGGTTCGCCGGCGCCGCCCTGATCGGGATCGCGTTGCTGACCTATGTCGGCCGCTGGTATGCGCTGCACCTGGGTACGCCGCGTCCGGCCAGCACTGCGTCGATGGCGCCGCGCCATCCCCCGCGCACCGTCGCCAAGGTACTGGCGATCCTGCTGGTGCTGATCTTCAGCAAGTACTTCTACATGGCCAGCATCGGCAGCTACTTCACCTTCTACCTGATCCACCACTTCGGCATTCCGGTGGCGCAGGCGCAGCTGCACCTGTTCGCGTTCCTGGTGGCGTCCGCTGCCGGTGGCTTCCTGGGTGGCCCGCTGGGCGATCGCATCGGCCGCAAGCCGATCATCTGGACTTCGATCCTGGGTGTGGCGCCGTTCGCGCTGATGCTGCCGCATGCCGATCTGCTGTGGACCACGGTGCTGGCGGTGCTGATCGGTTTCGTGTTGTCCTCGGCGTTCTCGGCCATCGTGGTGTATGCGCAGGAAATGATGCCGCACCGCATCGGCATGGTCTCCGGTCTGTTCTTCGGCTTTGCCTTCGGCATGGGCGGGCTGGGTGCAGCCGTGCTCGGCCTGCTGGCGGACAAGACCAGCATCGAATACGTCTATCAGCTGACCGCGTTCCTGCCGCTGCTGGGCATCGTGGCGGCCTGGCTGCCACCGTCGCGGCCTGCTGCGCATTGAGGGCGCGTAGGTTGCAGGGCGGGTAGTGCCGGCCGCTGGCCGGCAACAGCAACAGCTGGCTATCCGTGAGTGGGCGAGGTGGGTCCGGTTGCGGGGGACCCCGCCTTCGACAGTTTTCCGCGATCTGTCGGAAACGCTCGTAGGGTCAGATCCGTTTTCCGCAGGAAAACGGATCTGACCCCTTTTGTGTATCGATATCTGACAGATGTGTCGACCAAGGTCGACACCTACCAACAGCTGAGTGAACCTGTCGAAGGTGGGGCGGTGTCGGAGTGCGGGGTGTCAGCGGCATGGATGCCGCTGCCAAGCCTACAGGGACGTACTTGCGGCGTCCCCGCACTCCGACACCGCCCCGCCATCCCACGGGATGCCGGCTTTTGATGTTGCTGTTGCCGGCCAGCGGCCGGCACTACCAAGCCCTGCCGAACCCCTCACCGGGCGTAGAATGCGGGCATGAGCGAATCCCTTGATAATCATCTGGTCCACGGCCGCCGCCAGCGCCCCGATGGCCCATCGCCGATCGATGTCATCTCGGTCCAGTCGCAACTGGTCTACGGCCACGCCGGCAACAGCGCCGCCATACCGCCAATGCGCGCGCTCGGCGTGCGCGTGGCGGAAATTCCGACCGTCCTGCTCAGCAACGCGCCGTTCTACGACACCACGCGCGGCCGCGTGCTGCCCGCCGACTGGTTCGCCGACCTGCTGCTCGGCACCCGCGAACGTGGCCTGCCGCAGCGGGCGAAGATGCTGGTCTCCGGCTACTTCGGCAGTACCGCCAACGGTGCCGCCTTCGCCGACTGGCTGGACGAGATCCTCCCGGGCTGCCCGCAGCTGCGCTACTGCCTGGACCCGGTGATCGGCGATACCCATACCGGCCCCTACGTGGAGCCCGGCCTGGAAGCGATCTTCGCGCAGCGCCTGCTGCCGCATGCGTGGCTGGTCACGCCGAACGCCTTCGAACTCAATCGCCTCACCGGCATGCCGGCGTTGGCTGAAGCCGATGCCATTGCCGCCGCACGTACGCTGCTCGATCGTGGCCCGCACTGGGTGATCGCGCACAGCGTTGGCGGCAATCCGGGCGAACTGGTGACGCTGGCGGTCGGTCGCGAGGAAACCTGGCGCTGGACCTCGCCGCTGCTGCCGGTGGACGTGGCCGGTACCGGCGATGTGCTGATGTCGCTGGTGGTGTCGTTCCTGCTGCGCGGCGAATCGATGCAGCAAGCGATCTCGCGCGCCATTGCCGGGACCCATGCGGCCCTGGAGGCGACCCTGGAAAGCGGCTTCGAGGAATTCGATGTGATCGCCGCTGCGCCCGCTGCGCTGGCCGAGGGGACGCGCTTCCGCGCCGAACGCGTGGCATGAGCGGCCTGAACGCACGCACGCCGCGCACGGTCGGCATCGTCGGTAGTGCCGGCGCCTATGGGCGTTGGCTGACCCGCTTCTTCCAGCAGCACATGCAGCTGCAGGTGATCGGTCACGATCCGGCGGATCCGGAATCGCATAGGCCGGAACAGCTGCTGGCGCAGGCCGACGTGCTGGTGTTCTCGGCACCGATCCGGCACACGCCGGCGCTGATTGCCGGGTACGTACGGCAGTCGGCTGGCCGTGAACGCGACCGGCTGTGGCTGGACGTGACCTCGGTGAAGGAGGCGCCGGTGCAGGCCATGCTGGCCTCGCAGGCCGAGGTGGTCGGGCTGCACCCGATGACCGCACCGCCCAAGGCACCGACGCTGAAGGGCCGGGTGATGGTGGTCTGTGAAGCGCGCCTGCAGCACTGGCAGCCGTGGGTCGATACGCTGTGCGCGGCGTTGCAGGCCGAATGCGTGCGCGCAACGCCGCAGCACCACGACCAGATGATGGCGCTGGTGCAGGCGATGGTGCACGCCACCCATCTGGCCCAGGCCGGCGTGCTGCGCCAGTACCAGCCACACCTGGGCGATCTGGCCGCGATGATGCCGTACCGCTCGGCGTCGTTCGAGCTGGACACCGCGATCATCTCGCGCATCCTGTCGCTGAACCCAGCGATCTACGAGGACATCCAGTTCGGCAACCCGTATGTGGCGCCGATGCTGGAGCGCCTGGTCGGCCAGCTGCAGGCGTTGCAGGCCCAGGTCGGGCAGGGCGACGACAGCGCGCGCGACGCATTCCGTGAGCAGCTGTTGTCGGCCAACCGCAGTGCCTTCGGCGAACGGGCACTGGCCGACGGCAACTACACCTTCGAGCGGGTGGGGTACCTGCTGGCCGACCTGACCGAGCGCAATGCGCTGTCGGTGCATCTGCCGGAAGACCGGCCGGGTTCGCTGCGCGAGCTGCTGAACGTGTTCGAGCAGCATCGCATCAGCCTGGCCTCGATCCATTCTTCGCGCACGCCGGGCGGCGAAGTGCATTTCCGTATCGGTTTCGTCGCCGGCAGCGACCGGGCCGCGATTGCGCTGGCGGCGGCCGAGGTCGATGCCAGCGGCATCGGGCGTGTGCTTGGCTGAGAACATTCATCCACAGGTGGTGTGGATGGCTTCTGCGCAAACATGTGGATAACCACGCGCAGGCCTTGGCATCCAAGGCTGTCAAGATGGTTGATCAAAAATTGACCACACCTTTTTGTAGAGCCGAGCCATGCTCGGCTGCTTTCGGCCAAAGCCTGTGTCGACCAAGGTCGACACCTACCAGAAGCGCTTCGGCGGGCCATCTTGTAGAGCCGAGCCATGCTCGGCTGCTTTCGGCAAAAGTGCGTGTCGACCAAGGTCGACACCTACCAGAGCGGGACGGTGCCAATCCGGTAGCGCCGGGCCATGCCCGGCAAACCTCAGATCGTCAGCCTCAACTCGCCACCGCTGGTGGTGAATTCGCGGCCATTGCGCACCAGCAGCCGCCCATCGTCCAGCTCATAGCGCGGGGTGGCTTCGGAATGATGCCCGCTGCCATTCGCCTCGGGCTTGAACTCGATGATGATGTGGCTTTCGCCCTGGCTGTCGACGGCGGGGAACTGACGGAACGACATCGTGCACCTCCTTCAATGGATGCTGTTGATGCGCCGCCAGCTTCGCCCCGCCGATGTTAGGCGGCCGTCATCAATCGATGAACTGCAGTCGTGCCAGTTCAGCGTACAGACCGCCTTCGGCCAGCAGCTGCGCATGCGTACCTTCGGCGACGATACGGCCCTGGTCCATCACCACGATGCGGTCGGCCTTGAGCACGGTGGCCAGGCGATGGGCGATGACCAGCGTGGTGCGACCGGCCATCAGCCGCTCCAGCGCCTGCTGCACGCCGTATTCGCTCTGCGCATCCAGGGCGCTGGTGGCTTCGTCCAGCAACAGGATCGGGGCGTCCTTCAGCAGGGCACGTGCAATCGCCACGCGCTGCTGCTGGCCGCCGGACAGGCGCGCGCCGCGCTCGCCCAGCTCGCTGTCATAGCCGTGCGGCAACGCGCGCAGGAAGCCATCGGCCTCGGCCGCGCGCGCGGCGTCCTCGACCTCGGCGTCGCTGGCCTGCAGGCGGCCGTAGCGGATGTTGTCGCGTGCACTGGCCGCGAACAGCGTCGGCTGCTGTGGCACCAGCGCCAGCTGCGCGCGCAGTTCGGCCGGATCGACCTGGCGCACGTCGATACCATCGACGCAGATGCGGCCGGCGGCCGGATCGTGGAAGCGCAGCAGCATCGACAGCACGGTGCTCTTGCCAGCGCCCGACGGTCCGACCAGGGCCACGGTCTCGCCCGGGCGCACGTGCAGGTTGAAGTGGTCCAGCGCGGCCTGGTCCGGCCGCTGTGGATAGTGGAACACCACGTCGTCGAACTGGATCTCGCCCCGCAGCGGCTGCGGCAGCACGTGCGGCTGCGCCGGCGCGCGGATCTCGATGTCTTCCTGCAGCAGTTCGCCGATGCGGCCCATGCCGCCGGCCGCGCGCTGCAGTTCGTTCCAGACTTCAGCCAGCGCACCGACCGAGCCGCCGCCGATCAGCGCGTACAGCACGAACTGGCCCAGGGTACCGGCGCTGAGGCGACCATCGATGACATCGTGCGCGCCCAGCCACAGCACGCCGACGATGGCGCCGAACACCAGCAGGATGGCGCTGGCGGTGACCAGCGACTGCGCGCCGATGCGGCGCCGTGCGGCCTTGATCGCATCGCCCAGCGCGTGGTCGAAGCGGCCACGCTCGTAGGGCTCGCGTGCGTGTGCCTGTACCGTGCGCACCGCGCCCAGGGTCTCGCTGGCCAGGCTGTTGGCGTCGGCGATGCGGTCCTGGCTGCTGCGCGCAACGGT
Organism: Stenotrophomonas sp. Nf1; assembly: GCF_003028475.1. Classification (NCBI taxonomy): domain Bacteria; kingdom Pseudomonadati; phylum Pseudomonadota; class Gammaproteobacteria; order Lysobacterales; family Lysobacteraceae; genus Stenotrophomonas; species Stenotrophomonas sp. Nf1. The sequence goes on along the minus strand of NZ_PYTV01000010.1, from coordinate 54,831 downwards.
GCGCAGCTTGCGAGCGCCGATGATGATCGGCAGCACTGCCAGCGGAATGCCCAGCAGTGACCACGCGGCCAGGCGCGGGCTGGTCACGAATAGCATCGCCAGGCTGCCGACCACGGTGACACTGCTGCGCAGGGCCACCGACATGGTGGAGCCGACCACGCTGCGCAGCAGCTCGCTGTCGGCGGTCAGGCGCGAAACCAGCTCGCCGCTGCGGCTGCGGTCATGGAAGCCGGCACCGAGCTGGATCAGGTGCGCGTACAGGCGGCTGCGCAGGTCGGCCACGACCTTTTCGCCCAGCAGCGAGACAAAGTAGAAGCGCGCGGCGGTGGCCAGTGCCAGCACCACGGCGACCAGCATCAACAGGGCAAAGGCACGATTGATCTGGCCGCCGCTGCTGAAGCCGTGATCGATCATCTGCTTCACCGCCGGCGGCAGGCTCAGCGTGGCTGCCGAAGACACCGCCAGGGCCAGCAGCCAGGCACTGAACAGGCCACTGTGGCGGCGCACGAACGGCCACAACGTGCGCAGGCTGCCGAGGCGGCGCAATGGCGGGGTCGAGGCGGGGGCGCCGTCCTTGTCAGTCATCCTGGTCGTCGTCTTGTATGCGGATACGGTCACGGGTGGCGTCGCGCAGACGGATTTTCAATGCGTCGGCCTGATCGGCGGGCAATTCGACCCGCAGGCACACGCCGTTGGCATCGAACTGTTCATCGCGTTTTTCGGCGCCGAAGGCGGGCAGGGCGGCATGCAGGGTGCCCAGGTCCTCGAAGCCCGCCATCAGCTGCAGCCGGGTCATGGCCACCAGCGGCAGCCGCGGCGCGGTACGCAGGCACTCGGCGGCGGCGCCCCCATAGGCGCGCACCAGGCCGCCGGCACCGAGCTTGATGCCGCCGTACCAGCGCGTCACCACCACCATCACCCGGTCGAAGCCCTGGCCGTCGATCGCGGCCAGGATTGGCCGCCCGGCGGTGCCCGCAGGCTCGCCGTCGTCGCTGGAGCGATAGTCCTGGCCGTGCCGGTAGGCCCAGCAGTTGTGCGTGGCATCGGCCACCGCCACCTGCTGCAGGAACGCCAGTGCCGCCGTGGCACCGTCGATTGCCGTGGCGTGGGCGATGAAGCGGCTGTGCTTGACGTCCAGTGTATGGCTGGCCGGCTGGGCGAGAGTATCGGGCATCCCGCTCATTCTACGGGGTTGCCGGCCGTGGCCGCTGCTTTCACTCGTCCAGCAGCGGGCGCAGATCACGCGGCAGGCGTGCTTCCGGATACTGCTGCACGTAGCGCTCCAGGCTGGCGCGGGCAAGATCGCGCTGGCCCTGGTCGCGGCGTTCGCGGATCTTCTGCAGCCATTGCCGGCGCGGCAGGCGGGCGTCGGCGTTCACCTCGGCCTGTACTGCGTCCGCGCTGAGGCCCGCATTGCCGCTGCGGCGCATGACGCCGGGCGCCGACCGGGTGGTGGCCGCGCGCTTGCTCGCGGTGACCTCGACGCGATCCAGTGCTGGCGCCTGTTCGACGCTCGCCGCGCTGGCCATGGGTGCCGCATCGCTGTCTGCCTTCATGGCCGCAGCCGCAGCCGGTGCGGAGGCCGGCACCGGCGCCGAATAGGCAACAGGTGCAGGAGGCGCGGGCGGCGCCGGCGGCGGCAGCGCTGCAAAAGACGTGTCGGCGGCGGGTTCCGCGATGCGTGCGCGGGCGGCCTCTGCCTTCGCCGGTGCTGGCGCTGGCGTGGCTTCTGCGGGCGCGGGCCTGGCCGTGCGGGCGATGGCCGGGGCCGGAGCCGCCATGGGCGCGGCCTGCGGGGCTGCCGGTGCTGCAGCGGCCGGTTCGGGGGGCGCCATCGCGGCGTCTGCTGCACGGCTTTCAGTGGTCTGATCGGCAGCAGCCGGTGCCGCCGCCACCGCAGCTTCGCTGGCCGGGATCGGCGGAGGCTCGGGACGCAGCTGCCAGGCGATGCCGATGGCGAAGACCATCGAGGCGGCAATGCCGAACACCGCTGGCCAGCGTGGCCGCCTGCGCGGCGTGCGTGGCGACGCAGCGGTATCGACGGCCGGTGCGTCCACCGCTGCACGGGCAGCGGCCAGGATGGCGGCATCCAGCGCGGCCGGCGGTGCCTGTTCAGCGCGACGGCCGAGCAGGCGTGCCAGGTCGCGTTCTTCCGGCGTCAGCGGTTCGTCTCGGTTCATGCGTTCAATCCCGCACGCAGCTTGTCCATCGCATAGCGCAGCCGCGATTTCACGGTTTCCCGGCCCACGCCGGTGATCTGGCCGATCTCCTCCAGGCTCAGTTCCTGATCCAGCCGCAGCTGCAGCACTTCGCGCTGCTCGGGCGGCAGTTCTTCCATCGCCCGTTGGATGCGGCGACGCTGTTCGAATTCGGACAGTTCAGCTTCCGGGGTCTGGCCGTCTTCCAGCGCGGCCAGGCGCAGGTCGGCGTCGGCCGGTGCTGCCGGGCGATGGCGGGCGGCACGCCAGTGGTCGTTCAGGCGGTTGTGCGCGATACGGAACAGCCAGGTGCTGAACGCGGCCTCAGGCTGCCAGCCGGCGCGGGCACTGATGACCCGTTGCCACACATCCTGGAAGATCTCCTCGGCCAGCGCGTTGTCGCGCAGGTGCCGCAGCAGGAAGCCGAACAGGCGCTTGCGGTGGCGCGCATACAGGCTCTCGAACGCACGCAGATCGCCACCGGCCCAGGCCAGCATCAAGGCTTCATCGGTTGGCAGTGCGCTGGCTTCCACGGCATACAGGGTAAGGCCTGGAGGCGATGGCGCATAGCCGTTGGGGAGGGCGGCAAGGGCGAGGGTCATGGCGGCGAAGGGGGGGCGGGCAACAGGAAAAACGTACGGGCGCACGATTCGGGGTTCGCGGGCTTCCATTGCCCCCCGGGTGGCGCGCTATGCTCGTCGGCTCAGGGGAGGTGCCGCTCAGACGGTGCCAAGAGATTGTCATTTGTCCACGCATGTTGAACCGGCGGAAGAGCCACCACACGAGGCCGTGCTGAGCACGGCGCTGGTGCGCGCATTGCATGGGCTGTTGCCCGATCCGGCCGTGGTCCGCGTGGGCTGGGACGATCCGCAGCTGGGCAGTGGCCAAGCCGGCTGGCCGCCCGTTGCCGTAACCGCAGGCGCCGCGATCCAGGGCGGCGACGACGGCAGCCACGGTTGGGTGCACGATGGCGCGCGACTGCGTTTGTCGGTGGAGGGCGCAGTACCTTCCGCGGCATGGTGGGGGCTGGCCCGGCAGGCCATGGAGCTGGCCCTGCAGCGCGGCCGCCAGGCCGGCCAGATCAAGGCGCTGGAAGAGGCCGAGCGCCTGCAGCAGGCACTGTTCCAGATCGCCGACCTGGCCGGCGCCGACCTGGAAATGGCCGAGATGCTGCGCCATGTGCACGGCGTGCTGGGCACGCTGATGTACGCGGAGAACTGCTACATCGTCGAATACGACGACGTACGCGACCAGATCCGCTTCCTGTACTTCGCAGACCAGGTGGATGACTTCGTGGCTGATCCATCGCAGAGCCACGATGCCAGTGAGATGCCGCGCAGCCTGACCGTGGCACTGCTGCGCCATGGCAAGCCGCTCAGTGGCCCTTCGCGTGAGCTGCTGGCCCGCGTGGTCGAGCAGGAGCACGATCCGCAGCGGGGGCCGGAAAGCCTGGACTGGCTGGGCGTACCGATGCTGCGCGATGGCCGCGTGTGCGGCGCCATCGTGGTGCAGAGCTATGAACGGGCGGCCCGCTATGGTGAAGCCGAGCGTGCCCTGCTGGGCTTCGTTGCCCAGCACGTGCAGACCGCGATGGACCGGCGCCAGGCCCAGGTGCGGCTGGAGCAGCAGGTGGAGCGGCGCACGCAGGAGCTGCAGCGCGCCAACCGCAGCCTGCAGGACGAAGTGGCCGAGCGGCGCCGCGCCGAGCAGCTGCAGACCGCGCTGTACAACATTGCCGAAATGGCGATGTCGGCCGACAGCCTGGCCCAGTTCTACGGCCAGGTGCACGGCGTGGTCGGGCGCCTGCTCGACGCCCGCAACTTCTACATCGCACTGGTCAATGGCGCCGGCAATGGGCTGGACTTCGTCTACTCGGTGGATGAACACAACGCCAGCCGCGCACCGCGGCCGTTCAGTCGCGGGTTGACCGAGTACGTGGTGCGCAACCGGCGCCCGTTGCTGGCCTCGCGTGCACAGATCGATGCGCTGCTGGCCGCCGGCGAGGTGCGTGAACACGGCGCCCGCTCGCACTGCTGGCTGGGCGTACCGCTGCTGCGCGACGACGAGGTGGTCGGTGCGATCGTGGTGCAGAGCTACAGCCAGAACAGCACGTTCAGCGTGCATGACCAGCGCCTGCTGACGTTCGTCGCGCAGAACATCGGTACCGGTCTGGCCCGCCAGCGCGACCAGCAGCGGCTGCGTTCGGCGCACGCTGAACTTGAAAAGCGCGTGGAAGAGCGCACCCGCGAGCTGGCCGAGGTCAACGAGAAGCTGCTCGGCCAGATTGGCGAGCGCCTGCGCGCCGAACAGCGCTTGACCCACCAGGCGATGCACGACGCGTTGACCGGTCTGCCCAACCGCCTGCATCTGCTCGATCGGCTGCAGGACGCGCTGGCGCTGGCCCGGCGCGAGGGCGGCCCGGTGTTCGCCGTGCTGTTCCTCGACCTGGACCGGTTCAAGCTGGTCAACGACAGCATCGGCCATGCTGCGGGCGACCGCATGCTGGTGGAGGTGGCCAAGCGCATCGTATCGATGGCCGGTTCCGATGACGTGGTGGCGCGGCTGGGCGGCGACGAGTTCGCGGTGCTGCTGCAATGCCCGCAGGGGCTGGCACAGGCGCTGGACTTCGGCCAGCGGTTGCTGCTGGCCCTGCAGGAATCGATGTGGATCGCCGGGCGCGAACTGTTCCCGTCCGGCAGCCTGGGCATTGCCTTGTGGAACCCGCGCTACCGCACCGGCGAGGAGCTGTTGCGCGATGCGGATGCGGCGATGTACCGGGCCAAGGCGCAGGGCCATGATCGTTGCGCGATCTTCGATGAGGACATGCGCGAGCAGGCCATGCGCAGCCTCGATCTGGAGGCCGATCTGCGCCGTGCCATCAACAACCGCGACTTCGTGCCGTTCTACCAGCCGATCGTGCGCCTGTGCGACGGCGAGGTGGTCGGCCACGAAGCGCTGCTGCGCTGGCAGCATGAACGCCGCGGCCTGCTGCTGCCCGGCGCATTCCTCGAGCTGGGCGAGGAGAGTGGCCTGATCGAGCAGGTTGACTGGCTGATCTACGAACAGGTCATCGCTGGCCTGGCCGAGGGCGGGCAGGGCTACGTCTCGGTGAACGTATCGCCGCGCCATTTCCGCTCGGCTGGCTTCAGCACCCGCCTGTTCGGCCTGCTTGATGCCTGCGGCGCCGACCCGCGCCGGCTGCGGCTGGAGATCACCGAGGTGGCGCTGCTGGACGATGGCCCGCACACGCTGCGCATCCTGCAGGGCCTGCGCGAGCGTGGCATCCAGGTGCAGCTGGACGATTTCGGTACCGGCTTCTCGGCGCTGTCCTACCTGCACCGTTTCCCGATCAGCACGCTGAAGATCGACCAGAGCTTCATTGCCGGGCTGCACGGTCCGGAAGTGCACAGCACGCGCGCACTGGTTGAAGGCGTGCTGTCACTGGCGCGCACGCTGGGCATTGAAACCATCGGTGAAGGCATCGAAACCGAGGCGCAGCGGCAGACCCTGCGCGAACTCGGCTGTGACTACGGGCAGGGCTACCTGTTGGGCCGGCCCGCACCGTGGGCGCACGCGGCAGCCTGAGCCGCCGCGTGTTGCCGGCTCAACGCAGGGCGGCGCGGCGCTTCTCGTCGATCCACTTGGAGGCCTGGGCCGGCTGGTAATTGCGCATCCAGGCCAGCATCGCGTCGATGTCCGAGCCGTACCACAGATCGTGGCGCTGGTCCGGGTGCAGGAAGCGCTCTTCCACCATGCGATCGATCATGCCGATCAGCGGCGCGTAGAAGCCGTCCACATCGAGGAAGGCGCACGGCTTGTTGCCGATGCCCAGCTGGCGCCAGGTCAGCATCTCGAAGATTTCTTCCAGGGTGCCGAAGCCGCCGGGCAGGGCGACGAAGCCATCGGCCAGATCGAACATGCGCGACTTGCGCTCATGCATCGAGCCGACGATCTCCAGTTCGGTCAGGCCGCGATGGGCCACTTCCCAGTCGGCCAGCTGGCGCGGAATCACGCCAGTCACTTCGCCGCCGGCGGCCAGCACGGCATTGGCCACGGTGCCCATCAGGCCGACATTGCCGCCGCCGTACACCAGGCGCAGGCCATCGCGGGCGATGCGGTCACCCAGTGCAATGGCGCGTTCGGTATAGGCCGGCTTGCTGCCAGCGTTGGAACCGCAGTACACACAGATCGATTTCATGGATATTCCTGTTTCTTGGCCGGAAACGAAAACGCCCCGTCGCCGACCGAAAGGCGGTCAGCGACGGGGTGTGCGCAGAGTATGAGGCTTTCCGTAGCGTCGAGCTTGCTCGACTGCTTTTCATTCAGATCCCGGCAACGGCCCAGTCGAGCAAGCTCGACTCTACAAAAGCGGAGGCTTACGCTGCTGCGGCCTGCTCCCGGCGCGGGCCTTCACGCAGGGCGCGGCCGACCATGCCCACCAGCAGGTCCAGCTCCTCGCTGTCCATGCCGAAGTGTGGAGTGAAGCGCAGCGAGTTCTCGCCACCGTGGATCACGTTGATGCCGTGCTGGCGCAGCCATTCCTCGGTGGAATGGCTGCCGTAGCACTTGAACTGCGGGGCCAGCTCGCAGGAGAACAGCAGGCCGGTGCCCTGCACCTTGGTGATCAGGCCGCCCAGCTCGTTCTTCAGCTGCTCCAGCTTGCGCACCGCTTCGGCGCCGCGCTCGGCGATGTTGGCGCGCACCTGCGGGGTCAGCTGGGCCAGGGTGGCGCAGGCCACGTCCAGCGCGCGCGGGTTGCTGGTCATGGTGTTGCCATAGATGCCCTTGCGGTACAGCTGCGCGGCATGGTCGGTCACCGCCAGCACCGACAGCGGGTACTGCGCGGCGTTGAGTGCCTTGGAGTAGGTCTCCATGTCCGGCGGGTCCAGGCCTTCAAAGCCCGGATAGTCGACCACCGACAGCACGCCATGCGCGCGCAGGCCGGCCTGGATCGAGTCGAGCAGCAGCAGGCTGCCGTGCGCACGGGTCAGTTCACGGGCAACGGCATAGAACGACGGCGGCACCGAACGGCCCGGGTCGCCTTCGCCCATCACCGGCTCCAGGAACACCGCTTCGATGAACCACTGGTTGCGCGCGGCATCCTCGAACACCTTGCGCAGGCCGGCCTCGTCGTACGGCGCCACAGTGATCACCGAGTCCTCGCCACGGTAGCTGGCCAGGTGCTGCAGGTAGCTCTTGCGGCTGGAATCGGAGTACAGCGCCGGCCGATCGGTGCGGCCATGGAAGCTGCCCTTGACCACCACGCGCTTGATCGCGGCGCCGGCGTGGCGTGCGCCCGGGTCGGTCTGCAGCTTGGCGTTGACGTCGGCGATGCGCGCGGCCAGGCCGACCGCCTCGGAGCCGGAGTTCAGGCACATGAAGCGGGTGAACGGGCAGCCGCCACGGCGGTGGCCGATCTCCGCGCGCAGGGCACTGATGAAGCGCTGCTGCGACAGGCTGGGGGTCATGATGTTGGCCATCACCTGCGGACGCGCCATTGCTTCCAGCACCGCCTCCGGGGTGTGCCCGAAGCCGAGCATGCCGTAGCCGCCGGCGTCGTACAGCACCGCGCCCTTCAGGGTGACCACCCACGGGCCGCGCGCGGCCAGCGCCACGTACGGGGTCACCGCGTCATCGGCATAGAAGTTGACGAAACCCTCCTGCATCGCATCGATCTGCGCCTGTTCGTCCTGCGCCAGCAGCGGCCCCAGGTCGGCCTGCACGCGCGCGAATTCCTCGGCGGCGGCGTCCACGGCGGCGATCAGCTGCGGATGGTTGGCGGACAGGGCGGTCAGGGTCGCGTCGTCCAGGCCGGTGGTAAGACGAGTGCCAGGCTGGCTGCGCAGGGGGGCGAGGCGTTCGATGAAGCTCATTGCAGATCTCCTGAAACGTTGGGTCGCACGGGCCTTCAAAAGCAAAACGCGCGTCATCACGCGCGCTTGGGGGCAGGCTCGTGCAGCGGACTTCCAACTCGATGCTAGCACTTGTTTTTTTGCGCGATAACCCCGCAGAAACCTGCTGCATAGCAGCATTTTGCGCGACGTTCGCCGCGAAGCACGCCGGCTCGCAGACGCTGGCCGTACAATGCGCGCCATTGTCGACCTGTTGCCGCCCACTGCCTTGAAGAAGTCCGATTTCCATTACGACCTGCCGGCTGAACTGATCGCGCAGGCGCCCCTGGCCGAACGCTCCGCCAGCCGTCTGATGCTGGTGCCCGCGGCGCCGGCCGCCTTCACCGATCTGCAGGTGCGCGATCTGCCGTCGCTGCTGCAGCCGGGCGACCTGCTGGTGTTCAACGATACCCGGGTGATCCCGGCGCGCCTGTTCGGGCAGAAGGCCAGTGGTGGCCGTGTGGAGATCCTGATCGAGCGCCTGCTCGGCGGCCAGCAGGCGCGTGCGCAGGTCGGTGCCAGCAAGTCGCCGAAGGCCGGCAGCCGCATCGCGCTGGACGCCGGCGGCGAGGCCGAGGTGCTGGGCCGTGACGGCGAGTTCTATGTGCTGCAGTTCCACGTGCCCGAATCGCTGGAGCAGTGGCTGCTGCATGCCGGCCGCCTGCCGCTGCCGCCCTACATCCAGCGCGAGCCGGGCGTGGACGACCGCGAGCGCTACCAGACCGTGTTCGCGCGCGAAGTGGGCGCGGTGGCCGCGCCAACGGCCGGCCTGCACTTCGACGAACCGCTGCTGGCCGCGCTGAAGGACAAGGGCGTGGCGTTCGGCCATGTCACCCTGCATGTGGGTGCGGGGACCTTCCAGCCGGTGCGTGCCGATGATCTGAAGGATCACGTGATGCACCGCGAGTGGCTGAACGTGGGCGCCGAGCTGGTACAGCAGGTGCGGCGCACGCGTGCGGCCGGCGGTCGGGTGATCGGCGTCGGCACCACCGTGGTGCGCGCGCTGGAAAGCGCCATGTGTGACGGTGAGCTGCTGCCGTTCGCCGGCGAGACCCAGATCTTCATCACCCCGGGCTACCGCATCCGCAGTGTCGACGCGATGGTGACCAACTTCCACCTGCCGGAAAGCACGCTGCTGATGATGATCTCCGCGTTCGCCGGCAAGGACCGCGTGTTCGAGGCCTACCGGCACGCCATCGAACAGCGCTACCGCTTCTTCAGCTACGGCGACGCGATGCTGCTGTTCCCGCAGGCGGGGTAGGGGGCTGGCTGACCTCTGTCTGCTTGTGGTGGGTGCGCACCGTTGGTGCGCACGGGTCGCGCCCGCAACATCGAATCCACGCATGGCGTGGCTCTACTGCCGCTGGAATCAGTAGATCCACGCCATGCGTGGATGAATCCGGCGGCCCCGGCCATCCCGAGCGGACCGCTCCGCCGGGCATGGCCCGGCGCTACCGGAGCAGGGAAGGCGGTTTTGGGAGACAATAGGCGACTATTTGCCTGAACGACCGCTCCATGTCCCGACTGCAGTTCCAGCTCAAGACCCGCGACGGCCGTGCCCGCCGTGGCCGCCTGACCTTCCCGCGTGGCACGGTGGAAACGCCGGCCTTCATGCCGGTGGGAACCTATGGCTCGGTCAAGGGCATCCTGCCGGACCAGGTGCGTGCGCTGGGCGCCGAGATCATCCTCGGCAACACCTTCCACCTGTACCTGCGCCCGGGCCTGGACATCATCGCCGACCACGGTGGCCTGCACGGCTTCTGCCGTTGGGATGGCCCGATCCTGACCGACTCCGGCGGTTTCCAGGTGTTCTCGCTGGCCCATCGCCGCAAGATCACCGAGCAGGGCGTGACCTTCGCCTCGCCCACCGACGGTGCCCGCGTGTTCCTGGGCCCGGAGGAGAGCATGAAGATCCAGAAAGTGCTCGATTCGGACGTGGTGATGATCTTCGACGAGTGCACCCCGTACCCGGCCACCGAGGATGTCGCCCGCCGTTCGATGGAGCTGAGCCTGCGCTGGGCCCAGCGCAGCCGCAACGCGCATGACGAGCTGGGCAACGACGCGGCCCTGTTCGGCATCGTGCAGGGTGGGGTGCATACCGACCTGCGCAGCCGCTCGGCCGAGGCCCTGCAGGCGATCGGCTTCGACGGCTATGCCATCGGCGGCCTGGCCGTGGGCGAGCCGGAGCACGAGCGCAACGCCATGCTCGACCACCTGGACCCGGAGCTGCCCGGCGACCGGCCGCGCTATCTGATGGGCGTCGGCCGGCCGGAAGACCTGGTGGAAGGCGTGGCCCGTGGCGTGGACATGTTCGATTGTGTGATGCCGACCCGCAATGCGCGCAACGGCCACTATTTCACCTCGTTCGGCACCGTTCGCATCCGCAACTCCCAGTACGCGCGCGACATGGACCCGATCGAGCCGGGCTGCGGCTGCGTGGCCTGCACCGGCGGCTATACCCGCTCCTACCTGCGCCACCTGGACCGCTGCAACGAGATGCTGGCGCCGATGCTGGGCACCCTGCACAACCTGTTCTATTACGAAAAACTGATGGCCGACATCCGGGCCGCGATCGAGGCGGGAACCTTCCTGGCCTTCCGCGAGTCCTTCTACGCGGCACGCGGGGCGGTGGCCCCGCCCCTGTAACCCGGATGCCCCCTGCCGAACGGCCCAAGGACGAACGCCTGGGGCCGTGGCATACTTCAAGGCTGACCCAGATCCGCGGTCGACACCCCCGCCCCTGAAGGGACGGGAGCGCCGCCCAACTAAAGGACCAACGATGAACCTGCTTGCCTTCCTGATTCCCGCCGCCCACGCCCAGGCCGCCGGCGGCCAACCGCAGGGCATGGGCCTGACCACGCTGCTGTTCCCGATCATCCTGATCGCCATCATGTACTTCCTGATGATCCGCCCGCAGATGAAGCGGCAGAAGGAGCACAAGGCCATGCTGGAGAAGATCAAGCGTGGCGACGAAGTGCTGACCAACGGCGGCATCGCCGGCATCGTCACCGACATCGGCGACAACTTCATCACCATCGAAGTGGCCGACAACGTGCGCATCCGCGTGCAGAAGGGCGCCGTCGGCAACGTGCTGCCGGCCGGCACCCTGAAGTCGGCCCAGTAAGCCACTCCCTTTCCGATGCACAACCGCGGCGCCGGGGATGGCGCCGCGCGGGACCCAAGCAATGCTCGAATTTCCACGCTGGAAGTACGTCGTCATCCTGATCGTACTGGCGCTCAGCGCGCTGTACGCGCTGCCCAACATCTACCAGAAGGACCCGGCCATCCAGATCACCGCCAACCGTGGCGGGCAGATCGACGATGCGCTGCGCGACCGTGTGCTGGCCGACCTGAAGACGGCCGGTGTCGCCACCCTCGGTGCCGAGAAGGAAGGGGAAAGCCTGATTGTCCGCCTGCCGGACCTGAAGGCGCAGTCCGCGGCCAGCGATGCGCTGCGTGACACCGTCGGTGAAAAGTACACCGTGGCCCTGAACCTGGCCTCGACCGTGCCGGACTGGCTGTCCAAGCTCGGCGGCCGCCCGATGGTGCTGGGCCTGGACCTGCAGGGTGGCGTGCACTTCGTGCTGCAGGTCGACCAGAAGGCTGCGCTGGACAAGCGCCTGGATGCCTATACCGAAGACGTGCGCAGCACCCTGCGTGACGCCCGCATCGCCTACCAGTCGGTGGAGCGCCGCGCGGACAACAGCATCGTGGCCAACCTGAGCCCGTCCGCCGGTGACGACGCCGCGCAGCGTGCCCGCGCCGCCCTGGTCAAGGCACAGCCGACCCTCGGCTACGACGTCAGTGGCAGCCGCATCACGGTGACCGTGCCGGAAGCCGAGATCGCACAGATCGCCAACGGTGCCATCGAGCAGAACATCAACACCCTGCGCAACCGCGTGAACCAGCTCGGCGTGGCCGAACCGATCATCCAGCGCCAGGGTGCCGACCGCGTGGTCGTGCAGCTGCCGGGCGTGCAGGACACCGCCGAAGCCAAGCGCATGATCGGCGCCACCGCCACCCTGGAATACCGCGCAGTGGTGGAAGGCAACGCACAGGACGCGATCAGCTCCGGCCGCATCCCGCCGGAAGCCAAGGTCTACCAGCGCCGTGACGGCGGTGGCCCGATCCTGCTGAACAAGCGCGTGATCGTCACCGGTGACCAGATGGTCGGCGCGCAGGCGGTGACCGACTCCAACAGCGGCTCGCCGGCGGTCAGCGTGACGCTGAACAATGTCGGCGGCCAGCGCATGTTCGACTTCACCAGCGCCAACGTGAACAAGCCGATGGCGGTGGTCTACACCGAACGCGTGCCGACCGTGACCGTGGTTGACGGCCAGGAAGTGCGTGGCTTCAAGGTCAACGAGGAAGTGATCTCGGTGGCCAACATCAACGGCGTGTTCGGCAAGAACTTCCAGACCACCGGTCTGCAGAAGAAGGAAGCCGAAGACCTGGCCAAGCTGCTGAAGTCCGGCTCGCTGGCCGCGCCGATGGACTTCGTCGAAGAGCGTGTGGTCGGCCCGAGCCTGGGTGCCGAGAACGTCAAGAACGGCATGCGCGCGGTGGTGTTCGCGTTCCTGTTCACCCTGGTGTTCTTCAGCGTGTACTACCGCATGTTCGGTGTGATCACCTCGGCGGCGATGCTGTTCAACCTGCTGATCGTGGTGGCGGTGATGTCGCTGTTCGGCGCGACCATGACCCTGCCGGGCTTCGCCGGCCTGGCGTTGTCGGTTGGCCTGTCGGTGGACGCCAACGTGCTGATCAACGAGCGTATCCGTGAAGAGCTGCGTGCCGGCGTGCCGGGCAAGACCGCGATCGTGACCGGTTATGAGCGGGCCTCGGGCACCATCCTCGACGCCAACCTGACCGGCCTGATCGTCGGTGTGGCGCTGTTCGCATTCGGTACCGGTCCGCTGAAGGGCTTCGCGCTGACCATGATCATCGGTATTTTCGCCTCCATGTTCACCGCGATCACCGTGTCGCGTGCGCTGGCGACGCTGATCTACGGCCGCCGCAAGAAGCTCCAGAACGTGGCCATCTGACGGGACGACACGCACAATGAAACTGTTTCCGCTGCACATCCTCCCGAACGACACCAAGATCGACTTCATGCGTTGGCGCCATGTCGCCATGGCAGTCACCATCGTGGTGTTCCTGGCGTCGATCAGCATCATCGCGTTCAAGGGCTTCAACTACGCGCTGGACTTCACCGGCGGCACCCTGATCGAAGCCCGCTTCGACAAGCCGGTGGACGTCGAGCAGGTCCGTACCAAGCTCGAGCAGAATGGCTTTGATGGCGCTCAGGTGCAGAGCGTCGGTGGCAACACCGACCTGCTGATCCGCCTGGCCCCGCACGGCGAGCACGCCCCGGGTACCGGCGCTGCCGCCACCGAAGACAAGGCGACCGCTGCGGCTGTGGTGAAGGCGCTGTCGTCGGCCGACAACCAGGCCACGGTGTTGCGTAACGAGTTCGTGGGTCCGCAGATCGGCAAGGATCTGGCGATGAATGGCCTGTACGCCACCATCTTCATGCTCGCCGGCTTCCTGATCTACATCGCGGTGCGCTTCGAATGGAAGTTCGCGGTTACCGCCAGCATCGTGGCCATGTTCGACCTGATCGTGACGGTGGCTTACGTGTCCCTGCTGGGCCGTGAGTTCGACCTGACCGTGCTGGCCGGCCTGTTGTCGGTGATGGGCTTTGCGATCAACGACATCATCGTGGTCTTCGACCGCGTCCGCGAGAACTTCCGCAGCCTGCGCGTGGACTCGATGGAAGTGCTGAACCGTTCGATCAACCAGACGCTGTCGCGTACGGTGATCACCGCGGTGATGTTCTTCCTCTCGGCGCTGGCCCTGTACATGTACGGCGGCAGCTCGATGGAAGGCTTGGCCGAGACGCATATGATCGGCGCGGTGATCGTGGTGCTGTCCTCGATCCTGGTGGCGGTGCCGATGCTGACGATCGGTTTCCTGCGCGTCAGCAAGCAGGACCTGCTGCCCAAGGCAAAGGACGTCGAGGCCCTGGCCCGTCGCCCGTAAGCGTTCGCGCTGCCCGCAACACACAGAGAACCCCGCGCAAGCGGGGTTTTTTGTTGGCGGGGCTTGCAGCCCTGCACCTGCTCAATGCAACGGCAACTTCAAAAGCCGGAGCAGCATTCCGTGGGATGGCGGGTCACTGTGGGTTTGCGGGGACGCCGTAAACCCATCCATGGGGGCTTGGTCGCCGCATCCATGCGGCTCACACCCCGCAAACCCACAGTGCCCCGCCTTCGACAGGCTCATGCGGCTGTTGGTAGGTGTCGACCTTGGTCGACACGTCTGTCAGATATCGAATGAATTCACAAGCGGGGTTTTTGTTGGCAGGGCTTGCAGCCCTGCACCCGCCGAAGCCAGAGCAACATCCACGTCCAAAACGGAGCTGGCTTTCTGCTGGTTGGGCGGGGCCCTGTGGGTTGGCAGGACACGCCGTAAACCCATCCATGGGGGCTCGATGGCGCCATCCATGGCGCCAACGGTCCTGCCAACCCACAGGGCCCCACCTCTGACAGATTCCTGCGGCCGTTGGTAGGTGTCGACCTTGGTCGACACATCTGTCAGATATCGAATGAATTCATCCGTGTCGACCAAGGTCGACACCTACCAGAGGCGGACGCCGTTCCGACAGATCGCGGAACACTGTCGAAGGCGGGGTGGGTCCGGTTGCGGGGGTGTCCGCGGCATGGATGCCGCGGCCAAGCCTACAAGGACGTACTTGCGGCGTCCCCCGCAACCGGACCCACCCCGCCATCCTTCAGGAACCGGCTTTGGCTGTTGCCTCGGCTCTGGCCGTTGCTTCGGCGGGTGCAGGGTGCAACCCTGCAGGACAAACCCCACCCTACGCCAGCGTCGGTTGTGCAATCGCCCCCCGCGCACTACGATCCTGCGGTTCGCGCGCGTGCGCGCACCCGTATTCCTGCTGAGCGCCCTGCGCGCCGCATCTGCCAACCCGAGGTATCCATGGTCATCAAACCGCGCGTCCGCGGCTTCATCTGCGTCACCACCCACCCGACCGGCTGCGAGGCCGCGGTCAAGCAGCAGATCGACTACATCCGCGCGCGTCCGCCGATCCAGAATGGCCCCAAGCGCGTGCTGGTGATCGGCGCCTCCACCGGCTACGGCCTGGCCGCGCGCATCACCGCTGCCTTCGGCAGTGGCGCGGCGACCCTGGGCATCTTCTTCGAGCGCCCGGGCAGCGAGACCAAGCCGGGCACGGCGGGCTGGTACAACTCGGCGGCGTTCCACAAGTACGCCGACGAAGCCGGCCTGTACGCCAAGAGCATCAACGGCGATGCCTTCTCCGATGAAGTGAAGGCCAGGACCATCGAGATGATCAAGGCCGATCTCGGCCAGGTCGACCAGGTCGTCTACAGCCTGGCCGCGCCGCGCCGCAAGCATCCCAAGACCGGCGAGATCATCAGCTCCACGTTGAAGCCGATCGGCGAGCCGATCACCCTGCGTGGCCTGGATACCGACAAGGAAGTGCTGACCGAGACCCATCTGCAGCCGGCCACCCCGGAAGAAATCGCCGGCACCGTCGCAGTGATGGGTGGTGAAGACTGGCAGATGTGGATCGACGCGCTGGCCGATGCCGGCGTGCTGGCCAACGGCTGCACCACCACCGCCTTCACCTATGTGGGCGAAGAGATCACCCAGGCCATCTACTGGAACGGCTCCATCGGTGCCGCCAAGAAGGACCTGGACAACAAGGTGCTGGGCCTGCGCGAGAAACTGGCGAAAATCGGCGGCGACGCGCGTGTATCGGTGCTCAAGGCCGTGGTCACCCAGGCCAGCTCGGCCATTCCGACCATGCCGCTGTACCTGTCGCTGCTGTTCAAGGTAATGAAGGAAAAGGGCACCCACGAAGGCTGCATCGAGCAGCTGGACGTGCTGTACGACATCCTCTACGGCGGCAAGGCCGACGGCGTGGCGATCGATCGCCTGCGCCACGACCTGGTCGATGGCGATGGCCATAGCGTCGCGCTGATCGATGAGGAAGGCCGCCTGCGCGCCGACTACAAGGAAATGGCCGCCGATGTGCAGGGCAAGGTCGTCGCGCTGTGGCCGCAGGTGACCAACGAGAATCTGTACGAGATCAGCGATCTGGCCGGCTACAAGGCCGACTTCCTGCGCCTGTTCGGCTTTGGCGTGGAGGGCGTGGACTACGAGGCCGACGTCAATCCGGACGTGAAGATCGACAACCTGGTCGACATGACCTGATCAACGAAAAGGCCGGCGAACGCCGGCCTTTTTGTTTCTGTAGAGCCGAGCCATGCTCGGCTACGCTTTGCCTGGGCCCGGCAGCCGAGCCATGCTCGGCTCTACAGGCAGGCATCACCCGAATTCGAAGCCCATCTCCGGCAGCGCCGGGCCGACAAAATCGCCCTGCACGTAATCCACGCCGGCACTGAACAGCAGCGTCATCGAATTGGCATCGCTGACGAACTCGGCGATGGTGCGGATACCGGCCTCCTGCGCGCGCGCGGTGATCTGGCTGATGCGGTCGATGTTCTCGCGGGTGGCCGCCAGATCACTGGTGAAACCGCGGTCCAGCTTCAGGAACTGCGGCTGGAAGTGCGCCAGCAGCTGGAACGAATCCAGTCCCGAACCGAACTGCTCTAGGCCGATGCGGCAGCCCAGCGGCGCCACGTCGGCCAGGAACTGCTGGGCGCTGCGCAGGTGGGTGAACACCTTGGCTTCCGGCGCATGCAGCCACAGACGTTCGCCGGGCACGCCGCGTGCCTGCAGTTCACGGCGCAGGGTGGCCACCATCTGCGGGTCGTCAAACGACTCCGGCGTCACCTTCACCAGGACCTGGGTGGCATGGCCCTCGGCTGCGCGCTGGCCCAGTACCGAGATGGCCTGGGTGACCACCCAGCGGTTGATGTCGGCCAGCAGCCCATGCTCCTCGGCAATGCCAAGGAAGGCGGTCGGACTCAACAGCTCGCCGTTGTGTTCCAGGCGCAGATAGGCTTCGTATAGTTCCAGCGGCTCGCCCTGCAGGTTCAGCACCGGCTGGTAGTGCAGCTGGAAGCCGTCGCCGGCCAGCGCCTCGCGGATGCGCGCAACCCAGCGCAGCACGCGCTCCTGCTCGACACGGTCGACCGCGGCCGGATCGAAGATGCGGCAGGTGTTGCCCAGTTCGGCCGCGGCCTGTGTGCACTCGCTGGCGCGTGCCAGCACCTGGCCGATGCTGGCGATCTTCTCGCCCACCTGCACGCCGCCGATGCTGACGGTGACCGTGGCCGAGCGCGCGCCGATGCTGAACACATGCGCGGCATAGGCCTCGCGGATACGCTCGGCCAGTGCCACGGTCTGTGCGTACGGGCCGGCCTGCAGCACGGCGAAGCTGTGCTCGCCGAAGCGCGCCAGCTGCGCCTGTTCGCCCACCACCTCGGTGAGCAGGGCGGCCAGGGCGCCAATCAGCGTGTCGGCCGAGGCCAGGCCGATGTCCGGCAGCAGGCGTGCGTAATGGTCCGGCTCGATCAGCAGCAGGCCGAACTGGCCTTCGCTGCGGCCGGCCTGGGCCACCGCGCTTTCCAGCTGCAGCATGAAGGTGGGACGGTTGAGCAGGCCGGTGACCTGGTCGCGCTGGCGCAGGTCCTCGACCTCGCGCGCCAGTTCCGGATCGAACTCCATGCGGCGGCGGAGCACGACCTGGAGGCAGGATTCACCTTCGTAGGTGGCGGCGGTGAACTCCATCGTCGCCGGGAACGCGCTGCCATCTTCATGGCGGGCATCGAGCTGGTACTGCGGCGGCGGCGCCTCGCCACGGCTCAGGCCCTTCAGCAGCTGCTTGAAGCCCTCCACATGCTGGGCCGCGACCATGTCCAGCAGCGAGATGCCTTCGATGTCGTCGAACTGCTCATAGCCGAACATCTCCAGGTAGGCGTCGTTGGCGCGGATGTGCATGCCTTCATGCACATAGGCGATGGGGTCGCGCGAGGAGGCGATCAGTGCATCGCAGCGGCGCTCGGTCTCGCGCATCTGTGCCTCGATGCGGCGCAGGCCGCGGCGGGCCTGCAGATCGACCCACTGGTCGCGGACCACGGCCAGCAGATGCTCGGCACGCTGGCGCAGGGCGAGGGCGCGGATGCCGTGGCTGCTGGCCTGCACCAGTTCGTCCTCGTCGATGCGTTCGGCCAGCAGCACCAGCGGGATGTCCTTGCCGCTGGCGGCAATGTGCTGGGCAACCAAGGGCAGCGGAATACCCTGCGACGGCGAGGCCAGGACCAGGTCGATGGCCTGGCCGGCCAGCACCTGGGCCAGCTCGGCGGCATCCTGCGGGCGCCAGGGACGCACCGCGATGCCGCTGTTGCGCAGCGTGCTGACGATGGCTTCGGCATTCTCGCCGCTGTCATCGATGATCAGCAGGCGGATGGTGATGTCGTTCGCGTTCTGCATGCACTGCTCCCCAATCTGCGAACCTAGATACACGATGCGCGGCGAACCGTCCATGCGCGGCCCCCTTGCGCGCGCCGAACGGCGAAGTGGTTCACACCACGCCGCCGGCCGCGTGGCCGCTGGCCCAGGCCCACTGGAAGTTGTATCCGCCCAGCCAGCCGGTCACATCCAGCACCTCGCCAACGAAATGCAGGCCGGGCACGCGCTTGGATTCCATCGTCGAAGACGACACCTCAGCGGTGTCCACGCCGCCCAGGGTGACCTCGGCGGTGCGATAGCCTTCGGTTCCGCTGGCCACCAGCGGGAACGCGCCCAGCAGCTGCGCGGCCTGGCGAAGCACCGGCTCATCCAGCTGGCGCACCGGACGGTCGGGCAACCAGTGTTCGCACAGGCGCTGTGCGAAGCGCTTGGGCAGCACCTCGCCCAGCACCGTGCGCAGCTCGGCAGCGGGGCGCTCGCGCTTCATCTGGCGCAGCCACTCGCCGGCATCCTGGCCGGGCAGCAGGTCCAGCTCCAGCGCGTCGCCGGGTTGCCAGAACGAGGAAATCTGCAGGATCGCCGGGCCGCTCACGCCGCGATGGGTCAGCAGCATGAAGTTCTGGAAACGCTTGCCGTTGCAACGTGCCTCGATCGGCAGCGCGACACCGCTCAGATCGGCCAGCCGCTCCTGGTGGGTGCCGCTGAGCGTGAGTGGCACCAGGCCGGCGCGGGTCGGCAGCACCTGGTGGCCGAACTGGCGCGCGATCTCGTAGCCGAAGCCGGTGGCGCCCATGCTCGGAATCGACAGGCCGCCGGTGGCCACCACCAGCGAAGCACAATGGAACAGACCCTGTGTGGTGTGTACGCGGAAGCCATCACTGCCGTGCTCGATGCGCTGCACGCTGCACCCGGTGCGGATCTGCGCGCCGGCGGCCTGGCACTCATCCACCAGCATTTTCACGATCAGCTTGGACGACTCATCGCAGAACAACTGGCCCAGCTCTTTTTCGTGATACGCGATGCCGTGCTTGTGCACCAGCTCGATGAAGTGCCAGGGCGTGTAGCGCGCCAGCGCCGATTTGCAGAAGTGCGGGTTGGCCGACAGGAAGTTGGCCGGGGTGGTGCCGGTGTTGGTGAAGTTGCAGCGGCCGCCGCCGGACATCAGGATCTTCTTGCCGACCTTGTTGGCATGGTCGATCACCTGCACCTGGCGGCCGCGCTGGCCGGCGGTGATCGCCGTCATCAGCCCGGCCGCGCCGGCGCCAATGACCACCACGTCGCAACGGATGGTGCTCATGCCTTGGCGCGCTTGCGCCAGTTCGGGATCACGTCGAGCTGCATCTGATCGTTGAGCAGCTGCACCTCGCCGTCCTGGATCAGCACGCTCCAGCGCATGGCGCGCTGGATCTGCTGGCCCCACTGTTCAACGAAGGCGCCGTCCAGATCGACCACCGACAGGTTGTCGAAGCGCGCCAGGCCCTTGCCCTGCTTGCTCCACCAGATCTCCGAGGCGTTGCCACCGTAGTTGATCACCTGCACCTGGCGGCTGCGGTTGCTGGCCTTGCGGATGCGCGATTCGTCCGGATGGCCCAGGTCGATCCACTGCAGGATGTCGCCGGTGTAATCGTGTTCCCACAGGTCCGGCTCGTCATCGGTGCTCAGGCCGCGGCCGAACTCCAGGCGGTCGCCGGCATTGAGGGCGAAGGCCAGCAGGCGCACCATCAGGCGCTCGTCGGTCTCGGACGGGTGCTGGGCCAGGGTCAGGTTGTGGGTCGCGTAGTAGCCGCGATCCATGTCGCTGATCTGCAGTTCGGCCTTGCGGATGGTGGCGGTGAGGGCCATGGAGGATCCGTCGACTAAAGACGACAATGATAGAGGTTTGCTTGAGGGGTGTCCGTGGCCGTGCTGTGCGCGTGCCGTCGACGATGGCCCCTTGCGCTCATTTCCAGCAGCGGAGCCGATGCGATGACGATGCCCAGCCGATTGCAGCTGCCGCCGGGGCACTGGCCCAGCCTGCTTGACGGCCTGTGCGCGCGCTTTCCGCGCATCGACCGCGCGCAGTGGCTGGATCGCTTCGCCCGTGGCCGCGTGCAGGATGCGCAGGGCAGGGCGCTGGCGCCGGACCAGCCGTGGCAGGTCGGGCTGGAAATCCGCTACTTCCGCGAAGTGGCCGACGAAGCAGTGATTCCGCATGCCGAGCACGTTCTGCACCTGGATGAGGATCTTCTGGTGGCCGACAAGCCGCACTTCCTGCCGGTGACCCCGGCCGGCGGCCATGTGCGGCAGACCCTGCTGGCGCGGCTGGTGGCGCGCACCGGCAATACGGAACTGGTGCCGCTGCACCGGCTGGATCGGCTCACCGCCGGGCTGGTGCTGTTCTCGACCCGGCCGGCCACCCGTGATGCCTATCAGCGGCTGTTTCGCGAGCGCCGTATCGAAAAGACCTATGAGGCGCTGGCGCCGGCACTGCCGGGCGTGGCTTTCCCGCTGCAGCGGCACAGCCGGTTGGTGCCGGGCGAGCCGTTTTTCCGCATGGCCGAGGTGCCGGGCGAGCCCAATGCGTGTAGCCGCATCGAGCTGATCGAGGCCGGCGGGCCGGTCTGGCGCTATCGGCTGCTGCCGGACACCGGGCGCAAGCACCAACTGCGCGTACATATGGCGATGCTGGGGGCGCCGATCATCGGCGATGACCTGTACCCGCAGTTGCAGACGCGCGTGGAAGCCGCGGTTGAGCCCCCCCTGCAGCTGCTGGCGCAGGGGTTGGCCTTCGACGATCCTTTGAGCGGGGAGCCGCGGCGGTTCAGTAGCCAGCGCTGCCTGCGCCTGCCCGGCCAGGGCGAATAAGGCCGTTCAGCGAACCGGGCGCCGCGCCAGCCAGCGGTCCAGCTCGGCGGCGAACAGTTGCCGGTCGCGCGGTCCAAGCGGCGGCGGGCCACCGGTCTGGACCCCGGCACCGCGCAGCTCTTCCATGAAATTGCGCATCGACAGCCGCTCGGCCATGTTGTTGGGGGTGTACAGCTGGCCGCGCGGGTTCAGCGCCACCGCCTTCTTTTCCAGCACCAGGGCCGCCAGCGGGATGTCCTGGGTCACCACCAGGTCGCCGGCCGCGACCCGCTCGACGATCGCACTGTCGGCCACGTCCAGCCCTTGCGGTACCTGGATCGAGCGCAGCCAGCGCGAGGGCGGGGTGCGGATCCACTGGTTGGCGACCAGGGTCAGCTCGATCCCGACCCGTTCGGCGGCGCGGAACAGGATGTCGCGGATGACGGTGGGACAGGCGTCCGCATCCACCCAGATGCGGGGGAGGGCCGGTTCAGCGTGGGTTTCAGCTTCAGTCATTTACCCAGTGTAGGGTAGGAAAAACCTGAATGGGGACTCGGAGTTAGCCCCGACAAGCTGCCAGCCCTTGTCACGCCTAGGGGCCGGCCTGTTGTCATGAACGTGCGGGCTATCGCTTTTTGCAGAAAACACGCGTATCGTGCGACCCACTGTGTTTGCTAGGGTCACCGTGAATCGTGGCCTGGTGCAGTTGATCTCACGATCCGCTCATCGATCCGCTTTACCAACGCCTGCAACTCAGTCTCGGCCCCGATACCCGGCGGCTGCGATTTTTTTCAACATGTGTTTCAGGAGTTAGTAAAATGTCGGAACGTCAGACCGGTACCGTCAAGTGGTTCAACGATGCCAAGGGCTTCGGCTTCATCACCCCGGAAAGCGGCCCGGACCTGTTCGTGCACTTCCGTGCCATCCAGGGCACCGGCTTCAAGACCCTGCAGGAAGGCCAGAAGGTTACCTTCATCGCCGTCCAGGGTCAGAAGGGCATGCAGGCTGATCAGGTGCAGGCGGTCTAATCCGTCTGCTACCGCTTGGTAGCCAGAACGCCGGAAGCGAAAGCTTCCGGCGTTTTTTATTGCCCACCGTTCCGTAGAGTCGAGCTTGCTCGACTGCTTCTGCACGGCAGTCGAGCAAGCTCGACTCTACCGGGCGCGGTAGGATGAACCTCTCCCCAAGGATCATCCCCATGCGCATCGTCCACCACCTGGAAAACTCCCGCTCACTGCGTGTGCTGTGGATGCTGGAGGAGCTGGGCCTGGACTACGAGCTTCGCCGCTACCCGCGCGATCCGAAGACGTTGCTGGCGCCGCCGGAGCTGCGCACGGTGCATCCGCTGGGCAAGTCGCCGGTGCTGCAGGACGATGAGCTGGTGCTGGCAGAATCCGGTGCGATTCTCGATTACCTGGCCGACCGCTACGACACCCAGCGCCAGCTGTCGCCTCCGCCGATGCCGGCCGACGGGGCCGAACGCATGGCCTACCGTTACTGGCTGCATTACGCCGAAGGCTCGGCGATGCCGCCGTTGCTGCTGACCCTGGTGATGGGGCGCATCCGCAGCGCGCCGATGCCGTTCTTCGCGCGCCCGATCGCACGCAGCATCGCCGACAAGGCCGAGCGCGGCTTCATCGGCCCGCAGCGCCGCCTGCACCTGGACTGGATGGAGCGGCGCCTGGCTGAAAGCCCCTGGTTTGCCGGCGAACGCTTCAGCGCCGCCGACATCCAGATGAGTTTCCCGATCCAGGCCGCAGCCGCACGTGGGGGCGGCCTGGACGACAAGCCTGCATTGCGCGGTTTCCTCAAGCGCATCGGCGAGCGCCCGGCGTACCAGCGCGCCGAGGCCCACGGTGGCCACCTGCAGGCGCTCAGCGGCAATTGAGGCGGGCGGCAGTCGCCCCCATTTCAAGCCCATGGATACCGACAGCCCCCGTTTCGACAACCGCCTGCTGAGCGTACTGCCGGGCGACCCTGAATCCGGACCGCGCCGCCGTGAGGTCCGCGGTGCCGCGTGGTCGCCGGTCATGCCGACCCCGGTGGCCGCGCCCACGCTGCTGGCCTGGTCGCCGGAGGTGGCCGCGATGCTCGGTTTCGATGCCGATGAGGTGGCAAGTGAAGGCTTCGCCGATGTGTTCGGCGGCAATGCGCTGTACGCCGGCATGCAGCCATGGGCGGCCAACTATGGGGGGCATCAATTCGGCCATTGGGCCGGGCAGTTGGGCGATGGCCGCGCGATCTCGTTGGGTGAACTGCTGGCGCCGGATGGCCGTCACTGGGAGCTGCAGCTGAAGGGCGCCGGCCCGACCCCCTACTCGCGCGGCGCCGATGGGCGTGCAGTGCTGCGTTCGTCGATCCGTGAGTTCCTGTGCAGCGAGGCGATGCATCACCTGGGGGTGCCAACCACGCGTGCGCTGTCGCTGGTCGGGACCGGCGAAGAGGTGGTGCGCGACATGTTCTATGACGGCCATCCGCGTGCCGAGCCCGGCGCCATCGTGTGCCGGGTGTCGCCTTCGTTCCTGCGTTTCGGCTCGTTCGAGCTGCCGGCATCGCGAGGTGAAACCGCGCTGCTGCAGCAACTGGTGGATGCCTGCATCGCCCGTGATTTTCCCGAACTGGAAGGGCAGGGCGAGGCGCTGTATGGCGACTGGTTCGCGCAGATCGCGGTGCGCACCGCCGAGATGATCGCGCACTGGATGCGCGTCGGCTTCGTGCACGGGGTGATGAACACCGACAACCTGTCCGTGCTCGGCCTCACGCTGGATTACGGCCCGTATGGCTGGGTCGAGGACTTCGATCCAGACTGGACACCGAACACCACCGACGCGCAGGGGCGGCGCTACCGCTTCGGCACCCAGCCGCAGGTGGCGTACTGGAACCTGGGGCGGCTGGCACAGGCGCTGTCGCCGCTGTTCGCCGATGTGGCACCACTGCAGGCGGGGCTGGCGGCGTACCAGTCCACCTTCGTGGCCTGCACACGTCGTGATGCCGCCGCCAAGCTGGGTCTGGCCGCCGCCGACGATGACGACCTGCAGCTCTACCAGCGCTGGCAGCAGCTGATGCAGGACGGCGCGATGGACATGACCCTGGCCTGGCGCGCATTGATGCGCATCGATCCTGCCGCGCCGGATGTGGCCGTGCTGGACGCGGTGTACTACGACGACGCACGCAGGCAGGCGGTGCAGGCGCCGCTGCAGCAGTGGCTGCAGGACTACGCTACGCGGCTGCGCGCCGATCCGCTGTCGGCCGGCGAACGCACCGCGAAGATGGCCGCGGCCAACCCGCTGTACGTGCTGCGCAACTGGCTGGCGCAGGAGGCCATCGACCGCGCCGAGCAGGGCGACCTTGACGGTGTGCGGGTGTTGCAGCAGGTGTTGCGCGACCCGTACACCGAGCGCGCCGGGCTGGAGCATTACGCCGGCAAGCGCCCGGCCTGGGCCGACCACCGCGCCGGCTGCTCGATGCTGTCCTGCAGTTCCTGAGCGTGGGGTTCGGCAAGGCTGCGCCCTGCACCCGCAGAGGCAACCGCCAAAGCCAAAGCCAAAGCGGCTCTGGATTGCTGATGGTCTGGCGGGGCGGTGTGGGACGGCAGGACACGCCGTAAACCCGTCCATGGGGGCTCGATGGCGCCATCCATGGCGCCAACGGTCCTGCAGCCCCACACCGCCCCGCCTCCGACAGATCCCCACTGCTGTGGGTAGGTGTCGACCTTGGTCGACACGGTGGATCTGACCCCGACCGCAGGTCCCACAGCTCGCGGAAAACCATTGCAGCTGCCGGCCAGCGGCCGGCACTACCGCAGGCGCCGGGCGCAGCCCGGCCGACCCCCCAACAGGCAGGCGGCGCCCGGAACGGGTACCCTATGCCGCCATCAGATAGCCAACCTGACATGACCGACGCCATCGTCGCTCCGCAGTGGGCCTCGCGCCTGCGCGACATCGCCGACTTCCCCAAGCCCGGCATCCTGTTCAAGGACATCATGCCGCTGCTCGCTCACGGCGAGGACTTCCGCGGCGCGATCAGCGCGATGGCCGACCGTTGGCGCGACCAGAAGCTGGACGCGGTGGTCGGCATCGAATCGCGTGGTTTCATCCTCGGTGCCGCGATGGCACTCGAACTGGGCGTGGGCTTCGTGCCGGTGCGCAAGCCGGGCAAGCTGCCGGGCCAGGTGCTGCGCGAGGAATACACGCTGGAATACCGCAGCGACTGCATCGAAGTGCACGCCGATGCGCTGCCGGCCGGTGCGCGCGTGGCGATCATCGACGACGTGCTGGCCACTGGCGGCACGTTGGGCGCCGCGCTGTCGCTGGTGCGCCGCCTCGGTGTCGAGGTGGTGGGTGCCGGCGTGCTGGTCGAGCTGGATGGCCTGGGCGGCCGCGCGCGCTGGGAAGCGGGCCTGCCGCTGCACACCGAACTGGTGTTCTGAGTCTGTCGCCGGGCGTGGCCCGGCGCTGCACACCGTATGCAGGTAGCGCCGGGCCATGCCCGGCGACCACCTTGCCGATCACATCATCCGCACGCGGAAACGACGGCCCTTGATCTTGCCGGCTTCCAGTTTGGCCACGGCCTTGTTGGCCTGCTCACGGGCGATCGCCACGTAGGAGCGGGTCGGGAAGATCGCGATCTTGCCGATGAACTTGCTCGACAGGCCGGCGTCGCCGGTCAGCGCACCCAGGATGTCGCCGGGGCGAAGCTTGTCGGTCTTGCCGCCGTCGATGCGCAACGTGCGCATTGCCGCCTGCGGCAGTTCGGCCGGACGCGAGGTCGCCAGCGGCGTCTTCTGCCAGTCCAGCGGCTGCCCCATCTGCGCTTCGATCGCTTCGGCACGGGACTTTTCGCGGCCGGCCACCAGGCTGATCGCCAGGCCACTGGCACCGGCACGGCCGGTACGGCCCACGCGGTGCTGGTAGCTCTCCACGTCGGTCGGCAGTTCGTAGTTGATCACTGCCGCCAGTTCTTCCACGTCCAGGCCACGCGCGGCCACGTCGCTGGCGACCAGCACGTTGCAGCTGCGGTTGGCCAGCAGCAGCAGCACTTCCTCGCGGTCGCGCTGCTCCATGTCGCCATGCAGGGCCAGCGCCGAGAAGCCGAACTGCTGCAGCGAATTGGCAACCTCGTCCACGTCCTTGCGGGTATTGCAGAACACCACCGCCGATTCCGGCGTGTATTTCAGCAGCAGGCCGGCCAGCGCCTTCTGCCGGTGTGCCGGTTCCACCTCGCAGAACATATGACGGATCGCCGGTGCCTGGTCGGCGCCTTCCACGGTCACTTCCACCGCCTCGCGCAGCAGGTCACGCGCCATGGCGCGGATGCTGTCGGGGAAGGTGGCCGAGAACAGCAGGCTCTGGCGGTCCCTGTGGGTGCGGCCGGCGATCTCGCGGATCGGCTCCTCGAAGCCCATGTCGAGCATGCGGTCGGCTTCGTCCAGCACCAGCGTGCGCACTGCGCCCAGGTTCAGTGCACGCTTGCGCGCCAGTTCCTGCACGCGGCCGGGCGTGCCGACCACCACATGCGGGTCGTGGCCTTCCAGCGAGGCCAGCTGCGGACCCAGCGGCACGCCACCGACCAGCAGCAACAGCTTCAGATTCGGAATGCCGGTGGCCAGCTTGCGGATCTGCTTGCCGACCTGATCGGCCAGTTCGCGGGTCGGGCACAGCACCAGCGCCTGCACGCGGATCAGGCTGGGGTCGATGGACTGCAGCAGGCCCAGGCCGAAGGCGGCGGTCTTGCCGCTGCCGGTGGGTGCCTGTGCGATCACATCGCGGCCATCAAGGATGGCCGGCAGGCTCTGCGCCTGCACGGGGGTGAGGGTGGTGTAGCCGAGGGCATCCAGGCCGGGCTGCAGGGCCGGGCTCAGCGGCAGGGTCGAGAAGTCAGTCATGGCGCATTGTACCTGCCCGCGTGGCCGGTCCCGCCTGATGGGGCGGGGTCGCCATCCACTGGTGGGTGCCGACCGTTGGTCGGCACTGCCCTCAGCCCAGCACCGCCAGCACGCCCTGATGAATCGCCAGGCCACCGAACAACAGCCAGGCAAACAGGATCGACGCCAGCAGCAGCGGCTTCAGGCCGGCCTGGCGCAGCGCCGAGACGTGGGTGGTCAGGCCCAGCGCGGCCATCGCCATGGCCAGCAGCACCGTGTCCAGCTGCACCAGCCCGGCCTGCAGGCCAGCCGGCAGCAGATGCAGCGAGTTGAAACCGGCCACCGCTACAAACCCGAACGCGAACCACGGCACCACGATGCGTGCCTTGCCGCCGTCGCCGCTGGGCTTGCCGCCCCGCGCCAGCCACAGCGACAGCATCACCAGGAACGGTGCCAGCAGCATCACCCGCACCATCTTGGTGATCACTGCGGTATCGGCCGCCGCTTCGTTGACCGCACGGCCGGCGGCCACCACCTGTGCCACTTCATGGACCGTCGCACCGGTGAACAACCCGTACTGCCGTGCATCCATCGCCAGCCAGCCATGCGACTGCACCAGTGCGTACAACGCCGGGTACAGGAACATCGCCAACGTGCCGAACACCACCACCGTCGACACCGCCACGGTGACCTGCACCGCGCGTCCGCGAACCACCGGTTCGGCGGCCATCACCGCTGCCGCGCCGCAGATCGCGCTGCCGGCACCGATCAGCATCGCCGCCTCGCGTTCCATCCGGAACACGCGTACGCCCAGCCAGCAGGCCAGGCCGAAGGTGCTGGCGACCACCAGCACGTCCATCAGCACACCGGCCACGCCGACATGGCCGATGTCCTGGAAGGTCAGGCGCAGGCCGTACAGCACGATGCCGGCGCGCAGCAGCCAATGCTTGGAGAACCCGACGCCGGCCGCACTGCTTGGCGCCAACCGCGGGTAGAAGGTGTTGCCAACCACGATGCCGGCGACGATGGCCACGGTCAGCGCGCTCAGGCCATGTGCCTGCAGCCAGGGCAGCTCGGCCAGGTACAGTGACGCCGCCGCCACCAGGCCGACCAGCAGCAGGCCGGGCAGGCGCGGCTGCCAGCGTTGGCGCAGGGCGGGCAGTGACCAGGAGGAAAGGGCGGGGGCGTTCATGGCGAGGGCAGGGCTGAAGTGATGGTGCAAGCGTGCGCCCGCATGATCGACCTGTAAAACGAATAATATGGGTGAAACCTACCTATCAAGCAGGTAATTGCCATGCGCCTGACCTTGCGCCAGCTGCAGGTGTTCGTCGCCATCGCCGACCACGGCAGCACCACGGCTGCGGGCCAGGCCATCGCGCTCTCGCAGTCGGCCAGCAGTGCGGCCCTGCAGGAGCTCGAAGCGCACTTCGGCACGCCGCTGTTCGACCGCATCGGACGCCGCCTGGCCCTGAACGGGCACGGCCGCGCGCTGCTGGAGCCGGCGCGCACGCTGCTGGTCAACGCTGCCGACCTCGAACGGCAGCTGGCTGCGGGCGGCGACCCGGCGCAGGGCGCCCCCCTGCGGCTTGTACTGGCCGCCAGTACCACCATCGGCAACTACCTGTTGCCGCCGCGCATCGCCGAGCTGCTGCGTCAGGCACCGCAGGCTGAGGTCGATCTGCGCATCGACAACAGTGCCGGCGTGGTCGCCGCCGTGCAGCGCCTGGATGTGGACGCCGGGCTGATCGAAGGCCCCTGCCACGAGCGCGGCCTGCAGGTGACCGCCTGGCAGCAGGACCCGCTGGTGATCGTGGCTGCCGCCGATGCCCCGGCGCGCTGGTCGCTGGAGCAGCTGCGCGGTGCACGTTGGCTGCTGCGTGAACCCGGCTCCGGTACCCGCGAGGCGGTGGAACAAGCCCTGCTGCCTCATCTGCGCGGCTTCGCGCAGACCCTGCAGCTGGGCAACACCGAAGCGATCAAGCAGGCCGCGATCGCCGGCCTCGGCCTGGCCTGCCTCTCCCGTCATGCGCTGGAGGAGCCGCTGGCGCTGGGCCGCCTGCGCATGCTCCAGACCCCGCTGCCTGCCCTGCAGCGCACGCTGTGGCTGGTACGGCATCCCGGCAAGCAATGGCTGCCGGGCCTACAGGCACTGCTGGGGGAGGTGGGGTAAGCCATCAGATTCCCATGTGTCGACCAAGGTCGACACCCACCAGAGCAGAATGCCGTTCCGACAGATCGCGGGAAACTGTCAGGGGCGGGGCGGTGTGGGTCTGCAGGACCGTTGG
The DNA here is from genome assembly GCF_003028475.1 of Stenotrophomonas sp. Nf1. NCBI lineage: Bacteria > Pseudomonadati > Pseudomonadota > Gammaproteobacteria > Lysobacterales > Lysobacteraceae > Stenotrophomonas > Stenotrophomonas sp. Nf1. Next base: position 25,352 of record NZ_PYTV01000010.1, on the reverse strand, counting down.
CGCCATGGATGGCGCCATCGAGCCCCCATGGATGGGTTTACGGCGTGTCCTGCAGACCCACACCGCCTCGCCATCCCAGAGCGAACCTGCGTTTGACGTTGACGTTGACGTTGACGTTGCCGGCCAGCGGCCGGCACTACCGCGGGTGCCGGGTGCAACCCGGCCGACGCCCGCAACCCGCTACAATGGTGGGATGCCTCTGATTACTCTGCAGAACGTCGACTTCAGCGTCGGCGGCCCGTTGTTGCTGGAAAAGGCCGAACTGTCGATCGAGCCGGGCGAACGCATCGCCCTGATCGGCCGCAACGGCGCCGGCAAATCCACCCTGCTCAAGCTGCTGTCCGGCGACCACAAGCCCGATGACGGCGAAGTCCGCGTGCAGCAGGGCGTGCGCGTCACCCGCCTGGAGCAGGAAGTGCCACACGGCGCCGCCGGTTCGGTGTTCGACGTCGTCGCCGACGGCCTGGGCGAACTGGGCCAGTGGCTGGCCGAATTCCACCACCTCAGCCATGCCGAGGTGTTCGATGGCGAAGCACTGGGCAACGTGCAGGCCAAGATCGACGCCGCCAACGGCTGGGGTCTGGACCAGCGCGTCAGCGAAACCCTGACCAAGCTCGATCTGGACGGCGAGGCCGAGTTCGGCCGCCTGTCAGGCGGCATGAAGCGCCGCGTGCTGCTGGCCCGCGCGCTGGTGTCCAGCCCCGACGTGCTGCTGCTGGACGAACCGACCAACCACCTCGACATCGAAGCCATCGACTGGCTCGAAGCGTTCCTGAAGGGCTGGAGCGGCAGCGTAGTGTTTGTCACCCATGACCGCCGCTTCCTGCGTGCGCTGGCCACCCGCATCGTCGAGATCGATCGCGGCCAGGTCACCAGCTGGCCGGGCGACTGGGCCAACTACGAGCGCCGCCGTGAGGAACGCCTCAACGCGCAGGCGCAGGAAAACGCCCGCTTCGACAAGCTGCTGGCGCAGGAAGAAGTCTGGATCCGGCAGGGCATCAAGGCCCGTCGCACCCGCGACGAGGGTCGCGTACGCCGCTTGAAGGCGATGCGCACCGAGCGTTCGCAGCGCCGCGATCTCAGCGGCAACGTCAAGATGGAAGCCGCGCAGGGCGTCAGCTCCGGCAAGAAGGTCATCGACGTCAAGGACATCTCGTTCGCCTTCGGCGAGCGCACCATGGTCCGCGACTTCACCACCACCATCCTGCGTGGCGACCGCATCGGCCTGATCGGTCCCAACGGAAGCGGCAAGACCACGCTGCTGAAGCTGCTGCTCGGTGAGCTGCAGCCGGCCAAGGGCGAAGTCAACGCCGGCACCAACCTGCAGATCGCGTACTTCGACCAGTACCGTGCGGTGCTGCGCGAAGACTGGAGCGCGATCGAGAACGTGGCCGAAGGCCGCGATTTCCTCGAGTTCAACGGCAAGCGCAAGCACGTGCATGCCTACCTGCAGGACTTCATGTTCACCCCGGAACGCGCGCGCGCGCCGATCACCCGCCTGTCCGGTGGCGAGCGCAACCGCCTGCTGCTGGCCAAGCTGTTCGCACAGCCGTCCAACCTGCTGGTGATGGACGAACCGACCAACGATCTGGACGTGGAAACCCTGGAGCTGCTGGAAGAGCTGCTGGGCGAATACACCGGCACGCTGCTGCTGGTCAGCCATGACCGTGACTTCATCGACAACGTGGTGACCTCTACGCTGGTGATGGAAGGCGACGGCGTGATCGGCGAGTACGTGGGCGGTTACAGCGACTGGCAGCGCTATGCGGCCAGTGTGGCGCCGGCTCCGACCGTAGTGGCTGCGGCCAAGCCGGCAACGGCTGCAGCGGCCGCGCCTGCCGCGCCCAAGCGCAAGCTGGCCTACAAGGAGGCGCGCGAGCTGGAGCAGCTGCCGAAGACCATCGAGAAGCTGGAAGGTGATGTCGAAGGGTTGACCTCGGCAATGAACGACCCGTCGTTCTACACCCGCAGCAGCGCAGAAGTGACCGCGCACACCCAGCAGCTGGCCAAGGTGCAGGCCGAGCTGGACGCCGCCTACGCGCGCTGGGAAGAGCTGGAAGGCTGAGCGCCTACTGTAGAGCCGAGCCCATGCTCGGCTCATCGTGATCTGGCCGGAGAGCAGCCGAGCGTAGGCTCGGCTCTACCGAGGCATGCCAGCAGGCGCTGTAGAGCCGAGCCCATGCTCGGCTGGTAGATCCACGCCATGCGTGGATATCCGGATCTGTGCGGACCAACGGTCCGCACCCACCGGGGGCCAGGGGTCACTTCACCCCGTGCAGATCCCGCAGCTGGCTCGGCCGGCTGCCGAAGTACGCCGCCAGATCGGCGATGTCCTGATCGCTCAGGTCCTTCGCCTGTGGCGTCATCAGCATGTGCTGGCGGTCACCGGCGCGGTAGGCCTGCAGGGCATGCGCCAGGTAGTCACCGTATTGCCCACCCAGCTTGGGGTAGGTCGGGTCGATCGGCGCGTTGCCGTCGGCGCCGTGGCAATCGATGCAGCTCTGGTTGGTGGCCTTGCCCTTCACCTTGGCGCGGGCCTCGCCGGCGGCCTCGCGGCCTGCAGGCAGGCCGGCCGATGAAGAAGAGCCATGTTCGCCGCTGGCATGGCCCGGGTCGGCGGCGGACTTCTCGCTGTTTTCCACCTGCGACTGCGAACAGGCGGCCAGCAGCAGGGCAACGGACAGGGCGATGGCATGACGCATCGGATGCGCGGCTTTCGACATGGGCGGGCCTTACTTGACGGTGGACAGGTAAACAGAGAGATCGGCGATCTCCTGTTCGCTGAAACTCATCGACTGCGCCTGCATCGTCGGATGCCGGCGCTTGCCCTGGCGGTACTCGGTCAGGGCCTGGGCCAGGTACTGCTGGGTCTGGCCGCCGATCTTCGGCACCCGGTAGCTGGGGTAGGCGTTCTTGTAGCCGGTGATGCCGTGGCACCCCTGGCAGGTGTAAGCCAGCACGCGGCCATTGTCGAAATTGCCGGTGGGGGCGGTGGCCGGCGGCGCAGCGGCGGGAGCCGTGGCCGGGGCAGGTGTTGCAGGAGCAGGAGCAGAAGCGGGCTGTGCGGCGGCCCCAAGGGGCAGGAGGACGGCCAGAGCGAGACAAGCGGCGAGCGGCTGCGGGCGCATGGTGTCGTTTCCGGGGATTCGGGTCTGGTCGTTCCGGCGTGGGGTACGGAACGACCCGAGTATAGCCTCAGGTTTCATCTAGCTGAAATGGGGTCGCGCCGACCAGCGGCGTGAAGGCACCATGACCTTTGGGATATGGTGTTGCCGTGAAGTGGTGCATTACTTTGCTACCACACCTGCCCACGCATCCTCCAGGGATCTGACGATGTCGCACCCAACCTTCCTGTCCGGCCGCCGCAGCGGAATCTGCGCTGCCGCACTGCTGATCTCCACCTCCCTGCTGCTGGGCGGTTGCGCCGCAGGGCCCAATTCCGAAGCCAAGGCCGCCGAAAGCAAAGACGAGAAGAAGGTCGATGCGGTGCCGGTCGAAGTGGCGGTGGCCAGCCATCGCGCGGTTGCGGCCAGCTACACCGGTACCGCCGCGCTGGAACCGCGCGCCGAATCGCAGGTGGTCGCCAAGACCTCCGGCGTGGCGCTGGCGGTGCTGGTCGAGGAAGGCCAGCGGGTCACCGCCGGGCAGCCGCTGGTGCGCCTGGATCCGGACCGCGCGCGCCTGGCCGTTGCACAGAGCGAAGCGCAGATGCGCAAGCTGGAAAACAACTACCAGCGCGCGCAGAAGCTGGTCGGCCAGCAGATGGTCAGTGCCGCCGATGTCGACCAGCTGCGCTACGACTTGGAAAACGTCCGCGCGCAGTACCGCCTGGCCACGCTGGAACTGTCCTACACCACAGTGGTGGCGCCGATTTCCGGCGTGATCGCGTCGCGTTCGATCAAGACCGGCAACTTCGTGCAGATCAACACGCCGATCTTCCGCATCGTCGACAACTCGCGGCTGGAAGCCACGCTCAACGTGCCCGAACGCGAACTGGCCACCCTGCGCGCCGGCCAGCCGGTGACGCTGGCCGCCGACGCACTGCCGGGGCAGAGCTTCACCGGCACCGTCGATCGCATCGCACCGGTGGTCGATTCGGGCAGCGGCACGTTTCGCGTGGTCAGCGCCTTCGACGGCGCTGCGCATGCGTTGCAGCCGGGCATGTTCGGGCGCATCCGCATCGATTACGACCAGCGCGCAGATGCCCTGGTGGTGCCACGCCTGGCACTGCTCGACGACGGCGAACCTGCCGTGTTCCGGGTGCGCGCAGGCAAGGTCGCACGCGTTGCGGTCAAGCTGGGTTACGCCGAAGGGCCGTGGGTGGAGATCCGTGAGGGCCTGGCGGCCGGTGATCAGGTGGTCACCGCCGGCAAGGTTGCGCTGCGCGATGGCACCACGGTGCAGGTGATCGCTGATCCGAAGGCGAAGACGGTGGCGGCGGCAGGCACGCCGGCCGCCAAGCCGGCAGACAAGGCCGGGAGCACGCAATGACCACCCCGGGCCACGACCACGGTGCCTCGCCGGCGAGCGAGCGCGCCGCCTCCGGCATGCGCGGCGGCCTGGTGGAGTTCGCCACCCGCCGCCGCGTCACCATCGCCATGTGCACCGTCACGCTGCTGCTGTTCGGCTTGATTGCGCTGGGCAACCTCAAGGTCAATCTGCTGCCGGACCTGAGCTATCCGACGCTGACCGTGCGTACCGAATACACCGGTGCCGCACCAACCGAAATCGAAACCCTGATCAGCCAGCCGGTGGAAGAAGCGGTGGGCGTGGTCAAGAACCTGCGCAAGCTGAAGTCGGTCTCGCGTACCGGCCAGAGCGACGTGGTGCTGGAGTTTGCCTGGGGCACCAACATGGACCAGGCCAGCCTGGAAGTGCGCGACAAGATGGAAGCGCTGAACCTGCCGCTGGAGGCCAAGGCGCCGGTGCTGCTGCGCTTCAATCCGTCCACCGAGCCGATCATGCGCCTGGTGCTGTCGAACAAGACCGCAGCGGCCACCGACGCCGATGCGATCCGCGAGCTGACCGGCCTGCGCCGCTACGCCGATGAAGACCTGAAGAAGAAGCTCGAGCCGGTCACCGGCGTGGCTGCGGTGAAGGTCGGCGGTGGCCTGGAAGACGAAATCCAGGTCGACATCGACCAGCAGAAGCTGGCGCAGCTGAACCTGCCCATCGACACCGTCATCAAGCGCCTGAAGGACGAGAACATCAACATCTCCGGCGGCCGCCTGGAGGAAGGTTCGCAGCGCTTCCTGGTGCGCACCGTCAACCAGTTCGCCGACCTGGAGGAGATCCGCAACCTGCTGGTCACCACCCAGGCATCCAACGGCAGTGCAGCCGACTCGGCCCTGCAGCAGATGTTCAACATCGCCGCCTCGACCGGCTCGGCGGCCGCCATCGCGGCGGCGTCGGCGGCGCAGAGCGCTTCGTCCGGTGGCGCCTCCAGCGTGGTCGCCAATGGCGTGCCGGTGCGTCTGAAGGACGTGGCCAGCGTGCGCCAGGGCTACAAGGAACGCGAAGCGATCATCCGCCTGGGCGGCAAGGAATCGGTCGAGCTGGCCATCTACAAGGAAGGCGACGCCAACACCGTTGCCACCGCCGAGGCGTTGCGCAAGCGGCTGGAGCAGATCAAGACCACCTTCCCCTCCGATGTCGAGCTGACCACCATCGAGGACCAGTCACGCTTCATCGAGCACGCCATCGCCGACGTGAAGAAAGATGCGGTGATCGGCGGCCTGCTGGCCATCCTCATCATCTTCCTGTTCCTGCGTGATGGCTGGAGCACGTTCGTGATCAGCCTGTCGCTGCCGGTCTCGATCATCGCCACGTTCTTCTTCATGGGCCAGCTCGGCCTGAGCTTGAACGTGATGTCGCTGGGCGGCCTGGCACTGGCCACCGGCCTGGTGGTGGACGATTCGATCGTGGTGCTGGAAAGCATTGCCAAGGCCCGCGAGCGCGGGCTGGGGATCCTGCAGGCGGCCATTGCCGGTACCCGCGAGGTCAGCATGGCGGTGGTTGCTTCCACGTTGACCACCATCGCGGTGTTCCTGCCGCTGGTGTTCGTTGACGGTATCGCCGGCCAGCTGTTCCGCGACCAGGCACTGACCGTGGCGATCGCCATTGCGATCTCGCTGCTGGTGTCGATGACGTTGATCCCGATGCTGAGCTCGCTGAAAGGGCAGCCGCCGCTGGCGTTCCCCGAGGAAGCGCCGAATGCAGCGTGGCAGCCGCAGAACCGCTGGCAGAAGCCGGTCGCGCTGGGCCGTCGTGGCGTGGTCGCGACCGCGCGCTGGGGGTTCTATGCGCTGGCCTGGCTGGTGGTGCGGCTGTGGCGCGGCGTGGTGGCGGTGATTGGCCCGGTGATGCGCAAGGCCAGCGACCTGGCGATGAAGCCCTATGCCGGCGCCGAGCGCGGTTACCTGCGCCTGCTGCCGAGCGCGCTGGCGCATCCGGGCAAGGTGCTGGGCGTGGCCACCGTCATCTTCGTGGCGACCATGGCGCTGGTGCCGATGCTCGGTGCCGACCTGATTCCGCAGCTGGCGCAGGACCGCTTCGAGATGACTGTGAAGCTGCCGGCTGGCACCCCGCTGAAGCAGACCGACGCGCTGGTGCGTGAGCTGCAGCTGGCGCATGGCAAGAGCGAAGGCGTGGACTCGCTGTACGGTGTCAGCGGCAGTGGCACCCGCCTGGATGCCAGCCCGACCGAAAGCGGCGAGAACATCGGCAAGCTGACCGTGGTGATGGAAGGTGGCGGCAACCCGCGGACCGAGGCGGCGATCACCGAGCGCCTGCGCGACACCATGACCCAGCACCCCGGTGCGCAGGTCGACTTCGCCCGGCCGGCACTGTTCAGCTTCTCCACGCCGCTGGAAATCGAACTGCGCGGGCAGGACATGGCCACCCTGGAAGTGGCCGGCCAGCGCCTGGCGGCGATGCTGCGTGGCAACGCGCACTACGCCGACGTCAAGTCGACGGTGGAAGAAGGCTTCCCGGAAATCCAGATCCGTTTCGATCAGGAGCGTGCCGGCGCGCTGGGCCTGACCACGCGCCAGATCGCCGATGTGGTGGTGAAGAAGGTGCGTGGCGACGTGGCCACCCGCTACAGCTTCCGCGACCGCAAGATCGACGTGCTGGTGCGGGCGCAGGAAGGCGACCGCGCCAGCGTGGAGAGCATCCGCCGGCTGATCGTCAATCCGGGCAGCACCCGCCCGGTCACCCTGGACGCGGTGGCCGATGTGGTCGCCACCACCGGCCCCAGCGAGATCCATCGCGCCGACCAGACCCGCGTGGCGGTGGTGTCGGCCAACCTGCGCGACATCGATCTGGGCGCGGCCATGCGCGAAGTCCAGCAGATGGTGGCCGAGCAGCCACTGGGCGCGGGCGTCGGCCTGCACATCGGCGGCCAGGGCGAGGAATTGGCGCAGGCCGCCAAGTCGCTGATCTTCGCCTTCGGCCTGGCGATCTTCCTGGTCTACCTGGTGATGGCTTCGCAGTTCGAATCGCTGCTGCACCCGTTCGTGATCCTGTTCACCATCCCGCTGGCGCTGGTCGGTGCGATCCTGGCCCTGATGCTGACCGGCAAACCCATTTCGGTGGTGGTGTTCATCGGCCTGATCCTGCTGGTCGGCCTGGTCACCAAGAACGCGATCATCCTGATCGACAAGGTGAACCAGCTGCGCGAAGCCGGCGTGGCCAAGCAGGAGGCGCTGGTGGAGGGCGCGCGTTCGCGCCTGCGGCCGATCATCATGACCACCCTGTGCACGCTGTTCGGCTTCCTGCCGCTGGCGGTGGCGATGGGCGAGGGCGCCGAGGTGCGCGCGCCGATGGCGATCACCGTGATCGGCGGCCTGCTGGTGTCGACCCTGCTGACCCTGCTGGTGATTCCGGTGGTGTACGACCTGATGGACCGCCGCGGCGATGCCTACTACCGCGAGCGTGGCCGCAAGCATGCCGGTGAGATCGAGCCGGGCGCCACCGGCAGTGCGGCGGGCGCGGAGGAACCGGCATGAGTGTTGCCGAGTTCTCCATCCGTCGTCCGGTCACCACCATCATGTGTTTCGTGTCACTGGTGGTGATCGGCCTGATCGCCTCGTTCCGGCTGCCGCTGGAGGCGCTGCCGGACATTTCCGCACCGTTCCTGTTCGTGCAGATTCCCTACACCGGTTCGACGCCGGAAGAAGTGGAGCGCACCATCATCCGCCCCGTCGAGGAATCGCTGGCGACGATGACCGGCATCAAGCGCATGCGCTCGTCGGCCACCTCCGAGGCGGCACTGATCTATATCGAGTTCAGCGACTGGGACCGCGATATCGCCATCGCCGCCTCCGATGCACGCGAACGGATCGACGCGATCCGCAGCGACCTGCCTGACGACCTGCAGCGCTACAACGTGTTCAAGTGGTCCAGCAGCGACCAGCCGGTGCTGAAGGTGCGCCTGGCCAGCACCACCGACCTGACCACTGCCTATGACATGCTCGACCGCGAGTTCAAGCGCCGGATCGAGCGCATTCCCGGCGTGGCACGGGTGGACATCACCGGCGCGCCGCCGAACGAGGTGGAGATCGCCATCGATCCCAACCGCCTCAACGCGCACGGGCTGAGCATCAACGAGCTCAGCGAACGCCTGCGCACGCTGAACTTCTCGATCTCGGCCGGGCAGATCGACGACAACGGCCAGCGCGTGCGCGTGCAGCCGGTGGGCGAGATCACCGACCTGCAGGAGATGCGCGACCTGGTGATCAACGCCAAGGGGCTGCGCCTGGGCGACATCGCCGACGTGCGCCTGAAGCCGGCTCGCATGAACTATGGGCGCCGCCTGGACGGCAACCCGGCCGTCGGACTGGACATCTTCAAGGAGCGCAGCGCCAACCTGGTGGACGTCTCGCGTGCGGCGCTGGCCGAAGTCGAAGCGATCCGCGCGCAGCCGTCGATGCGCGACGTGCAGATCAAGGTCATCGACAACCAGGGCAAGGCGGTGACCTCCTCGCTGCTGGAGCTGGCCGAGGCCGGCGCGGTCGGCCTGATCCTGTCGGTAACCGTGCTGTTCTTCTTCCTGCGCCACTGGCCATCGACGCTGATGGTGACCCTGGCCATTCCGATCTGCTTCACCATCACCCTGGGCTTCATGTACTTCGTCGGGGTGACGCTGAACATCCTGACCATGATGGGCCTGCTGCTGGCAGTGGGCATGCTGGTGGACAACGCCGTGGTGGTGGTGGAGAGCATCTACCAGGAACGCGAGCGCATGCCGGATCAGCCGCGCCTGGCCTCGATCATCGGCACCCGCAATGTGGCCATCGCCCTCAGTGCGGGCACCCTGTGCCACTGCATCGTGTTCGTGCCGAACCTGTTCGGCGAGACCAACAACATCAGCATCTTCATGGCGCAGATCGCCATCACCATCTCGGTCTCGCTGCTGGCATCCTGGCTGGTGGCGGTCAGCCTGATTCCGATGCTGTCCGCACGCATGGCCACGCCCAAGCTGGTGCACTCGCAGACCGGCGTGATCGCACGGCTGCAGCGCCGCTATGCCCACCTGCTGGACTGGTCGCTGCGCCATCGTGGCTGGAGCCTGCTGGGCATCGTGCTGGTGGTGCTGGTCAGCCTGGTGCCGATGAAGCTGACCAAGGTCGACATGTTCGGCGGTGAGGGCGGCAAGGACATCTTCATAGGCTACATGTGGAAGGGCGCCTACACCTACCGGCAGATGTCCGAGGAAGTGGCGCGGGTGGAGAACTGGATCGATGCCAACCGCGAGCGCCTGCACGTCAAGCAGGTGTACTCCTGGTACAGCGAGCAGGAAGGCAGCTCGACCGTGGTCACCCTGGACGAGAAGTACGCCAAGGACATCAAGGCACTGCAGGAAGAGCTGCGCAAGGGCCTGCCGAAGTCGGCGCGCACCGACTACTTCGTCGGCAACCAGGGCGGTGACGGCGGCGGTGGCGGCAACCAGGGCGTGCAGGTGCAGCTGGTCGGCGACTCCAGCAGCATGCTGCAGGAGATCGGCCAGGAGGTGGTGCCGCTGCTGGCGCAGCGCACCGAGCTGCGCGATGTGCGCATCGACAACGGTGAAAAGGGCGGCGAGCTGAAGGTGCGCGTCGACCGCGAGCGTGCTGCGGCGTTCGGCTTCAACGCCGAACAGGTCGCCAGCTTCGTCGGCCTGGCCCTGCGCGGTGCACCGATGCGCGAGTTCCGCCGCGGTGACAACGAGGTGCCGGTGTGGGTGCGCTTCGCCGGTGCCGAGCAGAGCAGCCCGGAAGACCTGGCCAGCTTCAGTGTGCGCACCGGCGATGGCCGCAGCGTGCCGCTGCTGAGCCTGGTCACCGTGGACGTCGGCTCGTCGGCCACCCAGATCGGCCGCACCAACCGCCAGACCACGCTGACCATCAAGGCCAATCTGGCCGAGAAGATCACCGCGCCGGATGGCCGCAAGGCGATCGAGGCGGTGCTCAAGCCGATGAACTTCCCGGCCGGCTATGGCTACACCTTCGACGGCGGCGATTACGGCAACGACGACGAGGCGATGCAGCAGATGGTGTTCAACCTGCTGATCGCGCTGGTGATGATCTACGTGGTGATGGCTGCGGTGTTCGAGTCGCTGCTGTTCCCGGCGGCGATCATGAGCGGTGTGCTGTTCTCGATCTTCGGCGTGTTCTGGCTGTTCTGGATCACCGGCACCTCGTTCGGGATCATGTCCTTCATCGGCATCCTGGTGCTGATGGGCGTGGTGGTGAACAACGGCATCGTGATGATCGAGCACATCAACAACCTGCGGCGCAGCGGCATGGGCCGCACCCAGGCACTGGTGGAAGGCTCACGCGAACGCCTGCGCCCGATCATGATGACCATGGGCACGGCGATTCTGGCGATGGTGCCGATCTCGCTGACCAACACGCAGATGTTCGGCGATGGCCCGGAGTACGCACCGATGGCCCGCGCCATTGCCGGTGGCCTGGCGTTCTCCACCGTGGTCAGCCTGCTGTTCCTGCCGACCATCTATGCGGTGCTGGATGACCTGCGCAATGCCGTGACGCGGCTGATCCGCCGTGCGCGCGGCCTGGAGGTCGTGGCGGGGACCGCGGTGTAGTGGTCGAGCTTGCTCGACCGAAATACGCGACAACGTGTTGTGGTGTGGGGGAGGCCGGTCGTAGTGGGGCGGCCTCCCCCTTTTTTCAGGCGCGCCGCAGGAACCAGGTGCGCCGTGTGTATTCATGGCCAAAATCGACCTGGCCGAAGCGGGCGATCTCACGCTCACCGCGCCGGTAGTAGCGCCAGGGCGCCTTGCTCTGTGCGGGCTTGGCGCCGTAGAACACGTCCATGTGCCCGACCGGCATCGATTTCGGAGTGACGTGCATGACCACGCTGCGACGGGTGCCGGCAGAAGGATGCGGCGCACCGCCATGGAACAGCTGCGGGTGCCACACGATCACGTCGCCCGGCTGCACATGTACCGGCTGCGCCTGCAGCCCGGCCTCCTCGCATTGGCGCGCCACCGCATCCTGGTAAGCGGCCCAGCCTTCGCCGGACATCGGGCTGACCGGCCCATCACCGAACACCTGCTGGCGCAGCGCCTGGACGTCGATGGCGGGCAGCAGGTGGCTGCCCGGCACCACACGCAGGGGGCCGTTGCTGTCGTCCACCGCATCCAGCGCGGTCCAGACGCCCAGGTAGCGTTCGCCGGGCGAGGTGCAGAACACCGGCGTGTCACGGTGCAGCGGCTGTTCCGAGCCGCGTTCGTAGTAGAGGCTGGTGTAGAGCGTGGTGGGCTCGCCGAGGAAACGGTCGCAGACATCGATGGCTGCGTTGTCGGTCAGCAGGCCGCTGATCGCATCGACCACCAGATGCAGGTTGACCACCCGGTACAAGCGCTGGTGCGCATCGAGATTGCGGCTGACTGCCTTCGGATTGCGCTGCTTGAAGCGATCGATGCGCTGGTTGATGTCCTGCACCAGGGCCGGCGCAATGGCCTGGCGGACCACCACGAAACCGTCGCGCATCAGCGCGTCATATGCATCCATTGCAGGACTCCGTCCGGGGAAGGACCGCAGTATAGCGAGGGCGCCGCCGGGCTGAGCCGGGCGGCGCCGTGGGTCGGCTGCAGCCGGCTCAGCCGGCGACCTTGCCCCACACGCGGCCGGCGGTCAGCCACAGGCCCAGCATGCTGCCCAGGTTGGTCAGCATGAAGGTCAGCACCACGCGGGTGACCCGGTTGCGGTACCAGCCCTTCAGGCTCTGCGCATCGTCACGCAGCTTGAGGAAGTCTTCGTAGGCCGGCTTGCGCAGGCGAGCTTCGACCAGCGCCGAGAACGCACCGGTGGGAATGCTCAGGCGGAACGGCTTGAACGGTGCCACCGCAATCGCGGTGAGGATGCTCAGCGGATGGCTGCCGGCCAGCAGGCAACCGAGGCCGGCCAGACCGCCGGTGTACATCGCCCAGGTCGCCAGCAGTTCGGTGCCCACGCCCAGCCCGCCGCGGTAGAAGCCGACCGCGATGCCGGTGATCACGATGGCCAGGATGCCCAGCGTGAACCAGGGGATGTTGCGCTTCTTCGGCACCGCTTCCAGCTCGGCGCGCAGCGGCGCCGGGGCGTCGGTGTCGGTTTCCAGGTAGCGCGCCAGCCCGGCCAGGTGGCCGGCACCGACCACGGCCAGCACTTCGCGCTGGTCCGGATCATGCGCTTCGCGCAGGCGCGTGGCCATGTAGCGGTCGCGTTCGCCGATGATGGTTTCGTACAGCGCCGGGCTTTCACTGGCGAACTCACCAAAGCTCGACTCCAGCATGTCGCCCTGCTTGAGCTTCTCGATCTCGTTCTCGCCCACTTCTTCGGACGAGAACAGGCCGGCGCCGAGCCCGGCCACCAGCTTCAGCTTGCCGAAGAAGCCCAGCCGCTGCGATGCGCGGCGGAAGGTCAGGCCCACTTCGCGGTCGATCAGGTGCACCGGCAGGTTGCGCTCGCGGGCCAGTTCCACCGCGCGCTTGAGCTCGGCCCCGGGCTCGATGCCCAGCTGCTCGGCCAGGCGGCGCTGGTAGGCCGACAAGGCCAGGTTGGCAGCGAACAGGGCGACGCGGCCCTTTCGGATCACCTCGACCAGATCGAGTTTGGCCAACGTATCCGGATCGCTCAGTGCCTGCAGGCGCTGTGGGTCCAGTTCCACCGCCACCGCATCGAAGCGGCCGCTGTCGATGGCCTTTTCCACGGCCTCCACGCTGGCGTGTGAGACGTGGGCGGTGCCCAGCAGGGTGTAGCGCACACCGTCGCGTTCAACGACGCGCACCGGCTGCCCGGCGAACAGGTCGTCGTTGGTTTCGGGAAGGTTTTCGGTCATGGGTTCATTCATTGGAAGGTGCGGTGTCGGCGCCATCGCCGAGCGCGCGCTGCATCTGCACGGTATCCAGCCAGCGGCCATGCTTGCGGCCCAGGCCCTGGAACACGCCCACCAGGTGGAAGCCGAAGCGTTCGTGCAGCTTGATGGAGGCGGTGTTGGTGGGCTCGCCGATCACCGCCACCATCTGCCGGTAGCCGCGTGCGGTGCAGGCGTCGATCAATCCCTGCAGCAGGGCCGTACCCACGCCCTTGCCCTGGAACGTGGCATCGACATAGACCGAGTTCTCCACGGTCCACTGGTAGGCGATGCGGGTGCGGTAGGTGTTGGCGTAGGCATAGCCGGCTACCTGGCCATCGATCTCGGCGACCAGGTAGGGGAAGCCACGGTCGATGATGTCGCGCATGCGGCGCAGCATCTCGGTCGCGTCCGGGATGTCGTACTCGTAGGTGTTGACGAAGTCGGTCACTTCCACCGCGTAGATCGCGGTGATCGCGTCGATGTCGGCCGTGCCGGCATCACGGATGAGGACGGCCATGCGCGGGCTCCGGCTCAGTCGATGTAGCGCTTGAGCAGGTCGCCGTAGGCATCGATGCGGCGATCACGCAGGAACGGCCAGATCCGGCGCACATGCTCGCTGCGCTGCAGGTCAACATCGCACAGCAGCACGGTGGCATCGGTACCGGCTTCGGCCAGGAATTCGCCCTGCGGGCCGAGCACGTGGCTGTTGCCCCAGAACTGGATGCCCGACGCGCCCAGCGGCGAGGCTTCGTGGCCGACGCGGTTGCAGCTCAGCACCGGCAGACCGTTGGCCACCGCATGGCCACGGTGGCTCAGTACCCACGCGTCGCGCTGGCGGGTCTTCTCGTCCTGCACGTCGTCCGGGTCCCAGCCGATCGCGGTCGGGTAGAGCAGCAGCTCGGCACCGGCCAGTGCCATCAGACGCGCTGCTTCCGGGTACCACTGGTCCCAGCACACCAGCACGCCCAGACGGCCCACCGAGGTATCGATCGGCGTGAAGCCGATGTCGCCCGGGGTGAAGTAGAACTTCTCGTAGAAGCCCGGATCATCGGGGATGTGCATCTTGCGGTACTTGCCGAGCAGGGTGCCGTCCTTTTCGAACACCACCGCGGTGTTGTGGTACAGGCCGGCGGCGCGGCGTTCGAACAGCGAGCCGACCAGCACCACGCCATGCTTCTTCGCCAGCGCGCCCAGGCGTTCGGTGCTGGGGCCCGGAATCGGCTCGGCCAGGTCGAACTCGTCCACCGATTCGTGCTGGCAGAAGTACGGGCCGTTATGCAGTTCCTGCAACAGCACCAGCTTGGCACCCTGGGCAGCCGCCTCGGCCACGCGTGCTTCGATCACCGCCAGGTTGGCGGTGGCATCACCGTGGTTGCGCTCCTGGATCAGGGCGACGGTAAGGGGGCTGCGCGAGTTCATGCGGGGCGTTCCTGCGGGGGAAAACCAGCATGTTAGCGCGGATGACGGGCGCCAGCGTGTCGCGCGCTGAATGGGTGCGCTCCGTCCGCCTTGCAAACGGCCGTCGAGCAAGCTCGACGCTACCAAAGGCGCCGAAGCCGTAGAGTCGAGCTTGCTCGACTGCTCTCCGGTCAGATCGCGCGGAAAGGCAGTCGAGCATGGCTCGACTCTACAAAAGCGGTGCCGGGCGGAGCCCGGCGCCAGGCCCTCAGGCCTTCAACAGCCCTGCCGGCAGCTGCATGGTGATGCAGTGCAGGCTGCCGTTCTGCCAGATCAGCGAGCGGCAGGGCACCTGCACGATCTCGCGGCCGGGGTGGGCCTGGGCCAGTACGTCGCGGGCCAGGTCATCGGCCGGGTCGCCATAGGCCGGCATCAGCACCGCGCCGTTGACGATCAGGTAATTGGCGTACGACGCGGCCAGGCGGCGGCCTTCGTCGATCACCGGCTGTGCCCACGGTAGCGGGAACAGGCGGTACGGCTGGCCGTCCTTGGTCCGCAGCGCAGCCAGTTCGTTGCCCATCGCCTGCAGTTCGGCGTAGTGCGAGTCGCTCTGGTCGTCGCAGGCCTGGTAGACAATGCTGTCGGGCGAGGCGAAGCGGGCCAGGGTGTCGATGTGGGCGTCGGTGTCGTCGCCTTCAAGGTAACCGTGGTCCAGCCACAGCACGCGGTCCTGCTGCAGCCAGTCGGCCAGATCGGCGCTCAGGCTGGCGCGGTCGCGGTCCGGGTGGCGCTCGTGCAGGCACTTCCAGGTGGTCAGCAGGGTGCCTTCACCATCGGTTTCAATGCCGCCGCCTTCCAGCGCGAACGGGATGCTGCGCACCGGCGCGTCGTTGAACACGCCGGCCTGGTCGAGCACGCCCACCAGCTGGTCATCCAGGGTGGCGTCGAACTTGCCACCCCAGCCGGTGAAGCGGAAGTCCAGCAGCTGGAAACCGCCATCGGCGCGGCGCAGGGTGATCGGGCCCGAATCGCGCAGCCAGGTATCGTCATAGGCGGCCGTGGTGAAGTGCACCTTGTCCATGTCGATGCGGTTGGAGCGGAGCCGCATTTCGGCATAGGTCTCCACATCGTCATCGGCCACGCAGATCAGCACCGGCTGGAAGCGGGTGATGGCCGCAACCAGGGCGATGTAGGTCTCTTCCACCTGGCCCAGGCGGTCGGCCCAGTCGGTGTCGGCGGTGGGCCAAGCAATCAGGACGCCGCTCTGGGCTTCCCATTCGGCAGGAAAACGAAGGGTCTGGTTCATGGTCTCGCTACACAGGCCCGCCCACGGCGGGTAAGGGGATCAACGGATCGGCGGCTTCGGGCCGATTTCGTTCGGGTCCGCCTGGTTGGCCACCACGTCGATCACCTTCTGCTTCTCGAAGTAGACGGTGAACTGCGGGTACACCCAGCGGTTGATGGTCGGCCATTGCCGCTTCTGCCCGCCGCGCGGCTGCAGCTGTTCGCTCGGCGCGCCGAACTGTGCCTGCACCTGCTGCATGCTCTGGCCGCGCACGGGCAGGGCACCGGCCGGCTTTTCGCGGGCGCGGTCGACAAGCAGGGTATCGGCCAGCGCCGGTGTGGCGGCGGCCAGGGTGGCCAGGACGGCCAATGCGGACAGGTAACGCTTCATCTCGATCTACTCCCCAGTGGTCAAGAAAGGCGATTACAGCAAAAACGGCAGGAAAAAGCCGCATAAACAAAAAACCG
Source organism: Stenotrophomonas sp. Nf1 (assembly GCF_003028475.1). Taxonomy (NCBI): domain Bacteria; kingdom Pseudomonadati; phylum Pseudomonadota; class Gammaproteobacteria; order Lysobacterales; family Lysobacteraceae; genus Stenotrophomonas; species Stenotrophomonas sp. Nf1. Next base: position 8,858 of record NZ_PYTV01000010.1, on the reverse strand, counting down.
CCCGAAGGCGGTTTCTTGCATCGGGTCGGCCCCGCGCAGGGCCAGCCGCAGCCGGAAGGCTGTGAGGCTTAGCGCTGACGCGCCTTGAAACGCGGGTTCGACTTGCAGATGACGAAGATCTTGCCACGACGACGCACGACCTTGCAGTCACGGTGACGGGCCTTCGCCGACTTCAGGGAGGACAGGACTTTCATGGCATACCTCGGCGTAAACAGTAGTTGTTCGGGTGGAGCGTGGCCGCGATATGCGAAAGACAATCGGCAGTTGACGCTCGTTCAAGCCCGCCATTCTACCGGGCTTTTCCTCGTGGTTTCAAGTGGTTGCACAAAAGATCCCGCTGGGGGCGTCTGGCAGGGGCTAGAATGACCCCTTCACACGCTCTGGGACCCCCATGAATCCACTCGCTCCCGTCCTGACCATCGACGGCCCATCCGGGGCCGGCAAGGGTACCATCAGCCGCATCGTCGCGCGCCGGATGGGCTGGCATTACCTGGATTCGGGCGCGCTGTACCGGGCGGTGGGCGTGGCCGCCAGCTGGGCCGACATCGATACCTCCGACGCCTCGGCGCTGGTCCGCTGCACCTTTGACACCCACGTTCAGTTTGTCGAGCAGGGTGAGGCCATGCGGGTCATGGTCAACGGCACCGATGCCACCGACGAGCTGCGCCTGGAGACCACCGGCGCCCTGGCCTCGGCCATTGCCGCCATTCCGGAGGTCCGGGCCGCCCTGAAGGAGCGCCAGCGCGCATTCAGGGAATTGCCGGGCCTGGTCGCCGACGGCCGCGACATGGGTACGGTGATCTTCCCGGACGCCCCCTACAAGGTGTTCCTGACCGCCAGTGCCGAGGAGCGCGCCGAGCGCCGGCATAAGCAGTTGAAAGACAAGGGGGTTTCTGTTAACTTTGATGACCTCCTGCGCGAGATCATGGCCCGCGACGCCCGTGATGCTCAGCGTACCGTGGCGCCCCTGAAGCCGGCAGACGATGCTGTCCTCATCGACACCACAGGCATCGGCATCGCAGATGTCGTTGCCAGAGTGATGGATCTGCTTCCGGTTCCGGCTGCCTGATCCGTTCGCGCAGGAGCACTGCCAGCAATACCGGTGGTGGTCGCGCACTGCAGTGCTGTACAAGCTCCGTCGCGCAATGATGCGTGGCGGTTTTCCTACTACACACGACCTGCGTTTCCGGGGTCGACCAACAGGCGGGCGGTCGCCATTCCCCTGAAGGGGACGCCACCGACCCATGTGTCCAACAGAGTAAATCTAATGACCGAATCATTTGCCGAACTGTTTGAAGCCAGCCAGGCCAATCTGGCCAAGCTGAAGCCGGGCGCCATCGTCAGCGGTACCGTTGTTGAAGTCCGCGGCGACGTCGTGGTGATCAACGCTGGCCTGAAGTCCGAAGGCATCGTGCCGATCGAACAGTTCCGTAACGACGCTGGCGAAATCGACGTCGCCGAAGGCGACATCGTCAAGGTCGCCCTCGACTCGATCGAGAACGGCTTCGGCGAAACCGTCCTGTCGCGCGAGAAGGCCAAGCGCGCGATGGTGTGGGACGAGCTGGAAGAAGCGTTGGAAAAGAACGAAACCATCACCGGCCGCATCAGCGGCAAGGTCAAGGGTGGTTTCACCGTGGACATCAAGGATGTCCGCGCCTTCCTGCCGGGTTCCCTGGTCGATGTGCGCCCGGTGCGCGATCCGGCCTACCTGGAAGGCAAGGAGCTCGAGTTCAAGCTCATCAAGCTGGACCGCAAGCGTAACAACGTCGTGGTCTCGCGCCGCGCTGTCGTCGAAAGCGAGCACTCGGAAGAGCGCGAGCAGCTGATGGACAAGCTGCAGGAAGGCGCGATCCTGAAGGGTGTCGTCAAGAACCTGACCGACTACGGCGCGTTCGTGGACCTGGGCGGTATCGACGGCCTGCTGCACATCACCGACATGGCATGGAAGCGCGTGCGCCATCCGTCCGAAGTCGTCAACGTCGGCGACGAGCTGGACGTGCGCGTGCTGAAGTTCGACCGCGAGCGCAACCGCGTTTCGCTGGGCCTGAAGCAGCTGGGCGAAGATCCGTGGGATAACATCGCCCGTCGTTACCCGGCCAACAGCCGCGTCTTCGGCAAGGTCTCCAACGTCACCGATTACGGCGCGTTCGTTGAGATCGAGCCGGGCGTCGAAGGCCTGGTGCACGTCTCCGAGATGGATTGGACCAACAAGAACGTCAACCCGTCCAAGGTTGTGCAGGTTGGTGACGAAGTCGAAGTGATGGTGCTGGACGTCGATGAAGAGCGTCGCCGTATCTCGCTGGGCATGAAGCAGGTTGCCGCCAATCCGTGGGAAACCTTCGCTGCCACCCACAAGAAGGGTGACAAGGTGTCGGGCCAGATCAAGTCGATCACCGACTTCGGCATCTTCATCGGCCTGGACGGCGGCATCGACGGCCTGGTCCACCTGTCCGACATCAGCTGGAACACCACCGGCGAAGACGTCGTTCGCAACTTCAAGAAGGGCGACACCCTGGACGCTGTTGTCCTGGCCGTCGATCCGGAACGCGAGCGCATCTCCCTGGGCGTGAAGCAGCTGGAGCAGGATCCGTTCGGCCAGTACATGGCTGCCAATCCGAAGGGCTCCAAGGTCGAAGGCGTGGTGAAGGAAGTCGACGCCAAGGGCGCGATCATCGAGCTGGCTGACGGCATCGAAGGTTACGTCTCGGCACGCGACATCGCCAACGAGCGCGTTGACGACGCCACCCAGCACCTGAAGGTCGGCGACAAGGTCGAAGCCAAGTTCGTGGGCATGGACCGCAAGGGCCGCACCCTGCAGCTGTCGATCAAGGCCAAGGACGACGCTGAAATGCGCGAAGTGCTGGAGGAATACCAGTCCTCTTCGGCTTCCAGCGGCACCACCCAGCTGGGCGCGCTGCTGCGTGCACAGCTGAACGGCAACAAGTCCGAGTAATATCGGCCTGTAGCTGTTCGTTGTTTCCTGGACGGCCCGGGCATTGCCCGGGCCGTTTCAGGCTGAGTGACCCCTGATGTGAGCCGGCGATGACCAAATCCGAACTGATCGAAATCCTCGCGCGCCGCCAGGCGCACCTGAAGGCCGATGATGTCGATCTGGCGGTAAAGTCGTTGCTGGAAATGATGGGCGGTTCGCTGTCCGCCGGGGATCGCATCGAAATCCGTGGTTTTGGCAGCTTCTCGCTGCACTACCGGCCGCCGCGCCTGGGTCGCAACCCGAAGACCGGCGAATCGGTCGCCCTGCCGGGCAAGCACGTTCCCCATTTCAAGCCGGGCAAGGAACTGCGCGAGCGGGTCAGCAGCGTGCTGCCGCTGGACGCCGATCCGGCCTGAGCCCCGTCGCGCCACCGCGTGCGAATCCAGCCGCGAGTCGGATAAGCTACGGACTCCTGCCACTGGAGCTCTCGCATGAAGGTGTTTCGTATGCTGGTCCTGCTGGCGGTGCTGATCCTTGGATTGATCATCGGTGCGGTCAACATGACCGCGATGTCGATCAACCTGCTGTTTACCCAACTGCACACCTCGGTGGGCGTGGCCCTGATCGCCGCGCTGCTGGTCGGTGTCGTGGTCGGTGCCGGCCTGGTGCTGGTGAGCGTGGTCATTCCGCTCTACAGCCAGCTGCGCCGCGCCAACAAGTCCGCTGCCGCCTCGCCGGCACCGGTTGCCTCCCCCCAATCCTTTGATGGACGCTGATCGAAGATGGATTTCGTCACCGAGTGGTTCTGGTTCTTCCTGTTCGTCCCGCTGGCCGCTCTGGCCGGATGGGTGATCGGACGGCGTGGCGGTCAGCGCCACGGTGACAACCAGGTCAGCCGCCTGTCCAGCACCTACTTCCGCGGCCTGAACTACCTGCTCAACGAGCAGCCGGACAAGGCCATCGAGCTGTTCCTGCATATCGCCGAGCTGGACAAGGAAACCTTCGAGACCCAGGTCGCGCTGGGCCATCTGTTCCGCCGCCGCGGCGAAGTCGATCGTGCCATCCGCCTGCACCAGGGCCTGGTCAACCGCAGCGACCTCAGTGACGCGCAGCGCGTGCAGGCCCTGCTGGCGCTGGGCGAGGACTACATGAAGTCCGGTCTGCTGGACCGGGCCGAGACGGTCTTCACCGAACTGGCCCAGCTCGACCAGCGCGCACCGCAGGCGCTCAAGCATCTGATCGGCATCTACCAGGCCGAGCGTGACTGGGAAAAGGCGATCGACAACGCCACCCGTTTCGAAGACGTCACCGGCGAGCCGATGGGCAAGCTGATCGGGCAGTTCGAGTGCGAGCTGGCCGAACGCTTCCGTGGCGCCGGCAAGCTGGAAGAGGCGAGGGCGGCCATCGCCCGCGCCTACCAGGCCGATGCGATGTCGGTGCGTGCCGGCATCATCGAAGGCCGCCTGGAAACCGATGCCGGCAATTCCGAAGCGGCCGTGCGCGCGTTCGAGCGTGCCGCCCGCAACGACCCCGAGTACCTGCCCGAGCTGCTGCCGGCGCTGATGCAGAACTACCGCAAGGTGGGCGACCTGGCGGGCGCGCGTGCGTTCCTGTCGGAAATGACCGAGCACTACCGTGGCATCGCCCCGGTGCTGGCACTCACCCGCCTGATGGAAGAGCAGGAGGGCGTGGCGCCGGCACGGGCCTATCTCGGCCGCCAGTTGAAGGACCGCCCCTCGGTGCGCGGCGAGTCGGCGCTGATCGACCTGACCCTGGCCGAAGGTGCCGATTCCACGGCCACCCTGCACGACCTCAAGCACATCACCGACCAGCTGCTGGTACGCAACCCGGCCTATCGTTGCACGCGCTGCGGCTTCGGTGCGCGCACCCATCACTGGCAGTGCCCGAGCTGCAAGGAATGGGGTACGGTCAAGCCGCTGCTGAACTACGCGGTGCTCTGATCCATGCCGTGGCTTGTGATGGCGTCGCTGCTGGCGCTTGCGCTGCTCAGCGCCGCGCTGACCTGGGCGGCGCGCGGTTACGCCGTGCGCCGGCAGTTGCTGGACCAGCCCGGCGAGCGCCGCAGCCATAGCGTTGCCACGCCCCGCGGTGGTGGCATTGCCATTGTCATCAGCCTGCTGGTGGCCGCCGGCGCGGCCATGTGGGCCTGGCCGCAGGCCACGCCCAGCCTGCTGGTGGCCAGCCTCGGGCTGGTGCTGGTGGCCGGCATTGGTTGGTGGGACGACCACAGGCCGCTGCCGGCGATGCGCCGGCTGATGGTGCACTTCATCGCCGCCGCGCTGCTGGCGGGGCTGGTCAAGGTGCACGGCGGCAGCTGGCTGCTGGCGGTGCTGGTGCTGCTGTTCACCGCCTCGCTGATCAACATCTGGAACTTCATGGACGGCATCAACGGTATCGCCGCCAGCCAGGCCGTGGTGGCCGCGCTGGGGCTGGCGCCGGTGCTGCCGTGGCCGTACTCGCTGGCGGCCATCGCCCTGGGCCTGGCCTGCCTGGGTTTCCTGCCGTTCAACTTCCCCCGGGCCCGGATCTTCATGGGCGATGTCGGTAGTGGCGCGCTTGGCTATGCGGTCGCCGTGGTGCTGGCCATCGCCAGCGTGCGTACCGATATCAACTGGATCCTGCTGCTGGTGCCCATTTCGCCGTTCCTCGTGGACGCAGGCTTCACACTGCTGGCGCGCATCATTTCCGGACAACGCTGGATGGAACCCCATACCCAGCACGTCTACCAGCGCGCGGTGCAGGCAGGAGCCAGTCACCCCCAGGTGACAGGGATGTACTTTGCTTTGGGCCTGTTCAGTATTACAGTGTTCAATGTCTGCTCGAATCTGCAGCCGAGGTGGGAGGCTGTCGTGGCGGTCGCGTGGTTCATCGCGCTGACTGTCCTTTGGCTCCTCCTGCGCAATGGAATGCGCCATCGACAAGGAACTACCTGACTTATGGCTTCACCCTGGCGGGACAGAATTCTCGGCCTGATGCCGCGTTCGGCCATCGTCTGCCACGACCTGTTCATGGTCTGGGCATGCTGGCAGTTGCTCCATGCAGGTCGCTACTCGATCCTGCCCAACGCGCCGGCCTTGCCGCTCTGGAATGTCGATACCACCCTGGTGCTGCTGCTGCAGGGCCTGGTGTTCTGGCGGGTGGGCCTGTATCGCGGGCTGTGGCGTTTCGCCAGCGTCAGCGACCTGCTGAACATCTTCAAGGCCAGCTTCATCGGCATGGTTGCCATCGTCCTGGTGCTGATGTGGAAGCGCTTCGACGGCGTGCCGATGTCGGTGCTGGTGATCTATCCCTTCGCGCTGTCGGCGCTGCTGGGCGCACCGCGCCTGTTGTACCGGGCCTGGAAGGACTACCAGGCACTGCAGTCCGATTCCAGCGCGCGCCGGGTACTGATTCTGGGCGCCGGTCAGGCGGCCGAAACCCTGGTGCGCGACCTGCGCCGCTCCGGCAATTTCGAGCCGGTCGGCCTGCTCGACGACGCCCCGCACCTGCGTGGGGCCAAGCTGCAGGGCCTGCCGATCCTGGGCACGCTGGACGATGCGCCGACCGTGGTGCGCGAAACCGCGGCCAAGCTGCTGGTCATCGCCATTCCATCGCTGGATGCCGCTGGCATGCAGCGGGTGGTCGCCATCTGTGAAAGCACCGGCGTGCCGTTCCGCACCGTGCCCAAGCTCAGCGACATCCTGCAGGGCCAGTCGTTGCCGGGCCAGCTGAAGGAAGTGGCGATCGAAGACCTGCTGGGGCGCAAGCCGATCATGCCGGACTGGAACCTGATCCGGGGCTGGCTGGGCGGACGCACCATCATGGTGACCGGCGCCGGTGGCTCGATCGGCTCCGAGCTGTGCCGGCAGTGCGCGCGACATGGCGCCGGCCGCATCATCCTGCTGGAAATCAGCGAGCTACTGCTGCTGACCATCGAAGGCGAGCTGCGCCGCAGCTTCCCCGATGTCGAGATCGAGGCCGTACTCGGCGATTGCGGCGACCCGGCGGTGATCCGTCACGCGTTGTCGCTGCATCCGGTCGATACCGCCTTCCACGCTGCCGCCTACAAGCACGTGCCGGTGCTGGAACGGCAGCTGCGCGAAGCGGTGCGCAACAACATCCTGGCGACTGAGAACGTGGCCCGCGCGTGCCTGGAGGCACGGGTGGAGCATTTCGTGTTCATCTCCACCGACAAGGCGGTCGATCCGGTCAACGCGCTGGGTGCGAGCAAGCGCTACGCCGAGATGATCTGCCAGAGCCTGGACCAGAAGTCCACGCACACCCGTTTCGTCACGGTCCGCTTCGGCAACGTGCTGGCCTCGGCGGGCAGCGTGGTGCCGCTGTTCCGCGAACAGATCCTGCGGGGCGGTCCGATCACCGTCACCGACCCGGAAGTCAGCCGCTACTTCATGACCATCCCCGAGGCCTGCCAGCTGATCCTGCAGGCGGCCGCCTCGGCGTCGCATGGCGCCATCTATACGCTGGACATGGGCGAGCCTGTGCCGATCCGCGTGCTGGCCGAGCAGATGATCCGCCTGACCGGCAAGCAGCCGTACAAGGACATCCAGATCATCTACACCGGCCTGCGCCCCGGCGAGAAGCTGCACGAGACGCTGTTCTATTCGGACGAGGATTATCGTTCGACCGCGCATCCGAAAATTCTCGAAGCCGGCGTACGCGCGTTCTCGCGCGACCTGGTGCTGGGCAACGTGCCGCGCCTGCGCGAGGCGATCGCCACCTACGACACCACCAGCATCCAGGAAATCCTGTTCACGACGATGCCGGAGTTCTCGCCGATCGAACAGGACGCTTACATTTCATCCGCTAAAGTCGTGCCTTTCCCGGCACGTGAGGCCAACAGGCACCAATGAGCAAGCGAATTCGCAAGGCAGTATTTCCCGTGGCAGGGCTGGGCACACGTTTTCTGCCCGCAACCAAGACCGTGCCCAAGGAGATGCTGCCGATCATTGATCGCCCGCTGATCCAGTACGCGGTGGACGAGGCCATTGAAGCGGGCTGCGACACGCTGGTGTTCATCACCAACCGCTACAAGCACGCGGTGGCCGATTATTTCGACAAGGCCTACGAGCTGGAGCAGAAGCTCGAACGCGCCGGCAAGCAGGAACAGCTGGAGATGATCCGCCACGTGCTGCCCAACGGCGTGCGTGCGGTGTTCGTCACCCAGGCCGAAGCCCTGGGTCTGGGCCATGCGGTGCTCTGCGCCAAGGCGGTGATCGGCGACGAGCCGTTTGCCGTGCTGCTGCCGGACGACCTGATCTGGAACCGTGGCGCCGGCGCGCTGAAGCAGATGGCCGATCTCAACGAAGCCAGCGGTGCCAGCGTGATCGCGGTGGAAGACGTGCCGCATGACAAGACCGCCAGCTATGGCATCGTCGCCACCGAGGCGTTCGATGGCCGCAAGGGTCGTATCTCGCAGATCGTGGAGAAGCCCAAGCCGGAGGACGCGCCGAGTGATCTGGCCGTGGTCGGCCGCTATGTGCTGAGCCCGAAGATCTTCGAACTGCTGGAGCAGACCGGCAGTGGTGCCGGTGGCGAGATCCAGCTGACCGATGCGATCGCGCAGCTGCTGAAGACCGAACAGGTCGACGCCTATCGCTTCGAGGGCACCCGTTTCGACTGCGGTACGCACCTGGGTCTGGTCGAGGCGACGATCCGCTTCGCGCTGGACAACCCGAAGCTGGCCGGCCCGGCGCGGGAGAAGCTGGCGGCGATGCTGGCGGAATAAGGGTTTTTCAAGCGCTCCGTCAGCGCCTTCGTGCGAAAGTGGGGGAGGCGCGGGCAGTCCGCTGCAGGACATGCCGTAAACCCCCCTCCGGGGTCCGGCCCAGCCGCTGGCGGCTGTGCGTTCGGGCGCTTGCGAAGCAGTGCTTCGCAAGCAAAGCGCCCTCACCCATGGGGGCTCGAT